>JAVRCF010000187.1:0-2629 GCA_034530935.1 Aulosira sp. DedQUE10 | reverse complement strand
CTCCAAAATTAGTCTTCTGTTTTTTGTTGAGTAACTAGTTTTTTGGCTTTGTTGTCGATTGATTTTCTTAAACTGAGCTGTATTGAGTTCGCAGCCCCCATTACCCCTTCGCCTCTTCGCCCCAGAGGCCCCCATGTTGCTCTAGCCAATCTTCTAAATCTGCTATTACCTCTTTGTAATTGAGGTCATTGTGCAACTCATGATAGGCTCCTGGATAAACAATTCGCCGCTTATCTTGGCCTGGGACTAACTGGTAAAATATCTCACTTCCTTCTGGCAAAGCTACCCTGTCGTCTGTACCGTGGAGAATGAGTAGTGGTAATTGCCACTCATCAGCATGAGTATAAATCCAATTTACAGTAGCCAAATACTCTGTAGCTAAACGAGCAGTCCCTAGGGTATGGCGCAGGGGATCTTGGGCGTAAGCAGCTAAAATCTTTTCATCCCGTGAAGCAGAAGTTAGATCAAGACCAGTACTGAGGGTAAACTGTGGCCAGGTGCGGGAGAGTAGCTTACCTAAAAGTAGGCGGAATTTTGACACTCCTACTCCCAAAGCAGGTGCTAATGCGATCGCACCTTGCATTGTAGATGCTTCTTTGGGATAGTGCAAAATATAGTCTAAGACAACGACTGCACCTAAACTTTGACCCATAATAAAAAGTGGGCATCCTGGCTGCTGAGTCTGAATTAACTTGATGAAAGCTCTCAGATCTTCACGAAACTCGGCCCAACTATTAATATGACCTTGCTGTCCTGGGGAACGTCCATTACCACGCATATCAAAGCTATAGACAGCATATTGTTGAGGTATTAGTTGCTCAATAATATTTCCAAATCTACTACTATGCGCTCCTAATCCATGCACAATTACTAAAATTGCCCGTAATTTACCTTCTGGATACCAGCTTTGGTAATACAGGTCAAGCTCTCCTATACCTTTAAAAGTACCTTCGCTGTGAGAAATCATTTAAAATTTAAATTTTGGATTTTGGATTTTAGATTATAAATCCCTTGCTGTGTCTGGAAACTGAGAATTTATCTGTCACAATTATCTTTCTCATTTTCTAACCAGAGATTGGTTAATAATTGCCCAGCAAGAACTAAGATTTATTTACGAATTCAACGAGGGTATTATTAACAATAATTCTAGTGACTTTGTGGCTCAAAACTACACTGAGGAAGAAACTTCCCAGACACCTGCAACAGTAAAAACCTATCTCTCAGAAAATCAAACACAATTACCCAGTTTACCACCCTTAAATGCTGCAACCATCAAACGGGTGCAAGAGGGTTTGGCTGCGGCTGTTGATCCGGCTGTGCGTCAGAGGATTGGAGAAACTCTGCAACAGTTAACAGCAATGACTTCCCAGCATCCTGAACCGAGAGTTAGCGGTGCGGTGCGTTGTTTTGTCTTGCGATCGCTCATTCATGCTTTTTTCCAAGTCCAGGTAGAATACTTAGAACGGATTCCTCAACAACCAGCAATCCTAGCTGTCAACCATCTTCACCATATTGATCCCTTTCTTTTACTTAGCGAAATCCCTACCCAACCTTACTACTATATTTTGGGTGATGCTCGTACCCTTTATAACAAGTGGTGGAAACGCTTCATTTTAGGCTTTGCTGGCGGTGTAATTCCTTTGGAAAGGATGTGGAAAGAAGAATTTGCGGTGATTGCAGAGGCGAAAGCCGGACGAAAAGACCTTGTGGAATTAGCTACAGCGATTGAACAGAACGTTCCTAAAGGCACAGATATCCCCACACTACGACAAATTGATCGCATTGTGCTGGCAATTTTGGCTCGTGGTGATGGGATAGTTCTATTTCCTGAAGGACGGTTGGGAGAAACTGAGGGTAAATTGCACGTTCCTTTGAAGCGAGGAACTGTAAATTACGCTTTAAAATCTGGAGTTCCAATTGTACCAGTAGCGCTGATTGGCACTCATGATCTTTATCTGGGGAAAAAGCTAACTATTAGATTTGGTAAGCCATTACACTTTTCTCAAACTACCATGCCCAAGCGTCAACAAGTGGATCAAGTTATGTTGACATTGCAAAATGAAATGTTGGCTCTTTTACCAACAGATTATCAAGAACCAACTGGGCCAAAGTTATTGTGTAATTTCCTCAACCACTTATTTTGGTGATATAGCGCTTCCCATACTGGTGAGGTACAGCAATAAAAAATTAACCGCCGATGGAAGAGGATAAACGCAGCGAAAAGTTGAGCCAGTGCGTTGGACGGGTTTCCCGGCTTGTACCCCTACTAGAGCAGCAAGCTACGCGCAGCGTCTCCGACAGGAGAAGCAACTGCCGTCAACTGGCGTTGCGCGTCCAGGTAACAGGGGCGCAAAACTTTTCAAGACAGATAAACAAGGCAGTGCGTTGGGCGGGTTAAGAGACTTGAACGCGAACAGCGTCTCCCCTTCTCCCAAAGGGAGAGGCTAGCGCCAAGGGAGAAGCAACTGCCGTGCCGATAATTTTGTACTTCACCCTTACTAGGAAACGCTATAACTTATACCGATTCAAACAATGTTTGCGACAGATAAATCATTCAGAGGGCACAGCAGTGCTCATTGGTGTCAACTTAACGTGAAAGGCTTATCAAGACGTAATGCAAGCGTTTTCT
>JAVRCF010000186.1:0-2918 GCA_034530935.1 Aulosira sp. DedQUE10 | reverse complement strand
AAACTGGTTTACAAACTGTTGTTACTGTACCTCATAAACCTGCAATACGCTGTATCTAGAGTTGGCGCAGCAGCGATCCTATCTGAAACTGGTAAAATCCAGGTATGTGTCCTTGCTAAATCCGGAAAAGAAGGAATAAAAACTGTTGACCAACAAAAGCCAGATATCGTAGTTATAAATATTGATTTACCTGATATCATTGGCACTGATGTAATAAGTTTAATTAAATACAAACACACATCAATTAAAATAGTGGTTATGACTGCAAATAGCAGCCGAGATACATACCATTAACGCAGCAATTAGTAATGGCGCAGACTGCTACTACTGTAAAAATAACATCAGAGAAGAAGTAGGAGAAAGATTCATTGAAGCAGTAATGGCTGCATATAATAATGAATCATGGATTGACCCAACTATTAATCGCATTCTGATTGATAACCTTAGGTCAAATGATACACCCAATAGAAATGCACTAGATTTGTTAAGTGATTTATCTAATAAAGAAATAACAGTTCTTAAATTAGCTGCTGGAGGCATGAAAAATAATGAAATTGCTAATGTCATGTATGTTTCCGAAGGTACAGTTAGGTCATATCTACATAATTCATTTATCAAGCTAGGGGTCAAAGATAGATTCAACGCTATCCGCGAAGCAATGCGTCTAGGAATCCTCAGCTTTGCTGACATGAAAATTGAAGAAGAAGTTACTCAAGAAACTCACACAAGAGTCAAAACCAATCAAAAAAGTCAAAATGATACAGCTAAAACCAGTAATAAGGGATACAAAGGCTGGGTTGCCTAGAAAATTAATCAACCGCAATTATGCAACCACCTGAATACTTCTTCTGCTGGCGGCAAGTTTTAATGATAGCGGCGTTTTTAAAATAAATACTACGCGCTATCTTACCTTCATTAGATTTAGCCCAATCAAGAAGCTTTTTATCTTCGGGTTGTAACATAGCAGATCCAGAAGCCGCCTTCTGAAAAGTTACACTTCCAACGATGGTCTTGTGTGTAAAAACACCAATTGCAGTTCCTAAAGCCAGTACAAAACCCAATACCCCCGCCACTTGTGCTAATCGCCAATTACTTAGATTTAAGTGAGGTATAGCCACACCAGCTTGTTTAGTCATCTTAACTAGTTCCTTAGCTGCTTCTGCGATCGCACTTTTTTGTTGTTGTATAGCCACCTTAGAAGCACTATTAAGCTTATCGTCTACCATGTCCGTCCAACCCACCACAAGCGAGTCAAGCCTACCTGGTAGCTGCTGCAATGCAAACTGAGTTGTACCCAGTTCCGCGTATAGGTTAAACAAGGGATCATCAGGTCGAACACCCAATTTCAGTATCCAATCAGTAACCTCTGCTTTTTTCTCTTCAGAATATTCTGCAACAACTTTTTCAACAACTTTTGCAATATTGGTCATAGGTTGTTTAAACAGTCAATTTAAAATCTCACTGTTAATTTAGTAAAGCAAATACCTACCATTTTTCAGATTCAATATCTTCAGTTACATCAAGATTGGAAGAACTTTGTTTATTTGCACCTACAGAAGCTAGTTCTACACAGTTCGTACTCAACCCTAAATAATTAGAAGCTATCTCATTAGACACAATAGAGTTATGAAAATTCTCCATCCAGTTGAATACTATCGAACGCTGAATAGTATTAAGAGGCGAGTTAGCTTCAATTAGTAAAGCATAAGGTAAACCAATATCCTCAAGCAACTGATAAAAGTCATTATATAACTCACCTAAAAGTAGTTCCAAGCCGTTGATTTTTTTAATATCAGCTTGGAATTGACTACCTTCATAGTATCGAAATTGCTTGCCAAAGTAATGATTTTTGATAATAACATAGTCAACTCGACTACCAAAATGTTGATATAAATCCTGAAGATAATCTTCAACACAGTCTTTACGGTGTGATATCGGGTGCAAGAAAGTAACACGATATCCCAGACAGTTCAGATTTTCTATCAGGGAAACATCTTTATCAAAAAACTTGAATTCTCGCAGGTTTTGACCTGGCATATCAGTCAAAACCACATCAATCTTTGGAAACATCTCTAAGTCGAGTAATAAGCTATCAGAATCACCCTTGGAGAATCCTAAATGGTTTATCTCAAAGCCTTTTGTTTGATACATCGACAATTTGTTACGATGCCCATGATAGAAAACACGCACATTGAGTTTATTCTTCAAGTACAACTCTAGCACGAGCCTAGAAGCTGTAGACTTACCTACACGAGCATCACCCGATGTAATTATGAACCGCTTTTTAAACATAATAAACCAAGCGACCTATTCAATTAAGCTGCTATATCTTGTGAATCACCTCTTTTTGTGCAGTTAAAGTCTGAAATACCAAGCATCTTATCGCCTTATGTCCCTCATCTTTCCCAAAATTTTTCGCTCTCCAACTCCAACGAAAACGGTAGACACCCAGGATTGGTAGCCGCCCACTCCTTAGCTTCTGCAATTAGAGTTTCGTTACCCGAATCGAGGTAGAATTGCATTTTGGCACTCTGCTCTAAGCGATCGCGTTCCTTACCGCCAATCAAGCGTCGCGCAATCAGGCAATACTCTCTAGCTACACGCTTGGCGTGAGATGTTGCCTGGAGTCGCAACTTAGTCAGTTTCTTGAGTTCTGACAAAGCGAGAGTTTCAGCTAGATCGCCTGAAGGTGTACTTTCGGCTTTTCGTGACGTTTCAGGCCGCACAATTGCAGGTGTAGATGCGGTGGGTGGAATACTAACAGAATTGATTAATAAGTTTTTATTATTATGATTCTCATCCGTGCTGGTGTCAGAAAGATATTTAAAATCCTTATCTAAATTACTTTTAATAACATTTTCAGCTATAGCAATCCTAAATGATTTACGAACAAGGCATATACTGTTTTAATTTAGGGA
>JAVRCF010000185.1:0-3279 GCA_034530935.1 Aulosira sp. DedQUE10 | reverse complement strand
CAACGCCAGTAGACTCTTGTGGGGTCAAACCCCCTATTCGCCAGCTGTATCCTTTAAGAAGTCGGGGATCTTGTTGTTCACAAATTATATATCATCTAGTAAAACAGAGGATAACACTACAATAAAGCCCCAATATAATGTGATAACAATCAATTTAGTACAGTCTTTTATATGTCAATACGGTTCAGTTAAGGGTTATTGGTGTAAATAATCGGTCTTTGAAGACGCGATAAATCGCGTTTCTACATTAGGGTTTTGGGCTTATCTGAACCGTATTGCTTTATATGTCATAAGGTTAGTTGGCATGTAGAGGTCGATATAAAATAAGTGTAATTTAGTGCCACTTACCCTATTAAAGATTATTTTCGGTTTTTTGACGCAGATAAATCAGATTACAAAGTACAACTACTAGAGCTACTCAACAACCCCCAAAATGAAAAAGCATCTGGCAAAAGACGGCAATCAGTTGGTTCGGGCAGCAGCAAAAGCTACATTGCGGCATCTCTGTTAATATTAATTGCGATCGCAATTGTTGAGGATCTGTAAAATCGCAGCCACAATCACCTCTGGTTGGTCTATCCAAACAAAATGACTACTTTTATTAGCCTGAATTTCTACGCAATCTGTAGATAAATTGAGGATTTCACTATGCATTTTATCTCTTAAATTATTAGCAACTTTCAGAGGTAGAAACATCGTCCAAATAGAAGGATGGAAAAAAGTCTTGGCTTTAATACTAACTATAGGCAATGCATCAAAGTAATTAGCTAGTTCAACCTGGCGACTGCTAACATCTAAATTTAATATTTCTCTACTCATAGTTATCCAGTGCTTAGGACGGCAGAAAGAACGCTTAACTGGTTTTAAAATAACTTCGGGAAATTTAACTAACTCACGTTTGATAGCTTCAAATGTCCCCATCACTTTGAGTAAGCGCACAATACCCAGAATAGAACCGATAAAAGACATCACAAAGCCTGATAAAAAAAACAGTTTTAAGCACTGTAAATGGATGGGCATTTTTAGCATAGCTGTTTCATGAAGTCCATCTGTCAGTACCATGCCAACTACTTTTTCGGGAAAATACTGTGCATATAACCGCACGTTATAGCTACCGAAGGAATTTCCCACCAAAATATAGGGTGGTTGAATCTCTGCTTGAGTTAAAAGATAATCTAGTTCTGCAACTATTTGGGCACTAGTGCGCGGATAAGGACTATGATCGCTCCAACCATATCCAGCGCGATCGTAGATGCAAACTCGTGTATGCTTGGCTATCTCTGGTAGCAGTAAATAACCCTCTATTCCGCCTAAACTGTGTTCTAATATCACTGTGGGGCCCGATTCTCCAGCAGTGCAGAGGTGCAAGCTATAGCCACCCACATCAATCATTTTACCTGGTGGTGGGTAACGATCTTCTATCAAGCAAGCGATCGCCTGATAGCAAGTTGTAGCCAACAGCAAAATACTGTTGATAGAGGATAACATTGTTTAAATATATACTCTCGCTAATTCTTTAACCAGCGCCAATTATAACGGTTCCATTCGTAAATGCCTGGAATTTCATATTCAGCGCCGTTATAGAAGCGGACGACGCAATTGCTAATGGAATCATCGCCATTGTTAATTTCGTCCACTTGCAGCACCACGCAGGAAAACCATTCTCGCTTACAGGGGCCATCGTCTTGTACCCATTCCCATAACGCATTGGAGATTTCAATGCGATCGCCTACTCTCAGCTTGAGCGCATCCTCAAAATAAGCATATTTATCAAAATGATATGACTGAACGCGATTTAGCCATTGTACACCGTAGTGTTCTCGGACAAATTGTACTTCTCCAGAGTCATTCTCGTGCAGCCAATCATTAAGTAATTGCACTTTCCAAATCTTGTCTTCTGCTTCCTGTGTTTTGACAAACTGCAAAAAGGCTGCCAATTCTTCGGAAGTAAGCTCATCCAAGGGATTAGCAATCTCTAACACCCCACAGTTAGAATTACCTTGAATTTTCTCGACCACTTGCAGTAATATCTCTTTCTGCGTATTAGTGAGAGGACAGCTGGCTACATCACAACTTTTAAAGGCTGCTTGCAAAGCTGCTTCAATCTCATCCGGAGTCATAAGTTAATAGCAAGTTAAGGGTTATGTTCCCTAATTATTACAAAAGTGAAATGAAAGTCTCCAATATCTTTGGTAAGGAAATTCAGGTAAGCTGGGGTTAAAAACAGTTCTGGTTGCGGAGTGTTGAGTTAGTAATAAATTCTGCATTCGGTATCTAGGTTACTGAGATTTCTTTACAACTTTTTTTAGATATGGAAAAGAACAGCCGCATCACATTTGGGTTTAATTTCCTAGCTTTAGGTAAGCTAAACTGCTCTGTGCAAAAGCGATTAATTGCACATCTCACAACTATGTACTTAAGACCATTTAAGGTAATATTTATTTCCTGCTTCTTAGGGACTTTGTTATGGGTTATGACTCCCCCAGCTTTAGCGCTGACACAAATTAAATTATTTGATGTTTCCTATAAGGATTGTCCACCAGAATTGGCACAAGGCGCTGTGATTAGTAGCGGTTCTGCGGCTGCTCAGTGTTTTATTGTCACTGGCAAAGCTGAAAATGGTACTTATAAAACCGTCTACGATGCAGATATTTTCGGACGGATTTATGATGCCAACAACGACTCAGTGATGCAAAATCGCACGCGTTTGGGGTCTATTGCCGAAATCCCACCAGGTATTAGTGATTTTGAATTAAGAATTTCTGTACCTGCAAATCAGCCAACTCCATTAAAGCTGAAGCAGTTTAAAGCCGCTGGATTTAGCGGTCAGGTGCGGAAATAATATTGTGTCTGGTTAAAAACTTATCATTAAGACTGCAAGGGGGCGTACAGATGTCATTGGTGTCAACTTAAATTCAAAGCTATATCTTTTAGGCGTTTTACACATCCCCTCAAGCGCTCATCCCTTAACCCCTTCCCTTCTCCCACAGGAGAAGGGAAATTTAATCTCTAGCGCTCCTCTACGGTGTACACACAAGTATGACCAAGGTTGGGACGGTCTACCACTTCTTCTAAGATACAAGGTTGGGTTGTAGCTTGCTTCCCGCAGGGTACGTAGTCAAACCCAACAAACCCCCGGAAATGTTGGGTTTCGTTCCTCAACCCAACCTACGCAGTATAAGCTTTTTGACGCTAACTGAACCGTATTGCGTTATGGACACACAGAAATAACAAATGAGTACGCCGAAATAACAAATGGGTTCGCCGAAATAACAAATG
>JAVRCF010000184.1:0-3609 GCA_034530935.1 Aulosira sp. DedQUE10 | reverse complement strand
GGTTCTGCTTAACGCTTAGTACAGCACCTTTAGCTAAAAAACAGAAGGCTCAATGCGATGTCTAAGACAGGCTACGCCTACGCTAAAACTTTTGTTAATAAGCAGGAATTAATGAGATTATTTTTGAGTCTATTGAGAATAGAGTATGTTCATATAGTTGTCGTTTCTGAGGTCAAGCTTATTTCTAACCTCACTCATGAACGAAAGTTTATACTACAGTTTCTTGGTTCTGCTTGTCAGAAATATTATCTACTTTGTTGAGCAACCTGTGGAATGTAGGTTTTAAATATTTGAGGATTAGCCTAATGCTACTTGGCATTGATTTAGGAACAGGCTCTGCTAAGGCATTGCTCCTAGCAACAGACGGAACCGCAATAGGTGAAGCATCAAGTTCCTATCCTGTTCATGCACCCCACCCTGGATGGGCTGAGTCGGAGCCAGGGGATTGGTGGTTAGCTGTTGCCTCAGCTGTTAGGAAGGCAGTGGGAAATCACACTGATCAGGTACAAGCGATCGCACTTTCAGGACAAATGCATGGCGTTGTCTTAGCTTCGGAGTCTGGTCAACCCTTGCGTCCTGCTATTCTCTGGGCAGATAGTCGCTCTAGTGCTACACTTAACGCTTATCATTCCCTTGATGCCAGTATTTTAGAGCGATTGGGCAACCCGATTACGGCTGGAATGGCTGGCTCAACTTTGCTGTGGCTACGAGAACACGAGCCTACTGTTTATACCCAAGCGCGTTGGGCACTTCAACCAAAAGATTGGCTACGGTTACAGTTGACTGGAGAAGTTGCAACTGAACCATCTGACGCTAGCGGTACTTTGCTTTACGATGTTGTATCGGACAACTGGGCAATGGATGCAATAAGATCCCTAAATCTACGTTGTGATTGGTTACCGAAAATTATTCCTTCTAGTGCGATCGCAGGCTACCTAACGGCTGTTGCTTCCGAGCATCTTGGCTTACCTATTGGCTTACCTGTTATCGCTGGTGCTGCGGACACAGCAGCGGCGGCACTTGGTAACGGATTACTACAGCCTGGATTGGTTCAACTAACCATCGGCACAGGCGCTCAAATCATTACACCTCGCTCCCAACCAATTCTCGATCCTCATAGTCGTACACATCTATATCGAGCCGCCGTACCTAACCAGTGGTACACCCTTGCAGCAATGCAAAATGCGGGGTTAGCGCTTGAGTGGGTGCGAGGTATCCTCGGCTTGAGTTGGCTGCA
Organism: Aulosira sp. DedQUE10; assembly: GCA_034530935.1. Lineage (GTDB taxonomy): Bacteria > Cyanobacteriota > Cyanobacteriia > Cyanobacteriales > Nostocaceae > Aulosira. The sequence goes on along the minus strand of JAVRCF010000184.1, from coordinate 2,372 downwards.
AGTCTATACTAAAGCGTTTTCTGCTCCCCCAGGATGTGAAGGGTTGACATTTTTACCATACCTCACGGGTGAGCGAACTCCACACCTTGACCCTTCTGTACGTGGGGCATGGGTGGGGCTTGGACTTCATCACACACAGGCGCACCTAATGCGGGCGGCTTTAGAAGGAGTGGCTTTTGCCTTGCGACAAGGTTTTGAGGCACTTGAGGCAACAGGTTTTAAAGCCACAGAACTGCGTTTAGCAGGCGGTGGAACCTTAGAAATGCCTTGGAAACAATTACTGACTGATGTATTGAGAATACCGCTATATGCAACTACAGTTGCTGCTGCTTCCGCGCGTGGTGCTGCTCTACTGGCGGGTATCGGAATTGGCGTATACGCAGATGCTAATGACACAAGCAAACTGGCAGCTAGACCAACGCTTGCTGCAACTCCCCGATCAGTTGATTCAGCCCTAGAAGAGGCTTGGATGCGATATCAATCTCTTTATCCACGACTAAAAAAAATCTAATAGAAATGAGGATTTTGGTTTTTTCTATTGACCTTGTTGATAAAATTAAATTACCGTTGCCTTTCTTTATAAACCCACATTTCGCAGATGTGACTCATATTATTGGTAATTTTGAAAAGTCAAACCTAGAAGACTGTTCTCAGTCTAAATTTTCTGGGTTAATTTCACTTCTATTTGAAATAATTCCTGAATATTAAGTAAGTTAAGTTCACTGGGTTCAAAAATATATTGACTCTCTCGATTAAGAGACTAGTTCATCCGAAATTAACCAAGTCAATCCTAGCCAAGACCATTGTAATCTTTACTCAAAATTCTTATTTATTGCAGAATTTCCCAAATATCTATATCTTTGTAACTCAAATTACCCAATTCAAATCATCAGATAATATTGACGACAACTCTCACCTAAATAATGCAGGATTTTTTGACGTTCCTCTGTTAAATTGCTCATTTCTTGCTGTCCATTTATGATCAGCAAATGTACAGACTGGAGTTTAGACTAGTCAGGAGTGCGAAACCCAAAAGCCTTACAGTGATTGAGGTAGGGAAAAATCTACTCAATCGTCAGGCAGACTTTACGTGTTACAGAAAAAATATCACATTGACCGGGAGTTCAATATTATCTTGCACCTGGGTGGAGAAATGGATGAGCAAATGACTCAGATTGACCATTTGCTCTGTGATGAAAAGCTCCTGGAGTTAATGGCAACAGACTTTTCAAAGCGTTATCCACTCTCCAGCAGTTTTGCACCGGGAACTAGACTAAATGATTGAAACCAAAGGAAAAAAAAGGAGGTCTGATTGAACACAGACCCCCTTTTGACAGATGCTGAGAGAAGAACCACCTAATCTCACCTTGCCAATATGAAATTTGACAAACTTCAAGAATTTCGTCAAGCCGCTTACAAGCATCATAGCTGTTGGGCTTAAATCGCCTTTTGTAAAGAGTTTTAGTAAACCGCTTACCATTTCTTACTTTCCAAGCTTTGCAGTAAACAGTCAGTTCATCAGTTCTGTTTTGAACCAAAGAACTGCTCAAGTAAGCGCGGTCGATGTGTAACTCAACTAGGTTCACTTTCTGGTATTTTAAGTCGATGGCGATCGCATCAGTAACAGATGCCTCAGGAATATTTGCTCTTGTTACCCCAACGGCGCGAACCAGTCCGTTGTCTAAATCTCGTAAGACATGACGTTTATAACCATCAAATCGTTGAGTTTTGGTTTTACGCCCATGTCTCATTTCTTAGTCTTCGATGGAGATACGTCGTTCTTTGGCGACACCAGAGAGTAGTTTGATTTCACCATGAGCATCCACTTCCACATCTTGGACTTCAATCAGCCTTGCGGTTTCCAACGCTGAATGAATCTGCGGATGTTGAACATTTATCTGGCTGTGCTTGTACAAAAGTCTCAAATCGCTCTAAAGCGTCCAGAACGATCTCCAAGGCTAAATTCTTTTGGTCTGGGTCATCCCAGTTTAGCGCCGTGCGAAATCTGACCAGTGTCGCCTGAGAAAAAGGGGCATTTTCACAATCTATGCAATCTAGTACTAACTGCCAACGCCTGTCCATGCTCAATGCTTCAATCGCTTCCGCATCTGAAGCACCTATGTGGTTGCTATAGCGCTTCCCATACTGGTGAGGTACACCAATAAAAAATTAACCGCCGATGGAAGAGGATAAACGCAGATAAACGCAGATAATTTTGTACTTCACCCTTACTAGGAAACGCTATAATACCAACTGTGTTATCTTATTAGCTAAACAAAAAGCCTTTCTGATTAGATTCAGAGAGGCTTTTTGATTTAAATAATAGACCTGGCATCGAGCTATTGTGGCGGGAGGCAACCCTCCAACTATCG
>JAVRCF010000183.1:0-3660 GCA_034530935.1 Aulosira sp. DedQUE10 | reverse complement strand
AAATAACTAGTCAACCCTTAAGATTGCTTTTTTATGACTTTTTCAGCAAGCCCTACCTAGAGAAGTAGTGAAGGCGTTTAAGAGTGCCTCCACAAACTTTACTACACCAAACGAGAATCATGTTTAGACTTTCAATGAAATCTTTAGCACTTGGTAGTATGGTAGCCCTGTCTACGGCAACTAGTGCTTTTTCGCACCCTCAGCTTTTGCAGACTATACTACAAATGGTAATATTTATAAATTTTAATGCGGTTAACTATTACTAAAAACCGATCATTTACCTGAATTTAAAAGTTTATTCTCCCTTGATTTAGTAATTTATATCCAGCTACTAAAGCTGCCAATGCCACAAATAAATTCCACAAGCTAGTTGATCTAAAAAAGACTCCACCGCTTAAGAAAACTAACACTATCCCAATACCTAATAAAATCCATCCCAGGTTACTCGCTTCTCGCCGAAAAAACACCAAGGTTAATAATCCTGCCATAATTGCCAGAACTGAAGCGGTAGCAGGTAAGCTGCGCAAAAAAATTGAATAGTAACCACTAACAAAAATAATATTTTGTCCGAAAAAGTAAATACCTATAAAAATTAGAACTAAACCTATTAGTTTGATTAACAGCCTAATCATAATTTTTTTGCATCTTTAATGGCTACAATTATAATTTTAAATATGATTATACTTGAGTTTTTAAATGACTGTGAAATTGTCGGTTGACTTTATTTAAATTTTATATTTGTAATACGTAAATATAATGCATAGCTATTACAATAATCGGCAAGAATGGCAATATTTAGAAACAAAAATATACAACATGGGAAACCAATAGCCATGATGACTACTCAGGATTCAGGACGATAGAAAGCGCTAATTGATAAAGGTGACGACGGGAGAGAGAAGTTAATTTTGCTAATTGACGGCTAGCTTGCGATCGCGATATTCCTTGAAGCATTATTTGTTCGAGTTCGGCTTTGAGTTCTGCTTCTGTGAGTTGGGGTTTACTGGGTGAGGTTCCCGCTACTACTAGAGTATATTCGCCTTGGGGTTCACGTTGGGTATAGTGGGTGATCGCTTCAGCAATTGTCCCCCGCCAAAATTCTTCGTAAAATTTTGTTAATTCCCTAGCGAGGACAATTTGGCGATCGCTTCCTAGAGTTTCTCCTAAGTCTTGTAAAGTATCACGTAACCGGTGGGGCGATTCGTAGAAAATTATTGTGCGAGATTCTGTTTGCAGCGATTCTAAATATTCTCGTCTTTGTTGAGTTTTAGCTGAGAGAAAGCCTTCAAACACAAACCGATCCGTTGGTAATCCAGATGCACTTAAAGCTGTAATTGCAGCACTTGCACCAGGAATTGGAACTACTGTTATTCCAGCTGCAATACACGCACTCACCAGTTCATATCCTGGATCGGAAATTCCTGGCATACCCGCATCGCTCACCAAAGCAATTGCCTTACCATTAGCTAAATGCTCTAACAATTCCGGAATTCGGCTAGTACGATTGTGTTCGTGATAACTTAATTGGGAAGTCTGAATTTGGAAATGTTGTAACAATTTCCCCGTGTGGCGTGTATCCTCCGCAGCAATTAGATCCACATTTTGTAAAATTCGCACCGCCCGAAAAGTGATATCTTCCAAATTGCCAATTGGTGTACCGACAACGTAAAGTGTTCCTGGTTTTGGATCTGTCTGCATGAGTGAGAAGTTTGGGGATTGGAGACTGGGGATGAGAGAGATGAGGGGGGTGTGGGGAGAAATAACAAATGCCAGATGCCAAAGGCCAAATGACAAATGACAAATCCCATAATGCTTTATTTGTAGGTTTAGTAACCTTAGATTTAATTTACCTGGCTGAGTCGCCTCCGCAGAATAATCAGAAGATTGTTGCTGCTGACTATATTGTCGCAGCAGGTGGCCCGGCTACCAATGCGGCTGTCACCTTTAGCCATTTAGGAAATCAAGCTACAGTCTTGGGTGTAGTTGGTTCTCACCCGATGACGCAGCTAATTCGCACAGATTTGGCAACTTACAAAGTAGCGATCGCGGATCTTAACCCTAGCACTAACGCAGCCGTACCCGTATCTTCCATCATTGTTACCCAATCTACAGGTGAACGAGCAGTAGTTTCCATTAATGCGGTGAAAACTCAAGCCAGTAGTTCATCACTACCGCTAAATATTTTGCAAAATATTGATATAGTGCTGATTGATGGACATCAGATGGCGGTGGGTAGTGCGCTTGCTCAAATGGCTAAAGCTCAGAATATCCCAATTGCGATCGATGCTGGCAGTTGGAAAAGTGGATTTGAGGAACTCTTACCTTTTGTTGATTACGCCATTTGTTCTGCTAATTTTCATCCCCCCAACTGTCACACAGCCGCAGAAGTTTTCGCCTATCTGAATGCTTTTAAAATTCCCCACATCGCCATTACCCACGGAGAACAACCAATTGAATACTTAAGTTGTGGTGATAGTGGCGTTGTAAATGTGCCACAGATTCAACCAGTTGATACACTGGGTGCTGGAGATATTTTTCATGGTGCCTTCTGTCATTATATTTTGCAAGCAAGCTTTACCGATGCACTGGCTCAGGCTGCGAAAGTTGCTGCTAATGCTTGCCAATTTTTCGGCACTCGCCGTTGGATGGAAGCCAAGCGCTGATTAGAGATTTAACTCAGATAAGGCAAAATGAATGAAAGATTTACAAAAAATTTTAGCGATCGCTCGTCAGGTAGGATGGGGAGCAGCAGATATACTACAGTCTTATTATCACGGGGCTGTGAAAGACTCTAATCTCGAAGTGCAATATAAACAAAATGAGCCTGTCACCGTTGCAGATATCGCTACGAGCCAATATATTTTAGAGCAGTTACAAGCAGCTTTAGGTAATGAAGATTTCGCTTATATTAGTGAAGAAACTTATAAATCACAACAAAGTAAAAATAACTCTCAATTCGTATGGATTATCGATCCTTTAGATGGTACACGAGACTTTATCAATAAAACTGGAGACTATGCAATTCACATCGCCTTAGTTAAAGAAACACGCCCTATACTTGCAGTTGTAGTCTTACCAGAAGCAGAAAAGTTATATTATGCTACCAAAGGACGTGGTACATTTGTCGAAACTCGTAATAGTTCTATTCCCTTACAACTATCGTTAGGTTTAGACACAAAGCGTCTGGAAGATTTAACTTTAGTAGTAAGTCGCTCTCACCGCAACCAAAGATTAAATTATTTATTAGAAAATTTACCCTGTAAAAATCAGAAATCTATTGGTAGTGTAGGTTGTAAAATTGCAGCTATTGTTGAACAAAAGGCAGATATTTATATTTCTCTTTCTGGCACATCTGCCCCAAAAGACTGGGATATAGCAGCGCCAGAATTAATTTTAACGGAAGCTGGTGGTAATTTCACTCATTTTGATGGCACTTTTTTGCAGTACAACACAGATGATATCAATCAATGGGGTGGTCTACTGGCGAGTAATGGTCAATATCATCAGGTTTTATGCCAACAAGCCGAGAGTATTTTAGCAAATTTTACTAATAGCTAAATGCTTATGTTAAAAGTCAAGAGTCAAAAGTGGCTTTTCATTTGTCGCCATTACCAATTACCAATTACCAATTACCAATTACCAATTACCAATTACCAATTA
>JAVRCF010000182.1:0-3856 GCA_034530935.1 Aulosira sp. DedQUE10 | reverse complement strand
CCTGAAACTCCTGATTCCCCTATCTTTTGGCTTTATTCAGCAAACCCTAATTAAGAAAAATTTGGTTCCCTTGCTACAAAGGTTTATTTATAGTGCTTTCAGCCGCCACACCCGCACAACTTCCTTGCCCGGTCGTAGCTATTTCAATAGAAAAGTATAAGTTAGTTTTGTCACATCCACATAAATATTGTTAACGTATAACGACCAAGATCAGCGGCGGCAGATTACCTTGATTTACTGGTTTTCATTGGTGGATGAAAATCGGAGCTTAATCGTAAGTGATTTACCGGACATGATATGACTCGATTGCATCTCTGACACACTGGGCATGATGAACCTTAAGATTATCCATGACAACAATTGCCCCTTTCCACAACTGAGGTACTAATATCTGAGTCACATAGGTTAGAAAGACCTCAGTATTTGTACTTCCCGGCACAGTCATTGAAGCAACTAGCCCCAATACGGTTCAAAGCACCAATCAGAGAAACTTTTCCACCCTTGCTTCCAGGAATATTGCCAACTGCTCGTTCGCCGTCTACTGCTCTGGCAAACAAGCGCGACATTGACAAATTCAGTCCCGCTTCATCGACAAATACCAGATGGGAGCACGTCAATTTTATCTAACCACCGACGATAGTTATGTCGTAATTCCTTTACTCGTGGAGTATCCTGCTCACTTGCGTAAAGACTTTTTTTTTACAACGTAAGCCCAATTTTTCTACGGCGCGGTGCATTGTGGGAATGCTTACCCTGACTCCTGTACTTTCTGCAAAGCGATGAGAGCGGCGGGCTGCGCCTACGCAGTTTTTTTTCGTCCTTGCCTGAATATAACTTGAGTGGCTTGAAGCAGGCTGGTGATAGCAATGAATATAGTTGTTTTTCAATTTTTTCGATTGGCGGCGCTGGTACATGTTTTTGTTGCCGCAGGTCTGGGTTGCCTTTTCGCGCTGGACGTTTTGTACTCATGATGTATCACTAAGAACATCAATCAAGATGTTCTTAGATTACATCTTATACCATTTCTCTAAATCCTTGCTACAGATAATTCTCCCCCTGCTCCCCTGCTGTCCATGTGTAGCTTTATTTTGAAGAATTGGTATTATCCCTCTTTTGTTACTCTGGGAAAAGAAAAATAAGAGCCAAATTTTTAACCGCACACAGAACGGGCATTTGAACGTTTATTTTCTAACATAATGCCTAAAATCAAGGTTTTTGGTAAAAGTCTTATTCTGTAAGCATCCCAGATTATTCTCTCCCGAAAGTGATAAAAGAGGGATTATGGTGACTTTTTGCTTAAGTTGACACCAATGAGCAATGCTGTGCCCTTACTGTATATTGCATCCAAACGAGAACGGCTATAGTAAACCGTAGCGTGGGCACCATTTATCATTAGGATTTGAACCAAAGATCCCGCAGTACCCACCCTACAATAATTACTGGCTTTCTTAATTTTGAATTTTGCTCTAAGTCTGAGCGGAGGTTTCCTCTGAACAGAACTTTCCAAGAGGGAATTTTGAATTGCTATTACTCTTCACCCCAAGTTCGTAATTGCAAATATACAAACACTAGGGTTACTCCTAGTAATACCGTCGCGGCTGCGGCTGCATAACCGAAATCAAATTGCCCAAAAGCTTCTTGGTAAATGTAATAAACTAGCAAGTTTGTCGAATTTAGCGGCCCACCGCCTGTAATCACATAAACTTGCTCAAAACTCCGCAAGGTAAAAATAGCAGTGGTAACAATGGCAAATATTAAAGTCGGTCGCAATCCAGGGATGGTGATATGCCAAAATTGTTGCCAGCCATTGGCACCATCGAGTTCCGCCGCTTCGTAACGACTGGGGGGAATGGCTTGCAATCCTGCTAAAAACACCACCATATTAAAGCCGAGTTGTTTCCAAATACTCAATAAAATTAGTACTGGCATAGCCCAAAATGTATCTCCTAACCAAGGAATAGATGGAATGCCAAATACGTTTAAAAATCCGTTCACAGGGCCAGTGGTTTGAAATAGCCAGCGAAATCCTAACCCAGCGGCTACCAGGGAAATAATTGAAGGTAGAAAATAGGCACTGCGGATGATGCCTCGCCCTGGTAAAGAACGGTTTAATAGTTCTGCTAACCCTAAAGGAATTACTAAACTGGGAATAACAGTGGCAACGGTAAAATAAACGGTGTTACCTAGAACTTGCCAAAAATCGGAATTGAATAGCAAGCGCCAGTAGTTTTTGAAGCCTACGAGATAGGTGCCTTTTGAGGTAAAACTACCAGCCGTAAAACTGAGATAAAACAAATAGGCGATCGGCCAAATGATAAACAGACCTAGTAAAATCAGTGCTGGCGTGAGAAAAATCCAGGCGGCAACTGTATCATTGTCTAGCAGCTGCATTTGAGAGGAACGGGATTTTGTCATAGCTATTTTGGCGATTAAATGCGGTAGGGTGTGATTCTACGCAGAGGTGCTGCTAAGATCCTGTAAATCTATTGGCTCAACCAAATGCTGAAAATCTCCCCCTACTTTGGCAAATTTGCCATCGTCAGCAAAATGCTTAGCTCTAGCGTATTTATATCATTATTGATGACACTCGACACATCTGTGCTGGCTCAACCGACAAAAGCGCCAATTCCTAACCCATCGCCGACAAATCAGCCGACACAAGCACCAATACCTAATCCAGCACCTATAAATCAGTCTACAAACCCCATTGCTCAAAAATTATTAGGTGAATGGCAAACTAAAGACCCTTCATCACCGGTCACACTAACTTTTATGTTCTCGCCAGATGGTAAATTATATGTTCTCTCGCCTGATACGAAAACTCCTGTAGCTGTGGAATTTCAGTATCAGATCAACCCGACACCACAACCAATGCATTTAAATGTCATCGTCTCTCAAGAAAAAAAACCAGTCTTGACAATTTTTGAATTTACAGCCGATGGTAAACTGCGGTTGCAATTAGATAATACCGATCCTGGACAACCACGACCCACAGCTTTTTCTCCGACAGCAACACTATTCACCAAAGTTTCTGATGCTACAAAGCTACCGGAGAATACCAAGTTTCTCAACCCGCGCTTATGAGTCATAATTCTGCAATCGATACTGCTACTACTAGTCTGATTTCGCCCAAGATTTCTAGTGATGTCTTTACACCCAGCACTCCTTTAAAATTAGGCATTCTCGCTTCGGGAAATGGCAGCAATTTTGAGGCGGTAGCCCAAGCTATAGCAGTAGGACAGCTAAACGCCCAAATTCAAGTTTTAATTTATAACAACCCTGATGCTAAGGCTGCTATCCGAGCCGCGAATAGGGGTGTAGAAGCGGTATTGTTGAATCACCGCGATTACAAAAATCGAGAAAAGTTTGATGGGCAACTTGTGCAGACTTTACAGCAGTACGATGTGGAATGGGTAATTTTAGCAGGCTGGATGCGGCTGTTAACGCCAGTATTAATTGATGCTTTCACCGAAAGAATTATTAATATCCATCCCAGCTTGTTACCCAGTTTCAAAGGTATCCATGCAGTAGAACAAGCCTTAGACGCTGGTGTAAAAATAACTGGTTGTACGGTGCATTTAGTTTGCTTAGAAGTAGACAGCGGCCCAATCATCATGCAAGCAGCAGTACCAATTCTGCCAGATGACACCGCCCAAACTCTCCATGCGAGAATTCAACTTCAGGAACATCGAATCTTACCACAGGCGATCGCACTAGCAGCAAAAAGGCGATCGCTAATCCTCAATCATTCATGAAAAATTAGATCCCCAACTTCTTTGAGAAGTCGGGGATCTGGAAGGATTATAACCCACCTTCCGCACCCAAAACTGTCACATCTCAATGAAACGGACATATT
>JAVRCF010000181.1:0-4089 GCA_034530935.1 Aulosira sp. DedQUE10 | reverse complement strand
CTGTAAGCATCCCAGATTATTCTCTCCCGAAAGTGATAAAAGAGGGATTACGCAAAATTAAATATATATTGCGATTGCTTCTGGTGCGTCCGCTACGCGAAAGTTCCTCGCAATGACAAGGTTTTGATGTTTTCGGACTGTATTAATATTTTTGCAGTAGTATTTAGTAAAAAACGGAACTGCCATCACCGTATTTAGACCGTCTGAGACTGGCGGCTACAAGGAGGATTTGCCAATAGTGAAGACCTCTTCCGCATAGTAGAGTTGTTTAAACAGGTTCCTGATATTCGCTTTGCCGAGATTGATGGCGCAGATCACCTACCGACGCTGACACATCCGGCAGAGGTTACTAATCTGATTAGCGATTTTTTGAACGAGTAACAACAAAAGATGCCCCGCACCCCAGCAGAAAATGAACGTATCCGTCACGCTACCAAGGAGCAGATTCTTAAAGCGGCGATGGATCTTTTTTTCAGCAAAGGCTATCACGCCACCTCAATTGACGACGTTGCTAAAACGGCGAAGATATCCAAGGGACTTCTTTATCATTACTTCAAAGGCAAAGAAGATCTGATTGCGGCGCTGGTTGATATCCGACTTAACGATCTGTTAGTTGTCATGGAAGCCGCAGCTGCAAAAGAGAAACCTGTCGAGCAAATCCGGCACATCGCCGAAGGTGCTTTAGAAGATGTCCGCCGACAACCTGAAGTCTTCCGTTTCTACCTCAACCTTTTTACCCAACCCAGACTCGATCCAGTTGTGGCTAAATACAGCCAGAAGTTGATGGATGAGCAAACAAAGCAGTTTGAGGTGCAGACTGAGATGTTCACAAAGTTGGGGGTTGCAAACCCACGCAAGCGATCCATCTATTTTTCCTCGACTTTACAAGGCATCATGCTGATGTTTTCCACTTATCCCAATAGTTTTCCCCTAGATGAGGTGAAAGCCCAGGTGATTGAGGAGTTTTGCAGCAAGTGAAAACTTGGAGAGATAGTTTCTTACTTACTTAGTAATATGAAAGAAGTATAGATACAGAAAAATTGAGACCGCGTTATTTAGGATAGTAATTTGCAACCAAACTTTATCCTGCAATTAAGCAATGAAAGGAAAAAAGACACGGCGAAATTTCTTGCTTACCAGTGTTGCTGTGGCTAGCAGCATTGTCAAAGCTGATGCGTTGACTCCTAACATCTCTCAAACATCATCAGCAAAAATGCCAGAAAGAGTTCTAGGAAACACAGGCGTAAAAGTTCCAATTCTTGGGTTGGGAGGTGCAGGTACAAATACGCCATTAGACAAAAACGATCAAGAACGCGAAGCTGTGGCTATTATTGAAAAAGCACTCGAACTCGGCATTCGTTACTTTGATACTGCGCGTAGCTATGGCACAAGTGAAATTTATTTGGGTAAAGTGCTACCAACCCAACGTGCAAAAGTTTTTTTAGCAAGTAAAACAGATAAAAGAGATAGAGATGGAGCCTGGCGAGAATTAGAGAGTTCGCTAAAACGCCTCAATACTGATTATCTGGATTTATGGCAGCTTCATCATGTTTCTTATTCCCAAGAACTTGACCAAATATTTAGTCCATCTGGTGCTATCAAAGCTTTAGAAGAAGCGAGGCAGCAAAAAATTGTGCGATTTGTAGGTATTACTGGACATCATGATCCACAGGTGATCGCCGAAGGATTACGTCGCTTTCAATTCCACACAACACTTATTCCAATCAATGCTGTAGAAAATCATCATTCACAATCATTTATTCCGGCAATTCTCCCATTAGCAAAACAACAAAATTTAGGTGTAATTGCGATGAAAGTTCCTGCTTATGGCAAGTTATTTCAAGGAGGTGGTTTGGACAATATCAACCAAGCTTTAGGATATAGTATGTCTCAGCCTGGGGTTCATTGTTGTGTAATTGCGGCTGATAGCGTCCAACAGTTAGAAGAAAATGTTAACGCAGCACGTTCTTATCAACCCCTAACTAATCAGCAACTAGTAGAAATTGAGCAGTGTACTGCCCAGATTTGGCAAGATAGTACATTTTATCGGTCTTGGAACTAGTACAGAAAGGCTGAAGTCTGAAGTCTGAAATGAAGAAAGCCGTATAGTAAGCCTTTGGGCGATTTGTAATGGTTGCTTTATTTCCGCCGTGTTGTTCTAGTACAACAAGGCAAAAGTAAAAAGTCAAAAAAATTATACCAATTCAAATAATGTTTGCGACACATAAATTATTTGTTATGGCACAACAACGTTATGCCTCTATCCATCTATAGTATACTTTCTTAAAACTACTATTATTGTCTCCACATACTAGCTGTATCTGAAAAATCACTAAAAACACCATCTATTCCTAAGCTAAAAAATAGCTCATATTCTCTTTGAGGATTACCTTGAAATTCAACAGGTAAAAATAAATCTTCATTGCGGAAAGTCCAAACATGAACAAGCAAAGAAGTTGCATGAGCATCGATAACTAATGATGTAGGTGAGAGTAATTTACCAGTGCTATCTCTGGGAACGAGTAGATTTTTATGAATACCGATCGCTTTTGCATATTTAGCTATCTCAGTTAAACCTGATGCTGTTATTAAATCGGAATATGTACGCTGATCTCCATTGAGGATAAAATCATAAGGTTTACCAGTATTATTGATCAATTGCACCAGAGGTAAATCAGTTTTTGTTGATAAATATTTAAGGTTACTGACTTCAAAAGATTGAATAAAAACAGGTGCATTCGCTCCCTGATAACCATTAGCCTGTAAAATTGCCAGTAGGGGTTCCTCTAGGGATAAACCAATAGATTGGAAATAGGTTGGGTGTTTTGTTTCTGGATAAATGCCAATAGTACGATTAACTGCAATACTTTTAGCTTTGGCTAAATTAATAATTTCTTGCAGTGTAGGAATTTCAAATAAACCATCATAGTTTGTATTTTGCGATCGCACTTCGGGAATTCGCTCTTTTGCTCGTAGTGTTTTCAGTTCAGCCAGGGTAAAGTCTTCAGTAAACCAGCCTGTTTTGGTTTCCCCATCAATTATTTTGGTAGTTTGGCGTTGAGCAAATTCTGCATGGCTAGCAACAACAGTAGTTTCCGAAATTTCATTTTCGTGACGAGCAATTAATACACCATCTTTAGTAGCAACTAAATCTGGTTCAATGTAGTCAGCCCCTAGATCAATTGCTAATTCATACGCAGCTAATGTATGTTCTGGACGGTAGCCGCTAGCACCTCTATGCCCGATAATAATTGGTTTGGTATTTCGCAAAATTGTAGCCATTACCCTAAGTTACTGATCAAAATTATGATTATTCGTATTCGTTGAATAGCAATGTACTGGAATGCTAGGAGAAAACCACAATAATTAATTATTTATTGTTTTATTTGTTTGATTTTCAAGAATGTTCAGTTCCATATGGAAAAAGAAAATTAATATCTTTACTAAGCCTATATTCATCATATTCCAACGCTAGTAATGTCCCGCCTACAAAAAGCGTGGAAGCATTTCGCAATACTTCAGGATTGAAAGCGTTAAGGATTTTAAGTATTATATTATGATGATCAAGACTAAACATTTCTAAATCTGGTAGTATCCAAGAGTTATATTTCTTTGCCAAATAATAAACAAATCCTTCTTCTTCATCTTCTAAATTCTTGAAAGTATATCTGTAATGCCAGTTGCGTTGATACAATTGGATAATTTCTTTTTCGTTTAATTGATATACATTTTTTAGCTGCCAACCAATAGACTCTAAGAAGGGTAGCTTTTGTGGATGGAGCATAGCAGTGACAAAAATAACAATTCAAAATTCAAAATTCAAAATTCAAAATTTAAAATTAAAGACATTTTGCCTACAGCACGCTATGTGAACAGACGAGAATTTAAACCCCGACTGTAGCTTGCTTCCCGCAGGGTAACTGGGGCTACGTGTAGGCGTAGGGGTTTTAAACCCTTTCATTTACGATAATAATGATTTCGGAGATGCGTGCAGCCCGTCGTAGACATCGCATTTCATCTACGCAAATAGCTATTTAGGGCTTGCTGAAAAAGTATGAAAAAGCAATCTTAAGGGTTGACTAGTTATTC
>JAVRCF010000180.1:0-4652 GCA_034530935.1 Aulosira sp. DedQUE10 | reverse complement strand
TGCTGCACCTACCTTTTCTAGGGGGTCAAACCCCCTATTCGCCAGCTGTATCCTTAAAGAAGTCGGGGATCTGAAGCAGAGTGATGTTCAGTTGCTAGACTAGTCAGGAGTGCGAAACTCTTTTTGACTCAGGGTGACTTTCATTAAGCTGAGATAGTTGAGAATAAACAACAGTTTTTTTTGCGAATTACTTCTAAGTTTCGACTTCGCTGGGTCAACATCATGGTAGTGCATTTGTTCTAGTTTAAGTTTCGCACCGAGGACTAGACTAAACCCAGGTGATTTTGCAGCGCTTGGCGCATTATTTCCACAGGTACAGTTTCTTGCTGCAACCAAATTTTTAATGCTGCTGCACCTTGTTGAACAAGCATTTCCAACCCATCGATCGCGATCGCACCTTGCTTTTGTGCGAGTTGCAAAAATTGCGTTGGTTTAGGTATATATACCAAATCGTAGGCGATGCCTTTGGCAACGTCTCCGACGAACGCACTTTTTGGTAAATCGGCTATTTCTGCCGCACTCAGAGGCGATTCATCTACCTTGGGATGCATTCCGATCGGTGTGGTATTCACCAACAAATTAGCTTGGGGAATCAGTTTAGCTAACTTATCCCATGTATGAACTTGCAAGTTCTCCGCTATTGGGGAATTCTGCCAACTCTCGTAAAATTCTTGTAATCGCTGTTGATTACGCCCCACAACATGAATCTCGGCAAAACCTAGCTGCTGACAACCCGCAACAACCGCCCGCGCTGCGCCACCGTTGCCTAAAATTACCGCCGCCTTCTGACTCCAATCCTGGTGATATGTTGTTTCCAAAGGAGCGATAAATCCTTCTATATCTGTGTTTGTACCCACCCATTGGTGATTTTGACGACTCACCGTATTGACTGCGCCGATCGCTTGGGCGATGGGGGTAATTTCAGAAAGCAGGGGCATAATTGCTTGTTTGTGCGGGATTGTCACATTAAAACCCACAACCCCAACAGCCGCAAAACCTGCGATCGCTATTTCTAAATTCTCTGGTGCGATAGGAAAGGGAAGATAAACATAATCTAATCCCAATTTGGCGATCGCTGCATTATGCATCACTGGCGACAGCGAATGTTCCACCGGATGCCCAATCACCCCTAAAAGTTGAGTTTTACCTGTAATATCCAACATATTTTAGCCAGCAGAGATAGGCTGCGCTTGTGTAGACGCAGACTTCCAGTCTCAGAGCATTTTGCCATAATATGGGACATTGGTCATTTGTCATTGGTCATTGGTCATTGTTCTTTCTCCCTCATCCCCCCCTGCTCCCCTGCCTTCAAAGTGATAGAATATTTTTTCATTACAATTCCCTTATTTAATGGTGGAAATTTTCGTGTTGGTGTTAAACGATTGCAGAATTTCCATCAGTATATTTTGACTACTGCGTTCTGGCTCATTCTTACGCCGTTGACGTTGGATGTAAGAACCGTCTGATTGCAGTTCCCAAGCTTGGCGATTGTCTGCCAGCATAATCTCTAAAATGTCTTGTAAAGTTTGGGAAATTTTGGGATCTTCAATCGGTGTTACAGCTTCTACACGCCGATCTAAGTTGCGGGGCATCCAATCCGCACTACCAATGTATACTTCATTTTGTCCATTGTTGTGGAAGTGAAAGATGCGAGAATGTTCTAAAAAGCGGCCAATAATGCTGATCACGCGGATATTTTCGCTGATTTCTGCTAATCCCGGACGCAAACAGCAAGTACCTCGCACAATTAAGTCAATTTGTACCCCAGCGGCTGAGGCGGCGTAGAGGGTGGTAATAATTTGTGGATCAACCAGCGCATTCATTTTGGCAACGATACGTCCTGTTTTTCCGTTCTGGCTGTGTTCAATTTCGCGGCGAATCAACTCAATTATGCGATCGCGCATACTCACCGGTGATACTAGCAGCTTGCGGTAACTATGCTGATGGGCATAGCCTGTTAAATAATTGAATAAATCAGTTAAATCTGCACCTAACTCTTTGCGACAACTGAACAGTCCTAAATCGGTGTATAACTTTGCTGTTTTGGGATTGTAGTTGCCAGTGCCAATATGCACGTAGCGCGAAATATTCTCCCCTTCCCGACGCACCACCAGGGCAATTTTGGTGTGAGTTTTCAAGCCTACCAAGCCATAGACAACATGAACCCCAGACTTTTCTAATCTCTGCGCCCAAGTAATGTTATTTTCTTCGTCAAAACGGGCTTTTAATTCTACCAACACCACAACTTGTTTACCACTTTCAGCCGCAGCTATCAAAGAGTGAAAAATTTGCGAATCTCCAGAAGAGCGATAGAGTGTCATTTTAATGGCTAACACATGAGCATCGCGGGCAGCTTGCGCGATAAACTGCTCTACAGAGGCGCTAAAAGATTCGTAGGGATGATGTACTAGTAAATCATTTTGCTGAATTACTGAGAAAATATTCTCTCTGCCTTCGCTTTTCTCTGATTTCTCTACGGAACTGGATTGATTGAAAGCACGCAGCCGCGGCGGAATTACAGATGTCCAAGGTGGATCTTTGAGTTCTGGCAATTGTAAAGCCATGAACGACATTAAATCCTTCAAATTCAACAGCCCATCTATTTCATAAATATCATCCTCAGTCAGTTCCATTTCTGGGAACAACATTTGGCGCATAGACTCAGGCATTGATTGTTGAATTTCTAGCCGCACTACAGAACCGCGAAAGTGTCGCCCACGTAACTCTTGCTGAATTGCTAAGAGTAAATCATCCGCTTCTTCTTCTGCTACTGCTAAATCTGCCTTCCGAGTCAGTCGAAACAGCTGATATTCGTTGACGATCATACCTGGAAATAAGGCTTCTAAGTTGTGCGCCACTACTTGTTCGATTGGCACACCCATCCAGTTATTTGGTTTGTCATTCTGCGGTTGTACATCTTGAGGTAACTCAATAAATCGCGGCAAGATATCTGGCACTTTCACTCTGGCAAACTTTTCTTTTTTGGAAACTGGATCTGTAACCACCACCGCCAAATTAAGGCTGAGATTCGCGATTTGAGGGAAGGGATGGCTGGGATCTACTGCTAAAGGTGTCAGAACCGGAAAAATTTGCTGTTTAAACAACTCTTGCAGGTAAGCACGCTGTTCTAAACTGATATCTGTGTAATTGAGCAGATGGATACCTTGATCTGCCATTTCTGTTCGCAGCACTTTCTCGAAGTGATCGTGTTGCTGAATCACCATTGGACGCAGAATTTGTGCGATCGCATCTAATTGTTCTTGAGGAGTCCGTCCATCTGGAGTGCGTTTACTTAAGAGCGCTTGGACTTGTTCTTTCAGAATTGCCACGCGCACCATGAAATATTCATCTAAATTGGAACTGAAGATGGCTGTAAACTTCAGTTTTTCTAATAGTGGTGTACGCCGATCCAAAGCCTCATGCAAAACCCGCCGATTAAATTCCAACCAACTTAGTTCTCGATTAAAGTAATACTGCGAATCACTTAATTTAGCCACTTTGTTTATCGGTTCTGCTTGGGTCATATCCATTTTTAATTTATTTAGAGAAAAATTAATGGAACAGAAATACCAACATTTTTTTAGCTTGATTAGATAAAATGATTACTTTTCTCTGCTTATTTAAGGGACATTTTATATTTAAAAAATGATTTAAATTGCACTAAATTCAATAAAGTAAATAATTTTTACCAAAATTATTTTATGTCAGGAATCCTGCTATAACCAGATTAACTGCAAATAAATATATTATTGAAATCCTTGCTAGTTAAGGTTATTGGTGATTTACAAGACTATTTTCCCCAATACACATCTTGATTTAGTTTGCAATCATTCTCGACTTTATCTTAATAAAGTTAACTACAATTTCGATTATTTTTTGCTTTCTAATAAAAGTAATTTTTACTAATGACTTTTTAAACTCACATCACCGAATAGCTTCTTCGCTATCTATTAACGACAGATTAATTTAAGGTTAAGAAACTTTTAATATTAAATTTGAGTTACTAATGTAAGATTTTTAACAAGCTAAAATCTTAATAGATAAAAATATTTTTTAGTTTGATACATGAGAAAATCAAAAATTTTAAGCCTAGTAGCCAATTTAGGCTTAATTACTGAGTTACATCTAGATATAAGTAATACAAAATATTTTTTTTAACTGGCAATTACTTAACAATTAATAGTACATAAGTAAGTCAGTGGAAATAAACCCAATTATGTTACGAAACGTAAATAGGCTTGAAACCCTTACAAATGACAAAGCGCAAAGTCGAGCCACTGCGTTCCTGAGCCACCCCTGTGCGGAGAGAAGTTTGAGCGGAGGTTTCCTCCGATCAAAGCTTCGGAGGGTTCCAAGAGTTGAGGGGAGTGGCGTGTCGCCCTGCGTCGGAAAGCATGTGGCGTTGGGCGGAGGTTTCCTCCGTTAAGAGCAGGGGTTGCCGCAGCGAAAAGTCGGAGCGGCGGCTTCCGCCGATCTGAACTTTTCAAGACAGGCATCAGAACTTTGTAAGAAGGACAAATGACAGCCCTAGCCAGTTATCTTTAATTGCACCGCCCTACTTAAAGCCATCTTTCCTTAAGCTCATCCCACTCCTTTTAGGATACAGCTGGCGAATAGGGGGTTTGACCCCCTAGAAAAGGTAGGTGCAGCAA
>JAVRCF010000179.1:0-5138 GCA_034530935.1 Aulosira sp. DedQUE10 | reverse complement strand
AAGGACGCAATAATTTTGTGAGCAAGTTTGCTGTTTTGCCACCTTGGCTAGTATTTAGATCTACTTTTGCATGGCTGACTTCTTCCCATTAACTTCTTGACAACTATTACTTGGGAAAGATTATCTTTCTACAATGCCACGGTCGTATTGAGTAAAACGACAGTCATCAGAGTACTTGAGGGTATCGGCACCAGCTGATTTTGATTTTGGAATAGATAATGGTGTAGCTAACAACTCACCGATAGAAGTAATAAAGCAAAATACGCCAACGACTGGCTCCTCTACCTAAAAGACTACAAAAACCTTAGAGATCGCTCTTTGAGAAAAATTTATCCTAGCCCCTAGAGAGGCAGCCCAGTAAAAAGATTTGACAAGATGCACAGTTTTTGCAAAGTGTAAAAAGAGGAGAACACGGTATCAGGAGTGCAACCATGCGTCCGTTAGTTTGGAACCCTCCTGTAGAACTGTCAGCAAAAGTCGCAAAACGCATACGCAAAGCCAAACTATTTGTATTTTTAAGGCCGATACCTCACCAGGTTAAGAGCATCTCAATCAGGCTTGACACAAGGAATTAGAAGAATCTATTGTATTGGCAATGAAACAACAACTCAGAACCTGAATCATATAATTATTATCCATCGCGGTGCGTTTCATTTTTTGACGGAGACTACGTTTGTAGGTTTGTTCACAGTTAAGGGCATTAAGAGCAAAGCGTCTTAAAAGAGCAAAATTCCTCGGACTGTGAAAAGAACGAATGCGACAAGCATATAAGCGCAAAAGTACAGTCGAGAGTCCAGTGAGCCTGGTTTTCAATGCCCCTGTCTTGGATAGTCTGAGCGGCGGCTTCCGCCGCTCAGACTATCCGCAATGTTTGCGGATAGCTAGACCAATCAGTTGAGCATCACTGTGTAAAGAAGTCAGATAAAACTGCACTTCCCGAATACTCTTGTTCCAAAGATGACGCACGCACACGACCATCACCAGGCTTTGCAGGCTGACCCAGACCTTGGGTTCATAAAGCTCGCCAATCGCCCCCCAGTTATAAATACCAGATAAGGCGACCGCTTGAGTTCCAGCATCTCATCCACTCCGCCATTACGGTATTTCAATAACCTTTCTTTGCACCGTGTTGCGATGTTTCCCGATGGCTTTCGCGTAGACGCTCTTAGCGGCTTGCTGAAGGCATCGCACTGATCGTCGGTGCATTTATCCTGTTTGAGCCAGTACAGCACTTGCAAGCGATATGAAGGCTGTTGCTGTTTCTGCTTGACGCAATCTTTCTACCAAATCATCCAAACTTTCCTTGACTTCAATTGAGGTTACTCCAACCATCGGTAGAGGTATCTAAACGACGATTCTGAGTTTACCTCATCTGCCCTGTATCCAATTTAAATTGGTATTACCCCTCTTTTGTTACTCTGGGAAAAGAAAAATAAGAGCCAAATTTTTAACCGCACACAGAACGGGCATTTGAACGTTTATTTTCTAACATAATGCCTAAAATCAAGGTTTTTGGTAAAAGTCTTATTCTGTAAGCATCCCAGATTATTCTCTCCCGAAAGTGATAAAAGAGGGATTACACGCCCGAGTAGGGTGCTAGGGCTAAAGTTTTCGTTCCTTCCGTGAGGAGAAAGCGATCGCAGAGGTTAAACAGTTCGACCTCGGTCTGCGTCTGTCGCATCAACCGTAGGAAATGACCTTCAGCGTCAACACTCAAGGCAATGTAGTTGAGGAACATTTTGAGGTAGCCTACACGCGATCGCTCTGGCATAGTTGACGCTGTGGGAGTTTGCCATAAACGATCAATATAGTTGCGTACCTCTACTAAAGGAACGGGCGCGATCGTCTCTCCTCGCAAAGCCTGCCGAATTTGATTAAAAAGCCACGGATTCCCGATCGCCCAGCGCCCCACCATCACACCCGCCGCGCCTGTTTGAGAAAGCACTTCCAAGGCTGTTTTCGCCGAGTGGATATTGCCATTGGCCAGCACTGGACAATCGACCCGTCTAACTGCTTCAGCGATCAAATCATATTTCACTGCCCCGTGGTACATATCTTTTACCGTGCGACCATGCAAACTCAGCAAATCAATGCTGTGGCGATTGACTATATCTAGAATGGAGTAAAAGTTATCTGTATTTTCAAAGCCTACGCGCATCTTGACGGTCAAAGGGCGATCGTTCACTGCCTGCCGCAGCTCTCCCAAAATCCGATCTACTTTTTCTGGTAAGAGCAGCAATCCACCCCCAACATTTTTGCGATAGATTCTAGGTGCTGGGCAGCCCATGTTCAAGTCAACTCCAGCGATATTATAGCGACAGAGTTCCTGTGCTGTTCTTACTAAGTCGGGAATGCTTTCGCCAATCATTTGAGCAAAAACGGGGCGACCCGTGTCGTTTTCGGTGATTGCTGCCAGAATGCTACGATTGAGCCGTGAGGTATCATTCACGCGGAAATATTCCGTGAAGAAGTAGTCAGGACTACCGTAGTGGGCAATCACCTTCATAAACCAGAGGTTTGTCACATCCTGCATAGGCGCAAGAGCGGTGAGGGGTAGGTCTTTCTGGAGTGATTGGGGGAGCGATACCTGGGACATAAAGATTCCAGCTTTCGACAAAGCATCACTGTATCAAAAAAGGGTTACCGGAATTCCTGAATCTAAAGCCTCGTCCTTGTAGGACGACTTTTTCTTTAATTAATTCCAACTATTCTTATACTCATAACTTTTGGGAACCCTGCGGTTTTGGTATTCTCGAAATTCATTAGACATCTCCAAAATAGTAACATTCTGTGGTACAAGAACATCAGAGAAGTTTTTTGACACAGAAATATGAGCGATATACTGAACCATATTGAAGAAAATCTTAAAGAAACACAGAGGTTAATTGGTCTGGAGTATGAACAGTTACAACAATTAATACAAAATGCCGAACAATTAAATCATGAAAAACAAGCTTTACAAGAATCAAAGAAAGTTAGAATTATTGCTGGCGGTGGAGGACGAAAACCAAAACTATCGATGAAAGAACAAATAATTTTAACCTTGGTGTATCTCAGACACATGACGACATTTCAACTTCTTGGTATCCAGTTTGGAGTCAGTGAATCGACAGCGAATGACACATTTAATCATTGGTACCCAATACTTAGGGAATTGCTACCATCCAGTTTAATTGAACAAGTAAAAAAAACGAATCTGACTTGATGGTAGTTAAAGAAATACTCAGAGATTATGAATTAACTGTAGATAGCTACGAACAAGTCAGAGAAAGACCTGGAGATAATGATGAACAAGAGAAATATTTTTCATCTTATGTAGAGTAATCATACATTTAAAAGCCAGATGATTATTATGCCAGATGGTAGAGATATCGTTGATGTTGTGGCAGGGGAACCTGGTCCGAAAAGCGATATAACAATATTTAGAGAATATCGCTCAAAGTTTGACCCTCAACAAAAATTTAAAGGAGATAAAGCTTACCTTGGGGAAGATTTAATTACAACCCCAATAAAAAAACCAAACAATAGAGAATTAACAACTGAACAGAAAGAACAAAACAAAGCATTTTCAGCAAAACGAATCTTTGTTGAACATCGAATTCGCTCAGTCAAAATATTTCGAGTTGTCCAAGAAAGGTTTAGGTTAAATCCCCAAAAGTATGAACAAGTAATTTTGACGATTTGTGGTGAGTCAGCGCTGCGGGAGGGAAACCCTCCGCAGGCGACTGCGAACCCGAAGGGATTAGTAAGATTCCGGATTAGAGCGCTAATATTACCAGCAGAAATACACGTGATCGCCTAATTTAAAATCAACGCACATTCCCATATATTTTTGTTTGATTATCTACAATAAATATCTCAAAGCCTTATTTGCTCGTATAGACTAGCTGAAGAGCAATGTTTGCATTTGCAGCTGAAGAGCTAGTCACATAAAAGCTTTGGTAATTATCGGAGATGTCTATTAAATAAATCACCAGAATGGACACCAGTAACAGCCAGCCTAAATCGCTGAAGGACTGGTTAAATACCTGTGCTGATCCCTGAAAACTAGTAGTAATTGTTGCAGGCAAAATTTCCCGTGCAACTTGCTGGATGGCTGCTGTAGCCTGACTCAAAGATAGTCCAGGTAAGGTGTCAAAGGAGATGGTTGCAGAAGGAAGTTGAGCCAGGTGGGTGACTGTGAGGGGCCCAACTGTTTGAGTAATATTAGCGATCGCACTGAGCGGAATGGATTGTCCCTGTGGCGATTGCAAACATAACATTGATAATGCATTGACATCGTGCTGGTACTCTGGCTTCAATTCTAAAATTACGTAAAACTGATCGTTGGGCGTATAATATAGTAGAAACCTGACTAGAACCATAGGCATAGGTGAGGGTTTTTTCAACTTGTGCGGCTGTAATTCCCAAGGTTGCAGCTTTCGCGTGGCCAACCTGGACTTGCACCTGGGGAGTACTGAGTTGCAAATCACTATCAACAGTCCGCAGCCCTGGTATAGCTCTAACTTTATCTAACAATTGGGGTACATAATTGATGCAGGTCTTGAAGATTTAAGCTCTGCAAGGTAAATTGATACTGGGAATTAGTTTGTTGTCCACCGATGGGAATTGCGGCTGGCGCGCGCATGAAGGCTTGAATTCCGGGTGTGCGCCTTAATTTTGGTGTGAGTTCTGCAATAATTTGCTCGGCGTTTAGTTGACGTTGTTCACGGGGCTTTAACCGGATGGTAATTCGTCCACTGTTGACCGAAGCATTGGGACCACTCGCACCGACCGTTGAGTTCAAAGCGTCAATGTTGGGGTCTTGGCGAAGAATATCAACAATTTTTTCCTGGTGACGCACGTCAAGGGTAAATAAAAGCTGTCCCTTTTTTACTTCTTGACCTTTTTTAAAATAAACTCCCACAATTTGCCCACTTGCCTGGGGCGTAATCTGCACTGTAGACCCCGATTGCACATTACCAATCGCCTGCAATTGCACCGGCACCGTTTTTTGTGTGGCGATCGCCACGGTTACTGGTGTGACTTGATTCCCCTTTCTAAACCCAAAGTACCCTCTTGAATTAAGTCTAAAAACTCTAAGTTATCCCTCTTTTATCACTTTCGGGAGAGAATAATCTGGGATGCTTACAGAATAA
>JAVRCF010000178.1:0-5540 GCA_034530935.1 Aulosira sp. DedQUE10 | reverse complement strand
GGGGTAAAATGCTTGTGGGATAGGCGTTTGAGCTTAAGTTGACACGTATGGGCATTGCCGTGCCCCTACGAGAAATCTATCTGTATCAAGGTTTTCGTGAATTGGTATAACACACCCTACATATACTTAGATTTTTTTAAGAATCATACCAGATTGCTATAGTATAAGAAATAATTAGGTTATGAGATGATTACGCATTAAGTTGCACAGGAATTGTAATAATAAATTCTGTCCCTTCGCCTACTGTAGATATATAGTGCAGTTGACCACCATGTTTTTCTACAACAATTTGATAGCTGATAGATAGCCCTAATCCAGTACCTTTACCAACAGGTTTAGTGGTGAAAAAGGGGTCAAATAATTGCTTTTGGATATTCTTAGGAATTCCTGAACCATTATCTGCAATGCGAATAACTACTTGTTTATCATCAATAAGTTCAGTACAAATACGAATTAAAGGATAGTTGGGAGAAGATTCAGGCAAGTTACAACTCAAAGCTGAACAATTTAAACTCTCAAATATAGCATCAATAGCATTCGCGATTATATTCATAAATACTTGATTAATTAGCCCAGGATAGCATTCCACTAAAGGAAGATTTCCATATTCTTTAGTAACAGTAATTATTGGCTCTATTTGATAATTTTTTAGGCGGCTTTGCAATATTAATAGAGTGCTATCAATACCTTCATGGATATTAACTTTCTTTTTATCAGATTCATCAAGGCGAGAAAAATTTCTTAAAGCTAGAACTATCTCTTGGATACGCTCAGTTCCAACTTTCATAGAATTAAGTAATTGAAGGAAATCAGCACTTAAAAAATCTAATTCAATATCAGCGATCGCAGCTTGAATTTCTGCTACAGGTTCAGGATAATATTGTTGGTACAAGCTAATTAAATCTAGTAAATCTTGACTGTAGCTAATGGCATAGACAAGATTACCTGCAATAAAACTGACTGGGTTATTAATCTCATGGGCAATTCCTGCCACAAGTTGTCCCAAGGCTGCCATTTTTTCATTCTGGAGTAATCTCGTATAGTTGTGCTTAAGGGTACGAAAACCTGCTTTAGTAACTTTAGATTCTGCTTCTACTTGCTCAAGTTGAGTGAGTGTTAAAACGTGAATTTGAGAGTGAGCTAAAAGTAATTGATGGAAATCTAGTAGCTGATAACTACCAGATTTAGTTTTTACTAGAATTGGCTCATAGACTAGTTGGGGCGATCGCTGCAATGCGATTTTATTTGCCTCTATAATGGGCGAGTCTTCAGAAATTATGCATACCTCTGGCTGGAGAAAGTTAACCAGACGTTCGGTAGGACGTGAAGCAAATAGGGATAAACTATAGGGGCGGCTCATATGCTCAAAAAATCTTTGCCGCGAAATCATCCCCATATACTCTTGATTTTTAGTGATGATAATTCCTGGTAATAAAGGCTCTTGCTGAAAGAGTGTAGTTAAATCGTTTACTGTACGCTCTACCTCAAGGTAAACTGACCACATTGGTAATTCTTTCAAAGTTGACTCTAATTCTAAATTCAACTCATTAGCACTTGTCATGCTATGCATAGCCAGCATACTTTAAATCCTTTACCGTTGAAGTAAGATTTTTGGTAATATCGTGTTCGGTTAAAGACTTATCATTAAGACCGCAGAGGAGCAGGTTTTAAGGTTTTTGCACAGATGAATCATAATTCATCAAGCAGACTTGACAGAACGCTTCAAACAACCATTGCAATAATGGCTGGCAAAGTTAATCAAACTTTACAACTTATATTTCCCTGATTGGTGGATAAAATCACAAGAATGGGGGAATTTATTGTTGATATTAGTATAGGTTTATTATCCCGGCTGCTACGACACGCTGGCGTTGCTCGTGAGGAATGGTTGGGTAAGTGAAGATAAAAAAACCTTGAGCGATCGCAATTCAAGTATCAATCAAGTTATCATCAGATCCTGTGGCTTTTCCGTGCGTAACTCCTAGCATTTATGACCGCTTCTGACTCTGAATTTCAGCCAACGGAACCCAATCATCCGACTGCGCCTCACTCAGACACGCGACTCGTAGACCGCAGCAGGCTGAGTAAGATGTATCAGCATTATGTAGAAGTGAAGGATAAATATCCTCATGCGCTGCTGCTGTATCGGGTAGGAGATTTCTTTGAAACTTTTTTCCAAGATGCTGTGACTGTATCTAGAGAACTGGAACTCGTTCTCACTAGCAAACACGGCGGTGAAGTTGGGCGGGTGGCGATGACAGGTGTACCACACCACGCTTGGGAACGCTACACTACCCAGCTGGTAGAGAAAGGCTACGCTGTGGTAATTTGCGACCAAGTAGAAGATGCATCAGAAGCTGTGGGTTTGGTACGCCGCGAGGTGACGCGCATCCTCACCCCAGGGACTTTGCTAGAAGAGGGAATGCTAAAAGCAAGTCGCAATAATTACCTTGCGGCTGTGGTAATTGCGGCTACGCATTGGGGTTTAGCTTATGCAGACATATCCACTGGGGAATTTCTCACAACTCAGGGTAGTGATTTAGAACACCTCACCCAGGAATTAATGCGCTTGCAGCCTTCTGAGGTGCTGTTTCCTACCAATGCTCCCGATTTAGGTACTTTACTGCGTCCAGGAGAAACTTCACCCCATCTACCGCAATGTTTACCGTCAGCCTTTTGTTATAGTTTGCGATCGCAAGTTCCGTTTTCGGCGGGAGAAGCTAGAAGTAGATTATTGCAGAAATTTAAAGTGCGATCGCTTGAAGGTCTTGGTTGTGAACACCTCCCCCTGGCTGTCCGTGCGGCTGGTGGTCTACTGGAATACTTGGAAGATACGCAAAAAGAGAACTCCGTCCCTCTCCAGTTGCTACGCACCTATACCGTTACTGATTTTCTCATTGTTGACAATCAAACCCGCCGTAACCTAGAAATTACCCAAACCGTTCGTGATGGTACTTTTCACGGTTCCCTGCTTTGGGCATTAGATAGAACAAGCACCGCGATGGGCGGGCGGGCTTTGCGGCGGTGGTTACTACAACCACTCATCGATATTAAAGGCATTCGGGCACGGCAAGATACCATTCAAGAATTAGTCGAAAATACGGCGTTACGCCAAGACTTGCGGCATTTACTACGTCAAATTTATGACTTGGAACGGTTAACAGGTAGGGCTGGTTCAGGGACTGCGAATGCTAAAGATTTAGTAGCTTTGGCAGATTCTCTCTCACGCCTGCCAGAATTATCTGAGTTAGTCACTGAAGCTTATTCTCCCTTCCTGAAAGCTTTGCAGAAAGTGCCACCAAAATTAGAAGAGTTGGCACAAAAATTACACACCCATCTTGTGGAGTCGCCACCCATACATATTAAAGAAGGCGGTTTGATTCGCGCTGGTGTGAATAGCCTGTTGGATGAGAGAAAAGCCACTGTAGAAGCGGATCAGCAGTGGATTGCTAATTTGGAAGTTGATGAGAGGTCTAGGACAGGAATCCCAACTTTAAAGGTAGGATTTAATAAAACCTTTGGTTACTACATCAGTATTACTCGTGCCAAATCCGACCAAGTTCCCAGTAATTACATCCGCAAGCAAACGCTGACGAATGAGGAACGTTACATCACACCAGAGTTAAAAGAACGGGAAGCGCGCATTCTTTCAGCCCGTGATGATTTAAATCAGTTGGAATATGAGATTTTAGTGGCTTTGCGGGAAGAAGTCGGAGAACAGGCGGAGGTAATTCGCAATCTTTCGCGGGCTGTGGCGGCGGTGGATGTGTTGTGCGGTTTGGCAGAGTTGGCGGTAAATCAAGGCTATTGTCGCCCCGAAATGCTAGCAGGACGGGAAATTCAAATTGTGGATGGAAGACATCCGGTAGTGGAACAGTCTATACCTGCGGGGTTCTTTGTGCCCAATTCCACACAGTTGGGACAAGAGTCATTAACAAATAACCATCCAGATTTAATTATTCTCACCGGGCCGAATGCCAGTGGCAAGAGTTGTTATTTGCGCCAGGTGGGGTTAATTCAGCTGATGGCGCAGACTGGGAGTTTTGTACCTGCGAGATTTGCTAAGTTGGGAGTTTGCGATCGCATTTTTACCCGTGTGGGTGCAGTGGATGATCTAGCTACAGGTCAATCTACCTTTATGGTGGAGATGAACGAAACCGCGAATATTCTCAATCATGCCACATTGCGATCGCTCGTACTTTTAGATGAAATTGGCCGGGGAACCGCCACTTTTGATGGACTTTCCATAGCTTGGGCGGTGGCTGAGTATTTGGCAACAGATATCAAAGCCAGAACAATTTTTGCTACACACTACCACGAGTTAAACGAACTCGCGGGGATGTTAGAAAATGTCGCTAATTATCAGGTGACGGTGAAAGAATTACCCGACCAAATTATCTTTTTACACCAAGTTCAACCAGGCGGCGCTGATAAATCATACGGTATTGAAGCGGGACGGTTGGCGGGTTTACCTGCTGTGGTGATTCAACGGGCAAAACAAGTCATGGGACAAATAGAAAAACACAGTAAAATTGCGATGGGTTTGCAAAATCTCGATTAATTCGTGATTTGTATATTTTGCACCATTCTTAATAACACTAGGGTGGGTAATGTTCACAACTTCAAAACCAGAATTGAGCGAAAATTAAAAAGTGCCCACCCTACGGACGAATGGCACTTACTTAAGCAAAAGTCGCAGCCCAGATCCCCGAATTCTTTAAGAAGTCGGGGATCTAAATCCCTAATCCCTAGTCTCTAATCCCTAGTCCCTAGTCCCTAGTCCCAATTTCCGAGGCGATATGCTTTTAGAACTGCAACAAATTATCGTCAAGCCAGGTCAACAAATGTTGCTCAAAGATGTTAGTTGGCAGCAGTTAGAAAATATTTTGGCAGAAATGGGAGAACGCCGTGCCGCACGTATTTCCTATAGTCATGGCTGGTTAGAAATCATGGTTCCTCTACCTGAACACGAAAAAGATAAAGAAATATTCGGTACGGCAAAGAAATGCTTATAGATACAGCATGGCAGTGGGGATGGGAGCGAGTACTGACTTACGCTATGTCGAGATAAAGAATCTAACATGAAAAGACAAGTAATTATCTATCCAGGAGAAGATGGTTATTGGGTGGCGGAATGTCCTAGCTTACCTGCTTGCATTCTGCCTCCTGAAGAAAAATTTTTGTAGGGTGGGCACCAGTTATCATCTTTCTTTTGAACGAAAGATCTCGTGGTGTCCACCTTACGAATTACTGAAACAACGCAAGCACGTTGACAGATCATAAAATCAAGCAACGGCGTAATTAGGGTTTGGGCTTATCCCGAACTCAGGTTAAGTGAAAAATTTTTGTAAGGTGGGCACTAGTTATCATCTTTCTTTTGAACGAAAGATCTCGTGGTGCCCACCCTACGGTTTACTTGATCTATTGCTTTACCTACGTGGCTAATGCGACGGCTACCTTTCTTTAAACTTCTTCGGAAGTTGAATTAATTAGGGTTTGCTGAATAAAGCCAAAAGATAGGGGAATCAGGAGTTTCAGGG
>JAVRCF010000177.1:0-5553 GCA_034530935.1 Aulosira sp. DedQUE10 | reverse complement strand
ATTACCAATTACCAATTACCAATTACCAATTACCAATTACCAATTACCAATTACCGATTACCCATTACCCATTACCAATTACCCATTACCCATTACCAATTACCCATTTCCCTTCTTTCCTATTCCAAGCGGCGCAAACGTACCCAACCCCAACAATGTTTCATGTCATAGCCTTGTTCGTGACACTCTTCACCGCCACTTACAATTTTTGTTCCCTGACTATTGACATCAATGCTGTTAATAGCATTGAGACTGGTGAAAATTTCTTTACCTGGAAGCGTTGTATTCTCTCGCCTTCCTGATGGGGTGAGTTGCCAAACAGCTACTCGTTCGTCATCGCTAATTACGAGTTTGCGTTCGCGTCGCGACTCTGCAAGAGTATCGCCTTCAGGAAATAATAGAGTGCGTATAGGTCTTTTTGTAGTTGCTGCCCATTGATCGACTACACATTCTGGATTAATTAACTGTTCTGATTTATTTGCAGCAGTTTGACTTTGACATTGGTAATCTAATATTGTCACAAAGCCATCAGAATCCGCGGTTGCTAACAGTTGCGAAGAACCTGGCAAAAAACTGAGACTCAAAATTCGGTCATTATTTCTTAATAGGCTGTTTGTGGATTGGACTGAAAATTCCCCTTGAATAATATTTAGTTGAGTTAAATATTCTTTAGTTAAATATGTATTATTTTCTGGCTGGCGATTAATTTTTTTGAGGTCTAATAAAGTCAACAAATTTTTATTTCCAGCAATAGCCAGAGTGCTTTCATCCTGACTTACAGCCATAGACCAAGCTTCGTAATCACTACCTAAACTAATCAGTCGTTCTGGCTGAAGCTGAAATGGCTCTTTTGCAGAGTTCCTGAACCAGATGACTATATTACCACTGCCATACCCAGCAATTAAATAACGAAAGTTTTTCGTAAATACTAAAGCAAAAGCCTTGTCCTTATTGTCAACCATTTCCTGAATTTGCAATTCAGCTGCTTTTGTACGCTGTTTTACATTCCACAGTTGAATTACGCCGTTACTCAATCCAGCCGCAACTAGCTGATTTTCTTGAGGATCAAATTGCAAGGTCAATACAGATTCACTATTATCAGCATCTTTTGGCTGACTTAGTTGATGTAAGTTATCACCATCAACTCGCCAAAATTTAATTGTGCCATCCTCTGCACCACTGACAACTAAGTCAGCATTATTATTGAAACGAACTGCGTTGACAAATCCAGTATGTGCAGGGTTTTCTGTCTTTAATAGTAATGCTAAAAATGCGGCGCACAATCCTGCTAGCAAGGCAAGCAAAACAATCTGCAACCATAAAGGTAATATTGGTAAAACCAGTAACTCTAAATTCTTGATGGGAGGTTCTATATCCCGCAAGCGCTGATCTGATAATCGGTTTCTGACTGTAAATTTTAATTTTTTTGGCAATCCTATCCAAGGGCGTTTTGCTTTAACTTCTAGCAGCACCTTGGTAGTTTCTTGTAGACTCAAGTCGGCATTTTCTGGCAATGTGTAGCTGAATTTGCGAGAATCTTTTCCTTGAACTTGAATATCTACTGATTGTTGTAAATTGCTGAAATTATTAAATAGTAGTTCAAAAGTGCCAGCATGAGATTTCCAGTTAGGTAACCATCTCCCTGTCTGAGGAATTTTCAGTTGTTGTGGCGTAACAGCAAACTTGACAAAACCCACCGGCAAAACTTCTAGAGAACCTTGAGTACTGCTAGAGTAGCCGTCTTGATTCATCACTTCTATAGTAAACGGATATTCATTACTGGGTGCTTGCTTAACAGGTGGAGGTTGACATTGAAAAATTGTTTCTGCTTGCACTCCAGGAGGTATCACTAGCCTTTGTTCTGTACCCCCTTTCAGCCACGACGCATCTAGCCCAAAAAAACGCAGTACCACCTCAACAGGCTGTTGATTACTGTTCCGTACCCCGACTTTGATATCAACAGAATTATTGGGAAGAACTTGGTATTCCCGTCCTGTCAGCAAATTTACACTCAAAGGTTTTGCTTTTTCATCAGGTTCTTTTTTCAGGTTTGTGCCATTGTTTTCCATTTGTTATTTGTCATTTGTCATTTGTCCCCTCTACTCCCCGATCAATTTCCCTGTTCGTTGTTGCTTAACTCTATGAGTAGGTTCAGGAATAAAATTGGATGGCTATAATACAAAGCTATCCTACATATACGTGAGTTCTAGGGAACCTAACCTCAACCCCTTTCATACAAGGTAAGGGGCAAAAAATCTCCAATTTGGTAAGAAAGAAGAAGGTTTTTCAGCTTTTAAGAGCAACAGGGAGAGGAATGGAAGTGGGGTTCTTCAAAGTCTGTCGAACTCACGTTACGTATATTTCCAAAACCAAACAGGAATCCTATATCTAACTTAACTGTGCCACAAGTTGATTTTCTAATACTGTGTCATTGGTTAATAAATCCTCAACGGTGATCCGTAAAAAGCGTTGCTCATCGACTTGAAGTTGGATTTTGATGCGATCGCTTCCTGGAAATCCCGGCGGTGTAAGTTGGGCGATTGTTCTGGCCCCATCTTTATCGTTGAGGGGTTTAACGGTGGTTGCGCCATTATCTAGACGACGGGTAATTAAGCGATCGCCATCGAAATAAACTTCGGTTCCGCCTGATTCTGCACCCAATTCTCCCATAATTAACTCGATGCTAGGTTGATTTTCTAAGGATGCCCCTAAGAGTAATTCTACTGGCTGATTCATCGGGTAAGCTTGTCCCGCCCTAATAATCGGATGCCAACTGTGGCGTTGATTACGCCGATCCCAGTAGCGAACACCATAACTATGGTAAAGAAAGTCTTTGATTTCCACGCCTTGAGTTATTTGCAGGGCACCTTGGGCGATCGCTTCAAAGGGATGTTCACAACGGATTTTTTCCGAGTCAAAATACTGTTTTACCCATGTCTGCACTGCTGGTAATTGTACCGTACCACCAACTAACAACACTGCATTAATATCTGCAAGTTCTATCCCCTGTCGTCGCGCTTGCTGTAACAAACTTGTCATCAAATCATCCAGGCGCTCAAAAAATGCGTGTTCTTTGAGGATATTGTCTAAAGTCTCGCGGTTAAGTTCGAGTTCATAACTTTCAAATGTTTCATCATCAAAATAAACTTCGCTGGCTTGATTCTGATTTGAGAGTTGAATTTTGACTCGTTCTGCTAGTCTCGTTGTCAGTGGACTTACCGCCAGTTGTTGAGTTTTGGCAAAGTAATCTACTATCCAAGTATCAATGTCAGTACCACCTAAATTTTGTCCAGCTTTCGCCAAGACGCGGGCGGTTTTAATTTTCTGCTTGGAGTCTTCAGCTAAGGATTTATTCCCCCACTTCAAGAGAAAGCCCACTGGTTTAGTATTTGCTTGCACACTTTGATCCAAGCGCACCAAGGATAAATCCAAAGTTCCGCCGCCAAAGTCAATCACCAAAAGAATTTCTTGATTAGCCAAGCCATAACCCAAAGCTGCGGCTGTCGGTTCATCCAGCATCCGCACTTGTTCCACAGGAAGCGCTTGACACACTTGTCCTAACCAGTGGCGGTAAGTTTCAAAGCTGTCTACAGGTACAGTTAAAACTAGAGAATCTAACCCACCTTCTAGGGGTGCTAATTGTGCAATCACCTGAGTAAGAAACCATTTACCTACTTCCTCAAAGGTGACAATTTGCCCATCAAGTTCGGGTAAGTAGCCTTGAATATCCGCACCAATTCCCCGCTTGAAGCTGCGGAAAAATCGCGCTTCGCCCTTGAGATCGAAACCGCGATCGCGCACTTGTTGCCCTACTAAAACTTTACCTTGTGTTGCGTCTTCAACATAAACCAAACTGGGAATTAGTGGCGGATTCAGACTTTGTTGAATTGATAAACCAGGGAGATTCAGAGTTTGGGGCTGTTGGGTAACAGGGTTCCAACGAGCAATGACTGTGTTGCTAGTACCAAAATCGATTGCGATCGCCATATCTTAAATTATTATCTCGCGCCAAGGTCAGGGCACTTTTTGGCAGAGGCTTTCCCATCAGGTTGGGGAACAGGGTAAGGGGAAAAGGTGAAAGGTATAAATCCACCCTTTGCCCTTTATCCCTTTCCCCCTTCACCGAACCGAATTCCGAGTTTTTCCACTTCCAGAAAATGCCCATCACAACAAACTACTCATTTGTGATTATTCTCTATTAACCACCACGAGCGCAAATTTGCGATCGCTTCTTCTTTGTGTTTGGCTTCAACTTCGATCCACGGTGCTTGATGATAAACGCTAGGCATGGCGGTAATCAGCTCGCTATGTTTTCTGTCTTTGAAAGCAGTTTCACCATTGGAAATATGCACTAATTGCCAATCTGGATTTTCCCAGGTTTCCCTAGCGGCGTAAAACATCTCAGCCACACTTGGATCGTCGTAGCTGTCTAAATTTTCGTGGCAAATATGGTGATGGGCATCAAAGACCACTGGTACACCAGCCTGCTGGCATACTGCTAAAATTTCACTGGCACTATAAGCGTATTCGTCGTTCTCAAAAGTCAAGCGGCTTTTAATCGCTTCCGGTAATTCCGCAATTACTTTTACCAGTTGTGCAGTCCGTTGAGATTTACCGCCATGAATATTCATCAATGACCAAGGCGATCGCGGTAGACCTAACAAGTCTAACGTGCGGGCGTGCCGTTCTAAAATTTTGATGCTTGTTTGTACTACTTCGGGAGAATCAGAACTCAGCACGACAAATTGATCGGGATGCAGTACGATTCTAATATCCAAGGAGTGCGATAGTTGACCAATTTTCGCTAAATCAGCACTCATTTCCTCTAATATATTTGCCCCAATCTCATCTTCCATATCACTCAGGGGAAACAAACCTGAAGGCATTCGATACAGCCGAATCTGGTTATTTTGACAAAAAGATAGAGCATCATTTAAGCGTTGCAAGTTATGTAAATACAATTCTCGCAAAGCACTTTCTTTGTGTTCCAAACTGAGTTTTAAATAGCGGGTGCGCGTCATTGTCCGAAAGCGCACTTTTTTGTCAACAGTAATACAAACTAGCCCTAACTCTGGCAGAGAACCTTTATGTAAATGCTCTAAATTTGGTAAATTTTGGTACTCGATTGTAGTCATTAGACCTATTGCTCAAGTTTTGGCGCTTCTTTGATTTAACTAACTTCTGCTACGAATTGGTTAGTATCTAAAGGATGATTAGAGGCTAGAGGCTAGGAGCAAGGATATATTTGTTATTTCTCCCTTATCTTCCTCATCCCCCTAGTCCCTATAGCGGTTCTCAATTGCATAAAATACAGACCATTCGTAGGGGCACAGCATTGCTCACGCGTGTCAACTTAACGTGAAACCCTTGCCCAGATGCGTAGGCGTAGCCCGTCGTAGACATCGCTCATTTACCATCACGATCCGCGTTACCCCACCCCGGCTTTGCTGACGCAAAACCTCCCCTCCCCTTGCCAAGGGGAGGGGATTGAGGGGTGGGGTAAAGTGCGATTCGTTGGCTAGAAACCATAACCCGCAAGGGTCTGGAGGATTA
>JAVRCF010000176.1:0-6142 GCA_034530935.1 Aulosira sp. DedQUE10 | reverse complement strand
AACTTCTTTGAATAACAGTTAAACCAACGATCCCAGTAATCTTGTTTATTAGTTAATTTTGCTAAGACACGGTTGTAATTGGCAAACCAACCTTCCCAATAATCGGTGGGTTGTTTAACGCAACCATCGCAAGTAGGGCAACCAGCCTTACATTGAGGTACTGTATGAATACTACCGACGCAGTTTGTGCAAAGTTCGGGGTCAATCCAGCGATTACCATCAATTATTTTGATTGCACTAGTAGGACATACAGACAGACACAAATCGCAGGAAATACATTGGCTAGTGATTTTGTAAGCCATGACTATTCTCCTTTGTGGGCATGGGGCATGGGGCATGGGGCATGGGGCATGGGGCATGGGGCATTGGGTAAACTCTTCCTAGTCCCTAGTCCCTAGCCCCTAGTCCCTATTTCCCTAGTCCCTCGACATATTGCTCGTAAAATTCCAAAGCAACCTTCTCAATTACGTCGTAAGCTTCAACAGTCTGTATACCAGCTTTTTGCAATTCTTCTTTGGGACAATTCCCAATCTTGGAGACCAAAACCGCTTTGCAATCTGCGATCGCTTTAATAATGTATTCTAGAGTGGCTTCTTCTCCAAATCCACCTTGGCAATAGTGGTCAATTTTGCGATGACTGATAAAGCGAACTTCATTACCATCCACTTCGTAAATCTGGAATTCCTTCGCATGACCGAAGTGTTGGTTAACTAATCCACTTCCCTTAGTTGCGACTGCAACGAGGATTTTAGGATTGCTAGCAAATTTCTTGCCAGTTAGTGCCTTATCTTTGGCTGCTTTAATTTCTTCTTTAAATTTCTCAATACCTTCGTGAACTTCTTGGCGTTGTTCGAGGTTATATTCGGGAGCCATTTCTAGGAATTTATCTTTGGTAAATTCTTGGCTGCGGTCTTCTCCTAATAATCCTACAGCATCGGCGCGGCATTGACGACAGTGACGCATCATTTTCATGTTGCCGGCGCAGTTGTCTTGAACTTCTTTGAGTTCTTTGCCAGTAGGACCACGTTGACCGGTTAAACCGAAGTGTGTGCCGTGTTCTGGTGCAGAAATCAACGGCATGATGTTGTGTAAGAATGCGCCGTTTTCACGAATGAATTTATTCACTTCTACCAAGTGCTGGTCATTGATTCCCGGAATCATTACCGAGTTGACTTTGCACAAGATATCTGCTTCTCTAAGGGCTTGCAATCCTTCCATCTGCTTTTCTAAGAGAATCTTAGCTCCCTCAACACCTCTATAACGCTTACGCTTGTAGTGAACCCAAGAATAAATCTGTGCGCCGATTTCTGGGTCGATTGTATTTAGGGTAACAGTAACGTGATCTATATTGAGTTGTTTGATGCGATCGACATATTCAGTCAGCATCAAACCGTTGGTTGATAAGCACAGTTTGATATCTGGTGCTTTGTCGGCAATCAACTCAAAGGTGCGGAAAGTTTTTTCTGGATTCGCCAGTGGATCACCAGGACCAGCAATTCCCAAGACTGTCATTTGGGGAATCTTACCTGCAATCACCAAAACTTTGTGCGCTGCTTCTTCTGGGCTGAGTAACTCACTAACTACACCAGGGCGGCTTTCGTTAGCGCAGTCAAATTTCCGGTTGCAGTAGTTGCATTGAATGTTACAGGCGGGGGCGACTGCAACGTGCATTCTAGCGTAGTGGTGGTGTGCGTCTTCGCTATAGCAGGGATGTTTGGCAATGCGTTCCTTGAGTTTTTCATCCATTTCCACGGTGGCGCTGCTTTTGCTGTCGCATCCGCAATCACCTGATTTGGCTTGGGTAGTGGTCGGTTCCTGATTGGAGGAGGTGAGGAGTCCTGTAGACGGTAGTGTCATTGAATTTCGCAAGTGTCGGTGGACTGGCTTGCCACTGTGAGAGATGCCGTTGCTACTCTTGATGCCTAGGGATTGAAGTCGCGACTTCTACTCGATATTGCTCGCAGGAATTTACTCTTTTGCGGAGTGATGCTGATTAGAACATCCAATATTTAGAGTAGGGCAGGCTTATAATCCTTGATTTTCGGCTGGTGTGTCAACGTTTGGGTCGTGGGTAGAATTTGTGCGTACAGCCAAGCCACTGCATTGGACGGGTGTCCCGACTTATAGCTAGTGGCGCGCGACTTCTATTCACTCCAGGCATGGTGCTATCTCATCCCTCCACTCACTCTTCGCTTTTGTTTAGAAGCGTTAAGTGATTGGCGATATATGATTTATATCAGCCGTTTCTCAGGTCGCCTGGTGTGTATCTAGGATAGAATTTATTGGATTTATTAAGCTTGTACTCAAATTTTGTAAGCCCGATTTCGCAAGCATTACAGGAATTAAAAAATCTTTTTTCGGGTAGAGGTTCTAGTATTTTTCGATTGGGGTACAAGTATTTATAGAGTGGGGTACAGGATTTCCTTGTACTCAGCCAAAAACTAGTACCGACAAGGGTTAGAACTTGATTTTAGATTGTTTTCAGACATAAATGTCTGTACTCAAACATCCCCCAAACCTCACCCAAAGCTAGTAATGATAGGGGGTTGAGAGGGGAAAAACTGGAGTAGTCTACGTCGTGCTACTCCAGATACGTGCGAAATTCAATTCTGTATCCAACATATCATTTTTTTTGGGGTAAAAATGTAATTCATATTGTTTTAATCTTTCATTAGAAATAATATGCAATAAGGTTGCTAATCCTTGCTATATAAGGCTTACATAATAATCTACACATCTCTATTAATGCATATAATTGTCAAAAAATTAAATTTTTCTTCTGAATTTTTCTTTTTCTAAAGAAGTGGAAACAAGCATTTTTACTCGCTTCACGTGTCATTTGGCATTTGTTATTTCTCCTCTGCTTCCTCTCATCCCCTTAATCCCCAGCCCCCAGTAAACTATATTCATAAAGACAAACAGGGTAGCAGGAGAAAATAAGATGAAAGCTGTAGTTATCCGGCGATATGGCCCTGCTGAGGTGTTGCAGTATGAGGACGTGGAGCAACCGAAAATTAAGTCTGAGCAAATACTTGTGAAGATTCACGCTAGTAGTGTTAATCCTGTTGATTGGAAAATCCGCCAGGGAATGTTGCGATTGCTCACTCTTAACAAATTCCCGATGATTTTGGGGTTTGATTTGGCTGGGGAAGTTGTAGAGGTTGGCTCTAGTGTCACAGGTTTTCAGCCTGGAGATGCTATTTACGGGAGTACTACTTTACCAGGAGGCGCTTATGCAGAATTTGCGGCTGTTGCAGCAAATTTAGTGGCTCCCAAACCCACGAACTTGAGCTATGAACAAGCAGGCGTTGTCCCTTTAGCTGCGCTCACGGCTTTGCAAGCGCTACGAGAGCAGGGTAATATCCAGCCAGGGCAAAGTGTTTTGATCAATGGCGCTGCTGGTGGTGTAGGGACTTTCGCAGTGCAAATTGCCAAGGCTTTAGGGGCAGAGGTAACGGGAGTTTGCAGTACTAAAAACTTGGATTTTGTGAAATCTTTGGGGGCAGATAAAGTCATTGACTATACACAACAGGACTTTACCAAAGATACAGCGCTCTATGACATTATTTTTGATGTGGTGGGCAAGCGATTGCCTGCTGATTGCAAACGAGTCCTCAAACCCAACGGCGTATACATCACAACCCTACCCAGCCCTGAAAGTTTCGTGCAAAGTATTTTAACAACCTTCTTACCTGGTCAAAAAGTTAAATTTATCTTGGAAAAGCCTAATAGTAAGGACTTGCTTTATTTAAAAGAGTTAATAGAAGCGGGTAAAATTCGTGTTGTTATTCACCGCACATATCCCTTACAAGAACTAGTAGCGGCTCATACAGAGAGTGAAACAGAACGTGCAGTTGGGAAAATTGCGTTGGCGCAGCCCGTCGTAGACATCGCTGTTACTAGTTGATGTGTAAATTTTGATTTCACGCATACCGCCCGTGAACCCGCAGGATAGGCATAAAGAATTCAAGTAAATGGATTAAGTATGGTAATACCGCATCCCTCGAAGTCCTTTGTATTTCTTGTTACTAGTGTGATTTGGTGGATTTCGGCGGTTGCGGCAATGATTATGTCCGCTTGAGTGCGAGGTTTTCCTTGAGTTTGTAGGTATCCTCTTAATTCACCCACACGTTTAGCAATTTATGGGCTGACAGGGATTATCTGACAGTAAGTTACCAAAAAATTATCAAACCAAGTTTGAATTCTGGGGTTGGGTTTTGCTGATAAACCATAGCAAATTTTTTCCAATGTAATAGCGCTGAGAAAAATTGATGAGATGCTTTGACTCCAAGCAATGACTCCATGATTGGGTAATGGACGGGCTAATTCACTAATAATGTTAGTATCGCAGAGAAAGCTC
Organism: Aulosira sp. DedQUE10; assembly: GCA_034530935.1. Classification (GTDB taxonomy): domain Bacteria; phylum Cyanobacteriota; class Cyanobacteriia; order Cyanobacteriales; family Nostocaceae; genus Aulosira. Next base: position 1,782 of record JAVRCF010000176.1, on the reverse strand, counting down.
ATACTATTCCTCAGCAAATGGAATAGGGCGATCGCTAGATCGTGCAGGAGTCTCTAAAATGTAATTTTCTTCAGTGCAGAGTTGACGTAATTCTGCAAACGCATCTGTAAGAGAAGAAACTTTTTGTTGCTCATGCCAAACAAGGAATTCTTGAAAAAGTTTCGGTTCTACAATCGCAGCTACTAATTTGTCCTGCCTGAAGATTAATTGAGGTTCTAAGGCAATAGCATCTATTACCTCTCTTAGTTTTTGTTGTGCTTCATCAAGTTTCCACTTCATTGGTTTTACAACGGTAATTGATATTTTTGATTTTTGGATAGTAAAGCTTTAACTTTAGCAGCAATTACAAATTATCTGTGTCAATTCCCTGCTGTTTGAGTTTAGCTAACAGTTCTTGATAGCGATCGCGCTCTTTTTGTAATTCTTCTAAAGCTGCTTCCTTTGCTTGGCGTTCCTGTTCTGCACGTTGACGTTCCTGTTCTGCACGTTGACGTTCCTGTTCCCGTAAGGAGTCAATTTCTACAGGATTCAAAAACTTTTGTCCGGTGAGTGAAAATATTTCCAGAGTTTCTGCTGTTAGTTGAAAACGGATTCCCAAACGCGGACTTACCCAGCCATTCATCTCTTCGATGATTTCAAAACTATCCCCAGAACGGAGCAAGCCATTTAAATCATTCTTATCTGGATCATAAATATAATATTCTTCTACACCATAACGCTGGTAAAACTGCAATTTTTTGGTCATTTCTTTAAGGGTGTTACCAGGTGATAGTATTTCAAATACTACCTGTGGCAGAATATTATCTTCATTCCACTGTAAATAGGAACGCCGTTTTCCTTTGGGTCTACCAAAGACTACCATCGTATCGGGCGCTTGTTTAATATTAGGGTTTCCTTGAACTGGATACCAAAACAAATCTCCAGCGATAAATACATCAGCTTGCGATGCAAATAAGATTTCTAAATTTTCTTTAATTTTGACAATCCATGCAAATTGTTCTGTATTATCCGCCATTGGCTGTCCGTCGCTTTCTGGGTAGATGACTTCGATGGTGTCTTCTGGTGTGACTTGTTGTACCACTGCTGCACCTCCAAGTATGGGGTTTTGCTGTTATTTCTAGTTTAGACAAGGTTGGATGCGTAGACGCAAAGCAGTGTTCGCACAGCATCTCGCAGAGAAATTATTGCGTTTGCTGTGCTACTTGTTGTACTTCTGCAACATCTAAATCCAATGCCTGCGCTATCTGTTCCACAGTTAAACCCATTGCTAACAGCTTCGTTACGGCTTCTAATTTTGCTTCTTGTTTACCTTCTTCTCTAGCTTCTTGATAAACTCGTGTTTGTTTCAATTCACTAAGACTAAACATGGCTTATATCTCGTTTTTACCTGACTATTGCTGCGTTAGCGTTCGCGCAGCGTCTCGAAGAGAAACTTAACGTACCCCTACGCGCAGCGTCTAGCAAAGAAGTTATTGCGTTTGCTGTGCTACTTCTTGGACTTGTGCAACATCTAAATCCAAAGCCTGTGCTATTTGTTCCAAACTTAAACCCAGTGCTAACAGCTTAGATACAGCTTCTAGTTTTGCTTCTAAACGTCCTTCTTGTTTACCTTCTTGTTTACCTATTTGTTCACCTTCTTCCCTGGCTTCTTGATAAACTCGTGTTTGCTTCAATTCACTTAATCCAAACATTGCTTCTATCTCCTATCGACTCATTTTCGGGAATTTATAAACGTATCCCCTCAATAATTCGGGGTAGGGGGTTATTCAGGTATCCACGACC
>JAVRCF010000175.1:0-6495 GCA_034530935.1 Aulosira sp. DedQUE10 | reverse complement strand
AATACGTATGTACTATAAATTAGCGATCGCCTGTGCCAGTTGCGTAAGTCCTGTTTTATTACAAAATAATCCTTCTTGAGATAAATTTTCTTTAAAAGGTACAGATATACTTAAGCAAGTCAACTGGAATAGAAAATCTCATTCAAGTATCTCTAAAAGCCTGAATAAATTATTGTTCATTATTTCTAATATAGAAAGACTACTAATAGAGTCTAATTGGGTAGACAATAAGGCTACAGGAAAAAAAGTTGATTTAAGCTTTAGTATATCTCCTTTATGGAATTTTGATGTAAAGCTTAAAGGTACTAGAAATATACTTACAGGAAATATTGATGAACCTACAGAAGTTTATATTGATGTAAGTCCTGGACCTTGGGTAAAAAAATGTCTAAATAAGGAAGGGATGCAAGAGGGTAATGCGGTACATCAATTTGGTTGGATAGTTACAGAAATCCTGAAAATTGATAGTTACCGTGATGGATTGGCACTAAAAGTCGCAACTGAGATATTAATAATGAGTCGTATCAAATTAGGACATACCAACCAGTATGTACGTATAGTTGGTCATTTTTTAGAAACTGTGGAAAACAAAGAAAAAATTAATAAAGCTCGTGAAGATTTTCGGAAAGCTTATATGCTTAAAAAACGTTGGGATAAAGCTTTGTCTTTATTAATGGAAATGGATTGGGATATAGATTTTGACTCTACCACTTACCCAGAATGGTTAAGACCTAATAGTAAAGTTAAGAAACCTGCTGGCAGAAAAATCGGGAAGATTATTGATCTACTGTGTAAAGCCAAAATCACAATTAAGCCACCAGATTCTATTCTGTCCCTATTAGCAGTCAGAGCAGAACCAAAGCGCATAAAAGTCAAGAAAAGCAAAGAAAGGCATCTTACAGGGGTACAAATCCGGGAAGCAAGGCAAGCTAAAGGATGGAATCAGCGATATCTGGCAGCAAAGATGAAAATTTCACAATCCATGCTTGCACAGATAGAACTTGATCAGCGTTCCCTAAAGCCACGCATAGAAACTAAGTTGAGAAGATTTTTGGAAATTTAATACAAAGCAATATTGATTACTTGAATTGCCAGTCTCCTGGTTAGGTAAATTTTTGTAATCAATTTTGTAATCAAAAAAATTATCTCAAAAAATAACCTCAAACACCTGCTGAATAAGGGTTTAAGCTTGATTACAAAATTGCCACATCTTAGGAGCAGACTTTTTTGAAACCCTTATCAGGCAAGCATTTCAAACTTTCTAAATTCTTCAATTATTACCATTTCTCATGGCTATCACCACCCATGCTTTACTATGTATTGGAAACCAATAAAAATTTATGCAGTACAACCTACTTGACCAACACACATCTAGCAAAACACGAGATTATTAAGCACCTGGCTAACTCTCTCGTCCAAATACTAGTAAATTTTCAACAGCGTTCTTACGCAAAAACGATCAACGCAAGTAAAGGAATATTCAATGCCCGCCTTGCCATATTATCCAAAGAAGGATTCACCAATTCCTAAAAAACAAAATTCCCACATAGTTAACTAATAGGGAACTTTGAGTATTATTACAACCCCACCTAAAATGCGGACAAAGTTTGGCGACTACAACCGCTAATTAGTTGGAATATTAATCTTGTAAAAAAAACAATGCACAATTGTAAATTTCTGTCCTCATTATACCCCAATGAGTTGGGTAAACACAACTTTGATTTTACTACTTTATCTTTACCGGATAAACGTAGTTTAAAAGAAATTGCTTGGTATGTAGACCTTCATAGTTGTAGCAGGAATCACACCATCTTGGAGGTGATGCTCAAGCAATACAAAAACAATTTCTTAGGATGTGCACAGTGCAGTATATGCTGTGAATTTGTGTCAACAGTACAAGCTGATAAGCGCTCATTTATTCAAAGGAGGCGCTAAAAATGGAAGCAGCAACTTTTGACATTCGCAACTTCATAGACTGCCTTAGTCCAGCAAAAGGTAAGGATCGCTATTTATGCCCAGTGTGCGGCGGTGATAACCTCACTATAAATCCACAAAATGGAGCATATCAATGCTGGAATGGGTGTGAGTGTGAGGATATTAGAGAAGCAGTAAGCCCTTTGCGCCAACCAGTGGCGGCACAACAAAGCAATCACCCTCCAAAGTTAAAACCAAAACAGAGTTCACAGCCAAACACACTAACTCCTACACCAATACCCGATAAACCGATAGAACTGGCAATCCTACCTGCTCCTGTAGAATCACCTAAACGTCATAAAACGGGGAAAGTATACCAAATTACTTATCACTACAGTGATACTCAATATGTCTTGAGAACAGAAACCGAAAATGGTAAAAAGCACTCAACGATCAAACCCAAGCCATATTATATTGATGTATCCGGTCAACACCATGTGGGTAAAGGTTTTAAGATTTGGGAACCCTACCGAATCAATGAAGTACGTACTCATAGTGATAATAAATGGGTATTAGGTTTAGAGGGAGAGAACTGCGTAGAAGTCACACGTCGTCATCTTCAGATAGTTTCATTCACCCTTCAAGGGAGTGATTGGACTGAAGATGCTCTTACCAGAACAATGCAGCAGATAAAAGATGCGGGTATAAGTGGTGTAGTGTATTTCCCAGACAATGATGCTACAGGCTACAGTAAAGCTCAAAAAGCTGCACTAGCAGCCGATAAGATTAGGTTGCCATTCATCCAAATTAATCCAGTACGATTATGGGCAGATTGCCCTGAAAAAGGGGATATTGTGGACTGGATAAAATGGGGTATGGCGCAAGATATGAATCCAGAAGAATTTATCCGACGGCTGGAGCAAGAAATACATCAGGCGGCACAGGAGAGGCGATCGCAGCCGCACAAACCACAGATAAGCGACGATTCCTCTAATGTACCTGACTTAGATAATCCCAACTTAACGTTTATCCAGCAAGCTTTCAACGAACTGTATGGCGATAAACCTTGGATTTGTTTCGATGATAAGCTTTACTACTGGACTGGCAAAAACTACAAATACAGTTCTGATTCAGTAGAACGTCCCAGAATTGCGAATTTCTGTAACTCGTTTGCAGTACCAAATAAGCAGGGGTACTTAACTTATCCTTATGCCAAGCCTTCAAAGGTCAGAGAAGTGTTGCAATGGGTAAAAGACAGATATGAGATTGACCCAGATTTAATTAACCCACCTGGACTCAACTGCACCAATGGCGTGTTGCAATTCATCTGGAACAAACAAGAGCCAAGCTGGAAATTATTAGATCATGACCCATCGTTTTACTACACTTACGAGCCTTTAGCAACTTATAACCCAGATGCAGATCCTACTAACTGCGATCGCCTATTAGAAGTTTTGGACAAACAAGAACAAGAAATTTTTCTGCGTACCATTGCAGCGTCACTGGATTTAAAAACTGTTCGACGGTACAAAGGACGTGTAGTTCGTGGCTTACTGCTCAAGGGAGATGGCAATAACGGAAAAGATACTCTTAGGGAAGCGGTAGCACAAATGTATGGATACCAAGGTATGACAGGGTGTACGCTCTCTGACTTCAAAGCTTACGACGAGGGACGGAAATTTCCACTGTCTCGGTTACAAAAAAGCCGTGTCAACTGGGCAACTGAAAATGCCAATTCAGCAGTACTAGACAAGCTACAGTCAGTTAAAGCATTCCTAACTGGTGACACTCTCAGTAAAGAAAGTAAGGGACAAGATGAATCAGATTATACTCCTACGGGTATTGGATTGTTCAACATTAATGACACACCAAACCTTGAAGGGATACTGGAGGCGATCTCATCTTGATGGTGTATCTTAAGTTTCACTAAAACTTTCAAAATAGGTGCTAACCCTAGTAAAGGTGAACTTGAAGCAGATTCACGCTTCAAGTATGACCCTGACTTTATGCAACAAAAAGTACTGCCAGCATTTCTTAACAAGGTATTACAAGCCCTGGTGGACTTGATGTTGGAAGGAATTGATTACAGCTGCACCAAGAAAGCTTTAGAAGATATCCAATGCGAAAACTCCCACCTGTTCCAGTTCTGCCAAGATGTTGGTTTGATATATGACCCCAATAGTACTCTCACAGCTAATGAGATTTGGAAAGTGCTTGAACCCTGGTATCAAGATAATGGCATTCTAATTTATCAAGACGACGGTAAGGGTAAATTTAAAGCAATCTGGAACGACCAACCACGTAAGTCAGATCTTAATGTCAAAAGCTGTAATCAGGTAATTAATAGGTTTAAGGCCCTGTTTCCTAAAGCTAAAAATTTAAAGGTTCCTAGAAAGGGTGGTGGTAAAAGTTTCTCGGGATTGCAAGGGATTGGGTTTGCTTCCTCAAGCTCACCCTCTGGTGTAACCCAATCTACCACTGACGTAACCCAACCTTCAGTCAATACTGAACCCAAAAAAGCTTTACAGGACAAGGACTTTAACCCAATTAACCCAATTTCTTCAAATGTTACAGAAAAAAATCAAAAATTGGAAAGTCAGAAACGACTCCAAGCATCCATATTGCCTGACCAACAACGAATAGAGGCAGACGATGATCAAAGGTTGGGCTTTGCTCACACTATTCAAACTCCTATCGATCAGCAACAAATAGGAGATTCTAGTATGCTCAAAGGTTGCGATGTCCCGTTAGAAGTAGGTTGCCGTATACGTTGTTACCCCACCTTGCAGCACTCTGACAACAATTGGATAGTTACTGCCAAAGTTATAGAGATTGAGTCTGAGAAAGGCTATTTTAACGGTTGCACAGTTGAGTACAAAGATAGGATTAAAGGATTGAAGTGCGATCGCATCCCTGGCGGTAACCCAGATTGGATTCTTGAGCGTGTTTGACCTCAAATGCTTGCCATTAACAGAAATTTCCGCACCTTCGATTAACTTAAAATTAGCGCTTCACTCGTACCCATGAAAGAAACCGCCGCACAGATATTACTCCGCACTGCCTTGCGATTCCACAAAATTCGCGATTTAGAAATGCCAGAGATTAAACGTCTAATGGCTTTGAGCGAAGAAGATTTTGAGAGCGAATTCTCCTCTTTGGAATCCCAAGGACTTATACCAGCAGCTTCACCCCTAGCACTTCCCCATTCAAAACAGTGACATTTTCCACCAATTCTTGGTAAATTGCTCTCTTATCCTTGCTAGTCAAGCTTGACCAATATTTCCTGTTGCCAAAGCAGGTGGACAAAGTACGTACCAAAGCCACATTGATTTGGATAGTAACAACTTCCCTTTGTTTGATTGTTTGAATCTCCAGCAGCGTTTGGTCAATAGCTGATTGAATAATCGGGTTTTGGGGCATCTGCCGCAGCATTTTCAATTGTTCGTATCTGGCAGTGAGTTCTGGACTATCTGTCGGAACTTCGATACTCTCAAGGGTGTAGTTTTTAACTTCTTCATATCGAGCAGCTAAAGCAGCATCTACAACTGAAATAATATCTGGCAGGTACGTACTAGTTTTGTTTTTACAGAAAGCATCTCCGAGATTTTCATGTTTTTTGCACCTAACTCGATAAGTTGACCACTTTGTTTTTTTACAAAAACATTTATAACCACAGTCACCACAAATGATTTGTCCTAATAAGGGTAATGCCTCTTTAGTACTATTTTTGTTGTTGCCGTAACTGTACTTGTGCCGATTATCTGACAATTTTTTCTGTATATTTTTAAACTTGTCGTGAGAAAGTAGCGGCTCGTGGGTGTCTTGATATACCTCCCATTTTTCGGGTTTGCTGAGATTACCTCGCATATTGTAAGCAGTATGCCCTTGTAGTACTGGGCTAGTTAACCAATACCTCAATCCAGCTGCTGACCATGAAATTCCGTAACTATCTAGTATATAGACTGCGGTACTTCTTAATGTGGCGTTGCCAGATAAAAAATAGTCAATGATTTCAGATGCGATCGCCCAGTTAGATTTACCAGACTCGTGCAATATTGTATCGGGTGCGTATTTCTCATTCACCCTCTGATACCCGAATGGCGGACGTGGACTAGCTTTCTTCTGTTCTCGGAAGTAATTTAATCCATGCCTAATTCGATCTGAAAGTAATCTCGATTCAAATTCAGCCAAGCCTGCCATTTGATTTACAGAGAACCATCCAAAAGGCGATGATGGGTCAATTGGGGCATCAAGAACTACTAACTTAACTCCATACTCTTCCAGTGCTACAAGTGTTCGATGGATAGTGATCACACTCCGTGCCAGACGATCTATGCGAGTAATCACAATTTCAGTTATTTTCCCTTGCTTGCACATCGCAAGCATTTTATTAAATTCTGTGCGCTTATCTGACCTTCCAGACTCGACATCTGAAAAAATCAAAATAGCCCCAGCTTTTTCAATACGGGCTGTCTGCTGTTCCAGCGCATCTGTATCTGCCTGTTCCCTTGTGGATACTCTGACGTAACCTACCCGCATAATTCCCCATTTATTTACTGACCACTTTGTTAATTATACTCC
>JAVRCF010000174.1:0-6994 GCA_034530935.1 Aulosira sp. DedQUE10 | reverse complement strand
TTGCGTCCCCCAAACCCCCTCCAAAATTAGTGTTCTGTTTTTTGTTGAGTAACTAATTTTTTGGCTTTGTTGCCGATTAATTTTCTTAACTGAACTGTAGTGATATATATCCCAATACGGTTCAGATAAGCCCAAAACCCTAATGTAAAGACGCGATTTATCGCGTCTTCAAAGACCGATTATTTACACCAATAACCCTTAACTGAACTGTAGTGATATATATCCTGATTGAGGAGAATTGCTAGAAAGTGGGAAGAAGCATCTATCAGCCCAGTCAAGATATTAGCGTTCATTGCGATCGCCGTTTCAAAGCAACTCTAGTAGTTTTACTGGTCTGGGGTTTTGTAAGTTTGTTGCATTGGCTACCAGCGACACAATGGCTGATGGTAGGGTTAACAGCAATCTTGACTGTGCAAACTCTACGAATGCTGATAGTAAAACCAGTCACCTTGGTAATTGAGAGCCATACCTATTTACCGCAAGTATCAATTTTAGTTCCTGCTAAAAATGAAAGTACAGTCTTGGCTGATTTAGTTTACAGCTTATACCAATTAAATTATCCCAGCGATCGCCTGGATATTTGGGTGATTGATGACGGTAGTACTGATGAAACGCCCCAGATTTTGCGGAAGTTACAAACTCAATTCCCGACGCTACAAGTTCATCGCCGGGAATCAAAAGGTGGTAAATCTGGGGCGCTGAATGCGGTTTTTCCCTTCACCCAAGGAGAGATTATATTAGTCTGCGATGCTGATGCGCTGCTTCCGATTAACTTTCTGATGGAAACAGTATCTCTGTTCCAGAAAAAAGGTATTGGTGCAGTGCAAGTCCGAAAAGTAATTATCAATGCAGATACCAATTTCTTAACTCGTTGTCAGCAAATGGAATTGAATTGTGATAGCTTTTTGCAAACTCATCGCATTGCTATTGGCGGAATGTCTGAACTTCGGGGTAATGGAATGTTTGTTCGGCGAGAACTGCTGGAAAAGTGTCAAGGTTGGAGTGAAGACACAGTTACCGATGATTTGGATCTCTGTTTTAAGCTTTATTTAGCAGGTACAGAAATTGAGTTTGTCACAGTTCCAACAATTCACGAACAAGCAGTGACAACCTGGAGAAACCTTTGGCCTCAACATTGTCGTTGGGCTGAAGGTGGCTATCAGCGTTATCTTGATTACTTTCCCCAAATCTTAACTTTGGGCTGGCCTAAAGAAATCGATTTACTATTGTTTTTTCTTTTGCAATTTCTGCTCCCCATTGGGCTGATTCCTGATTTACTTTGGACAATCTTTAATAGCGATCGCCCAATTTTACTGCCACTACAAACACTACTTAGCATCATTCTGACAGTTGCTTTCATCGCCGGAATTTACCGATATCAAAATTTACGAGGATGGTCTTTGCTTTGGGCAACTATCCAAGGTTCAGTCTACATGGTGCATTGGATTCCGGTAATGATTGTCACCACTTTCAGGATATGTGTGCAAAAGCCGCGATCGCTTTGGATTAAAACTGAGCATCGTAGACAAAATACTTAGAAAAATTCTGTCTCACTTCTCCCTCAATACTTTTCGGTTAAAGGGGAAAAGGTTTACAGCTATAAAAAGGCTCTACAAAGCACCATTAAAAATCTGATTTGCAGTCAATCTCAAATCTGGAAAAGTGGGGGATATAATAAGTTCTGCATTCCTAAATTGAGCGATTTGATATTCTTCATCAACTAGATGATAAACAGAAATGGTTGGCTGTTTTGGATTACCAATAAATTTTCTTGCTCCTAAAGCTGCATAATCAACGCTCCAATATTCAGGAATTTTCATTGCTTCGTAATTCCCTAATTTGGTGTAATAATCGTCTTCCCAATTTGTACTCACGACCTCGATAATTAGAGGAATGGATTTACTTTGCGTCACGGTAGATTCTTTTTCCCACAATTCCTCGTTCTGCAAATTAGCATCGTTGATTAAAACTACATCTGGTGAGTAACCAGATGATTTTCTTGGGGGTTTGACTAATGCTGTTTTCGGGATAAAATATGGCAATTGTAAGCGCTTATATTCAACAGTAATTTCTCCTGCTAAAAATCCTGTAACTTTTTCATGTTTCCCACTCGGCTGAGACATTTCAACAATTATCCCATCGTGTAATTCATAACGCTTCCCTGTATTTTCCGGCAGCCATGCGATAAATTCTTCAAAGGTAGATAGTTTGGGTAAAACTTGAGTCATATCAAAACCTCCGGTCATTTTGATTTTACCATTCTCAGCGTTGGGACTAATTAGTTTGTTAAGCTCATCCCACTCCTTTTAGGGGTGGGATGAGAGCGGGCATAGGGCATAGGGCATGGGGCATGGGAAAAGCCACCAATGCCCTATGCCCCTCCTCGGCGGGCGGTGAGGCAGCGCGGTCTTCTCCCAAAGGGAGAGGCTAGCGCCAAGGGGGTTTCCCCCATGAGCGACTGCCGTTAGCATAGCGGTAGCGTTAGCGAAGCGGTAGCGAGTCATCGAGCGTCCGTAGGAGCGTCACCCGTTCGCTCAAAGCGTTCCCGTTCGGCGAAGCCGTTCCCGCAGGGTAGGGTAGGGCGGTTCATCCCACCCCTCTTGTTGGAGTAGGCTTTCAAGCGCCGACTTTCTGTAACTCAGCACAGGTTAAGGATGGTTGCACTTGAGCAAGCCTATGTCAAGAAATAGCTGGTACATCACGCATTTGTGACCAATGAGATGGGGTTGTTGACCAACTCCTTCCTGATTCATTGACAACGCGATCGCATTCGTAACCAACTCCTTCCTGATTCATTGACAACGCGATCGCATTCGTGACCAACGAGTTGAGGTTGTTTATCAACGAGTACTTGAAAAAATCACCAACCCCTTCTACAAATTAGATGAGGTTGGTGATTATTCGCAACAAAACTAAAGATATTTAACTAACTCAGCACTCAGCACTCAGCACTGTTTACAGGCTAGAAAGCACATCCCGTGCTACTGCTAAAGTCTGATCAATATCTTCCTCTGTGTGAGCAAAAGAAGTAAATCCAGCCTCAAATTGAGATGGCGCTAGGTAAATACCGCGCTCTAGCATACCGCGATGGAAGCGTCCGAATTTTGCTGTATCGGAATTTTTCGCGTCCTCGTAGTTGTGGACTGGGCCAGCAGTAAAAAATAAGCCAAACATGGCACTTATCTGTCCACTACAAGCTGCATGACCGGTTTCTTGAGCAATTTGCAGTAAGCCATCTGCTAGCTTTTTCGTGATTCGCTCTAGGTACTCGTAAGTACCTGGTTTTTGCAGCAATTCTAGGGTCTTAATGCCCGCAGTCATTGCGAGGGGATTGCCAGAAAGCGTCCCGGCTTGATACACGGGGCCAGATGGGGCAACCATTGACATGATATCGCGGCGACCGCCATAGGCTCCCACTGGTAAGCCACCACCAATAACTTTACCGAGTGTTGTTAAATCAGGGGTAACGCCAAATTTCTGTTGAGCGCCACCATAAGCTATCCGGAAGCCTGTCATCACTTCGTCAAAGACTAATAAGGCTCCATGCTCGTGTGTAAGTTCCCGCAACCCTTCTAAGAATCCAGCATCGGGAGGAATAAACCCAGCATTGCCCACTACTGGCTCTAAAATCACGCCAGCAATCTCATCGGGGTTTTCTTCAAATAAGGCCTTGACGGCTTCCAAATCATTGTAAGGAGCAGTGAGAGTATTAGCAGTTCCCGATTTTGGTACACCTGGGGAGTCGGGTAAGCCGAGTGTAGCAACACCAGAGCCAGCCTTCACCAAGAACATATCAGCGTGTCCGTGGTAGCAGCCTTCAAATTTGATGATTTTGTCACGGTTGGTGAATGCCCGCATCAGTCGCAGCACGGACATACAAGCTTCGGTGCCCGAATTCACAAATCTGACCATTTCGATGCTAGGAACCGCATCAATGACCATTTCTGCTAAGACATTTTCCAGTAGAGAGGGGGCACCAAAACTAGTGCCTTTTTCTAAGGCCTCGTGCAGGGCGGCAATTACTTCTGGATGGGCATGACCACAAATAGCAGGGCCCCAAGTGCCTACATAGTCAATGTATTGGTTACCATCAACATCCCAAATGTATGCGCCTTTGACGCGATCAAATACAATTGGCTGTCCACCTACGGATTTGAAGGCACGGACTGGGGAACTGACTCCTCCGGGCATGAGATTTTGGGCGGCGGCGAAAATCTCTTGTGATTTTGTGGTTTTAATCGTCGTATTTACCAAGGTTCTCTCCTAAATCAGAGGCAAAACAAAAGTTCTATCTAAGGATAGGGTTAAAAACTGTTGAGAACTTCTATCGTATAAAATTATCTGAACCAGAAAAATAACATTATGTTGTATAAGTCCAACAAAGATCTACCTTTAGAGATTCGGACTCGATTATCTGAGGCATACCAGGATCTTTACCGGGCAGCTTTTAATTCGGCAGTTCACTGGTATGGTGAAGCCGCAAAAGCTCATCAAGTCGCCTTGAGTGCTGTCAAAATGCGATCCGCTCTGGATAAGAATGCTCTTGTTTAAGATTACATGAAAAGCGTCTACTTGAAAAATCTTGCCAGCTGACCTATTGAGAATGGTATCGTGAATCAAGGAATCATTCTCACTTAAAATTAGCTGGTATGTTGTCTAAAGAACCGTATTCACTACAGAACGCCATCCCGGTTGAAAAAATCCGTTATGACGAACAAGGGCTAGTGCCGGCAATAGTCCAAGATTATCTTGATGGCACAGTCTTGATGATGGCGTGGATGAATCGGGAGTCTTTACAAAAAACTTTGGAAACTGGAGAAACTTGGTTTTGGAGTCGTTCCCGTCAGGAGTTGTGGCACAAAGGGGCGACTTCTAGCCATATCCAAAAAGTACAAAGTATTCGTTATGACTGTGATAGTGATGCGCTTCTAATTTGGATAGAGCAGGTAGGAGATATTGCGTGTCATACTGGTGAGCGTAGTTGTTTTCATCAAATAGATGGGCAAATAGTGGCACCGCCAGGGGATACATTGTCACAATTATTTCAGGTGATATGCGATCGCCGTGACAATCCTACTGAGAATTCCTATACCTGCAAGTTATTCGCCGGCGGTGATAACAAGATTTTGAAAAAGATAGGTGAAGAAACCGCTGAGGTGGTGATGGCATTTAAGGATGATGATGCCGATGCGATCGCTGGGGAAGTTGCAGATTTGCTATATCATACTTTAGTTGCTTTAGCACACCACAAAGTAGATGTGAAAGCCGTTTACCGCAAGTTACAAGAACGCCGCAAATGAGGTTTGGTGAAGGGTGAAAGGTAGGGCAAACCATTCTCATGACCGAACAATTTTAGATTTTAGATTTTGGATTAAAATTAAAATCTGAAATCTAAAATAAAGGGTTTCAAGCCTCTCCATTCATGGATAAAAAGCGAAAAGTTTGTGAAGAGAAGTTGCGTGCGGAGAGTGCTGTTGTGGGGACGGTCTGAGTCCACAAAACTTCGGAGGGTTCCAAGAGTTGAGCAAACTTCGGGGGAAGGTAACATCCACAAAACTTTTCAAGACAAAGAAAAAAATCGTTGTTCAAGCCTCTTCTTTAAAGAAGAGGTTAATCTAAAATCGTAAATCCAAAATCCAAAATCGAATGACCCCACCCCTACAATTTGGGATAATTGATTTTTTGGTATTCCCTAAACAATTTAAGAAAATTTATCAGGCAGTGACTACAATGGCGCTAAACTCTTATGACGAAGCAGCCCTTAGAGTCAACTTGATAGCCCCTGATGAAATTAGCCGATATCCTCAAGGACTCCAATTACAAGCTGTCGCAGTTTGCGATCGTTGAAATTGAGCAGTTAGAGCAGACGATTACCCTCAAGGCGACCAAAAACGGGGAGGTTCCTTATACTGTTTGTTTGGTGCGCCAAAAGGCGATTAAGCTAACGCCAGAGGAGTCAATCCAGCAACTATAGCGGTTCTCGTTTGGATGCAATACACAATAGGGCACAGCAATGAGCATTGCTGTGCCCTTACAATTATCTGTACTCACCAACTTGCAATCTGCTGTATAGAGGATGTTTGAAAAGGATAAAGTCGAGCTTAGGCTAGACATCACCAACATCATCGATGACAAATGTCAGAGCCTCATGATGCTCACCCTACCTTGATACATTTTATTCGCATAAAAGCTGTTTACAGGCGATCGCCTGTAAGAGAAAAAATCATTATCACGCGCTTAAGGTGAGAAGTAATGGCTTCAGAAACGGTCAATGTTTCTGCGTTCTCTATTTTTTTATCATTAGTACTAATATTTTTTGCGTAGCTTGTAGGTGGAATAAATATTAAAATTTCGTGTGAGCAAAGCTACAATCTTGCTATATAAATGAAGATTAAGCCAAGCTTTTTTTTATCAAAATAGCGTCAAATACAGGTTTTTTTATAAAGTGCGATCGCCCGCTTCTAGCAAGTTTATAAATACCTCGAATCCTTGTGTATTAAAACTTTATAGAGGTATCATTAAATCCCCATTTTCCGATATATTGACCGAAAGCAGCTCATCAAACCAACGCTGCCAAATATTTTATTTCAATTTATATATGGTAAAGATACTCCAAAGTATGGCATTTTAAAATCATGAGCTAATTTATCCTGATGTCTTTCATTTTTATGACAAAAAATCAACGATTTTTTAGCACTTTAATAATGATTGATATTTTTTAATTAAAGATGGAACATGTACAACATAGTGAAATTAAGACTAATGAGATATATAAAATTGAGTTTCTCAACGGCTACAAATTAATAGTTAAATTCACAGGTATCAAAGGTGGGCGTTACTATTTTTTGGATGAAAAAGGACAGGGATTTTCGTTTGCTAACAACACTGTTGTGCATCTGCGCTTTTATAAAGCTAATGCTGGATGGTAAAAAATATACTTACAGCAAATTGCAAGTAAATGAGGTACAGTAATCTCAGTGCATCAACTCTTAAA
>JAVRCF010000173.1:0-7082 GCA_034530935.1 Aulosira sp. DedQUE10 | reverse complement strand
ACCCCCTCTAAAGTGACGGTTGCGTCCCCCAAACCCCCTCCAAAATTAGTCTTCTATTTTTTGTTGAGTAACTGGTTTTTTGGCTTTGTTGTTGATTAATTTTCTTAACTGAGCTGTATTGCACTATATCCCTAAAAGAATAATTTTGATGATCACTGTCCACCACTTGAACAACTCCCGTTCCCAGCGTATACTCTGGCTGCTGGAAGAACTCGGTCTGGAGTACGAAATCAAGCGCTACGAACGCGACTCGGAAACCATGTTGGCCCCAGCATCGCTACGCAAGGTACATCCACTCGGTAAGTCGCCAGTAATTACTGACGGCGCGCTCACCCTAGCCGAATCTGGTGCCATCATTGAGTATCTAGTGGAACGCTACGGTAACGGACGGCTGATACCTGCTTTGGACACACCGGAGCGACTACGCTACACCTACTGGTTGCATTATGCAGAAGGTTCAGCTATGCCTTTGCTGGTGTTTAAGCTCATCTTCGACCGCATTGAGAATGGGCCAATGCCCTTTTTTATCCGGCCGATCGCGCGTGCGATCGCCGGACGTGTCAAAAGTTCATTTATTGGGCCTCAAATCGCGCAGCACCTGGATTACCTAGAGGCGGAGCTTAAAAAAAGCACGTGGTTCGCTGGCAACGAATTCACTGCCGCAGATATCCAGATGAGCTTTCCACTAGAGGCGGCTACAGCGAGGGCAGGACTGAACGCGAGCCGTCCGCAGCTCATGGCGTTCCTCAAGCGTATCCACACGCTTCCGGCTTATCAGCGTGCGCTCCAGCGCGGCGGTACTTATGAGCTTGCCAGTTAAATGGCAGAATTTTTTGGATTATTTATACTCAAAAATTAAGCGATCGCTTAATTTCCTAGCCTACAAGCCAGTGGTTTCGGGGTAGGAGGGAATAGGGAAATTTTTGCAATTATCCGCTACTTTGCTATTAAAAGTTCCCTATATTCTTCCTGTCTAACCCGAATGGGTATGTTGACTTGTGTTCAATACCGAAAGTTTTTGGATGTTCCTGACTTGTAGGATAAATTGTTTTTTGGTATTCCCTGATTTTTTCAACTTACTCCAAAAAAATATTCAATCGTCTAACAAACTCATCAATGCTTGGAATTCAGGGTCTTGTGACTCGGATAACTTCTGCTGTAATTCTATTATTTGGTTTTCTAATGCTTCAGATGTGTAGACCATATGAGATGCTTGTGCAATTTTTAGTTGACTTTCTTTAATTCTGATTTTCCTCAGCAATTCATCATGTACATGAATTAAATCATAATCTAGAGAAATCATACCCTGATACCTATGAACTATTTCAGGAATAAACACGACGTACGCGACTGGCACAATATATTTGGGTTAAGAGTCAAGGGTCAAAGTGTTTTGGACATTTGACATTTGACGCTGTACATATGTGTCGAGAAAAATATGACACTTGCCTAAGTTCTGATAAAGTTAAACTCGTCTATATATGTCGTACCGATTAATTAAATCTCAATTAAGAATTATACAGACTATTTGGTAAGCAGGATTGGCAGCTCGAACCGCACAGTATTTGGTATCCTCGCACCAGTGGAATTTGGCAGACAGTCTGGGTGGAACGTGTGGGAGTGACTTATATAGATCACATCCGCTGGACTCCCGACTTTGAGCGGTGGGAAATTGGTTGTTATGCGGCGCTTGCAGGTGATGCTCTATCGACGGGCATCCAAATGAAGATGAAATTGAGCGTAGGCGATCGCGTGCTGGCGAATGATACTTATGAAGTATTCAATGGCGAGATTAACCGCCGCATTTCCCTTTCAGATCCAGGTATCGATGACTACCGTAACGAATTGTTATGGAGTCCAGAGAAACCAACACTAATCAATGCTGTGATTCAGTTGTGGGATAACGGTCAACTACTATAAAAGGTAATATCTTATACAGCGTTGCGAATAGTGAGCATAAAGCGATCGCTTTATGCTCAACGGTCGTCCTTACTATTTGCGCTTGGTTCTTGACCAAGGCTACTGGCCCGATAGCCTGATGACTGCGCCCGACGATCTGGCATTGCGGCGAGATGTGGAACTGGCAAAAGCAATGGGTTTTAACGGAGTCCGCAAGCACCAAAAAATTGAAGATCCCCGCTTTTTATATTGGGCAGATATGCTGGGATTGTTAGTATGGGAGGAGATGCCCAGCTCTTATCGCTTCTCCCCCAGAGCAGTGGAACGCATGACGCATGAGTGGACGGAAGTTATCAAGCGTGATGCTAATCACCCGTGTATTGTGGCTTGGGTACCATTTAATGAGTCTTGGGGAGTGCCAAATTTGGTTGAGACACAGGCTCACCGGAACTATGTTTTGGCCATGTATCACTTAACCAAGACCCTCGACCCGACTCGCCCAGTAATTGGTAATGATGGCTGGGAAAGTACAGATACTGACATTCTCGCCATCCATGACTACGACACCAATCCCCTGCATTTGGCTCATCGCTATGGCGCAGAAGTAAAGCTATCAGATTTATTTAATCGTCAGCGTCCTGGAGGGCGTATCCTCACACTCGACAACTATCCCCATCAGGGACAGCCAGTCATGCTGACCGAGTTTGGCGGGATTGCCTATGCTCCAGAAGATCAGCCTGATACTAACAAAATCTGGGGATACGAGCGCTGCTGGAATCTCTCGGAGCTAGAAATCAAATACACTGCTCTACTGGAAAGTGTGAATAACATCGATATATTTAGCGGTTTTTGTTACACACAACTCACCGATACCTTCCAAGAAGCTAACGGGTTGTTGTACGCCGATCGCACACCAAAGATTCCACTGGAGACGATACGCGCTGCCACCCTTTCAGGAGGATTATGTACTCCCACAAGTTGTTAAAGCCAGATGGCCGCCAACTGACTTTATATAGTCGAGACCCAATTCCTAATGACATAAAAGCTCCTAGTCCCAGTAATGAGCCAGTGCAAGCAAATCCCCACCTGCGCTGGCACCCCTTACGGGGGGAATGGGTAGCTTACGCCAGTCACCGTCAAGGGCGGACTTTCATGCCGCCCCCAGAATATAACCCCCTGGCACCCACCAACAACCGGGAGTTTCCCACGGAACTACCTCAAGGAAACTATGACATAGCAGTGTTCGATAACCGCTTTCCGTCAATGACGGTAGCGGCACACAATCCACCAGCTAGCATTGTGGAAACTTTACCCGCTAATGGTGCGTGTGAGGTAGTGGTTTTTACTCAAGACCCTTCTGCGTCCCTGAGTTCTTTAGAATTGGCTCACCTAGATTTGCTGTTGCAAGTGTGGGGCGATCGCACCCGCGAAATCGGCGCAAATCCTCAAATTCAGTACGTGCTGCCCTTTGAAAATAAAGGTGTAGAAGTAGGCGTAACTTTACACCATCCCCACGGGCAAATTTATGCTTATCCTTTTGTACCGCCTGTTCCAGCCAGGATGTTGGAGATGCAGCGGCAATTTTATCAGGAACATCAGCGGGGTTTGTTAGCGGATTTAATTCAAAAAGAGATAGCTGACAATCAGCGAATTATTTATCAAGATGAGGAAGCGATCGCATTTGTCCCCGTATGTGCGCGTTACCCCTACGAAGTGTGGCTTGCGCCTATACAACCAGTACCCACATTTTATGATCTGAGCGCAAAACAACGTCAGGGACTTGCTAGGGCATTAAAAACTGTCACTCTCAAATATGACTGTTTGTGGAATCGTCCATTTCCTTACCTAATGGCTTGGTTTGGTGCGCCAACAGATGGCAAAGCCCATCCAGAAGCGCATTTACACGCCCAGTTTTATCCGCCCTATCGCACAAGCGACAGACTGAAGTATTTAGCAGGAACCGAACTTGCGGCTGGAATGTTTGCCAATGATGCCTTACCAGAAGATAAGGCCAAGGAGTTACAAGCAGTGGCTGTAAATATCGAAATGCCAATTACCGCATAAACGGGAAATAGGTAAACTAAAACAAGCGCATCTTTTCAGGGATGCGCTTATTTTCCAGAAACTTGCGTTCATAAATTGTTAGTCATTTTAAATGCTATGGTTCGAGATCATTTGCCTTGGTGCATCTGCGATCGCTTACAACCAGTTGTTAACGCTTAGTTACAATTGCTACAAAAATTGCTGCCTCTGCTTGACTAGCCAAAGAGAAAGAAAAGCGATCGCAACTCCGGTGATGATAAAACAAGGAATATAGCCGAAGTTATCGACAATTCTGCCAAAGGCTGCCGCACCAATTCCTTGACCGATAAATAAGTTAAAAGCAAATAGCGACACCGCAGTCCCGCGTGCTTCTGGTGCAAGTTCTGTGGCTTGAGTTTGCAGTGTGCTGTGCATCATGTAAAAGCCTAATCCCATGAGAATATTTAAGGGGATAAACAGTACCCAATTTTGCAATAATGCGATCGCTAAGAAAGAAATACACATCAACACCCCACCAAATCCCATCAAGCCGTTTTCTCCCAATCTCCGCACGAACCACTTGACAGAACGGCTGTAAATCAATCCACCTAATCCAAAACCACTAAGCATAAACCCGATCGCTACATAAGGTAAGCTATATCTATCTCTGAGGAATGCACCTACATAAGCAAATCCCCCAAATAAACAAAAACCTTCTATAAATACGCCGATAATTACAGTCCGGGCAACTGGTTGCGTCATAAGTTGGTAATAAGGGCGGAATGTTGCCCAACTAAAGGGAACGCGAGAATGTTGCTCATGGCTCAGTTTCCTCATCTTCCGCCACAATGCTATCGAGATAATTAGGGACACAACTCCAAAGACTAAAAAGATATCTCGCCAGCTAACATATTCCCCAAAGATACCGCCTAAACTACCGCCGAGAATTTGCCCTAATACCAACGCACTCAGATATTTGCCGATAGCAGCTTGGCGTTGTTCGTAAGGGAAGTTATCACCGATATAAGCTAGGGTGACAGGGATAATTCCAGCCGCCGCCACACCTGTGAGAAAGCGGAGTAAGGTGAGGAGCATGATATTTGGTACAAAAGCACAAGCCGCAGTCCCCACAGCAAAGGCTGCTAATGCGGCAGTAATGACTTTGAGTTTGCCAATGCGATCGCCTAATGGGCCGTAGACTAATTGAAATAGCCCATAAGGAATTGTGTAGGCACTGACAATAATTGCCGCACTACCGACACCAACTTTAAACTCGTCAGCGATAATGTGCAAAAGTGGGTCAATTACCCGCACATCAGCAATTACCATAAAGGCAGCTGCACCCAACAGCCCTAATGAGACAGGCGTTTTACCTGCGTTGTTCATAAATTTAGAACAGTTTAAAGGCCAGAAAATCTATTATCCGGCCAGTCAAGGAACTTGCTCATTTGGATTTGGATTTTCAGCTTACAATTTAGTAAGAATGCCAGTTTTAAGCACAATCTCCCGATGTTGACAGAGTATATTCAAGCAGCTTTGCACCGAGCTAGCTATGAAATTTTAGAAGATGGTACTTTTTATGCAGAAGTACCTGAATTGCCAGGATTATATGCCAATGCTGCAACACTTGAAGCCTGTCGAGAAGAGTTAAGGCAGTCTTTGGAAGAGTGGATTGTTTTAGGACTACAGTTAGGGCATACTTTGCCTGAATTAGATGGAATCTTTCTTACTTTGAAAAAGGATGCAGCTTAAGTTTATGACTTCAGACGTTTTGCATTTTTTCCAAGAATCACATAGACAGGATTTGGAAACGATTACTCAGATTTTGGCTAATATAACTAACCGTAATCCTGAAGAAATTAAACCTTACTTGGATATAATACTTACTCAATTAGTAGAACCTCAAAAAGAACAATCTGTTGATGCAAATGCTACAACGGAAGAAAGGACAGTAGCATTTCAAGCATGGGTTGAAAGCCACAGAAATCTTAATTTCCCTACACTTTCTGATGAAGCAATTAGTCGAGAAGGTATTTATGGTGAAAGATGTTAAATGCCTTATCTTATAGACACAAATATATTATTGCGTAGTGCGGATCTATCTCATCCCATGAATATTGATGCTGTGAATGCCATCAATACATTGTTAAGTCGGAGTGAATCATTACATATAGTACCCCAAAACCTAATTGAATTTTGGAATGTTTATACACGTCCGCTGGACAGAAATGGATTAGGACGTACAACCATTGAAGCAGAAGCAGAGATAAAAAGATTAAAAACTATTTTTCATCTCTCTTTAGATACCGCAGCAGTTTACTTGGAATGGGAAAAACTTGTTATTACTTATTCTGTAATGGGTGTAAATGTGCATGATGCCCGACTTGTAGCTGCGATGCTTGTTCATGGGCTAACTGATATTTTAACTTTTAACACTAAGGACTTTGCCCGTTACTCTGAAATTACAGCTGTTCATCCAACAGCTATAGTGCCTTAATAAATACTAAAATCTCACTCTCCCCTGTCCTCCTTGTCCCCCTTGTCTTTGCCCCTTCCCCATCACTCCGGTAATCGCTCCAACATCTCCCGCGCCATCGCTGCTTTATATTCATCTTGATACTCAACATATATCGCCAACGCTGTCTGCAAATTCGCCCTCGCCTCTGGGTAGTTTTCCTCTGCTTCTGCAAGCAATCCTAGACAGTGGTAAGTGAGTGATTGGGAATAGCGATCGCCATATTCGATTTTGATAGCCAAAGCTTGTTGATAATTGCGCCGCGCTTCCTCATATTCCCGCAAATTTTGGGCAACTCTTCCCAACTCGTGGTAGGTGAGTGCTTGGGAATAGCGATCATCATATTCGATAAAAATAGCCAAAGCTTGTTGATAATTGCGCCGTGCTTCCTCATATTCGCGCAAATTTTGGGCAACCATTCCCAAATTGTGGTAGGTGCTGGCTTGGTTATAGCGATCGCCATATTCGATTTTGATTTCCAAAGCTTGTTGATAATAGCGCCGCGCTTCCTCGAATCCGCGCAATTTTTGGGCAACTGTTCCCAACTGGTGGTAAATACTGGCTTGCTTATTGGGATCACCTAGCTCTTGCTCTATAGCAATCCTATGTGAGTTACAAATAAGTGGTACATTAATACTGAGTTTGA
>JAVRCF010000172.1:0-7140 GCA_034530935.1 Aulosira sp. DedQUE10 | reverse complement strand
GCGAAAGTTTCTGGTTCTAATAATTTAGTGCATCTTCATGGAGAATTGGTATTACAATTACCGAAACAGCAATACAATCATTACCTGATACAATTGACAATCTTAATAACCTGGAACATTTAGAAATTCGCATGAATAGTCAATTACATCAATTGCCTAATACAATTGGTAATTTTAAAAAATTAAAATATCTTTCACTAGAATATGGTAACTTCATCTCTTTGGCAGAATGTATTAGTGAATTAAAAAGTCTGGAATTCTTAAATATTAGAGGCAATCTTTTAAGACATTTACCACAAAGCATTGGCAATTTGGAAAATCTTCGATATATAGATGCTCGTGAGAACATGTTAGAGTCTTTGCCAGATAGTATTTGTGATTTGAAATTACTGGAGGATATCGATATAAATGATAATCCCAGGTGGAATTGGAATTTTATCCCAAAACATCTCCGAAAGCTATTGGAGTAGAATCACCGATACATTTTATAGTTTGTAGTAATCAGCTCACAATCCATCAAAAAATAAAATCCCCACATCAATATGCGGGGAAAAGCTTGTGTGAGTCATTACATAAGTGTCCTACCACTTCTGAGTTTAAAATTCGCAGGCAAATCAAATATCTACCTAAAGCATTAATTCTAAAAACTTGTGGTATGGCAATTTTCACTAATCAAGTAGAATTGCTATACCAATTTGCAAAATGATAGGTAATTTCTTCACCCTCCAGACTCACACACCTAAAATAGGAATCAAATACCGTCAGACTAGATAAATAGTATTCGGCACGATAGAAAAGAAAGCGTACTCATACCAAGCAGTCCAGATGAAACTGCGAATCCAACGTTGACGCTTTTGAGGACTCAATTCATATACAAATGCCCCAGAAGATGCATCAATAGATGATATGTGAGAGTTGCAACCACAGCCATGTTGATAAGTAAAACCATACTTAGAAGCAATGCTTTGCACTTTCATTTGCACAGCAAAAACTTTGCCTGCGTGTAGTACGGCATCCCAAGCCCTTTTGTGTTCTATATCACGCTTGTCAAATCTTAAGGCGCGTTCTTCAAACACATGATCTCGATAAATTGGGGCTAAATGTACATGGTAGAAGCTTGCAGGCAATTCATAACCAAACTCATCAAAAAGTTCGATGCCAATGCGAGCCACTTTCACTTCATCGCTGTACTCTACACCCTTTGACTCGACATCGCGCAGGATTTTTGCAAAGTTAGGATAGCTACTAGTCATGAAATCATGACCATAGAATTCTAGGGTTTCTCGTGCTAACTGTCCAAATAGCTGGGAAAATAACGGTTTGAAGTGAGCCAGATCAGGGCGATCGCTAAATAAGTCTACATCACCATGCTCCAACTTGTATTGAAACAACTGCGCCATCTCAACATAGCTTTGTGGATCGCACAGTCCGACAGTGGACACTCCTTCGGCAATATCTTGCCACACAGAAGGTAGTTGAGAAACAGTCACCGCATTTTCACTCTTCATGACTGTCACGCTAGGAGCTTCCAGAAGCTGCATATCTATTCTCCTTTGAGATATTAAGCTGCAATTTACACTAAGCGATCGCTTTTTTGATGTCCTCAACAGAATTAAAAAATCTTTGACAGGCTGTCTTTTTATACGAGATGCAACTTTACTTCATCGTACAGGTGCCAAACTGTGTGCTTATATACCATCATGAGGATTAGCAGTGTAATAGACATCTCCAGAAATTAAATATGCGTTCGCCAAAACCCTTTGTAGGGGCGAACACTTGTTCGCCCTTCCTTCATTTTCGGAGATGTCTAATGCATAAACTATTTGCCAAGGGACTTCCAAATAAAAAATAATCAATCACTTTGGGGCGCAGGGAGCTAATTAAGCAAAGTAAGCCTTTTGATAGATGAAAAATATACCGAATGGATGAAACAACTCTCATACAAGTCGGTTGACAATAGTAGTCGCTGGTATATTACTTTTTAGCCCGCCCTGAGGAGACTCAGGGTTTTATATTGCCCAAAATTATTTTGATGCTCTTTGTTCCAGCATTAAAATAGTTAAGTTTAAAGAAATATTACACTCAACTACGGAATTTTCTATTGCGGTCATAGTACTAATTTTCGTTTTTCATAGAACTTTCAGAGTAGTAAAGTGTTTTAAATTTTGCGGTTTACCGAGTTATTACAGAGAAATGAGCCAGTACAGCTTTTTTAATTTACCTGGTATATAAACTTTCACGGGCAGTTAACTAAATATTTCACCTAATTAAATAAGTTACCTAAGTAATGACGAATTCTTCCAGAGCAAGTAGACTATGTTTTCAAAGAGATTACACAACGCCAGAGGGCTTACGTTGTAATACTTCCATCTTCTCAAGGCAAGTTAGAATCAGTTCGCTCAGAAAAACCGTAGTCGCCAGCTATGGTTTTTTTTTGCGGAAAAATACTAAGAATTATTAAGCATAAGATTTTTTCTTTACACACTATTTGTTAGTTTAAGTAAAATCACGGGAAGAATAACAAGGGTCTGGACAAGCTATACATATGATTATGCTGTGTTCTTTACTCCAGGCTTGTTACAATTAATTTTGGAGTTACACAATGATTGAAAATTTGATACACATAACAAACCAAAACACAGACGCATTAGTAGATATATTATTTGGGTTTTACTTGGATGGTGATGCCATTGATAGGCAGCAAATCGAACGAGAACTCATCGATTTAGGAATTAAACATCAGCTTGGCAGTAGCAGAGAATTAGTCCAAAGATTGCGTAAATTAGCGGCAGATAGAGGATTGTAGAGCTATCCTGGTTTATGGTTTAATTAAGGAAAAATAGTCAAACTAGACACAGTTTCGCCATGAGTTTGACATCCTTTTGTCAATTCCAGGTGCAATACTTACTACTGCTATATATTAATTTTCCAGGCGGGGTTTCCCTGCTGTTACTGATTTCTCCGCTACCTTTGATTATCCCATCATCTGTGCAGTATCAATGCACACCACGCCCTCAGATTCAATCTGAGGGCTTTTTTTAGCTTTAAACTTTGGGAGATAAAACTATTTTTATAAAGCCAAAAGTTTAAAAAAATATTTTTAATTGAATCTGGAACAATATATACTAAAATTTATGGCAAATATCTTAAAAATGACTATTCCAAAAGATATACAAGGCGCTTAATTATAAATAAACCTGCAAATATCAAGCAATAAGCTAGGCTTTCAAATTTGATAATGAAAATAGCTTTCGTAGTTGGGTATTTTCCCGTCTTGTCGGAAACATTTATTGTTAATCAAATTATAGGTTTGATTGCCCGTGGGCATGAGGTTGATATCTATGCATATCAACCAGGCAATACTTCTCAATTGCATCCAGATGTAATTAAGTATCACTTGCTAGCTAGGACTCACTATCAACCGCAAATACCGCCAAATCATTTTTGGCGCTTGCTGAAAGCTGTAAAATTAATCATTACAAATTTTCAGAGAAGTCCTTTAGTGTTGCTGCGATCGCTAAACTTTTTCAAATATGGCAGATGGGCAGCTTCTTTGAGACTACTGTACTCAGTGATACCATTATTAAACGCCAAAACCTACGATATTGTTCACTGCCAGTTTGGGACATTTGCCCGTGAAGGTATGGTATGGCGTGAGATTGGTGCTATCAAAGGCAAGTTAATCACTTCGTTTCGCGGCTATGATATTAGTTGGTTTGTGCATGAGTATGGAGAAGATATTTATGACGAACTATTTGCCAAAGGAGATTTTTTCTTAGCAAACTGCAAATATTTTCAAACCAAAGCTATCCAACTAGGTTGTGATGCCCAAAAAATCGTTGTACATGGCTCCGGAATCGATTGTAGTCAGTTTCAATTTAAAGTAAGGCTACCGCCTGAGCCAAAAGGAAAAATTTATATTGCGACAACTTGTCGGCTAATTCCTAAAAAAGGTATAGAATACAGCATTCGTGCTGTTGCCAAGGTAGCAAAGATTTACCACAATATCGAATACAACATCATTGGTGATGGATATTTAAGAACAGATTTACAGCAGCTAATTCAAGAATTAAATGTTGCTGAACAAGTGAAACTTCTAGGTTGGAAAAATCAGCCAGAAATTGTGGAAATTCTGGATAAAGCTCACATTTTTCTGGCCCCCAGTATTACAACTAATGATGGGAATCAAGATGCGCCGATCAACACCTTAAAAGAAGCGATGGCGATGGGTTTACCAGTCATCAGTACGCTACATGGTGGTATCCCTGAACTAGTGGAAGATGGAATTTCGGGTTTTCTTGTCCCAGAACGAGATGTTGATGCGATCGCCAAAAAATTAACTTACTTAATAGAGCATCCCAAAATTTGGTCAAAAATGGGTGAAGCTGGCCGCGCTTATGTAGAAACAAATTATGATATCAACAAGCTTAACGATGAGCTAGTACAAATTTATCAACAAGTACAAGGTAATAATTTACCGTTACTACAACCAGCCTTAGCTGTAACAGGCAGGCTGAAGTATGAAGGCTCAGGGAATTAATGCAGATGATGAACTTATCCGCGATCGCCAAAGTTACAATTGTTGTGGTTCCACGAGAGCGTTTTAGCTACACCCAGGAATCTTTAGCCAGCGTCTACGAGCAGACAAACTATCCATTTAAATTAATTTACGTAGATGTAAATTCACCTGCTCATATTAGAGATTACCTCGCAGAGCAAGCAGCGCAAAAACAATTTCAACTGATTCGCACTGATAAGTACCTATCCCCTAATGCAGCTAGAAATATTGGTTGGCGAGAAGTTACCAGCGAATATGTAGTTTTTCTAGATAACGACGTAGTAGTTACCCCAGGTTGGCTGGAGTCATTGGTAGAATGTGCCGAAAAAACGGGAGCAACCGTAGTTAGTCCCGTCATGTGTCAAGGTACACCTGTACACCAAGAAGTACATTGTGCAGGTGGCGAAACAGGCGTGAAGGTGGAAACTCAAGGTGGAACCACCAGAAGGCGGATCATTGAAAAGATTCATCTACAAGGTAGGCGGCTAGCAGATGTGCAACCCCAGTTAAAGCAAGAGACAACTGGGTTAGCAGAGTTTCATTGTATGTTGGTACGCACAGAAATATTTCAGCAAATTGGTTTTTTGGATGAAGCACTGCTTTCTACCAAAGAACACGTCGATTTTTGTATGTTGGTAACTGAAGCTGGCGGGACAATTTACCTCGAACCTGAATCTCTGGTGACTTATGTCCCAGGGCCACCATTAGAGTGGACAGATTTACATTACTATATGCTGCGGTGGAGCGATCGCTGGGAACTCTCAAGCCTGAAACACTTACGCCAAAAGTGGAACCTTAGCGAAGATGAGTATTTCCAAAATAGGTATAAACGCTTGGGATCAAGACGGCATTTAACAATTGTCCACCCGTTTGCTCGCAAATTTCCTATTGGGAACTTTGGCTTTCGGGTGGTGAGTAAAATCCTGCGTCTGCTGGATAGGGTGTTAAACCGTTGGATAACTAGTACTCAACCACATTAATTCTGATGAAACCCGGGTGTTCAGATCCCCGACTTCTTTGAAGAATTCGGGGATCTATAACCTCTCATAACTTATGTGGTGAACCACTAGTAGTTCATGTCATTAGTTCTGATGGGTTGGATAGATTCGTAAAAGTTTAATTCTTGCATCCTCTGTACGAAAGCGCCAATTAACACAAACTTGCTCGAAATTGCGATTATCTTCCCAAATTAAAACCTCTTTTTCTAGTGTTTCAATATTTGGAATTCTCCGGTTTAGGCATTGGCGTGCAAGTACGGATAACTCACATTCAACCATATTTAACCCTTCGGGTTCGCCAGTCGCTACAACGGGGGGAACCCCCGCAACGCGCTGGCTCACCAACTACCATGTTTCGGTGTGTGGTGAATCTCTAATTTTTTCGCAATTCGTCTAGCTTCCGATGGCTCAAATACTTCATATAAAGCACCAATAGTATGAGTATTTAAATTATCCATTACTAATTTAATTACAACAGCCTCTGGAAAGTGAACATCAACTAACTCTTTCATACAATGAGCAAAATCAACTTTGGTACGGCGCTCTGTAACTTTAATATGTCTCCAACCTAGATATGGAGCAAAAAATGCGAATAAATTAGAACTACCCTCTCGCTCATATTCGTAGTCTTGTTTTTCAACTTTCCCTCGTTTTTCTTCGGTTTTCGGTGTTGCTGGTATTGGTTCATGAACATCAGAAAACAAAACGCACAATTTTTCGTCAAAACAAACCAATGGACGCTCTGGGTCTATTGGTTGAGCGTATAAATCAAGTACATCTTCCATACAAGCTACAAATTCTGAACTGATTTTTGGGATGCACCATTGCTCTTTTAGCCAGGGTTTTAACTCGTTTTTTTTAATGTACGTCCAATTGTATTTGTACTGACACTATCTATTATTTCAAGACTAACAAGTTTATCTGCCAACATTTTTAATGTCCAACGAGCGCTACCGTCGGGAGCATCTGAGCAAGTTGTTGCAATTAAATATGCTTCTGCCGTGTCAGTTATTTTTGGCGGCTTTCCACTACGAGGACGGTCTTTCAACGTCACTGATAAACAATCGCGGCAAAACTGTTTGCGAGTTCGTTCAACTGTTGGTATTGATATATGTAAGCTTTTCGCTATTGCCTCATCTGTACTACCAGCGTTTGCCATTAGTAGCGTATGTGCGCGACGAATCTCTCTAGCATTTGCTTTCCCTTTCCTGACTAAATTAACCAGTTGTTGCCGTTGCTCATCACTTAGAAAAATACTATATTTTTTATTCATACACCCAATTAATATACTTTTAAATTGTTGGCGATCGCACGGACACTCGTGTCCCGATATGCGGACACACCGTTATTATATAATGCTCTGGTGCAACCCATCAAAACTAATGACATAAACTACTAGTACAGCACAGCGTAAATAGCGCAAAGTTGAGCCAGTGTATTGGACGGGTTTCCCAGCTTAAAGGCTACGGTGTACACACAAGTATGGTTTCAACTCTTCTAGTAATTTCGTGGGGTGCGTTATGGACACGCCGAAATAACAAATGGGTACCCCGAAATAACAAATGAGTACCCCGAAATAACAAA
>JAVRCF010000171.1:0-7456 GCA_034530935.1 Aulosira sp. DedQUE10 | reverse complement strand
AGTTTACTTGAATATCTGGCCCTCTCTAGCAAACTTTGCGGTTCTAGTTTTTTTCAATTCAGGAGTTAAATTTTCCCCTAATCCAATAAGTTGAGAACAACCCAGTTTAAAAGCTAACTCTACATCTTGCCCAGCTGCGATCGCATCATAAAAAGCCACCGCAAAATTAATAGCTGCTTTATCCCCAATTGCTTGGCTCATACCAATCACATAATTAATATGTTGGCTAATTAACTCAGCCTGCACTTTGGAAAAACAAGCATTGAGCACCGCACACTCAACACCATTTTGAGCAAATACCTCAAACATCCCAGCTAAAGCATCTGCTGATACCAGTGCTGGCTGTCCCACTTCATCTTCTAGGACAATGCCATCCACTCCAGCACCATGACCGCAAAAGTGAACAATGTAGGGTTGATAATCCAAAATGGCGCGGTAGAAGTCACGGGGACGAACTGCCCATTTCTGCTCTAGCTTAAACTGTTCCCGCTTATTAGCTCGCCGCAATCCTTCTTCAATCTCACGCACCTCTTCATCCAACCTCAGCCTTGCAGTACTTGTAGGGTTGGCTGCCAAAATCAATATAGTTTTGACAGGGATATTATTGTTCATGAGAGCGGAAGAGAGCGGTGGTTGTATTTAATTTTACAAGTAAAATAGTGGTTCACTAATGCAGGTGAGAGTAAAAAGAACAGAGGTCAGTTTTTAAGAATCCCAAAAAATTAGTTTTAACAAAGTTTTTATAGTAATTTGCTTGGCAGCTAAATCCAAAAGTGCTGTTTTTATGGATGTTGTCACTTGCACTTGAAAATACTGATAGCAATCCAAGTAGTTATTGATAGTTAATGGTTCACAGACATACTTGTAGAGAAGTTTGAGATTATTCAACTGTGGTTGAACTCGAATCATTTCATCAGTAACTACCACAAACTCCCAACCTTTCTTTTGGCAGATAGGAGCAACAATTTGGAATAACTGAAGATTCTTGGGAGAATGTACTTTGCTTGCAGGTTTGATCTCAATTACAAGCTTTCTACTCCTTTGTTCAACCAAAAAATCAGGAGTATAGTGCCGCTTCCGGCTATCAATAGTATAAAAAATCCTCAGTGGTTGACTTTGGTATGACACAACATCTGGGTCAGTTTCCAACAGGTACATATAGTCCCGCTCAATTAGAGACTCATACCAAATCCCTGTCTGCATTTTGAAGCTAGAAAACAGACCGATGTTTTTCTTGCTGTGTGAGTTAGTTATTTTTCTCACCGGCTGTGTCATCCTGCACCTGTCCTTCCCGGACAGCTAGCTGGTTGAAGCCCGGCATTCTTAGAGCCTATGGCATATGAAGTGCATTTCACTTAGTCCGAAATAAAATTTCACTTAGTCTGCACAAATTTCATTTAATCCGCACAGATTTCACATAGTCCGCGAACCCACACAACAGTCTGTGACTGAAACCATAAGCTGTCCGTTTTTTACAGCATAAGTTGTCCGCAGTAAAAGCCCAAAAGCAGATTATTACGTTTAATAGCCGAACATCGAAAGTAGTGTTTTGAAATGATAAAGTGACCGAAAGTTAATTAATCAAGCATAAACAGTCCGAAAGTTACGGATTTTTGTATGCTCAAAAACCAAGAATTTGAGCAATGGTGTCAGCGCCTCTGTTTACCAGAGACGACAAAAGAACTTGTCCAACAAATTCGTTGTTCAGAGCCTGTAAGGAAAGTAGGCGGTGGGGGTAAAAATGTTTGTGGTAGCTACCCAAGCCGCAAAATGGGAAAAACAATTCAGTTTGAGTCTCACAAAATAGAACTGCCAGCAATCGTAGAGTACGAAAACGATGAAGATGTTTTGGAGTACTATGACCAACCAGTTCGTTTAAGCCTATCATTTCTTTCAAAGAGCGGGCGTAATGTCGTGACTTCTCATATTCCTGATTTCTTGGTCATTCGCCATAACTGTGCGGGATTTGAAGAATGGAAGCCTAACAAACGTCTTAAAACCCTAGCCCAAAAACAACCCACACGCTATCAACAAAGCGAAAACGGTCAATGGCACGCTCCACCTGCGGAAACTAAAGTTCAACCTCTTAGGCTGTACTATCATTTACGCACAGATCTAGAAATAAATTGGATTGCTTACCGTAACCATCAGTTTCTCAAAGCTTATTTCAATCAAGATAATATAGTTAACCCAGAGGCAAGAACAAGAGTTTTTGAGTACGTTACGGCTAACCCAGGGATGACCCTCAAACAATTACTCTTATCAACGAATCCGAGTTGGGTAGATGATATCTATGTCTTAATTGCAACAAAACAATTATATGTAGACTTGAAAGCCGTAGCCTTGAATGAACATGAACTTGTTCATGTTTTCATCAGCCAGCAGATGGCAGAAGCTTATAACTTCATCATTTCTCAAAAAACTGCTGCCACTATTGCCAAAGGACAACGGATTGACGTGGCGGTCGGTTCAACCCTGTTTTGGGACGGTAGAAATTTATCTGTAATTCAGATTGGAGATACAAAAATTGTTTTACAAGGCGAAAACCAACTCATTGGGTTAACTCACACAGAATTTGACGCACTGATTGCACGAAAAGAAATTATCTGCATTCAAGCTCAATCTGTAAAATCGCCAGAAATTTGGGAACAACTAAAATGCGCCAGCCCAGAAGACTTAGCTGTAGCCAACTACCGCTACAAAATCATTGAGCCATATCTGCACGGATATTCACCAACAAATAGTTCTGTATCTGAGCGAACAATTCGCAGATGGAAAGTTAAATATCATGCCGCAGTGGAGACTTATGGCTGGGGTTATGTTGGCCTGCTGCCAAATCGTAGAGACAAAGGAAACCGTATTGAGCGATTTTCGCCGTCAACTTGGGAATTCATCGATAAAATTATTGAGCAACATTACGAAAATTTTCAGCAGAGAAATAAACTGACAACTTACGGTATTCTCGCTCGTGAGTGGGAAAAAGCTGGAAAAACTGACCCTTGCCCCAGCCGCACTACTTTCTACAAACGTATCAATAGAAGAGCGGATCATCGGCAAACCCGTAAAAGGCAGGGGAATCGGGCAGCCTACCAACAAAGCCCCTTCTATCATGAACTAACACTCTCCACGCCTTGTCACGGAAGTCGTCCATTTGAAATTTGTCACATTGACCATACGGAGTTAGATATTGAGTTAGTTTGTCAAAGGACAGGATGTTGTTTGGGTAGACCTTGGGCAAGCATTCTCATTGATGCTTTCTCCCGTCGGATTTTAGCTATCTATTTAACCTTTGACCCACCTTCATATCGCTCCTGTATGATGGTGCTACGAATTTGTGTGCAGCGGTGGGGACGGTTCCCAGAAACTTTGGTAGTAGATAACGGAGTAGAATTTGGCAGTATTTACTTTGAAACTCTCCTAGCAGCATTTGGTTGTACAAAAAAACAACGCCCTGTTGCTAGTCCCAGATTTGGTTCAATAATTGAACGCTTTTTTGGCACCAGTCATAGTGAATTTTTCTACAACCTTAAAGGTAATACCCAAATTACAAAGCAAATTCGCTTAGTGAACAAGACGAATAATCCAAAAGCACAAGCTGTATGGACTTTAGCGGAAATATATGAGTATTTTTGTGAATACGCTTATGTTGTTTATGACCAAAGAGAACATCCAGCACTGAGGCAATCTCCTGGTGTTGCGTTTGAAAAAGGTCTGACACAAAGTGGAATGCGCTTTGGTCAAAGAATTATTAATGATGAGAATTTTCAAATTTTTACCCTGCCTTCAACTCCAAAAGGAAGCGCCAAAGTTATACCAAGGCTTGGCGTAAAAATTAACTACATATACTACTGGTCAATTGATGATTCCTTTCTCCATCCTGAAGTGGAAGGAACCCAAGTACCAGTTCGATATGATCCCTGGGATATAGGTATAGCTTATGCCTATGTGAAAAATACTTGGGTGCGTTGTATTTCACAACACTATTCATCTTTACAAGGACATTCGGAACGAGAAATAAGGCTTGCTAGTGTTGAAATACGTCAGCATCAAAAACAACACAGCCAAAAAATAGCAATTAAAGCCAAGGAATTAGCGCAGTATCTAGAATCAGCAGAAGCTCAAGAAGCTTTACAGCTACAACGGTTGCGAGATTTGGCAGCAACAGGCGTTCGTCAAATTTTGTGTTCTGAAGCGATTAAACAACCACAATCTGTTGTTAGAGAACATTCAACTAGTATTAAAAACAACATTACACAACAGTCAACCCAACCAAGTCAAGCACAGGCTCCAGAAATCAATCCTCAGCAAATCCAACCATACTCAGGGGAGGAACTATGGCAATGAATTTTGAACGCCCATTTCCACAAGCACTCCTGAGCAAATCCTCAACAGAGCGGTTGAACTATTTTCATGGCATCACAGTTGGGCATTTACGTTTAAGGCAAGCTTTAGATACTTTGTTCATGAATCTTCAGCAACCAACAGACATCTGTGTTCTGTTTGTGGTTGGCCCGGCGGGAGTGGGCAAAACGACTTTAAAGCTCAGAGCCGAAAAGCTTTTACTGGAAGCGCCATTAACATCCATGAGTCTTAATACCTGCCAAATCCCAGTTACAGGTATAGAAGCAATTCCAACAGAAGGCGGAAAGTTTAATTACAAAGATTACTACCTACGAGTTTTAGAGTCTCTAGAAAATCTTTCAGTAACTTTAAGCACCACAAACAGTAACGTTAATTTCCAAAATCATGCAATTGCTTCCACTGCATACTTTGCTTCCAAAAGTTCTGATATTGTGCGTCGTGCCTTAGAACAAGCAATGCGGCACCATCAGCTGACAGCGCTCATGGTAGACGAAGCTCAACACCTGTTGATGCTTGCTGGAGGAAAGCAAATGTTACATCAGATGAATTGGATAAAATCTATCGCCAATATTACTGGTACCGTACATATTCTATTTGGTACTTATGATTTGCTTAATTGTTGCCGCCTCAGTGGTCAAGTCAGGTTTCAGTCACAGGAAATATTAATCGTATTTAATATCGGATAAAAGATAATTGTTTCTTATTTTGTATTACTGTGGTGTAAACTGGTCTGTCAAAATCCTCTGCGAGCCCATAAATAGTGAATAATCCTGAATTTGACAACCTACCTCCGATTAAACTCATTGCCCTTGACGGTGAAACTGCGCCTATTGGGCAGCGCAAAGCCAGTACAAGGCCACCAACAGATATTCGATGGGTCAAGGTATTGGAATTTTTACGCAGCAACAATCTCGCACCCAACAGCCGCAAGCTTTATGAACGTGAACTCAAAAGGTTTTTGGGATGGACGCAATTGCACTATCATGAACTGCGATCGCGTCATATAGGTCTGTACAAACAGTATTTAATGGAAGAAGTGTGTACAGACGCAGGTAAACCACTTTCCAAAAGCAGCATCAATGCTGGATTGGCTGCTATCAAGAGTTTCTTCAAATGGTTGACTCTTACCTACCCAGAGATGATGACTACAAATCCCACACAGAGGGTCAAACTGGAAAAAGTACCTCTGCCACCTGCTCAAAGTTTAACAGCAGAACAGATGGAATCAGTGTGGTCAGCTTTGCAGTATCTGGGAGAAACAAAACTTCGAGATACTGCACTTGTCCATATCCTTAGTCATGGACTACGTGCTGGGGAAGTAGTGAATTTAAATGTTGGGTCATTCGATGGGAAGC
This sequence comes from Aulosira sp. DedQUE10, assembly GCA_034530935.1. Taxonomy (GTDB): domain Bacteria; phylum Cyanobacteriota; class Cyanobacteriia; order Cyanobacteriales; family Nostocaceae; genus Aulosira. Next base: position 1,739 of record JAVRCF010000171.1, on the reverse strand, counting down.
TGCTGTTCTTGCCTGACACAAAAACCTCCCAACCGCGTTTAGTGCCGTTGCGCAAAGAAAGCCGAGAGGTGGTTGCAGAGTATTTGCGATGGCGAGAGGCGCAGGGGGAAGTTTTAACTAGCCTCAGTCCACTGATGATTTCACACCATCCATCATATCTTGGAGAACGCCTGAGTTATCACGGTATTTACTTTGCTGTGGAGAAAATTGGGGAATTAGCTCTTATTGAAGACTTGCATCCTCATCAATTCCGTCATACTTACGCTACTGATTTATTGCTCTTAGGTGTAGATCCAACTCATGCCCGGAAACTGACTGGACATACTAGCGAGAAGGCGTTTCGACGGTATACACTTCGCAGTGAGCAAGAAGCCGCAATCTCTGCTTACTACAAAGCTATTGGCGAAGAGGAAGTAGAGTAGGAAATGCCAAAACCGTTAAATCCTAAGTGTCAGTTATGTGCCAAATTACCTACTGCTAAAGCAAAGGTGCTGCATGGTACTGAAGGGGATGGATGCTGGAATCCAAAAGTCTGTCATAATCGGCGCTCATTTTACCGTAGCCGAACTGAAGATAATTCTGGTATTGATTCAATAACAGTTGAACCACCTGCAACATATTTTGCTGTGCTGTATTTATACAAGGAATCGGGAGATAAACCATTACATTCATTGGGTGCTGAACTATGGCTGGGACAACAACCGATTTGTCGCTTGGAAGCAATTCATTGCTTTGGGCTAACGGCTGGCAAGATAAGAGCTTATACAGATAAGGTGTTGCAGGCTTTTGCCAAAGAATATGGTGTCTCGCTGTATCAATATAAGGATATGTTTGAGATTAGTCCAGATCACTGTCCAGTGCGTCCCTGTCCGTTACATCCGGAGTCGTAAAGATGACTGCATATCGACAATTAACGATTTGGGATGTGCTTGATGAGATTTCAGAAGCGCCACCAAACTCTTCACTTGCTCCGGTGTGGGATTGTTTGGATGCTGAACTCCAAAATTTATCTGTGGAAGCACAGTTAAAAACTGCTGCTGTTGCGTTTAATCAAATTGCAGATATTCTCAAATCTCGTGCGCTGATGCTGTTGCAAGATGTGCGCGATCGCAATAGCCCTGACGGACCGATTGTTAGCACTGGTATTTTTGCTGGGTTGGTGCGAACTACAATGCAACTGGATTTGGATGATTTGATTGAATCTCCAATACCGCAGACTTTTAGACCACATGGACCACATCAGTTTTCTAATTCTGCCTTACATTGTGATTCGGTAGTAGCACCTGTTGAGAAGGCGAAAGTCTTAGAAATGCTCTCAGAAGTAACGAGTGTAGAAGATGTTCACAAATTAGCAGGTGATGAAGATGTGCAGAAGTGGCAGAGTGCGATCGCCCACTACCTGCTACAGATTCAAGGTGAAATTTCACTGATTAAACTGCAAGGTGCTTTAAAGATGCCAATGATAGAAGTGTGGCTGGGACTGTTGCTTGGTGGTTTTACATTGGAGCAGCGTGGAGACTTTTACAGCAGTCAAAGTATCTGGGTAAGAGGAAATATTGAGCGAGATTTCATCGACTAAGCATAGTAATTAGCCCTGTTTAATCACTCTCGGAGAAGAAAAATAATCTCTCACGCTCAGTTCTGCTTTACAAATCAAAATCCAGAGTGAAAGTTTCGCCATCTAAAGTTTCTTGAATTTCTTGTGTAGATGGCGTTGGAGTAGACTGTTCTTCTAAGTT
>JAVRCF010000170.1:0-7479 GCA_034530935.1 Aulosira sp. DedQUE10 | reverse complement strand
GCGTGTGGGGTAATACGCCTGTGGAATAAGCGTTTGAGCTTAAGTTGACACCAATGAACAATGTTGTGCCCTTAAGAATCATTTATGTGTCGCGAATATTATTTGAATTGGTATTATTTTTGGGACTTCCCTAATTAGGAATTGCTATTAGTTTCTATGCACAAAAGGCAATTCAGACAAACAATAGCAATCTGACTGTACGAAAAGAGGTCAAGATTTAAAACCCCTTTTCTAGTGAGCAGCCTATTTTTCCCTGTTCCCTGTTTCCTTGGTATTCTATAGTTGCAATCGCCAAGATAGAGAATTATCTAGGATGAATGTGCCGTCTAGGGCCCCATCCGGGATTGACAATGCCTGCTAAATCTTCTTCAGACAATCTGTTGAGTTCGGTTTCTAGTTCCTCCACTGTGAAGTCGTAACCGCGTTCTTTAGCAATTTCGATGAAGGATTCTGGATTGGCTGTTGCTCTAAGTCTTTGCTTTAATGCTTGATCTTGTTTTACAGCTTTTAAAAGTTGGGCAGCATTTTGTCGTGGCATGACAGTCCATCTCCTATTTTAAAAATTAGATTTGAATCTAGAAATTTGACTGCTGTCTTTTTGCCAAGTCTACAAGTTTAGCAAGAGCAGATTCTCACTAACCCTATAAAATTAGATCTTAAAACCTAAAAACAAAATAAATTGATTTTGACAAGAAAATATAAGTTTCTCCTAGGATGTGGCAGTAATTAACTATTGCGATCGCATCAATAGCTTGTCGAATATATATCTCTGGAGAGAAGACAAGTTTAAAAAGTAAGGTTTGAATTCATTTTCCTTTAATCCTCACCCTTTTAAAGACCATAAGAGAGGTGAAAAGTGTTGAGCTAAAGCGTATTGAAGTGAGTAGAATCAGCAATTAAAAATCTTTATTGCTCAATAAATTTTGCGTTTATTAAGCTTAACAAACTTAGTTGAATTTTCGTATCAACTAATTGATTACCAATAGCTACTCGTTTACCAGTAATCCAAACCTCTTGGGGTTGACATTGATAAAATCTGCGGGGTGAATCATTTAAATAGTCTAATGCTGTGCGATTGTATTTTTTAGTTGCTCGCTGCAAAAGCAACTGCAATACTTTTTCTGCTGCATCTGGGTTTAACTCGGATGCAGTTCCAGTAATATACACACCTTCTGCCGTACCTTCAGAAATGCTGGAATCAAAAATAGCGATCGCAACTCTGCCATGATTGTTGTAGATGTTCTGCGAATGCTGAGATATTATCGCTGAACTCCAATAAATATTCCAGTGGTCATCATAGGCAAAAAATAAAGGCGATACCCAAGGATAACCATCAGCCGAACAAGTAGAGAGGGTGCAATAAAGATTATTGGCGATGATGCCTGATGCTTGGGCAATGACTTCGGGATTTTGGGAATCGATTGTATTTACCCATCTGTTAGTTGAATTTGCAGGTTCTAGCATGGCTAATGGCTCATGAGGAAAAGGTTTTCTCCTACAAAACTTTACATCGTTCGGTTTAATTTTAATTGTGCCTACTTAAGTAGGTCGGCGTAAGAGGATGTTTTAAATGTCAGAGAGAGCTAAAAATTATGCAAGCCGTCGAACCATAATCCGAATTATGGCAACATAGATGAATGTTTCTGAAGTTTCGGGTAGTCGTTCATAATCTTTGGACTTTTTTCGCTCCTTCCCTGCGGGACGCTAACGCGAACACGTTTTGAAAGACTGGCTGAGGTTACCAAGACTCGCAAAACCAGCCCTAACAAATCTACACTTAGATGTCGTTTGCGCCCATGTATTTTTTAAGAAGCGTCATAACCCACATCAATGGAAATCATGCTTGCTGTTTCCACTGACTGGCTGTCAACTGCGGCTTGCGATGGACTGGGTTCTCGTCCAGCTGCTACCCGAACCCACTGCTACAGTTATGTCGTGAATCTTTAACCATGTACCATCTTTACTCCATCGCCAAAAATAACCATAAACCGTTTGCCAAGGTGGGAAATCCCCTGGTAGACCTCTCCATGTGCATCCCTCACACAGCACATACAATCAGGTGTGGTAGTAAGCACAGGTGAGCAAATAGAAGCCAAATTTAAAAAACGATTAGGAATAAGTGATTAAGTTTTTCTTACTGTTCTTGTGTCTTTGTCAAAATTTTGAGATATTAAATTGAAAAAATTAATTCAGATAAAAAATTATGGCAACCGAGCAGGAGCTTCAATCTCTTTTTAATACCTTGGATACCGATCAAGATGGCAAAGTTTCTATAAATGAGCTGTTTTTAAGCCCTGGCTTAAGCGCAATCATCTCAGCCGAAACAGGTGTCAGTAGCCCCCAGGAATTGCTAGCTATGCATGGAGATAAAGACGGTAGTATCACCTTTGAAGAGTTGAAACAAGTTGTTGAGTCAGCTGGAAATTTAAACTAGCTGTACCCCATCCCTCCCCAACCTAACCCCATCTCCCTATCCCCGCCCAAACGAACGCTACAGCGCTGCCGTCCTCTGAACCACTAGGGGGCGGTTTTGCGTTGTGGTGTAAGGGCTTTACACAATTTGGCTGAACAGGTAGAGCATGAATGATGAGGGAGATAGGGGAGACAAGGAGGACAAACACCAAACACCAATTTTTCAAATTACCAACACTGCCGAACCTGTAATTTTGCCACTCCGCAGGGCATCTAAAGCCTCATTTGCTTGAGTGAGGGGAAAGGTGTTAATTTCTGTGTGGATGGGGACTTTGGGTGCTAAAGCGAGAAACTCTTCTCCATCTTGGCGGGTGAGGTTAGCAACAGACCGCAACACTCTTTCTTCCCATAGAATTTCGTAGGGAAACGCGGGAATATCACTCATGTGGATGCTTGCACAAACTACCGTACCGCCTTTAGCTACTGCCCGTAAAGCAGCGGGAACTAATTTACCTATAGGAGCAAAAATAATTGCCGCATCTAAGGGTTCTGGGGGTAATTCCTCTGAGTCACCAGCCCAAACTGCACCTAATTGACGAGCGAATTCTTGCCCTTCGATATCACCACCACGGGTAAAGGCAAATACCTGACGCTGTTGATAGCGAGCTAGTTGAATTAACATATGGGCGGCTGAACCAAAGCCATAAAAGCCGATTTTTTCGGCATCGCCAGTCATGCGATAAGCGCGGTAACCAATTAAGCCACCACATAATAAAGGTGCAGCTTGCAAGTCAGCAAAGCTGGGGTCTAGGGGAAAGCAAAATCGATGGTCTGCAACGGTATAATCTGCATAACCGCCGTCAATATTATAACCTGTAAACCCAGCATAATCGCAGAGATTTTCACGATGAGAAAGACAATAACGACAGCGATCGCAAGTGTGACCTAACCAAGGAACACCAACCCGTTGACCAAGAGTAAATTGCTGAACGCGATCGCCTTTTGCTTCTATAGTACCGACAATTTGATGTCCTGGTATTAAAGGTAATTTGGGATGAGTCAATTCTCCATCAACTATATGCAAATCTGTGCGGCAAACAGCACAGGCATGAATGCGAATTAACACTTGCTCAGGATTGGGTTGTGGCACTGGCAAGTCTGCTAATCGCAGCGGTTGGCGTGGTGCCTCTAATATCATTGCACGCATAGTGGATTAGGAAAAGGGGCAGGGAGCAGGGGGAGTTATGTTTTTTATCGGCGTTTATCGGCGTTTATCGGCGGTTAATTATTGAAGGGTGGGCACCACTAAACATTAAAGTTTAAGTGAAAATCGGGAAGTGCCCACCCTACAGAAATCCCTTAAACTGTAGCGGCTAAACCGTTGTGTCTCAGCAAAGGAGTAGTACTCGGTTCGCGTCCGCGGAAGGTTTTAAATACTTCCATTGGGTGTTTACTACCACCCAGCGCCAACACGGTATCACGGTAGCGTCTACCAGTGGCTTTGATGGCGGCTTCGTCTTCGAGTCCGGCTTCTTCAAAAGCGGCAAAAGCATCAGCACTCAGGACTTCTGCCCATTTGTAGCTGTAGTAACCTGCGGCATAACCACCACCAAAGATATGCCCAAAAGCACAGAGGAATGCATCTTCTGGTAATGGGGGTAAAACTGTGGTAGTTTTGGCTATGCGCTGACGGACATCGGCTGGGGTTTCCGCGCCACCAGGATGATAGCGAGAGTGCAGTTCTATATCTACGCTGCTAAAGTGGAGTTGCCGCAACATCCCGCTACCACTCATATAGTTGCGGGCTGCTATCAGTTTTTGGTAATAATGCTCTGGTAGAGGTTCGCCTGTTTCATAATGTTTAGCCATGCCAAACAAGGTGGGTCGCTCATAGCACCAGTTTTCCATGAATTGGCTGGGTAGTTCGACTGCATCCCATTCCACGTTATTTATACCTGCTGCATCCGTATAATCCACTTGGGTGAGCATATGCTGTAAGCCATGCCCAAACTCGTGGAATAAGGTTTCCACCTCATTAAAAGTCATCAAGCTAGGCTTGCCGTCGATGGGGGGAGTTTGGTTACAAATTAAATATGCTACAGGTAAGCGAACATTCGTGACACCATTCTCAGTGATTTTGCCACGATTAATGCAGACATCCATCCAAGCACCACCACGCTTTTCGGCGGGGCGGCTGTAGGGGTCTAAGTAAAAGTAGGCGATGGGCGCGCCTGTTTCATCAGCTATTTGGAAATAACGGACATCTTCATGCCATACTGGGGCTTGACCATCGGCAGGGGTGACGGTAACGCCAAATAAGCGATTGACTAAGCCAAATAAGCCATCGAGTACTTGGGGAAGGGGGAAGTAAGGACGTAATTCTTCCGCAGTGAAGGAGAATTTTTCTTCTCGCTGACGTTCCGCCCAGAAGCTAATATCCCAGTGTTTTAAATCTGCTGCTTCTTTGGCTCCTTTGGAGGCTGCAAAGGCTTTGAGTGCTGCTAAATCTTTGACGGCTGCATCATAACTGACGCGACGCAGTTCTTCTAATAGCGCTTCAACTGCTTCGACATTGGGAGCCATTTTACTAGCTAGGCTCAATTCAGCAAAGTTGTGAAAGCCTAATAACCCTGCTAGTTCTTGGCGTAATTGTAATATGCGATCAATCAGGGGATTATTATCTAAATCGCCTGAAGCCGCCCGACTAATAAAAGCTTTGTAGAGATGTTCGCGCAAATCACGGCGGGTGCTGTGCTGCATGAAGGGGCCGTAACTGGGGAAATCTAAGGTGATGCGCCAGGGGCCATTTTCTGGTGTAGCATTTTCTTCGTCGGCGGCACGGGCGGCTTGGGCTGCTAGACTGAGTAAGCTTTCGGGTAAGCCGTCAATTTCGTCTTTGGTTGTGAGGGTGATGCTAAAGGCTTTGGTAGCATCGAGGACATGGTTGGAGAACTTAGTCGAAAGTTCTGCTAACTCCATTTGAATGGCGTTGAAACGTTCTCGTGCTTCTCCTTCTAAGCCCACACCAGAAAGTTCCGCATCCCGAATCGCCGCTTCGACAATTCTTTGCTGTGCTGATTCTAAAGTTTTCCAGCCATCACTAGCACGGAGAGCTTTAAAAGCATTGTAGAGAGGTTGGCTTTGACCAAGCTTGGTGATAAACTGCACCACGTCTGATTGTACAGCTTCATAAGCTTCACGTAATTCGGGGCTATTTTTCACACCCATTAAATGGTTGACTATGCCCCAACTCCAAGACAGCTTATCTGTAATTTTGTCTAAGGGTTCTACTAAACCACTCCAAGTAGGCTGTACTTTGTTTTCTAAAGTGGTAAGCTCGGCATCAAGTTCTGTTAACAGATCCTTGAAAGCTGGGATTACTTGCTCCGCTTTAATTTCTGCAAAGGGAGGTAAGCCAGCGCCCTTGAGTAGGGGATTCTGAGAAAGAGTAGCATTTTGAGTCATGGTTGTGTGTGAGATGCGATCGCTCTTATTCAATCATTATTTTTGATATATCTTCTAATGTAGCGATCGCAGTGACTTTTCGGGGATTGGGGATTGGGGAAAGGGAAAAAGGTTAAGGAGGAAGGGGAAAGGGAAAGATTAATTTTAAGTCTCTGGTTGTGGGGGATGTTTAAGTCTACGCACTTAGCAAAGAAATCAACTCGTTGGTTACGAATGCGATCGCGTTGGTTATGAATCGGTACTCGTTGGTTATGAATGCGATCACGTTGGTTATGAATCGGTACTCGTTGGTAACGAATGCGATCGCGTTGGTTATGAATCGGTACTCGTTGGTAACGAATGCGATCGCGTTGGTTGTGAATGGGTTAAGTTTCCCTAGTCCCCAATCCCCATTCCTAGCTTCGTTGCTGTCTCACCTTGGAATGAATTCCAAGGCTAATAGTAAAAGTCTACTGAAGTAGACTAAGCTACATATTCAGTCCACTTGAGTGGACTTGCACTATTAGCCCGGAAGTTCACTTCTGGGCGGGATAACGGGACTGCACGCTACTTTGACTATTACAAAAACCTGTGTAATACCAATTCAAATAATGTTTGCGACAGATAAATTCTTTGTAGGAGCACGGCATCCACAATCTTTTGGCATATCAAATATCTTACTGGTGCCGTGCCCCTACCCATCTGTCGCGTTCTTTTTTCAAAATGGTATAACAAAAGGCTTGCAGGCTGCGGAAGTTCTTCCCTTGTAGTGGATCGCACTGCTACACTAACTTAATTATCAGGACAAATGACCAAGAACAAATGACAAATGACAGCCTTTTGTTCTGTCTCCCCATCATGCCCAAAAATGCCGGCAACCGTCGCAGATTATCTCGCATATTCCTGTTTATTTTTACTTGTTTACTGACGGTTATCTTTTCCCTCACTTGGGTAACCGCCGAAGAAGAAAAACCCAAACCCAAGCCTCAAGATTGGGAAATTAAAGGCATTGTCGCAGCCCTGGCAGACCCTTATGCTGGAGTGAGAGAAAACGCGGCAAGCAAATTAGAAGAATATAAGCTAGATGATCTCAAAAAGCAGATTCCCAACTATCAAGATGTTGTAAATCTGCTTGTTAAGCAGCTATCGCCGCCAGAAAAAGAAGAAAAAGACGAAAAGAGTCTTTCCCGTAGAGCCGCAGCATATGCACTGGGGCAGATGCAAGCCAAAGACTTTGCCGCCAACGTCGCCGCACTTCTCAAAGATTCTGACACATCTGTCCGTTATTACGCAGCTTCTGCACTGGGGCAGATGCAAGCCAAAGACTTTGCCGCCAACGTTGCCGCACTCCTCAAAGATTCTGACACATCTGTACGTAGAGCCGCAGCTTCTGCACTGGGGCAGATGCAAGCCAAAGACTTTGCCGCCAACGTCACCGCACTCCTCAAAGATTCTGACACATCTGTCCGTAGAGTCGCAGCTTCTGCACTGGGGCAGATGCAAGCCAAAGACTTTGCCGCCAACGTCACCGCACTCCTCAAAGATTCTAACTCTGATGTCCGTAGAGTCGCAGCTTCTGCACTGGGGCAGATGCAAGCCAAAGACTTTGCCGCCAACGTCACC
>JAVRCF010000169.1:0-7519 GCA_034530935.1 Aulosira sp. DedQUE10 | reverse complement strand
ACCAATTTGAAAAAAGAATGCGACAGATGGGTAGGGGAGCCACTCCGTTGGGCGGGCAATGCCCGACTTGTACCGCTAAAGCGGAACCCGCAGGGTAGGATGTGGCGTTGCACAGCACTGCTGTGCCCTCCGAATGATTTATCTGTCGCAAACATTGTTTGAATCGGTATCATTATTACAAAAAATTGGTATTACCTCTGATTCACTAATAACATCTTTCAATAAATCGAGAATCTGAACTCAATACCTTTGCTAAAAGAAGAGGATGAAGAGAGATGGCGCAGTGCAGTAGAGTTATTTATTGTCTCAGACAACGATAACTTAAAACGACTCATCAGCCTATGAAAAAAATTACTGTTGCACTGGGATTTTGATCGCAAATTCCGTCCCCTTTCCAGAAATAGATTGGCATTCGATACTACCACCATGCTTTTCTACTACAATTTGGTGGCTGATAGATAAACCTAATCCAGTTCCTTTACCCACTGCTTTAGTCGTAAAGAAAGGATTAAACAGCTTTGCTTTTACTTCTTCACACATTCCTGGTCCGTTATCAGCAATGTGAATGGCAACCCAATTATCTTCAATCATCATCGTGCGAATTTTAATCATACTGGGGTTTTGCTTAATCTCTTCCAATGAACGCTGTTGATTATATTCATCTAAGGCATCAATAGCATTAGAAATAATATTCATCAATACTTGATTAATTTGTCCAATATAGCATTCAACTAGCTGAAACAAATTGTACTCTTTAACTATTTCAATTCCTGGATGATCGGGTTGTGCTTTTAGGCGATGATTCAAAATTGTCAATGTGCTATCAATACATTCATGAATATCAACCTCTGCCAACTTAGCTTCATCTACATGAGAAAAAATCTGCATATACTTGACTATTTCACGAATGCGTCGTGTTCCCAAATTCATAGATTTAAGTAGATTTAATAAGTCATTATCAATAAATTCTATATCTATGAATTCTAGTTCTGATTGAATGCGAGGTGTAGGATTTGGATAATCCTCTTGATAGAGATGCACAAGATTTAGCATTTCTTGAGTATATTCATTGGCATAAATGAGATTGCCATAAATAAAATCTACTGGATTATTAATCTCATGAGAAATGCCAGCAAACATTTGATCTAAGCTGGACAGTTTTTCACCTTGAACTAGTTTGATTTGTAGCTGTTTTAAATCTTGATAAGCTTGACTAGCTTCGGCAAACTTTTGCTCTAATAAAGTATTTTTATGCTCTAATTATTGTGCTAACTTATGCAGCTTTAAATGCAATTTCACCCGTGACAAGACTTCTTGTTGCTGAAATGGTTTAGTAATATAGTCCACAGCCCCAGCTTGAAAACCTTCAACTTTATTGGTGGTGTCAGAAAGTGCCGTCATAAAAATAATAGGAATATCTTTAGTTTGTGGACTTGCCTTTAATTGCCGACAGGTTTCAAATCCATCAATCTCTGGCATCATTACATCCAATAATATTAAATTGGGTAAGGCATATTTGACTCTTTCTAGAGCTACCTCACCAGATTTTGCGACCCATACTTCAAGACCAGCCTGATCTAAGACATCAGATAAGACACCTAAATTAGCAAGATTATCATCAACAATTAGAACTGTCATAGTTTGTGCAATTGCAACATTCATAATGCTTACTTGTGAAATTGAAGTAGTGCCAGAATTTCTTGGTCTTGAAATCCTTTTGCCATCTGGTGTAAATGTTTTGCAAAGGGAATATATTTGCCATCTATTTCTGTAATTAATGCTGCCTGTTTGATGATTTCTTTAAAATTGCCCTTCATTACCAATTCATACAGAATTTCTATTTCTGCTTGGGGTGGTAAGACGAGTTCAGCATTTTCAAGATTTAATTGGTTTTCAGGCTTTTTCTGTTCATAAATCCAGTCTAAATTGAGATAATGCCGCAATTTTTGAAATAGTACACTTGCTTGTACGGGTTTAGCCATAAAATCATTCCCGCCTGCTTCTATGCTGCGATGTTGATCGCTTTCAAACACGCTCGCCGAAGAAACGATAATAATAATTTCTTTATATGTTTCGGACTCGCGAATGCGTTGGATTAACTCGAAACCATCAAGTTCTGGCATCAGCAAGTCAGTAATTACGAGATCCGGTTGAAATTCCAAAATTTTCTGCCAAGCTTCTTCGCCATCAGTGGCTTCAGCTACATTAAAACCGATGGGACTGAGCAAATTGTTAATTACTGAGCGATTTTCCCATTTATCATCAACAACCACAATCTTCGGTTTACGGTCTTTAATACCAATAATTTGACCATAATCGTCAGCTTGAGAAGTTTTCACCCACTCATCAGCTTCCGGTAAGTGGGCCTCAAACCAGAAAATACTGCCAACACCTATATCACTCCGAACCTGAATCTTGCTGCCCATCAATTCCACGATTCTTTGGCTGATTGCCAATCCTAATCCTGTGCCCTCGATCTGTCGTCGGCGATCGCCTGCTTGCTCAAAGGGTTGAAAAATCGCTTGCAGTTTTTCTGGGGCGATGCCAATACCTGAATCACGGACTTCAAAGCGAATTTTTCCTTCAGAAGCATAACTAATGGTAAAGGTGACACTACCAGTATCGGTAAATTTGATGGCATTGCTGAGCAAGTTAATTAATACTTGCCGCAGTCGTTTTTCATCGGCACGGATCGCAATGGGTAATTCTAAAGCCAATTGATGACGGAACCCAATGCCTTTAAGTTCTGCACGAATGCGACACATCTCAGCTACACCTTGGAGAAATGCGGGGAAGTGGAAGTCGCTAGGCATGAGTTCCACTTTCTGAGCTTCAATTTTCGACAAATCGAGGATGTCATTAATTAAGGTGAGCAAATGAGAACCGCACTGGTAAATTACATCAATGCGCGATCGCTCATCTTCATTCAGGTGTTTAGAACGTTGCAGAATTTGAGCATAGCCGAGAATACCATTGAGTGGTGTCCGTAACTCGTGGCTCATGTTGGCAAGGAATTCGCTTTTGGCGTGACTGGCGGCTTCTGCTGCTTCTTTGGCTTGGGCAAGGGCAAATTCAAATAGCTTGCGTTCAGTAATATCTGTGTTAGCACCTACCCACTCTCGAAAACTATTATCTGGATTAAAAAGCGGTACAGCACGGGAGCTGAAGTAGCGATACTCACCGTCATAACGCTGAATCCGAGTCTCAACTTTATAGACACTGCGGTTGGCAACTGCGGCTGACCATGCCTCATTAGTGTGAGCTAGATCTTCTGGATGCATCATATTTATCCAACCCCAACCCAAACTTTCTTCAACTGTTTGTCCTGTGAAAGCTCGCCATTGTGGTTGGTCGGTCACAAATGCACCAAGAGCATCAGTTGTCCAAATAATTTGTGATGATGCTTCAAGTAGCGAACGGAATCGTTCTTCGCTTTGCTGGAGTGCTAGTTGGGCTTGCTTGCCTTCAGTAATGTCAGTGTTAGTTCCTAGCCACTCTCGGATACTGCCATCTGGTTCTAAGACTGGGACACCTCGAGCGAGTGTGTACCGATACTCACCATCATGCCGTCGCAACCGAAATTCCTGTTCGTATAGGCTGCAAGTCTTAACTGCCTCTTCCCATGACTGAGCTATTAATTGACGATCTTCTGGATGAATTGCATCTAACCATCCCCGTCCTTGATATTCCTCCCAAGTTTGACCAGTAAATTTCCGCCAACTAGGATTATCATCAACGACGATGCCATCGGGTGAAAATACCCAAAACAACACAGAGGTAGCGGCGATCAGATAGCGATAGCGTTCTTCGCTCTGCTGGAGTGCTAGTTGGGCTTTTTTGCGCTCAGTGATGTTTTCGCTAAAGATCGTGATGCCGCCGATTTCACCGCTTGCCATATACCAAGGCCGAATTGACCATCTCAGCCACTGTTGCGAACCATCTGCCTGTGGGTAGGGATATTCATCACATTGTTTTGTCGCCCCTGCTAAACACTGTTGGTGAAAGGACTTCCACTCTGGGGGAATATCAAGAAATATTTCATAGAGCGAGTGCCCAATAATATCATTAGTCTGACTGTAGTCTTCTAGCCATTTGTGACTCACAGCAAGATAGCGCATTTCTCGATCCAATATGGCGATCGCAACGGGAGTAGATTCGATGAACTGCTGCAAATGTACTTCGCTCTGATGCAAGTGGATTCCTGCCTGATTGCGATTTGTATTAGTATTCTGTTTTTGCTTGGCAGTGTCCTGGGAGTTTTCCGATGGTAATATCTCGCTCATCTTAAATTTTGGCTCTTGCGGGAATTTAGTAGTGTTACTCAGGAGTCAGATTCGCTATCTAAGATTAGTTACGTATAATCATCAGTGTTTGCACTCCCATTACATACAGAATTCCCTCTCACTGGTAATAAATCACAAAGATTAAACAAACTTAAAGCAAAAGGGTATTACCGTCGAGAATTTAAAATTCAATGCTTCTAGTTGAGAAGCTAGAACAGAATGGCACGAAGAAAAGCTATAAGCTTAACTTCATAAGCATTACAGACCTTTGTGCTATTAAGCGGTGAATGGGTCAGGCGATCGCTTTACATTGGAGGTGGTGTGGAATGGATGCGTCCTTGAGTACAGGGGTTGTTGAAGATAATTAAAAGATAATGAAGCTAAGAAATAACAACACAAAACTCACCGATACCGCAGTGCCATGATTGGTAATAATTGCGCCAAACAAAGCAATAAATAGCCCAACATTAAAGAAAGCTAAAAAGCAACCCAACGTTGACTGAGGCTGATAGGTAATAATTTCTTCGTTTTTTTCGATGTGCATTCCGACTGCACCCTTAGCCTCCAATTGGCTGATTTCTGCCGAAAGTCGCATCACCGCTAATTCCCGTGCATCTTGAAAGCCTTGAGTAAACTGCGTTAATTCTTGGTTACGTCTGCCTTGACCAAATAAACGATTCCAAGCAGAGTTATTCATTAAGGCGCGAGTAGTGCGATCGCTATGCACATAATAAGAACAAGCACCAAAAACTAAACCCTTTGGCCAATAACCTGCTTGACGCAGTTGCCAAAATTCCTGTCCACTCAAGTCACTGGTAAAAGGTTGATTTGTAGGTGGACGGTTAGGTATACGAATTGCCGTCCCGATAGCCGTAAATTCGACCATCCCCATACCCCAGACTTGACGACGCTGATGGAGACGTACTCCAATAATGCCATGAGCGCCTAACATTGCTGCCTCTGCCTGCATCCTACTCACAGCCAGTTCTCTTACAGCTATCTGGGCTTGAGTTAAAGCTTCTACCTCTCCTGTGTGGTTACGATAGCCCCAAAAATAACCATAAAATCCGACTTTATAAAAGCTAGTTCCCATCACCAACCCCACAGGTTCACAACCAGCTTCACGGGTGAGTAAATATTCGTTGGTACTTAAATCGCTGGTGAAGAAAGATTTGCCGGACTTTTTCTGAATATCTTTATGTTGTTTCAGCCGATGAGTAGGAATAGTAAACGCAGCCTGATTAACTTGAAAACTTTGTTGAGATATAGAACCTACTCCCGACTTAGTAGCAGTCCAAATTTTTTTAGTGAGTTTTGCGAATAATCCCATACATAGCAGCCCAATTTAATTTATGTGGGGTTTTTAGCCCAAAATAAACTTAAAAGGGTCAAAAGCTTGAAGTATTAAGTATTCTTTCTTTTTACTTTTTATATCAAGTTCGGAGTTCACCAGTTGCTTTATGCCGGGGAACCCGTCCACCGCCCTGGCTCACTTTTTACTTTTGCCTTGTTGTACTAGTGTGAAAATTTTAGCTTCCAGTATGTCGCTCCATCGAATTTGGCACTGTAAAGTCGTTCACTGCTAACAGAAAAATTTCAGCCAACAAATAACCTAAAAACATCGCTACAGAATGTTTTATGACTTCAACACATTCTCAAAAAGTGCTAAAAATGCTCAATGACAGGTTACTAGAAGCTTATGAAAGATACTACGGGGACTTGAAGGTTGGAGATATGTCTCCCGAAGAGTTCATCAAAACCTACGGACGCATCGAGGATAGAGTTAATGGCAATTTAAAAGTAGGAGTTATAGTTGCCGACGAATCCACCTCAACCTTCTCTACAAACTCAGCCAACGCCGATCGCAGTTCCGAATCATCCAAAGATTCCCAGAACGTAGCCTGAGAGGCGATCGCTATTTTCCTCAAGGCATTCTCAAATGCATCCCTATCAACAATTCTGCTGGGAGTTGATAAGGCATTAATCGTAGCCTCGATTTTAGCAATCGCTTGAATTATATCTGGGTTGGAGCTGCGAAGCCCCCGCAGAACGGACAATTCATTGGCTAGGTTTTCGATTTCTGTGGTATTAATCACCTGCATTGTTGTTGACTGACTTTCTAGATACTCGATTAAATGCGGTGCATTTTCACATAAAGCAGCGATCGTCTTGGCGATTATTTCCCGCAGTCGGGGACATTTTGAATTTTCGCAGTGATACTTGCCAGGTTTGTTGTAATTAACGCAGCGTATGTACTCGGTTCTTGTTTTGTGCCGTGAAAAGTTACGATACATACCTCCTTCACAATGGGCACATTTAATTAAGCCTGCGAGTGGATAGTCGCCACGGGTTGATTTTGCGGAACTCCGATACTTCTTATTCGCTAATAATTTACCTTGGATTGCGTCTACTGTGTCTGCGGTAATTAAGGCTTCGTGGGTGTTGAAATTTATGATTGGTTCCCGATTAACGCCTTTCTTTTTTTTGACAAAATAAGCTGTATGTCCTTGCAGTGCAGGGTTTTTAACCCAATCTCGCAAGCCTGCGACACTAAAAACTACTTCATATTCGGTGTAAATATAATTGCAAACATCCTTAAGCGATCGCATCGAGAGCGTTAAATCAATAATAATTTTGGCTAGTTCAAAGTAGGTTTTACCAGACTTTTCGTGAATATTTTTATTAGGAGTTAACCGCTGATTTTCATCTTTAGCATATCCAAATGGCGGAATGCAAAACTTTAGTTGCTGTCGAAAATAATTATTTCCATGCCTAATCCTTTGGGATAACAGCCTTGATTCAAATTCTGCCAACCCGGACATTTGATTGATACTAAACCAGCCAAATGGGGAATTGGGGTCAACGGGTGCATCCAATACCCGTAGATTGACATTATGCTTAACGAAAATTTCGATCGCTTTGTGGATAGTTATTACACTCCGTCCCAAGCGATCAACGCGAGTTATGATAATTTCGTCAACTTGGTTTTGTTGCGCCAACTTAAGTAACTCGTTATACTGTTTCCTCCCATCGTTGCGTCCCGACTCAATATCTATTAATACTTCCGTTGCACCCGCCGCTTTTAATCTAGCTATTTGCTGATTTAGTGCGTCAAACTCCTCAGCTTGTTCTTGTGTACTAACGCGGGCGTAACCGTAAACTCTCATGGGAATCCATTCAAATCAGTCCCAAAATCATATCATAAAAGGTGTAGTTGCAAGTGTCGTGGTTCTGCT
>JAVRCF010000168.1:0-7743 GCA_034530935.1 Aulosira sp. DedQUE10 | reverse complement strand
AGGGGGAAAGGCTTTGCCCCTTATACCAATTCTGTATGAAGATGCACATAATAATACCCCCCTGTAGTCCCCCCTTGGCAAGGGGGGACGGCGATAGCCGGGGGGTGAATTATATGCAGCTTCACAAAGAAACGGTATTACCCTTTTCCCAAACCACAAGAGAGATGAAAAAGTGAATGAAATGTTTAATAAATTACTATTCGCCGGGGTTTTGGTAATTGTGCTTTTGTTAGGGGTATTATCAAAACCGGCTTTATCCCAGCAGATAGAATCTCGAATTAATAATTTAGAAGCAGACTTAAATCGTGTTGAGTCACAGTTAAGCCGAATACAGTCTCAACTCGGTCAAAGTCGCCAGTCTCCATCCCCAAGGACAACACTTACCCCTCGTCAGTCTAGTGGTTCTGGACGAAATTTATCATCAACACAACGGGATCAGATGTTTGATAGACTCGCAACTTTGGTTGTGGAAGTCAAGCAACAAGTCAACAAATTAGAAACGCGAGTTTCCAAGCTAGAATCGCGTTAAAAAAATCGTAGTGGACTGTTTCAGCTAATTTGGTGCTTTAGAAAAACTCAAATATGTTGGTTTATATCAATACCTCAAAAATCTATTCTATTGCATCATTTTAGCTGAAACATTCCAGTAGTGGACTGACACAGCTAAAAGAGTGCATTAGCAAAAATCTATTTCATCGGCGTTTATTGGCGTACATTCCGGCAGAACGCTACGCGAACGGCGGTTTATTTCATCAAATCTAATGCCTCATTTTAGTCGTGTCAGTCAAGTAGTGGACTGACACAGCTAAAATAGTGCAATAGGTATGCGAAGGTGAGGACTCTAAAGTGGGAAGAGGTCGCCGAGATAAAATCCATCTGACGGTAGAACACAGAGAAAAACTCGAACAAATCAGCCGAAATGGCTATGCACCCGCCAAAAAAATCCTACACGCCAGAATTCTGCTTATGTGCGATGAAGGAGAACAAAGAACGCGAAAATGGACGGACGAAGAAATAGCAGAAGCTTTACAGGTGCATAGGAACACAGTCGGAAGAATTCGCCAAAGGTTTTTGCTCAAAGGCGAAAAACCTGCCCTGGAGCGATCGCAAAGAAAAACGCCTGCTACTGCGCCAAAAATAGATGGAGCAACCGAAGCACACATGATCGCCCTTTGTTGTTCTGACCCAGCATCTGGGAGAGCAGACTGGACAATTAGACTGTTAACCTCAGAACTGAAAAAACGAACAATTGTCACGGAAATCTCTCGTGAAACCGTGCGACGCACTTTAAAAAAAACCAATTACGCCCTTGGAAAACGCAAAGATTCTGTATTCCAGAGCGGGATTTAGCGAGATTCGTGTCGCAAATGGAAGTCATTTTAGACCTTTATAGCCAAGTACACAGTGAAGAGGAACCCCTAATTAATATGGATGAAGCCTCAGTTCAACTGCAAGGGCATCTTTACGAACCCCTGGAAATGGAACCAAATCAAGACAAAAAGGAGGATTATCACTATACCCGTGAAGGAGTGCAAGCTTTGTTTATGTTTTTTGACCCGAATCGAGGATGGCGCAGAGTTAGCAACCGAGACAATCGCACTCGTGTTGATTGGGCACAAGAAGTCCGTCAACTTTTGGATGTAGATTATCCTCAGGCGCGAAAAGTGAAGTACATCTCGTGATAATCTCAACACCCACAACATCGCCTCACTTTATGAAGCATTTCCCGCCCCAGAAGCCCATCGATTAGCTAGACGGTTAGAAATTTATCATACTCCCCGTAATGGCAGTTGGTTAAACGTAGCTGAAATCGAACTAAGTATTTTATCGAAACAATGTTTAGCTAGAAGGATTCCTACCACCGAACAACTCAAGCAAGAGTTAGAAAATTGGCAACTTGAACGCAATCATACTGCTTCTAAAGTCAGATGGCAGTTTTCTACTGACGATGCCGGGGTCAAACTGCAACATCTTTATCCAGTTTTTGAGGAACAGGAATCCGTTAGTTCTAATGCATCATTTTAGCTGTGTCAGTCCACTACTTCTTAATTACGAATTACTTCGCTTCGGCAATCAAAGTAAATGCAGTGCAAGCGCTAGGACTAGGATGCTGTTTGATGGTTGTCAGCATCGCTTGGCGTAACACCCTAGCTTTATCAAGATTTTTCTGTAACTGACGGTAAAATTCCCCCATCAATAATGCTGAAGGACTATCGGGAATTGACAACAAAATGGAAATCGACCCAAGTAATGGTAAATTACATATCGGCTTCTTATTTAATTGAGAATAATTATCAGTAATTTAACAGAAATACAATCATGACTATTCATCTAACTGGGACAGAAGACTTTGGGGAATTTTGCCAGGATGTGCAGTTTAATGACTATGAGGGAAAAGCACAATTGTCTACTTGGTTTGGTCAATACAGCTTTCGCTGGACTTTTCTTCGTCATAATCTTGAGCTAGTAATCTGTGATAATGAGTATTCTCAACCAGTGATTTGGCAGCAAGAACACGACGATTTGCCTTTTCTGATATCTAAATTTTTTTTGTCTGGTTGTGTAAGAACTGTTACACCAAATGTGTCCGGAGTCAGTGACGATTATGAAGAAGTTGCAGGTTATAACTACTTATTCTCCTTGCCTGATGTTCGGGAGTTTGAACATTTTAATGCCAACCAGCGCGCTCAACAAATTAGCATTTATTGGTATCCTGATTTACTTGATAGTTTCCAGGGAAGCTTTGAAGAGTTGCCTGCTTTGCTCCAGCAGTTAAGAGAAAATCCAATTAAACAACGCTTCCATCAACCGTTAGGGACAAGCACGCCTGCAATGCGGTTGGTACTCAAACAAATATTGCAGTGTCCGTTTCGAGAAACACTCAGACTAATGTATTTAGAAGCAAAAGTGTTGGAACTACTGGTACTTCAAATTGCACAGTGGGGGGAAAATCATCAAGTATTACAGCGATCGCTCCATTTCCGTCCTGATGAAATTGAACGTCTACATCATGCCAAAACCATTTTAAATCAAAGGCTACCCCATCCACCTTCTCTACTGAATCTAGCCAAAGAAATCGGACTCAATGACTTTAAGCTCAAGCGGGGATTTCGAGAAGTTTTTGGGACTACGGTGTTGGGATATGTGCAATCTCTACGGCTAGAGCAAGCACAACAGCTACTCATCGGTACTAATCTCACAGTTACAGAAATTGCTTCTCAAGTAGGCTACGAGAGCATAAGTCATTTTGGCTATCTGTTTAAGCGACAATTCGGGATGACTCCTAGAGAATATCGTCAGCAAAAAGGCTTGTAGCAAAACCTAGATCCCGATTCCGATAAAAAAAATCCGGTTTCAATGTATATGCGATCGCTCAAATTCCCGTATTCTCCTAAATAGAGCTAGATAATAATAATTCGCAAATAGCTAGTTCTGTTGTGCAAAGTACGATTGAGTGTGTGGAGTTATGAAACTGTGGCGTAGGCGTAGCTTGTCGTTCGCGATAGCGTCTCTGAAAGAGAAGACATCGCTGTTTATTTCCTGTTTTCTTATTGCTGTAGTTACACAACCAACACAGGCAAAAGAAGTAACTGAAATTCCTAGCGTGCAAGAACTAAACCGTTCTGCAAGAACAGTTAAAGAATGGTTTGCTCAGATAGAACAACAGAACCCGCCAGCCCAAAGCCAGGAAGGTGAAGTTATACAAGTGACTTCAGTGAAGGCAAACCCCACATCTAAGGGTGTGGAGGTGATTTTGCAGACATCGAAAGGTGAACAGTTGCAAGTAGTAAATCGTTCTTCTGGCAATAACTTTATTGCTGACATTCCCAATGCCCAACTGCGTTTACCCAACGGTGATGCATTCACATTCCGCTCAACTTCCCCAATTGCAGGGGTTAGTGAAATAACGGTAACAAACTTTGATGCCAATACTATCAGGATGAGTGTCACGGGGGAAGCAGGTGTACCAATTGTTGAGTTGTTTGATAGTCCAGATGAGGGTATTATCTTCTCTGTGGCGAGTGCTGCACCTGATACACAGCCACAGCAGCAACCTCAAACGCCACCAACTCAGCCAGAAACTCAGACACAGCCAAGTCAACCATCAACACAGGGTGATGAACCGATTGAACTTGTAGTGACAGGCGAACAAGATGGATATAATGTGCCAGAAGCATCAACTGCAACCAGGACTGATACACCTTTACGTGATATTCCCCAGTCGATTGAAGTAATTCCCCAGCAGGTAATCAAGGATCAGGGAATCACGAGGATTGTGGATGCAACTCGCAATGTGTCTGGTGTAGCAGCCGTATCGGGCTATGGCAATACTTTCGGTGATGTCAATATTCGTGGTTTTTACGGTGGTACTTTGGTAGATGGGTTTACTGGTTTACTTCCTGCCAATGGTGCCAACATCGAACAGGTGGAGGTTCTAAAAGGCCCTGCTTCAGTGCTGTATGGTCAGCTGGAGCCAGGTGGCTTGGTAAATTATGTGACAAAAAAACCTTTAAATACCCCCTATTACTCTGCTAGTTTCACGGCTGGGAGCTTTGATTACTATAATCCTGCAATCGACCTGTCTGGGCCACTGACAACCGATAAAAGGTTATTGTATCGTTTGAATGTTTCCTATGAAAATTCTGCCAGCTATCGGGATTATCTTGGAAACAATATCTTCTATATTTCTCCTGTTTTCACCTACAAGATTGATGATGAGACAACCCTAGACTTTGCTTATGAATATCTTAATTCTCAACAAGGGTTCGACCGAGGCTTGAAACCAGAAGCAATCTTTTTAACGTTGCCTAGAAATCGCCTTTTATCTCAACCCGATGATTTTTTCAATACTGAAAGCCATCGTGTTGCGCTAACACTCAATCAGCAGTTTAGTGAAAATTGGCAGATGAAAAGCAGATTTTCCGCACAATTTGATGAAAATAGTGAAAAAGTTACCCAAATCGGCGGCGATCTTTTAGAGGATGGTAGGACATTGACGCGAGGGCAGTTTGGTGATGGCCCGAATTATAGACAAATTTTAGCCCTGCAAAGTAACTTGATTGGTAAATTCAATACGGGTGCGATCGCCCATCAACTGTTGTTAGGTGTGGACTGGAACCGGAATACCTTTGATTACAACAACTCCTATGATATTGATTTCCCTTCGATAGATATTTTTGAGCCAAACTATGACGTTCCACTGCCTGAGCGCATCTATGGCAAGGGTAATACCACATCTAACACCACAGGAATTTACCTGCAAGACCAAGTGACATTGCTCTCTAATCTGAAGTTGCTTGTCGGCGGCAGATATGACTTTATTGACTCACGTAGTGAAAATTTTAACGCATCAGTATTCAGTAGTGAATCGAGCAAGTCTGGATATTACTATGAAGCCTTTTCCCCGCGTGTGGGCATCGTTTATCAACCCATCGAACCCATCTCTCTGTACGCTAGCTATAGTCGCTCCTTCAATGCTGATGGCGGCAGAGATAGAAATAATCAGCTACTAGAGCCTTCACGGGGGACTCAGTACGAAGTTGGCATCAAAGCTGAACTCTTTGATAAGCGACTTTCAGCAACCCTTGCAGCCTATGACATTGCTAAAACAAATGTCCCCACTGTAGACCCGATCGACGATCAATACTCAATCGCGCTAGGAGAAGTGAAAAGTCGCGGGATTGAACTGGATGTAGCCGGGGAAATTTTACCAGGTTGGAAGGTAATTGCTTCTGGTTTTTTGAATGATGCCTATGTCAGCAAAGATAACGATCCGACAGTCCAAGGCAAGCATTTGGAAAATGCACCCTATCATGGCGCGAGTTTATGGACAAGCTATGAATTTCAAAAGGGTAACTTGCAGGGATTACAGTTTGGCGCGGGGTTGTTTTTTACAGGCGATCGCGTTGCAAACCAGAGCGAGCAATTTATCCTTCCTTCTTATGTCAGAACCGATGCCTTAATTTCCTACAAACGGGATAACTGGCAAGTTGGACTCAACTTTAAGAACATTTTTGATGTCAAATATTACGAGTCAAATGGCTACCTCACCTTTCCCCAAGCACCATTTACTGTACAGGGAACAATTTCAGTGACCTTTTGACCCCGCCCTAACCCTCTGACAAGTGTAGGTTTTGCACCAAAATGCTTGAAAAGGGACAAGGGGTATCCTACTGATTGATCAAGCCTGAGCTTGTGTAAAGGAGCGTCTACCTTGAGTTATAAAAAACTACGTAACATTGTATTTACTCTGCATCGCATCCTGGGTTTTGCGATCGCACCAATTGCCATCTTAGTTGGCTTAACTGGGAGCCTGATCGTCTTCCAGCGCGAAATCAATGAATTTCTACAACATCAACAGTTTGGCGCTATTATTCCCCTGGGCAAACGCTTATCGCTGGAAGTTATCCTGGATTTTGTCAAAGCCGCCTATGCCAACCAGCCTCAAATGGCTTTGCAAAGGGTTTATTTGCCAACTAAACCGGATGATTTTTTCAATGTCGTCATCTCAATTCCGGGCAATGATTGGGTAGAAGTCTACGTCAACCCCTACACAGGGGCAATTTTGGGCAATAGTCTGCATCCCAATGCTGTACAGCGCTTTCTCCAGATTGTTTATGAACTCCACACCTCGTTGAAATTGGGTGATTTGGGTTTACAGATTGTCGGTGTTGTGGGCTTGGTGATGTCCATCGTTGCGATCGCCGGAATTATCTTGTGGCCCGGTTGGCGCAAGCTGATGGCAGGCTTCAAAATTAAGTGGTCTGCCCACCCCAAGCGGCTTAACTTTGATTTACACAAGGTATCTGGTATTACTGCTGCCATATTTTTACTATTCACCTTTTTCACTGGATTTGCTTGGAATTTGGGCTATGTTGACCCACTGATTCGTGCCATTACCTTCAGTCCATCTCTGCCTGAACTTGTTTCGCAGGCGATCGCAAATCAATCTCCCCGACCACTCAGTCAGCAAATAAAAACGGCTCAACTTGCCCTACCCAACGGAGCATTGCGGAGCATTGACTTAACGACAGATCCGAAAGCGCCTTTGCGATTGCGGATGAAGCTGCCCCAAGAGCGGGAGGAACACGGCATGAGCAATGTCTATCTGGATCAATACAGTGGTCAGGTTTTACGAGTTGAGAATTCGTTAAAGGCATCGTTAAGCGACAAGATTCTTAATTCCTTCCAGCCACTGCACTTCGGCACCTTCGGCGGCTTACCCACCCGCATTCTCTATGTCTTCGTTGGTCTAGCTCCGTTAATTCTATCCATCACTGGCTTTGTGATGTGGTCGTATCGTAAACGCAAGCAAAAAGATGATTATTCTCCTAAACAGAGTTATATAAACTAATTCTCAAATAATCGGCTTTGTTTTAAGAAATACAATACGGTAACAAATTTTGATGCGAATACTATCCAGGTGAGTGTGACGGGAGAAGCAGGTGTACCATATTTTATGACCTGGTTAGCGTAAGTTGATCGCTGGCTTCAAAATCAAGTGGAATGCTCATCCCAAGCGAGTGAACTTTGATGTTCACAAAGTGGCTGGTGTGATTACAGGTGTATTCCTAATATGCACCTTTTTCACAGGGTTTTGCTGGAGCCGTGAATTCAAAATTCAAAATTCGTCTGGGAAAGTTCTGATGCCTTTCCAAATGGTGCAAAAGCTAAGAATATAAGTCTATTTAGGGCTTGCTGAAAAAGAAAGAAAAGCTGACACTCCAAGATTATGAGACTAAA
>JAVRCF010000167.1:0-7778 GCA_034530935.1 Aulosira sp. DedQUE10 | reverse complement strand
CTTATGATTTCATTCTCGAAGCTCTTTTCTATGCAGCTTCAATGTAAATTGATATGAGCAGCTTTATGCAAATTATCTATGTTGCAAGTAAGAAGTTATAGTAATTTTGGCTTAGGGAGAGAACAGGGAAGAAGGAATAAAAGCTAACTCAAGACAGCGCTTCGGGTGCTGCTAGTACAGCACGGCGTAAATAAACAGACCACCCAAAATGGTACAAAAGCCCGGAATACAATTCCTTTGACTTTGGACTTTGGACTTTGAAATTCCGCCTTGCAGTACTAGGAATTAGATGATTTATCCTGTTGCTTCGCTTTGTTGATTAATTCCATGAAGACATTAATTTCACTCACTTCCACATCATGTTCAACTCTCGTTACTTTCCATCTCTCTTTCTTTAGATAAACTTCCTCGCCAACTCTGGGAATAAATTGTAGGTCATAAAACTTTTTGAGAAAATCTTTTTGGTTCTCTTCCCATAAGATTATTTTGGCTACTTCTTTAGGCATGGTCATTGCTTATCCTTTTTGTTAGTAAACTCCTGTCAGGAGTTTGATGACATACACCTGGCAAGTTTATCTTACTAATTCAAAGTCATAGCGTAGTTAAAACCACATTATTGGCTAATATTCATTTACTTGGTTGTTATTCATCATAAACCCACAGTAAAGATACTTAAGTTTTTCTACCAATAATACTGTCTGCTTGGATAAATAATTAACACTTCTGGAAAGTCTAGTACTATTGAATTTTTTAAAAGATAGGTAGGGTGTGTTAGCGCCGAGAGTACGGCACCATTTTCATGAGTTTGGTGCGTTACGCACTCTGCCCTAACGCACCCTATAATACTTCAATTTTTTCAAGAATCAGCTCGGATTGCTATATATTATTTGGTGGCAGGAAGCAAAGTTTTACTCATTTTAGTAACTGGAACAATTATCCCTCTTCGTAAGTAATGAGGTGCTCTTTTGATAAAAGTAAACCCCAACCGCGTATAAAATCCTTCAGCATAAAGGCTGGCAGTTGTAATTACCTTGTCTATACCTTGCTCACTTGCTTGCTCGCAAAAATGACTAATTAAAATTCGCCCAATGCCTTGCCCTTGGTATTTAGGATGCACATATAACGCTATAAGTTCATCAAAAATGTAACTACTGAATCCGACAATTACATTCTTATCGACAGCAACCCAGAATTTTTCTACTTTCATACTCTTCAAAATATTGGAACCATCTGGCTTGTCGCGGTAGTTCCGCCAAGCTAATAGTTCTTTGTCAGAATAGAAGGTTGCTGGTAACGCTTTGATAGCAGCGATATGAATTGCACTCATACAGCACGCATCTGTTTCTACAGCAGGTCGAAGAAATATTTCGTTAGCGCTCATATTTTTAGGGCTGGTATTGAGATTACATACCTTTTTGACCAAATAATTACTAATTCATAATTCGTAATTAAGTAAGTAAAACAGGCACTAAATTAAAGATGAGCGTCGTGCTTCTAAATAGGAGGTTTAACACAAGCACTGATTATAACTACAAATTACGTAGACGCGGCGGAGCAGCTTGCCGCAGGCTATTATCAAGTCCGAATTACTTTGAGTTGTTGGGAATAAAGATATTAGATTTGTTTATAAAGGATTTAAGGCGCGATCGCAATCTGTAAAAAAGCTCATTTCTCAGGTAGATTGTGCATTTGCATCACCTGAAACTGGTGATAAAAGCTGCTTTGGGAGATGTCTATTACAAATAGCTAAGTACTGCTAAGTAGAATTTAAAATTCTCAACATTCCGACGCAAACCTAAGTGTCTCGGCAACTTATATGCCTACTCTTAGCTTAAGATTGCTATATCTAAGTTGCTCAATATCCCCATTTTTTATAAGGGAGAACTAATGTCTAATTTTGAACTAGTACTAAAACTATTGCTACAACTAACAGTAATTTTGGTAACTTGTCGGATCGTGACTATTCTTGGAACACGATATCTAGGACAAACCGATGTTGTTTGTGAAATGATTGCTGGTGTAATGTTGGGGCCATCATTACTGGGCTTAATTAACCCGGATTTACAGCAATGGCTATTTCCAAAAGTACCGATCTTGCTAGCAACGGGAGCAAAAATTCCTCATCCTTCAATGTCGATTCTCTTTGCTATCAGCCAGATTGGGTTAGTAATTTATATGTTTTTGATCGGTTTAGAATTTAATACCGATCTGATTAAGCAGCGTCTTAAAAGTGCAGTTTTAGTGTCTGGTGCAGGGATCATTGCACCCTTTTGTTTGGGTGCGATCGCAGCTTTTTCCTTATATGGTAAAGGCGATCTATTTAAAGCAGGTGTGACTCCGTGGGCTGCGGCTTTATATCTGGGTGCATCTATGTCAATTACCGCATTTCCCATGTTAGCCCGGATGCTCTATGAACGGGGAATCGCTAAAACCACTTTCGGAACTTTGGCTTTAGCCGCTGGTTCCATAGATGACGCGACTGCATGGTGTTTACTAGCTATTGTCCTAGCGAGTCTGAATGCTAATTCCAGTATTGCCGCTTTTGCTATTGGTGGTGGTATTGGCTACGTACTATTAACAATTTTTGTGGGTAAACCTGCATTAACTATCTTCACTCGCATCACCAACAAAGATGGTGGTGTGACAATTCAAACATTAACACTAGTGCTGATGATTTTGATGTTTGGTTCGTGGTTTACTGATGCCATCGGTATCTATGCAGTATTCGGTGCTTTTATTTTAGGCACAGCAATGCCACGTGGTAAATTTGCCGAACAAGTCCGCGATCGCACTGAATTCTTGACGACGGCGTTTTTACTGCCAATATTTTTTGTATTTTCTGGACTTAATACACAAATTGGATTAGTAAATACACCGACTTTGTGGGCGATCACTTTTGTGATTGTGGCGATCGCTATTCTTGGTAAAGGAATTGCTTGTATGCTCGCTGCAAAATTAGCTGGAGAAACTTGGCGAGAATCGGCAACTATTGGCGCTCTGATGAATGCTCGCGGTTTAATGGAGTTAATTATCCTGAATATTGGTCTGGAACAAGGAGTAATTACGCCAACTTTATTCACTATCATGGTTATTATGGCGATCGTGACGACATTGATGGCATCACCGCTAGTTGCCTTTTTGTTGCAAGGTACAAGTTACGCAAAATCTCCGGCGTAGGGATTGGGGATTAGGGACTGGGGACTGGGGAAGGTGGGGCGAAGGGGCGAAGGGGTAATGGAGATTGGGGATTGGAGAATAAGGATTTTTCTGTGATTAGGTGTTTTGAAAATAGGGATTGGAAGAGGGACAAGGAAGCAGAGGAAGCAGAGAAAGCAGAGGAAAAATGAAAAATCACTCTGACTATTGACTCTTCCCAATTACCAATTACCAATTCCCCATTCCCCTTCACAACAATTAACATCACAACCTAGCCTAGTTTAACCAAGGATGTGTATAAAAGGTTGACATTTTTGAGTGTTATAAAGAATCATCTTAGGGAAACCGGATAGTCACTTGCGAGGAAACTATGCACACAGTAATACTCGTTCTGTTTGAGGTGCTAATTGTTATTGGACTGTCTCGGCTAGTAGGACTGGCATTTAAGTCAATTAAGCAACCGTTGGTAATTGGTGAGATTGTTGCTGGGATTATGCTCGGCCCTTCTCTATTTGGTTTGATTGCTCCATCAGCAGCAGCTACGGTGTTTCCGCCTGAAGCAGTGCCATTTTTGAATGTGCTGTCTCAGGTGGGACTGATATTTTTCATGTTTCTGATTGGTTTAGAACTGAATCCCAAATACCTCAGTGGACAATTAGAAACAGCAGTTTTGACTTCTCATGTCAGTATTTTGGTGCCTTTTTCTTTAGGAACACTGCTAGCAGTGTTGCTTTATCCTCTGGTTTCTAATGCTAGTGTTTCCTTTACCGCCTTTGCCCTATTTTTGGGGGCGGCGATGTCAATTACAGCTTTTCCTGTACTGGCGAGAATTATTACAGAGAACAATTTGCAAGGAACGCGTTTGGGGACATTGGCGTTAACATGTGCGGCGGTGGATGATGTGACGGCTTGGTGCGTGTTAGCAGTAGCGATCGCAGTCGCTAGAGAAGGTAACATTGTTAGCGCATGGCCCACAATCATCGCCAGCATACTCTACATCGGCTTTATGGTAACAGTCGGGCGTTGGTTCCTGCAACGCCTTGCTACCTACCACCAGCGCACGAGACGCTTGAGCCAATTGGTTGTAGCGTTAATTTATATGGGAGTGGTGGCTTCTGCCCTAATTACCGAATTAATTGGTATTCACCTGATTTTTGGCGCATTTTTATTGGGTGCAGCCATGCCCAAAAATGCAGATTTAGTGCGGGAACTGGCGGAAAAAACCGAAGATTTTGTCTTAGTATTTCTGCTCCCAATATTCTTTGCCTTCAGTGGCTTGCGGACGCAAATTGGCTTGCTCAACCGTCCAGAACTGTGGTTACTGTGTGCATTAGTTTTAGCAGTGGCGATCGCAGGCAAGTATATTGGAACTTATGTAGCAGCTCGTGTGAGTGGGATTAATAAGCGGGAAGCATCAGCCCTTGGTTGGTTAATGAATACTCGCGGTTTGACCGAGTTAATTGTGCTAAATATTGGTCTGGAGTTGGGTGTGGTTTCGCCCTTACTGTTTACCATGCTGGTGATTATGGCATTGGTAACCACATTTATGACCTCACCATTACTGGAATGGACATATCCCAAGAAGCTCATCAGATTAGATGTGGTGGAAGCAGAATCGGCAGAAACCGAAACTGAAGCAGGTGACGAATACCGGATTCTAGTGCCAGTAGCTAATCCTAGCAGTCAAAAAGGCTTATTACAGTTAGCTGTAGCGATCGCACTCAATGATCGCCAATCTGCTGTAGTTTATCCCCTCAGCCTGATTGAATTTGAAGAAGACTATGCTTTTGAAAGCACGCCAGTTGAGGCTAACCGCTTAATGGACCAGCGCCGCCAACAACTAGAAGAAGTGATTAATACTCTCGAACCGCCTACCACACGTTCTTATGTGCGTCCCATCATCCGCATATCGAGCAACGTTGCCAGAGAAACCTCACAGATTGCCCAAATTGAGCAACCTAATTTGATTTTAGTAGGATGGCACCGCCCAGCTTTTAGTAACAATCGCTTAGGTGGTAGAGTCGGTCAAATTCTCACTACCTCGCCCGTGGATGTCGCAGTATTTATTGATCGGGGAGGAGAGCGATTAGAAAGCATACTGGTTCCCTACTCTGCAAATATCCATGATGATTTAGCACTGATACTCGCCTTGAGATTGCTACTCAATAGAGATACCTGTATATTGAGGATTTTACAGGTGCGATCGGAAAATCAGGTTAAGGATGAATTGAGTTACGAACTAGACACAATGATGGGGCAATTACCAACCAATGTACGCGATCGCATAGAAATTACAATGATTGAGTCCCCAGATCCAATGCAAGCTGTAGTTGAGGCTTCCGAAACGGTTGACCTCACGATTGCCGGTACTAGCCGCGCTTGGGGTATCGAACGCCAAACCCTAGGAAGATACACAGATCAACTCGCTATCCAATGTCGCTCCTCGCTGCTCATTACCCGCCGCTACAGTCAAGTCACCTCGCATTTAGCCTCTGTGCTTCCTGAGGCTAGTAGTCCAGAATCAGCAGCTAGGAGTTGAAACCATGAATCATTTCAATGTTAAATCCTTAGCTTTTTATGGCATAGCAATCAGTTCCGTTCTCCTGTTATTTAAAATTGTTAGTGCTTACGGCGAAACCAATCTCAAAGCTCCTAGAGTAATTAACGGTCACTATCGTCTGGCTTTCGGGGAAAATATACCCAATTGTGGTAAATTGGATGCCCCAAGTCTCAACATTCAACAATCAGGTATTTATGTAAATGCCTCTTTATTACCAACAAATACTAGCTCTGAAACAACTACCAGCAATGAAAAAAATCATTCTCTATCAGGCATTTTGAAAAATCAACATTTAACTTTATCCGGCAAAATTGACAGTTCCGTTTTGTGCAATATTGCTTCTACTCAAAATGCGCCTACTCACTCAGCTACAATGCAAATGCAATTGCTGGATAAAGGCGATTTTACCGGGCAATTAACCGTTAGTGGTATATCCCAAAATATCAAATTTACTGCAATACCACAAAAAGAAATGGAAAAATTACAGCCAAGCAAAAGCCATTAAAAGAAGGATGAAAGATGAAGGATAAAGGATGAAAAACCAAATCAATTACGATGTCAGCCTCCGAAACCGTCCGCTGAGAAAAATCAAGATGAACCATCCTGCTCTCAAAACGCTAAATTACGTAGAGAGTTTTCTTCATAATTCATAATTCAAGAGATAAAAATCATGGCTCAGGGTTTAAGGACTAGGCAATTTTTCCAATTCTACAAGCAGCTTTTTGGTATTAGCTTGTTTGGTATATCTATAGCAATGGTTCTAGAAGCTGGTAGCACTATTGCTAAACCAGTAAAGAAGCAAATACAAGCGCAAAATTATCCAAATGTACCTGTGCAACCTGGTAAGCGAACTGTTACTGCACCATTAGCTAGGCTGGATAATTGGCACTTTTCACCGGAGGCTATGCAACTGGAATTTACTCTCTCAGCAGCTAGAACTCCTAAATACTTTTCTCTAGCTCAACCTGCGCGGATTGTTGTAGATTTACCAAATACCAAGTTAGGGTATGTTCCCACGCAACAAAATTATTCTGGAGCCATCCAAAGAGTTCGCATTTCCCAATTAAACGCAGATGTGACTCGCATTGTTTTGGATTTAGCACCAGGGAATTTTTTAGCTCCAAATCAAGTAAAATTGCAACCTGCTTCTAAGAAAAACCCCACTCGCTGGGTTTTACGTCCTTCTATTGCTGGTTATCAGAACGCTGTACAACCCGGACACTACCCACAATTGCCTAGTAATTTACCTGTAAATCCTTATCCTCTCAACTTACCTCAAAACCCATCTAACTATCCACAATCACCCATTAATCAATTACCAACAAATAATAACCAACAATCGCCCTTTTTGACTTTACCTCCGCCAGCCAGCAACTTACCCCCAATAAACACTAACCAACAGCAACCCTTTGTCTCTGTACCTCCCCTCACTCCTAACAATCCATCTCAACAACCCGCGAATCTTCCACCACCTATTTTTCCCAATCAACCTGGTAACTTTAACAGTCCTTCTCCTATTGCCAGACCTAATTTTCCTCTGCCCACAATTCCTACCTCTCCACCTAATGTTCCTGAGGCCCAGGTGGTTGAGTTTGGCCAACCGATTCCTAATAGGTAGTAGTGTCGGGTGACATCTCCTACACTGACTGAGTACAGTACAGTGTAGGCTTCTCAGTGACTCCCGGTATCCCGTCGGACATTAACTGAGCTTTAAGAACGCGATGCCCCAGCGCTCTGTTTTTTATATTTATCGCTGCATTATGGTCACGGTCGAGACTGCAACCACATTGACAAGAATGCCATCTTTCATGCAGTTGTTTAGGAACCTTTACGCCACAA
Source organism: Aulosira sp. DedQUE10 (assembly GCA_034530935.1). Lineage (GTDB taxonomy): Bacteria > Cyanobacteriota > Cyanobacteriia > Cyanobacteriales > Nostocaceae > Aulosira. The sequence continues at coordinate 223 of JAVRCF010000167.1, read as the reverse complement.
CTAGAACAGTCTTGTGATGTATTCTTAGGATTTACTGCTATTACCAACAAACCAGCATTCTCGCGAAAGTGTCCACCGGGGAGTATCCCCGTGGCGCATTTCGCGGCTTTGTTTGATAGTATCGACAGGAAACTTGACCATCCGGCATCAAGTATAGACTTTGCCAATCGTGTACGTGCAAGTCCTTTTACATTTAAATCTTCAACTGCAATAACATCATATT
>JAVRCF010000166.1:0-7993 GCA_034530935.1 Aulosira sp. DedQUE10 | reverse complement strand
TGGGGTAAAACGCCTGTGGGATAAGCGTTTGAGCTTAAGTTGACACCAATGGGCACTGCCGTGCCCCTACCCGCGTACCTCATTTACCTGAAATACGCTGTAATTATAAAACTTGAGATAATCATAAATAAGTAGTTAAACAAAATTAATTACATATTTTTTACCAAATTCTCGGAGAATTTTTTCCACAGATGCTACAAAAGTCTGCCAATTTTTGTAAGCATCAATTTCAATCCATTGATACTTAATAAACCGCCACAAAATTTCAATCAAATTTAACTCAGGTGAATAGGAAGGTAATTGAAAGACGGTAATACCGCGTTCTGACCATTCTTCAAGTTGATCAAGAATAATACCACTGGTATGAATAGAGGATTGATCAACAACAATCACAGTCGGTTTATCTACCTTAGGAAAGAAAGTATCAATGCAAGCAACAATTACATCCGAATTAATACTTTGAAATGAAACATAAGTTTCAAGATGATTATTGCGATTCATGATTCCTAAAACATTTAAGCGCCGACTACGGTGACTAGGAATAGTTAAATATTCTCCAATATCTTGCCATCCATAAGGAACAGAAGGAATCAGACAAAATCCAGTTTCATCCAAGTAATATAAATTAGTTTTTCCTTCGTTTTCTAATCGTTTAAACTCAGTTAACTGTACTGATTTTTCCTTGTATTCTATAGGGTCTGGCGTTCCTCCAACGTCTCGTCTCATTCTATGCCAACTCATATAAAAATTTCTCAATATTCTTTTAACGGTTTCAGTACTAACTTCAATATCCCATTCTGATTTAATTTTTGTAGGGTCTTTTTTAATTGTCTTGGTTCTTGTTTCGCCCACTCTCTAATTTCTGCTTCTTGCTCTGGCTTAAATATTCGTTTTCTCCCTCTTCCTGGTTTATTATACAGTCCTACCATTCCCTCTAATTCCCAACGATTTATCCAGTTATATATGGTCTTATAACTAACATTAAATATTTTCATTAATTCTTCTAATTTTATTCCCTGGTAAGCTAAAATTAAGAAATGCGCTCTTTGGCGCACCTGATGATATCTACTTTGGCGATATATGCGCTCCAGAAGTTTCAAGGACAGCGGATTAATTTCTCTCAAAAAAATCATTTAAAACCTAATTACTATCTAAGTAAATCACAAATCATATTGTATATTAATTTGTGTAATTAATTTTGTTTAATTACTTATAATAACTAGCACTTCACGGCGGAAATAGCGCAAAGTTGAGCCAGTCGTGTGCGGAGAGAAGTTTGTGGGGACGGTCTCCGTCCACAAAACTTCGGGGGGTTCCAAGAGTTGAGCGAACTGGCGTTGGCGGATGCCTTAACCGTAAGAGAAGTTTGCCGGAAAGAACATCTCCCCGGCAACTTCTATAAAGCCAAACTTTGTAAGACAACCTACCATCTAAAATGGGTAAAAAGCTTGAAGTATAAGTATTCTTTCTTTTTACTTTTTACTTTTTACTTTTGCCTTGTTGTACTAGCTGATTTTTCAAGCTGTTGCGTGTAGCGTTGATATCTGCGGTACCTGTGAAGATGATTGCCTCATCTAGTGATGACCAAACAATCAAGTTGCGTGTAGCGTTGATATCTGCGGTACCTGTGAGGGTGAGCCGTTCAATGGGATCTGTCAAGGTATAACTGACTGAGGCAGCAACGCTGTCTGTATCTCATCATACTCAGAATGAGCAATGCTTTATTGACTAGCCACTTTAAGTATTCGCGGCTAAAATATTAGTCACAAAAAATACTGGTTTTTCATGAAAAATCCTACTGAACGTTCTCAACAAGACCTTGCCCTACCCACGACAGAAGTAGACCAGTTGCTTCTGGAATGGCATGAAAATCCAGCAGATTACGTAAGTAATATATGTATCCATCAGTTGTTTGAATACCAAGCAGAAAAAACACCTGAGCAAATTGCGGTCATTTTTGAAGACAAGCAGCTTTCTTACCAAGAACTTAACCAGCAAGCTAATCAACTAGCGCACTATCTACAGACCCTAAATGCCAAACCTGAGGTTCTAGTTGGCATTTGCCTAGAGCGATCGCTGGAAATGATCGTTGGACTATTAGCCATTCTCAAAGCAGGCGGAGCTTATGTCCCCCTAGATCCAGCCTATCCCTCAGAGCGCCTAGCCTTGATGTTAGAGGACTCACAGTTACCAATACTACTGACCCAACAACATCTACTTTCAAAGCTTCCAAAGCATCAGGCCCATGTGGTTTGTCTAGATAGCGATCGAGAGGCAATTACTCAACAAAGCCAGGAAAATCTAACCAGCATAGTGACAGATGAAAACCTGTCCTATGTCATTTATACCTCCGGTTCGACTGGTAAACCTAAGGGGGTAGCAATCGAACATCACAGCGCGGTGGCTCTGTTGCATTGGGCAAGAGAAGTTTTTACAACCGAGGATTTAGCTGGAGTTCTAGCCGCAACATCTATTTGCTTCGATCTTTCAGTTTTCGAGATATTTGTTCCCCTCAGTTGGGGTGGTAAGGTAATTTTGGCAGAAAATGCCTTGTATTTACCTAGCTTACCTGCTGCTCAACAAGTCACCCTGATCAATACAGTGCCATCTGCGATCGCAGAGTTACTGAGAATTAATGGTATACCCGCTTCTGTACGCACCGTTAACTTAGCCGGTGAACCTCTCCAGAATCGTTTGGTGCAGCAGATCTATGAGTTGGACAATATTCAAAAAGTCTTTAATCTATACGGGCCTACGGAAGATACGACCTATTCTACATTTACCCTGGTAAAGAAAGGTGATAGCATCGTGACAATCGGTCGCCCGATCGCCAACACTAGCTGTCTAATCTTGGACGAACACATGCAGCCAGTACCCACAGGTGTCTCTGGGGAACTGTACATTACCGGCGACGGACTAGCTAGAGGCTATCTCAACCGCCCAGAACTGACAAATGAGCGATTCATCCCCAACCCTTTTGAGGAGGCAGGAGGCAGGAGGCAGGAGGCAGGAGGGAGTAAATTATATAAAACTGGGGATTTAGCTCGCTACCTACCAGACGGCAACATTGAGTATATTGGGCGCATCGACCAACAAGTAAAGATTCGTGGCTTCCGTATTGAGATAGGAGAAATTGAAACTGCGCTGTGGCAACATCCTGACGTGCAAGAAGCTGTGGTGATTGCTAGAGAATTTTCCCCTGGCGATCAACGCTTAGTAGCTTACGTAGTTCCCAAGCCCGAACCACCAGACACAAATGCACAGGAGATTCTACAGTTACATCAAATATTATGGGACGGAGTTTACAGCCAAGACTCTATAGATCGAGATCCAACATTCAATATTAGCGGTTGGAATAACAGCTATACAGGTTTACCTATCCCTACAGAAGAGATGAGTGAGTGGGTTGATCGCACAGTTGCGAGGATTTTGTCCTTACAGCCTCAGCGCGTTCTAGAAATCGGTTGTGGTTTGGGATTACTACTATTCCGAATTTCTCCCCATTGTTCCCACTACGTTGGCACTGATATATCAGCAGCAGCTATTCGTTATCTAGAACAGCAGTTGCAGAAAAATCAGCATGATTATTCATCCATAAAACTTTTCGCCACAACAGCAGATGATCTTTCGGGAATCGAAGCTGAAGTGTTCGATACCGTAGTGCTGAATTCTGTAATTCAGTATTTTCCAGGGATTGATTACTTAGTCAGTGTCTTAGAACGTGCAGTTCAAGTCGTCAAGCCGGGAGGTTGTATCTTCATTGGCGATGTACGTTGTCTCCCCTTATTGAAGGCTTTTCACACATCAGTACAACTCTATCAAGCTGCTGATACTCTGTCTTTAGTCCAACTACAGCAGCGCATCACAGACCAAATATCTGAGGATAAAGAGCTAGTCATCGATCCAGCCTTTTTTACCGCGCTCAAACAGCATCTACCACAGATTAGCCATGTCGAGATTCAACTGAAGCGCGGTGTCCATCATAATGAGCTAACTAGATTCCGCTACGATGTCATTCTCCATGTAGGCACTGAAGTTTATCCGACTGAAGAACCTGTTTGGTTGAATTGGCAGCCGAGTCTGACATTAGCAAAAATTTGTCAAATTCTTACTGAGCAAGAGCCAGAAGTTTTAGCAATTGCCCGCATTCCAAATACTCGGGTTCTGGCAGATATTAAAGCCATAGAACAGATCTGGAGCAACAATAACTTTAAGACTGTAGGAGAACTACGTTCTGCTTGGCAGCAAAACACTGACGCGATCGCTATCGATCCGGAAGACCTGTGGAATTTAAGCCAAGAATTACCCTATAAAATTGACATCAATTGGTCAGATATAGATGGCAGCTATGACATCATATTGCAGCGGCATTCGACAGTAGAAACTGAAGTCTCTGGCAGACAAGTACTTCTTACCTTCCCAGAAAAAACATTCCACCCACAATCTTGGAACTCTTATGCCAACAACCCTACACCAGTGAAAGTGCTGCAACGCACATTTGTTGCCAACCTCCGCCGTTTTCTCAAACATAAATTGCCTGGCCACATGATCCCTTCTCGCTTTGTGCAATTGAGTGCTTTACCCTTAACCGCTAACGGAAAAGTCGATCGTAAAGCGCTCCCCACACCCGCTCAAACTTTGAACGCAAGTGAGAATTTTGTTGCCCCCCGCACCCCGATTGAGGAAGGAGTGGCAGAAATTTGGTCTAAAGTATTGGGTATAAAAAACATTGGCGTTCATGACAATTTCTTAGCGTTGGGAGGACACTCCTTACTAGCCTTTCAGATCCTCTGCCGCATCCGCGATATCTTTCAAGTTGAGTTACTAATGCGGCATTTCTTTGAAGCAGCCACCATCGCTGAAATGGCACAAAGCATTAGAAAAGCACAACAGGAAGACAAAGGATGCTCTGTGCCAATACAATCTATTGGGCGCGATTCCGATTTACCGCTTTCCTTTGGGCAAGAACGGTTGTGGTTTCTTGACCAGTTAGTGCCCAACCATGCTTTTTATAATGTTCCCGAAGCCTTTCGCCTCAGAGGTGTACTCAACGCCACAATATTAGAACAGAGCTTGAATGAAATTATTAACCGTCATGAAGTCCTGCGAACTACCTATTCCAGTTTGAACGGACAACCCATACAGGTTATCCACTCAACTTTTCCGATCAAACTCTTAGTGGTGAACCTCCAAGGGCTGTCTCTAGATGAGCAGGAATCTCAAGTCCGCCAGATCATCTTTGAAGAAGCCCAACGTCCTTTCGATTTAGTTCAAGGGCCATTGCTGCGAACAACATTGCTGCAATTGAGGAAAGAGGAACATATATTGCTCTTAAACCTGCACCATATACTTTGTGATGATTGGTCTTTAAGTGTTTTGTTCGAGGAACTGTCAGCCCTTTATCAAGCTTTCTCCACTGACAACCCCTCTCCCCTTCCTGACTTAGCTATTCAGTATGCAGACTTTGCAGCTTGGCAACGGCAGTGGCTCCAAGGTGAAATTTTAGATAATAAGCTTGCTTATTGGCAGAAACATTTAAGTGGCAGTCTACCCATATTAGAATTGCCCACCGATTATCCAAGACCATTGGAGCCAACATATCAGGGGGCGCGCCAATCGGTCGTTATCCCCAAATCCCTAACAGATGCCCTCAATGTTCTCTCGCGTCAAGAAGGCACTACCTTGTTTATGACCTTGTTGGCAGCGTTTCAGACACTGCTATTTCGCTACACAGGGCAAGAAGACATTTTAGTAGGTGCTCCTATTAGCAACCGCCACCGTTCTGAGTTGGAAGGACTAATTGGGTTTTTGCTCAATACTTTAGTATTGCGAACTAACTTGTCTGGCTCCCCAAGCTTCCGGAAGTTGTTAGGTCGAGTCCGGGAAGTAGCTTTATCGGGTTATACTTACCAAGACTTACCGTTTGAGCAGCTAGTTGATGCTCTAGAAATCAAACGGGATTTGAAACAAAATCCACTGATTTCAGTGATGTTTCATCTTCAAAATACCCCAATGCCTAAGCTGACTGTTCCCGGATTGACAATGAACCGTTTGGGAATTGACAACGGGACATCCAAGTTCGATCTATACCTCGAACTGCGCGAGACAGCAGCAGGGATCTCGGGCAACTTGGAATATAGCACTGACTTATTTAAAGCTGAGACGATCGCTCTGATGGTGGAACATTTTTCTACTCTATTACAGAGTATTGTCTCTAACCCAGACCAGACAATTTCCAACTTACCTCTGTTAAAAGTTCCTGGCGATCAGCAAGCTCAGTGGATATCCAACGGCAATGTAGATCTTCGCGATTTACCAGAGCCGGAAATGGATAGAAGTGATTTGGAAGCAGCATTTGTCGCACCTCGTACCCCGATTGAGTCACAAATGGCTGAAATTTGGAGCCGAGTTTTGGCGATCGCAGAAGTTGGGATTCATGATAATTTCTTTGAGCTTGGCGGTAATTCCCTGCTAGCAGCTAAGTTAATTTTTCTTGTCAGAGAAACCTTTCAAGTAGATTTACCACTAAAAAGCCTGTTTGAGAAATCCACTGTCGAAGCATTGGCTCAGGTAATAGAGGCAGTGCGTCGAGATGGCGTTTCTGCTTTAACCAGTGCGATCGATCTAAAATCTGAGGCAGTACTCGATCCCGCGATCGATGCCCAAGGAAGGACTGTTGCTCAGGTTGATGAACTGCGTCATATTTTTCTCACAGGAGCTACAGGCTTTTTGGGGGCTTTTTTACTTGATGAACTGCTACATCAAACTCAAGCAAAAATATACTGCTTGGTGCGCTCCTCGATCGAGCATGAAGGGTTGAAAAAGCTTCAACAAAACCTCGAAAAATATTCCCTGCATCACCCAAATTTTAGCTCTCATGTGATTCCGATTCTAGGAGACTTAGAACAGCCATTTTTGGGTCTTCCTAGAGAACAGTTTGAAAAGCTGGCTCTGCAAATTGATACTATTTATCACGGTGCTGCCCAAATCAATTTTGCTAAACCATACTCTGTACTCAAGACATCCAATGTTCTCGGAACTCAAGAAGTTCTCAGATTAGCTTGTCTGGGTAAAATTAAACCAGTGAATTACATTTCTAGCATTGCTGTTTTTGGTGCAATCAACCATTTTACAGGACAAAAAGTAGTTTACGAAAATGACGACATCGAGTCTTTTAAAAACTATGTTGCTCTGGATATTGGCTACGCTCAAACCAAATGGGTAGCCGAAAGTCTTGTATGGATTGCCAAGTCTAGGGGAATACCTGTTAGCATCTTCAGAACAGGATTTCTCATGGGACATAGCGGTACAGGCATTGCTCATACAAAAGATGCTTTTGTGCCTAGAATTATTAAAGGATGCATACAGCTTGGTAGTTATCCGGAACTCGTAGATCAAAAAGAAGAATTGATTCCTGTGGATTATGCCACCAGAGCAATTGTGCATTTATCCAAAAAGCCAGAATCTCTAGGAAAAGCTTTCCATATCGTACCCCCACCAGACCAAAATATTGATCTCATCCAGCTTTTTGAGTTTATTTGTGGCTATGGTTACCAACTGAAGAAGTTACCATATACTCAGTGGAAAGATGAGCTAATTGCAAATCTCAGGCACTCTCAGGAAAATGTTTTACATCCGCTTTTACCGATGATGTCTGAAAAAGTCTATCAAAATTCTTTAACAATCATGGAGTTGTATCAAAATACAGTTGATTATGATTCTCAGAATACCCTCAATGGATTGGCAGATTCTGAAATTTTTTCTCCACCAATGGATGCTAAGCTGCTGGATAAATACTTCTCATATTTCATTCGTAGTGGTTTCTTAAATTTACCACCCTCAAGACAGGAGTAACCGTTCATTCTATGATTTTGAGCTTAATATTCCTTGATTTAACTCACTCAAAGGAGCAAAGGTTAATCAAATTATATTAAGCTCATACCAATTTGAAAAAAGAATGCGACAGATGGGTAGGGGAGCCACTCCGTTGGGC
>JAVRCF010000165.1:0-8044 GCA_034530935.1 Aulosira sp. DedQUE10 | reverse complement strand
TTGGGCTGCCCATTTTATCACCCAGTCACTCTAAAAGATGTTGGTAATGACAAGCCTTATAAAGGGGGGAAATTGGAAATCTAGTTCCCTCCCCTTTCCAAGGCTACGGTGTATACACAACTTGAATTACCCCCCTTAATCCCCCCTTATAAAGGGGGGAAATTGGAAATCTAGTTCCCTCCCCTTTCCAAGGGGAGGGTTAGGGTGGGGTAAAAAATATTTGATACATCAATCATGACTTTTCAAACATCCTCTAATACCGATTCAAACAATGTTTGCGACAGATAAATCATTTGGAGGGCACAGCAGTGCTGTGCAACGCCACATCCTTCAAGTCGGCAAAGCCGCCCAACGGAGTGGCTCCCCTACCCATTTGTTACATTCTTTTTTCAAATTGGTATAAGTTAACAGGACTGAATGTATCTGAAATAGAAACTTAGAATTCAGATGGTTGATGGGCGCGGGTTAAGAGGCTTAAAGCAACGCGAGTATCCCATTTCTTAAACCACAATAGAGATGAAAATTACTGATTCAAACCAGATTGAGTGTGTGATTACTGTATAGTAAAGTACCATTGACTATTACAGGTGCGTTAGCCTGCGGCGTAACACACCCTACGTTTTATGAGAATTACGAATTACGAATTATAAATTACGAATGAACCTGTTGAACGATCGCTATCAAGTTATTTGCACTTTGGGGGCTGGTGGGTTTGGCGAAACCTTTCTGGCTGAAGATAGCTATATGCCTTCTAAGCGCCGTTGTGTAGTTAAACAGCTGAGACCAATTCAAAATAATCCGCAGATTTACCAACTGGTGCAAGAACGGTTTCAACGGGAAGCGGCAATTTTAGAAGAACTTGGCGGTGCAACAGACCAAATTCCTACGTTGTATGCTTACTTTGAAATATCTGGGCAATTTTATCTGGTTCAGGAGTGGGTAGAAGGTGATACCATAACGGCGAAGTTGCAGCAGCAGGGGTTATTTAGCGAACACGCTGTGCAAGAATTATTGCTACATTTGTTACCTGTGTTGGAATATGTCCACGGTAAGTATATTGTTCACCGCGATATTAAACCAGATAACATTATTGTGCGGCATCGTGACGGCAAACCTGTACTAATTGATTTTGGTGCGGTGCGTGAATCGATGGGAACGGTAGTGAATTCTCAAGGAAATCCTAAGAGCTCGATTGTGATTGGTACACCAGGATATATGTCGAGCGAACAAGCAGCCGGGAGGCCAGTTTATTCTAGTGATTTATATAGTATCGGCATGACGGCAATTTATTTGCTGACTGGGAGACAGCCGCAACAAATAGAAACAGATCCCCAGACGGCTGATATTATGTGGCGACAATATGCTAATCATATCAGTACAATGATGGCAGACATACTTGATAAAGCGATCGCCTATCATCCACGCGATCGCTTTCCTACAGCCAGAGCAATGCTAGATGCTTTGCAGAGCATAGCAAATCCTATTCCACCGACGCAACCATTTTTTCATCAATCGCCTGTGGTAACTGTCCCACCGTCGCCAACTATTCCTGTAACTCCTCGCCCAACTGAACCGCCAAAAACTGAACCACCGAGAATTGAAAATAGTAATCGCAATGGTTTGGTTATGGGTGGTTTAATTGCAGGTGGGTTAATTGGTGCAGCTATAATTATTAGTCAGGTGTTACCAAAAGATTCGCCAACAGCTTTAAATCAGTCTACGCCTTCTCTTACTTCACCATCGCCAACCGCATCTGCAAGCAATACTCCGATTCCTCAACAAACACAGGTCTATAATACACAGCCTAGTGCTTTTTATTTCCTGTCAGATTCAGCCTATGCCAAATTACCAGCCGCTAATCTGCAAGTGAAAGCTTTACAGAGTCAGGGTTATTCTCAAGCTGGCAGCTTTTGGATACCAAATTATCCCAACTTATCAGATCAGCAATTATTTGCAGTGTATGTGAGTCAGTTTAGCGATCGCAATAGTTGCATAGACAAACTCAAATCTTACGGGCAAGATCATCCCAATGCTTATTGTGCTTTTGCTAGTAAAAATGTCAATGTATCGGCTGATAGATTTTATTTTAAACAAATTGCTGGCACATCTACACCTGATACCACGCCATCCACAACACCAGTTAGCAACGCCACGGCCACCGATTATTCCTGGCTTTCCCAAAGACCAGTTACAGATGCAGATTTGCAAGGTAAAGATGCTTTGGAACTAGATATTATGCGAAATTGGATGTTTGCTGTTCATGGTCGGCGCTTTGATACTCCTGGGATACAAGATTATTTTAATCAGCAGCCGTGGTATAAACCTACACATTCAGCTAAGGACTTTCCGAGTAAATTACTATCACCATTAGAGCGGCGAAATGTAGATTATATTGCCAAATATCAAGACCGCTATAACTTGAGATATTTTAAGAAGTAAAATCTTATAATTGAATTTGACGCTCTCCGGCGTTTACGCACAGAAATTCTTAAGAAGTAAGACCTTATACCAATTCTGTATGAAGATGCACATAACAAGACCCCCTTGCTAAGGCTACGGTGTAGACACAAGTTATGGAATCACTACCAGTGCTTTTGAATTACCCCTCCCTAACCCTTCCCATTAATGGGCTACGGTGTATACACAAATCGGATTTTCTTTCTAGATCTGGGTTTTACCCCCCTTAATCCCCCCTTGGTAAGGGGGGAAAACTTTCTCCAGTTCCCTCCCCTTTGCAACTACCGTGTATACACAAATCTTGGCGGAGTGTATCCATCCCGCCTCGGAATGAATTCCTTCTCTAATAGCACAAGTCCTCTCAAGAGGACTAGATGATAAATTAAGACAATCTTGAGTCCGTTTCAACGGACTTTCTCTATTAGCCTCTTAATTCATTAAGAGGCGGAATATAGGTTCAGCGTGAAATTTTCGACTTGTGTATACACCGTAGCTGCCTACGTCCCTTTATAAACTCTCAGATCATGAACCCGAGGCGATCTACGAAAAAATCTCAATCTAATTCCCCTAATGCTCAACCATCCGATGACGAGCAGGAAAATCAACAGGATGAATTATTTCCGATTGTCGGGCTGGGAGCTTCTGCTGGGGGATTAGAGGCTTACACAGAATTACTGCGTCATTTGCCAATTGATACTGGCATGGCTTTTGTGCTAGTTCAGCACTTAAGTCCTAGTCATAAAAGTCTGTTGACTGAAATTCTCTCGCGGGCAACCGATATGCCTGTAAAAGAAGTGGAGGATGGTATGGTTGTGGAACCGAATCACGTCTATGTGATTCCACCCAATGCCAAAATGACTATTTCTCAAGGGGTACTAAAACTGACTCCCCGAGACAAGATTCGCGGGCAATTTATGTCAGTCGATGCTTTCTTTATATCCTTAGCAGAGGAGCGGGGAAACAAAGCAATTGGAGTAGTGTTGTCGGGGGGCGATGCAGATGGCGCAAGGGGTTTAGAAGTCATCAAAGGATGTGGTGGTATTACCTTTGCCCAAACTGAGGAATCGGCAAAAATCAGTAGTATGCCCAACACGGCTGTGGCTTCGGGTTCTGTAGATTTTATCCTCACCCCACGAGAGATTGCCCAAGAACTAGCAAAGCTTAGCCGTCATCCCTTCGTCCATAGCCAAACTCCAGCACCAGCAAATGATGTCATCTTGGAAAGCAAGGATGCTCTCTCAACAATCTTTAGCTTGCTCAGAAATGCTACAGGGGTTGACTTTCACCATTATAAGCAAAACACGCTCAAGCGGCGCATTCTACGGCGGATGATTTTGTACAAGCTCGAAAGGCTTGAGGATTATGTGCGCTATCTCGAGGACAACCCGGCAGAAGTGACAGCATTATATCAAGATGTGCTAATCACCGTCACCAGTTTTTTTCGCGATCCCGAAGCTTTTGAAACTTTAAAAACAAAAGTATTTCCGGCTATTACCAAGCAAAGTAGATCAGATTTGCCTATTCGCATCTGGGTAGCGGGATGCTCAACAGGTGAAGAAGCCTACTCTCTAGCCATTTGCTTGCTGGAATTTCTCCAAAATCAGAACCTCAATACACCCATTCAGATTTTCGCCACAGACATTAATGATGTAGCAATTGAAAAAGCCAGGCTCGGCATCTATAAGCATAGCCAAATAGCTGATATTTCTCCACAACGTCTACAGCGCTTTTTTGTCCAGGTAGAGGGTGGTTATCAGATTAGCAAGCCAGTGCGCGAGTTGTGTGTATTCGCTCGGCAAAATCTGATCAGCGATCCACCTTTTTCGCGGCTGGATCTGATTACCTGTCGAAATGTGCTAATTTACTTGGGAACCACTGTACAGAAGAAGCTGCTGCCCATATTTCACTATGGTCTCAATTCCAATGGCTTTCTAATGTTAGGCACCTCCGAGACAGTAGGGGAATTTTTAGACTTGTTTGTTCTGCTGGACAGAAAGTACAAGATTTATTCCCGAAAAATGGTAACTGCTCGTCTGTCCATAGATTTGCTCCCCAGCAGCTATCCCTCCCAAACCAATACATCTGAGCCACAAGTCAGCGAAAAAACCCTGCATGAGCTAGAAATGCACAAAGAAGCTGACAGAATTGTGTTGAGCCAATACGCCCCAGTTGGTGTGGTGATTAACAGCGATTTGGAGATTTTGCAATTTCGCGGACAAACTAGTTCTTATTTGCAACCAGCACCAGGTAGGCCGAGCTTTAACTTGCTGAAGATGGTAACAGAGGAATTGCGGCTAGAACTCCGCACTGTCATCCACCAAGCAAAAAAGCGAGATGTAGCAATAATAAAGGAAGGCATCGAAATTAGAGAAAACGATCAAGTCAGGCTGGTAAAGGTTGATGTTGTGCCGTTTAAATCTGCCAATGCTGAAGAACGCTACTTTTTAGTACTGTTTGAAGATATGCCCTCGTTGATAACTCCTGAGTTAGATTCAGCTAGCGATCGCAAATTTACCTCAATGCAGGGCAGAAAAACTAGTACCCAGCAAGAAATTAAACGACTTAAACAGGAGCTAGCAACTACCAAAGAGCATTTGCAATCGATCATCGAAGAACAGCAAGCTAGTAATCAAGACATTAGAGCCGCCAACGAAGAGATCCTCTCCAGCAATGAAGAATTGCAAAGCACTAATGAAGAACTGGAAACAGCCAAAGAAGAAATTCAGGCAACTAACGAAGAACTAAACACAATCAACGACGAACTACAACGGCGCAATCAGGAGTCAACTCAGGTAAGCAACGATTTGCAAAATCTGCTCAGTAGTATTAATATTCCCATCTTGATGGTGGGAGGAGATTTGCGGATTCGGCGTTTTACTCCTGCTGCTGGGATCATCTTTAACCTGATTACCACGGATGTGGGGCGACCGATGAGTGATATTAATCACAACTTGAATATTCCTGACTTAGAGCCACAGATTTTAGAAGTAATTGGCAACCTCAACTTTAAATCTCAAGAAGTACAAGACCAGGAAGATCATTGGTATGATTTGCGAATCCGTCCCTATCGCACAATAGATAATAAAATTGACGGTGCTGTAGTTGTATTGCTTGACATAGATGCTCTCAAACGCAGCGCCGAACAGCTTAGAGCATCCAGAGATTACGCAGAAGGAATTATAGATACCGTGCAGGAATCTATAGTGGTGCTGAATTTAGACTTACGTGTGATTAGAGCCAATCAGCCTTTTTACGAAACATTCCAAGTTCTGCCCACAGAAACAGAACAGCGCCTGATTTTTGAGCTTGGTAACGGGCAGTGGAATATACCCCAGTTGCGATCGCTTTTAGAAGATATTCTGCCTAACAATGTTCCATTTCAAGATTTCCAAGTTGATCATTACTTCGAGTCAATCGGGCACAAAATTATGCGCCTCAATGCCCGGAAAATACGACAAATCGATGAGATGCAATTGATTATCTTGGTGATTGAAGACATCACCCAGCAAAAGCAACTGGAAGTAGAACGCACTCAACTTTTAACTCAAGAACAGTCAGCCCGCGTCGCAGCTGAAATAGCTAACCGCGCCAAGGATGAGTTTTTATCGATTCTTTCTCACGAACTACGAAATCCCCTCAATTCCTTGCTGGGATGGGTACAGTTGCTACAGAGGCCAGATATCGATGCTAATATCCTTCATCAAGGGTTAGAAGCTATTGAGCGCAGCTCCCAGACTCAAGCCCAGTTAATTGGTGATTTGTTAGATATCTCACGCATTAGCTCAGGTACGCTGCGTCTGGATGCTCAGTTAATTGCCTTGATTCCAGTGATTGAAGCCGCGACTGAGGTTGTCCAGCTCTCAGCACAAGCCAAAAATATTCAAATTCAATCCCGGCTAGATCCTGCAAATATCAGAATCACCGCCGATCCCGTTCGTTTACAGCAGGTAATTTGGAATTTACTTTCTAACGCCATCAAATTTACCCCAGCTGGCGGCAGAATTGATATTGCCCTAGAGTACACGAATGCCTACGCTCAAATTCAAGTTACTGATACAGGGCAGGGTATCAAAGCTGACTTTCTCCCTTATATTTTCGAGCGCTTCCGTCAAGGTGATGGTAGCAGAAAGCGCTCTAATAATGGACTGGGGCTGGGATTGTCAATTGTGCGGAATTTAGTAGAACTCCACGGTGGTACAGTTGTAGGCGAAAGTCAAGGTGAAGGACAAGGGGCGACTTTTAGCATCAGGCTACCGTTACAAGCTAGTCTTAAAGAAATTTCTTTGCCAATTACGAGAGAGCGAATCATTTCCCCAAGTAATCTGCAAGTACCAACTGAGAATATTACATCGTTAGCAGGTGTGTCGGTACTTGTTTGTGATGACGAAGCCGATATCCGTGAGTTATTCACAGCTATCCTGGCGCAGTATGGAGCCGAAGTCACAGCAGTTGGCTCAATAAGAGAAGTTTTAGCAGCGCTGGCAGCAAACCCCAATGGCTACGACGTACTGCTGTCTGATATCGGCTTACCAGAAGAAGATGGTTACGATCTAATTCGTCAAGTCAGGGCGCTAGATGCCGAGGCTGGGGGGCAAATTCCCGCCGCCGCCCTCACAGCCTATATTGGAGATGCAGAGCGGGCAGAAGCTATGGCAGCAGGATATCAAATGCATATCGCCAAACCCGTCCAAGCTGCTCAATTGCTATTTATAGTTGCTTCTTTAGCTGGGCGCATCAGAAATGATTGATCAAGAGTTAACCAGAGGCAGGGGGGAAGGGAGCAGGGGGAACTGTGCCCCTACAGGTGTGCCTCACGCTTGTCAGGAAACGCTTTTTCTTTTCGCTACACCTATGAGACGCTCAACTTGGAAGGATACATCAGGAAAGGCTAAGGGGGCGATATTACCTGCGGTTAGTGTCAGTTCTGTGGTGTATTGCCCATTTTTCAGGTCACGAAATATTCGTAACTGCACAGTCTTTAGGTTGACAACCCAGTATTCAACAATGCCAGCTTCTGCGTAGATTTCCTTTTTCTCACCTAAATCTTTACTGAGGGTGGCATGGGAGAATTCGATAATCCAGAATATGTTTTCGGGGTAGGGATGATGTTCTAAATAAACCTCACCTAAAGGTTTGACAATCGCAACATCGGGGGCGGGTTCTGAGTTGTTCGGTAGGGTGATGGGTTTAGCATCGCGGATTTTTACCCTTTCACCAAGCAGTGCGCGGATATAATCGGCGGCTTCTGTATTGTAGTAGGCATGGGGTTCTCGTTCTGGGGGCATAACAATCAGGTCGCCGCGCAATAGTTCAATGGGCTGGTCGTCAAAAATGCCTGCTTCTATTGCTCGGTGATAGCGTTCAACTGTCCATTTATAGGTAGTTACGGTCATAACCTTATATTTAGCGTTTTTTCGACCGATGAGACAAGATGTTTAGAAATGTGGATTAAATAAAGTGCAAAAGTAGAGGAGCACTGGCCATTGGTGTCAACTTAAGCTAAAAGGCTTATCCCACAGGCGTTTTACCCCACCCCTCAATCCCCTCCCCGCTTGCGGGGAGGGGACGTTTTGGCTTTAGACAAAAC
>JAVRCF010000164.1:0-8077 GCA_034530935.1 Aulosira sp. DedQUE10 | reverse complement strand
ATTACCAATTACCAATTACCAATTACCAATTACCAATTACCAATTACCCATTACCTATCACCTCTCCCTTAGGCGCAGATTTCTTATTTATGGTATTTGCATAAATAGCAAGTTGTGACCGATTCCGGAGATTGAGACGATTGAGAATACTTGTCACATGAGTTTTGACGGTTCCTTCTGTAATATAAAGCTGTTGAGCAATTTCGCGGTTTGTTGAGCCTACGCCAATCAAATTTAGAACTTCTTGTTCTCGTGCGGTAAGTTCAGATAACTTTGCTGGGGCGGAGTTTTCCCTGGTTCCATCTGGAGATGTTTCTTTGGCTAAGAGTTTATCAAATAACCCTGGGCCAAATTGAGTATAGCCGTAATGCCCAAAGCGAATTGCATTTGCTAGCTCACTTGAAGGCATATCTTTGAGCAAATATCCTTTTGCGCCCGCCCGCATAGCCCCTGCAAGAGAGGTATCATCATCAAATGTGCTTAAGACCAGAACTTTAATATGGGGAAAGTTTTGCACAATGAGTTTTGTTGCAGTTCGTCCATCCATTTCCGGCATCCGCAGATCCATTAAAACTACATCAGGCTGGAGTTCTGCAACCCTCTCTAGGGCGACTTTGCCATTTTCAGCATCCCCGACTACCTGCAAATCACGTTCTTGTTCTAGCATTGCTTTTAATCCTTGACGAATCAGACTTTGGTCGTCAACGATTAACAGGCGAATTTTAGCAGATTCATCAATTTTCATAAGTGCTACCTCTTGGGAATATTCAAAAATAAAGCTATACATAACAAGGATTGGGGAATGTCTATGTGTAGTATTCTTTTTTAAAATAGGTATTAGTTTGGCAAAAAGGGTAAAGGGTAAGGGTGAAAGGTTTTTTCTATCTCCTTTCTCCCTTAACCGAAAACAATCAAGATTGGCGTTGTCAACAAGTTGACAGGTTTAATTTATCTAAGTCAACAGGTTAGTTCCATCGAATAAATGTCACGACTTGAGCATGATATTTGTCATGTTGCCGAATGACATTTGTCATGCTTTTGGGGATTGAGCAGATGAGGGGGATGAGGGAGATGAAGAGGACAAACCCCAACATCGCACTAGGGACTTCCAAGGAATAAATTACTCAATTCCTGCATCGAATATAATACCAATTTGAAAAAAGAATGCGACACATGGGTAGGGGCACAGCAGTGCTCATTGGTGTCAACTTAAGCTCAAACGCTTATCCCACAGGCGTTTTACCCCACCCCTTAATCCCCTCCCCGCAGGCGGGGAGGGGACGTTTTGGCTTTAGACAAAACTGGGGTGGGGTGACGCGGATCTTGATGGTACGTGAGTAAATGTAAAATCACGCCTGGATAGGGGTTTCACGTTAAGTTGACACGTATGAGCAGTGCTGTGCCCTCCGAATGATTTATCTGTCTATCAAATTTCTTCTCCCCTGCTCCCCCTGCTCACCAAGGCGATTGATTATTTTTTTATTTGGAAGTCCCTTACTCTATGCCACCAAGAGCGATCGCATCTAATTTATTGCTATCAAGAATCGTAATCTTGCCACCCCGACTGTAGGTAATCATCGAGTTGAGGGTTTTAATTAAACGCACACATTCTTCGTAAGAAATACCAACACTGCGAGCCATGCAATAGTAAGATAACTTAACTTTTAAAGTCTCGCCTTCTGTAGTTCGCTCAGTTCCCGATTCGGCGGCATAATATTGAATTAATCTGGCCAGCCTGACAATGGCTCTTTCAGAAACTAATCCATGCACTGTTTCATGTAATTGCTGAATCCGATTGTTAAAAACCATCAACATCTGTAGGGCAATCTCAGGATTTTGTTGTATGGCTTTTAATAAAGCATCTCGCTCTACAGTGACAATTTCACACTCAGATTCAGCTGTTACAGTCGCAGGGGAAATTCCATTGCCTAACAAAGCAGGCGCAGCAAAAATTTCTCCTACTGCTAAGTTACGCAGAATGGTTTCTTTGCCTGTGGTTGCTGTTTTGGTAACTTGAATTGAACCACCGACAACAGCATATAATTTGGCAGGTAGGCGTAGACGCGCAGCGGCTTGTCGATAGACATCGCCTTCATGGAGAATAATCTCTCCCTTGCTATAGTGTTGCATTTGAGTTTGGGGTTGCAAACTGATTTTGTCTGCTGTTGTTAAACCTGCAAACACGGTAATTTGAGAGAGTTGTTCTAAGGATGCCTGCATAGCATTAGGAATTCCAAAAATTAAATCATCCAATTCCCGCATCTAACGCAATGATCAGATTCTTCTCCCCCTGCCTCTCCATCTCCCCCAGCTTCAAAAGCGATTGGTTATTTTTTTATTTGTCACTCCCAATGGCTGGGCGATGCTGAAGCCAAGGATTTGCAGCTTCTATTTGTGCGGCGAGGCTGATGAGTGTTGCTTCCGCGCCTGGTTTGCCAATTAACTGTACGCTAATGGGTAAACCATTACTATCAAATCCTACAGGAAGTGCGATCGCCGGTTGTCCGGTGGCATTCGCTGCGGGACAAGGGGCTACCCAGTTAATCATCTCTTTGAGTGTGTCTTCTGGACTTAAGTCAGCCCATTCGCCGACTCGAATTGGGGAATGCAGATAAACTGGCAATACCAGCACATCAACATTATGGAAAAACCCGACAATTTGCCGTGCTGCGATTTGCATTTGTGATACTGCTTGCAGATATTCACCAGCAGAACCCGATCGCGCCAACAGCCAGCGATTCATTGGTTGCAAAGCCTCAGCCGGAATTCCCGAAGCGCCTACCCCGGCTTGCCAGATGATGGGAAACGGTTCAATTAATCCACTAAAATCTGGCGATTTCTGTTCAACTTTGTGGCCTAGTTGTGCTAATAACTTGACTGTTTGCAAAACTCCTTGTTCGCAGCTACTATCTGCTTCACCCAAGGGAGGGATAATCGTTGTATAGGCAATTTGCAATTCTTGCGGTGGTTTCTCAGTCGCAGAGAGAAAGGAAGTTTCCGGATCGGGTAGCCAGTAAGGATCGCCTGTAATGTAACCGGAGATTGTGTCTAAAAGTGCAGCCGCATCTGCAACAGTCCGCGCAATCGGCCCATTAGTCGCAATCCCCGAAAGGCGATCGCCTACAGGTGCATTACTTACCCTACCTCGTGATGGCTTAATTCCTACCAAACCACAACAAGCCGCAGGGCCACGAATTGAACCACCGCCATCGGAACCTTGCGCGATCGCACTCAATCCAGCTGCTACTGATGCGGCTGCACCACCACTAGAACCGCCTGGTGTATATTCCAGATTCCAGGGATTTCTCGCTGGGGGAAATCCCATAGGTTCGGTGTAAGGAAATGAACCAACTTCTGAAGTGGCAGTTTTGCCCAGGATAATAAATCCGGCTTGTTTGATGCGGGTTACTATCCCATCATCATAGTCAGGGATATTGTTAATTAAAGCTGGATTGCCGTAAGTACAAGGTACACCAGCTACTGGGTTAAGGTCTTTAATCGAAATTGGCACTCCAAAAAATGGCGGTAACTCTGAGGTAGTTGCGAGTATTTCTGTTTTAGCTTGAGCATCTGCGATCGCTAAATCTGCAGTTACCGTAAAATAGCTACCTAGTTGGGGATTTAACCGCCCAATCCGTTCTAAATATACATTCACCAACTCTAGCGGCGACACTTCCCGGCGGCGGATTAATTGCGCCAACTCCAGTGCTGGGGTAAAAGCTAAATCAGTTTCATTCATGCGTTAGCTACTGGCTATTTGTGATATTTTTCTGCAATTTTCCACTAAGTTTGTTACTTTAGCAGGATTTCGGGGAAATATATCTCTGTAAATCCTGAGATTTGTCAATCAACTAGGATACTAGTACCGCAAGGCGGAAGTATAAAGGCTGAAGTATGAAAGTAAGAGGTAGATGCTGTAGGCTTTTTGTAAATTTAGAATGGCGCAAAAGCCGAGAATATAAGTCTTTTGACTTTTGCGAAAAGTTGCGTGCGGGGGTTCCCCCCGTTGAGCAAACTTTTCAAGACGACTTTTGACTTCCGCGTAGCGGTACTGGTGTGCAATGGGCGTGGTTATTTTTCAATTAAGCCGTAACTTCGCTGCATCGTAATTTTAATTGTTTGGCATCTACTTGCAACAATCCCCAAGGGATATTTATGGCTGAATTAGAAAAGCTGCTGAATGAACTGCCAAAACTTGTTAAAGAACTAAAGCTGACTGTTGGTGACGCTGAGCAAATTCAGCAAGAAATCACACGCCTAAATGAGGTTCAAGAAAACTTACACAATCAGCAAGTGGCGATCGCTAAAGAATTAGATGTGACAAAATCTAATCATGCCGGATTCAATGCTATTTCTTTGGATATAGCCAGAAAAGTATTAATCCCTGAAGATTTTTCCGCAGATAAAGAGTTTCTTGTCGAAAAATTTGGCAATTTTCACAAACAACTTTCATTAACCGAGTTACAAACCCAATTTGTTCGCTGGTATGAGTGGGGTGAATTGCTTGAGTCTATAGCTGGAGATATTTTAAGTGATTCTCAAATTATTAGCCAACTCAATTGTAATATTAACTATCCTAGTATTCCAGAGAAATACCAAGCAATAGAGCAAGCAATTCCCATTAATTTAGCATTTGGTAATACTAAAAAATTAAACCAGCAAATTCAACAAATTAATAAGCAGCAAGAAGACTTATTAGAAATTCAGCACAGATTAACTATAGTATTCGATAACCTTAAAAGTGGTCAAAATATTTTAAGCATCTTGCTAGGGCTATCATTATTTTTTGGAAAGAATGGTTTGGAACTACAATGGTTTAACGATGAATACGGGTTCATTATATCTAGTATGGGCAAGTTTAAACCATTGACAGAGTTTATCAATGATTGCGAACTATATAAAAATAATATTAATACTTTAATTGAAAATATTAACAGCCTAAAATTGCAGGCAGAACAAGCCATAGTTAATCTAGCGCAAAGTAATCCCTTAGAAAGAGCCGCAAAATATTTAGCACGAAAACGGATAAGTTCAATTTTATTTATCGCCTCCAGTCTATTAGGTTTAGGCTTTGGTGGCTGGACAATTTATAATCGAATTACCCAAGTTCAGCCAGGAAATTTAAGTAGAAAACAGCCAAAAAATGTTGTAGATAAATTGAAAGTTTCCCAAAAACTTGGTCTAGAAGCTGCCTTAATAGTGCAAAAACCAGCACTACCTCTAAAAGATTGGCAGCAAGCAGAAAGCAAATGGCAACAAGCCGTCCAATTATTAGAAAGTATTCCGGAAGGGACATCTGTATCTACTCAAGCTAAGAAAGAATTAATTAACTATCGTGCTAATTATGCCGCTATTAGCCAGAGGGTTGTGAATGAAAAGAAAGCCAATAGCAACTTAGACTCTGCTCAAAAATTAGCAGTGGAAGCTGCTTTTATTGTCAAAAATGCGCCACCAGAATCAGTAATTTTACAGCAAGCAAAAGCTAAATTACAAGAAGCAATTGATTTATTACAAAGCATTCCTGAAGGTACATCTGTATCCAAAGAGGTGCAAAACAAGCTTATTAGTTACAAAAATCATTATGAGGCTATTAGTAGTAAATAAAAAGTTGCTTTTCAGATCCCCGACTTCTTAAAGAAGTCGGGGATCTAAATCCACCTTAAGAGGTTGTTTGAAAAGTGGTTAGCTGTGATTAAAATCACCCCCCTTAATCCCCCCTTAGAAAGGGGGGAGACCGGAAATCTAGTTCCCTCCCCTTTCCAAGGGGAGGGTTAGGGTGGGGTAAAAAATATTTGATACATCAATCATGACTTTTCAAACATCCTCTAAGTAAGTCAAAAATCAAACCGGATTCCTATAGTATTTCTATTCCATCTCAATTAAAAAAACGGGAAAATAAAAAACAGTAGGCTGCACAAAAGGGGGATAATAACCATGACTGCGACTCAAAACCGCTTGTGGACGGTAGAAGAATATCATCGGATGATCGACGCTGGTATTCTAACTACTGATGATAAAGTTGAACTCTTAGATGGTCGCATCATTCAAATGAGTCCACAAAAACCACCCCATGCTGGTACAACCCAACGCGCATCCGATTACTTTAAAACACAACTAACAGGAAAAGCTCATGTTCGGATGCAGCTACCCATTACCTTGTCTACTTCTGAACCAGAACCAGATATCGCTGTAGTCCGCATTGATCCAGCCGCTTATGGCGATCATCACCCTACGCCTTCAGAAATATTACTGTTAATTGAAGTTTCCTATAGTACTTTTAATATTGATCGAGAAGAAAAAGCTCTGATTTATGCCAAAGCAGGTATTGCAGAGTACTGGATTTTAGATGTTCTTGAACGCCAAGTTTATGTTTTGCGTCAACCAGCAGAGTCAGGCTACCAAGAAATAACTGTGCTAACTGAAGATGCAGCTATAGCACCGTTAGCTTTTCCGGAAATTGTCATACCTTTTTGTGAGTTATTTCTTCCCTAACTTTTGGTTGAAAAAGTTATGACCCAGACAGTAGCAATTACAGACGCGATTACCAGCTTAACGGATGCCGAAACTCGTTTTGGTCTAGCTCGTATTGAGTCTGAGCAATTTTTTACAGAGTGGTTTGAGGGATTACCGGAAATTACTGAAGCTGAAAAAGCCGCTTTAGATGTGTTGCGGCGTAGGTATCTCTATCACCGTGGTGAAGGTGATTTACTAGAGGGGACAGTAATGTTATTGGTAGTATCCCCCTTGCTAGCGCTAGCAGGATTTTACGACCCGCCTTTTAAAATTAAGGCGGAATCATCTGTGGAACTGGTGTTGAATGATGGCGAAGAGGTGCTGCGGGGACGGATTGATGTTTTGGTGCTGCAAAACCAGTTTTGGGTAATGGTGTTAGAGTCCAAAAAAACCACACTTTCGGCTTGGTCAGTTTTACCGCAAGCACTGGCTTATTTGATGGCTAACCCTCACCCCGATAAACCTGTGTTTGGCATGGTGACTAATGGGGACGATATTTTATTTATTAAATTGACGCAAGCAGAGATACCACAATACGACTTATCGCGAGTCTTTGCCCTATTTACATCAAAAAGAGAACTCTATGAAATATTGCAAGTTCTCAAGCGTATTGGTCAAGCGATCGCACCTTGAAAGTTCGTATAGCGGTTCTCGTTTACGTGAGGTACACCCGTAGGGATAGGTGTCAACTTAAGGTTAAAGGCTTATCCTACAAGCGTTTTACCCCACCCCCAACCCCTCCCCTTGCCAAGGGGAGGGGCGGTTTTGGCTTTAGACAAAACCGGGGTGGGGTGACGCGGATCTTGATGGGAAGAGAGAAAACTTAAAATGATGTCTTGGCAAGGGTTTCACGTTAAGTTGACACGCATGGGCACTGCCATGCCCTTATACCATTTCATTTTAATAATGATACAAATAGGCGGGTAGGGGTTTAGCATTGCTAAACCCTTACGAAAATATATCTGTATCAGGTTTTTCGTGAATTGGTATTACACCTCGCGATATAATCGTGTACCAGATTTGAATGGGAACCGCTATAGTCAGGAATTTGGTTGAAAGTCTCTAATGAGACTTTTATCTTCATTAATGAGGCTTTTATCCTCGTGAATGAGGCTTTTATCTTCATTAATGAGTCTTTTATCCTCGTGAATGAGACTTTTATCTTCATTAATGAGGCTTTTATCTTCATTAATGAGTCTTTTATCCTCGTGAATGAATTAGGACTTATACCAGTTTGAAACCAGAATGCGATAGATGGGTAGTAGCACTACATTGTTGTGCCCTGAAGAATAATTTATGTGTCGCAAACATTATTTGAATTAGTATGACGCATTGACAATTGCGTCGATGGTAAATAGATCCGCGCTTTTGGGTTTAGCAGTGCTCATTGGTGTCAACTTAAGCCAAAAATTATATCGGGCAAGCGTTGTACAAATCCCCCACTCCCTCATCCCCTAACCCCTTCTCCCAATGGGAGAAGGGGAATTGAATCTCTATCTCCCCTCTCCCAATGGGCTACGGTGTATACACAAATCGGATTTTCTTTCTAGATCTGGGTTTTACC
>JAVRCF010000163.1:6479-8128 GCA_034530935.1 Aulosira sp. DedQUE10 | reverse complement strand
AAACTGGTTTGCTAGTTGCTGCTACTGTACCTCATAACAGCCGTAAATGCTGTAACATAAGCGACATAACGGTATATCTCGATAACAGTACATATGTACGTTAGAAAACAATCTTATACTTTAGCATCTTCAACCAATTATTGCTACTCTTAAAGCAGTAAATTACGATTTATTCACAGATTTCTATCTTAAGCTTAAACTTCATGCTATGCTCATTGAATTTAGTGTCGGCAACTACAGATCGTTTAAAGAGCAAGTCACCTTTAGTATGGTGGCAGCTAACCTTGTCGCCCAAGATAAAAAGCTTGATGAAAACAACGTTTTTGAAGTAGATAATGATTTAAAACTACTTAAAAGTGCTGCAATATATGGTGCAAATGCTAGTGGTAAAAGTAACCTGGCTAAAGCTTTAGGTTTCATGAGATGGTTCATGGTTAATTCTTCTAAAGAGACTCAAAGCACAGAAAAAATAGGTGTTGAGCGATTTCAACTCAGCACTGAAACCGAAGCTAAACCATCTTTTTTTGAAATAGTATTTTTAATTAATGGCAAGAGATATAGATATGGATTCGAGGCAACTCGTGACAAAGTTGTCTCTGAATGGTTATTTTATGTTCCTAAATCAAGAGAAACTAAACTTTTTGAGCGCACACAGGACAAAATTAGTATTTCCAAAACATATAAAGCTGATGGTATTCAGGAGAGAACAAGACATAATGCACTCTTTTTGTCTGTATCTGCTCAATTTAATGTCAAGATTGCAGAAAAAATCTTAGATTGGCTCACAAATAGAGTCAAAGTTATCTCTGCTTTAGATGATACAGGCTATCAAGGATACACAGTTAGTTGTTTAATAAATAACGAAAATAAAGATGAAATTATTCAGTTCATCAAAAAATTAGATTTAGGATTTGGCGATTTAAAGGTAGAAGAGAGGGAAGTTAATATTGATTTATTGACTACTCAAATGGTAGATAAAATCAAGAGATTCACTATAAAAAATGGCAAAACAAAAGTAAGCTCAGTTCAAACTATGCACCAAAAGTTTGATGAGGAAGGAAATTATATATATACAGAACTTTTTGATTTAGATGAACAAGAGTCTGAGGGAACTCAAAAAATCTTTGCTTTGGCAGGATCTCTTGTTGATACATTAAAAAATGGGAAACTTCTAATCATTGATGAATTCGATGCTAGTATTCATCCTTTGATCAGCCGTGCAATTGTTGAGTTATTTAATTCTAAGGAAACAAATTCAAATAATGCCCAGTTAATATTTATGACTCACGATACCAATTTACTTAGCAATAAGCTTTTTCGTAGAGATCAGATTTGGTTTACTGAAAAAACTAGATATGGCGCAACAGATTTGTACTTTCTAGCAGAATACAATATACTTAACGATGCGTCATTTGAGAGTGATTATATTCAAGGTAGATATGGCGCAATTCCATATATCGGAAATTTGAATCATCTAATCGATTCTCATGCCTAGAAAAAAGGAAAACTCTCGTGGATATTCACCAAGAAAAGTTAATATCCCTGAATAAGTTCACGCACCCCTACAAACACTAAAGCATCAAGTGGCTCAATATTTGCATCGCCCTGTTATTTAAATGCAAGCCGATGCATTCACAATACAAGCTGAT
>JAVRCF010000163.1:0-6379 GCA_034530935.1 Aulosira sp. DedQUE10 | reverse complement strand
GCATTCACAATGCAAGCCGATGCATTCACAATGCAAGCCGATGCATTCACAATGCAAGCCGATGCATTCACAATGCTTACCCTTTGTTTAAGCTTGCCGATTTAAAACTTTATCTTACTGATAAATTTTTTGTTCCAATGGGTACATTAAATGTATACTGTACCACTGTATACATCTATGACTATCCAAGATACAACACGCCGTTTGCGTCCTCAAACCATTAGTCAAGATATAAGCTCATTCCACGGTTTGCAAACCGTCAGCACCTACAACACAACTCGTGCTGATGCCTCAGTTGCAAAGTTACAAGAAGTTTATCAGGCAATGGTGATTTCTAAACAAATCGAAACCGAGAAACTAGCTTTATACCGTGCTGCTTCTGATGCTGCCCGATTAGCACAATGGGAATTTCATAATGCTGTATTAGCTATGAAAGAAGTCGTGCGCGGACAATATGGCTCAGATAGTGATCAAGCTCAAGCGGTGGGACTGAAGAAAAAATCAGACCGCAAGCGTCCTTCTCGTAAAAAGCCAGTTGCGATGGCGTAACCGCCCGTTGGAAGCGATCGCAAGTTAATCAATTTAGATTGAGTTTAAAAACGAGCGATCGCCTATTTACAGCAGCTTGTCTAGAGTAATTAGCAAATCACGGATGCGCTTGCCTGTGGCATGATAGACAGCGTTAGCGATCGCCGATGCCCCAAACAGCAACGCCTCCGACAGCACAGGGTAACGCTCCTGAATCATCGCATGATAAGCAAAGTCGCTATTGCGTGCCATTGCGCCAATTCGCACGCCGTTGCCCTGAGGGTATTATGAGACTTGTTTATATTAGACTTAATCTTTTGTTTTATTAGCCTTATTTTTTTCTTAACCTGGAAATGAAAATATTATTCAGGCTAATTTAGTTGGGTATATTTTAACTTTTTGTTTTATTTAACTTATATTTTTCTTAATCTTGCACTGCAAATATGATGAGCGATATTGCAATCATAAAACATTCGTAAGAAGTTAATACTTTTGTGATATGGGCTGCGTATATCACTACGAATTTTTCACTAATATGCTTTAGTGATATCTCAATTATGGTGAGGTTTGATAGTTAAGTTTTCAGAGTTAATCATTTTATAACGAAATGACATTTTTGAACTCAAAAACTATTAGTTTTGCCATGACTAGATTAATTCTTTGATTTCACTAGAGCTAAGACCATCGCATACAGTTAAACACACGGAGATTCTCTTTCATGGCTAAGAACGTCATCATGATGATTGGGGATGGTATGGGCTGGGAAATGGCTCGTGCTGCATCCATATATAAAGAGATTCAAAATGGTAAAACAGGTGCTAATCTAAGTGATTTTTATACAGAAGGAAAGGGTCAAGGACTGAACTTTCAAACACTCCAAGGCTACGGTTTAGTAACCACCTATGGCACAACGATCGCCGATAGCAAAGGAGTGTTTAGTACTGGTAACTCAGCGCTTGACGCGACTAATCCGATCACCGGAGAAAGTCCAGTTCGCCCCGGTTTCAAATTTGACCCGACTTTTAACCCAGGGAATACCCCAACAGGTGGTGCAAAAGTCAGTGATGGTGCTGTTGGTAATTTAGTAGGTTATGACCCTGCTAGAGGTGGTGTTAATCCTTGGACTCCCGGTAGTGACCCAGAATATATTAAATTCAGCTATCCTGACTCTGCAAACACCGCTACAACTCTCTACACTGGGGTCAAGAGCTACAACAACGCTATTGGCGTTGATATTTTTGAAGACCCTTTGGAATCGATTCTCAAAACTGCGAACAGTGTTGGTAAATCAACTGGTTTGGTGACTTCAGTTCCCATAGATCATGCGACACCTGGGGCTGCTGCTGCTAATGTTAACCGTCGCAGCAAGTATGATGGCGACTATCCTGCATTGGATAACATCCTGCAACAGGAACTCCGGGTCTATCAACCAACGGTATTACTTGGTGGTGGTCATCCACTCTCTGCGCCTGGAGATATATTACCAACCGGGGTTGAGCCAAATACGAGCAACGAATTTATTGGTAAGGATACTTACAAAGAACTTAGCACTAAACCAACTGATAACCGCTACGATTACACCTTTTTGGAACGAGGTCAGGATGCGGCTAAGAAACTAGCCCAAACTGCGGCGACACTTGATCCAGAAAAAGGCGATCGCCTCTTTGGTCTGTATGGTGCGCGTGGTCAAAACGGTAACTTGCCTGTAAGTTCTGCCAACGGTGACTACAGTACCACTGGTTTAGATATGTTCAGCGTTTTCACTAACCAAGGTGTTGACGCAAAAGTGGATACCAAGCGTCCACTACTTCCAGGGGAGACTGATGCATCTTTTATTGCCAAAGAAGTTAACGAAAACCCCAAACTCAATGACTTGACAAACGCTGCATTAAATGTATTAGGTAAAGACCCTGATGGTTTCTGGTTAATGGTTGAGGGTGGTGATATTGATTGGTCTGCTCATGATGACAACATGGACAACCTGATCGGCACCACGTTGGACTTTGACAAAGCAGTTGGCTCAACAATTGACTGGATCAATAAAAATGGTGGTTGGGAAGAAAACCTCCTGATCGTTACTGCTGACCACGATCACTACCTAACTCTCAACGGTGACTTTCCGACTTTAGTAACAAATAAAGGTGCAGAGGCTTTAACCAACCTGGATACCCCAGGCGAAGTTGGACATTACTGGGGTTCCGATCCGAATGTTAAATATGGTTGGGGAAGCCACAGCAACCGTCCAGTACCCGTTTACTACCAAGGTGCTGGTTCGGAAGTGCTAAATAGCTTGGCAGGTAAAGGGTATGAAGCTTACGGTTATCAGATTCCTGGTATTGCGGGTTTAAACGATCAAACCCACATTTACCAGACCATGTTTGCTTCAATAGTGCCCAAAGTTGAGTTAGTCGGTTTTGCTTCTCTCCCGGCTGATACCTTTAGTGATGGGCCTGCTTCTGGTAGCAAGATTTCCGCCAATGGTAAAACAGGGCCTTTCCCCGGACAACCAGTACAAGGCCTTAGCGGCGTACAATTTGCTAACAGTAACTCTTTCTACTTCCTGTCAGACAATGGTTATGGTAGCAAAGATAATAGTGCAGACTTTCTGCTGCGTATCCAACGTTTAGACCCGAATTTTAAGGGAACTGAAAATGGTGATGGTAGCGTTAAAGTTTTAGACTACATCCAACTATCCGATCCAGATAAAAAGGTTCCTTTTACAATTACTAATGAAGGAAGTAGTGAAAGATTCCTAACTGGTGCTGACTTTGATGTTGAGTCATTGGTTGTTGATAAAGATGGTAGCTTCTGGATAGGAGAAGAGTTTGGCCCATACCTGCTACATTTTGATAGCAGTGGTAAGTTATTAGATGCTCCCATTGCTACGCCTGACGACTTCAAGACTTTAGATGGCAAAGCACCGAAAGTTCTGGGACATAGAGGCGCAAGCGGCGATCGCCCAGAACACACCCTTGAGTCATATAAACTGGCAATAGAGCAAGGCGCTGATTTTATTGAACCTGACTTGGTAGTTACTAAGGACGGTGTGCTAATTGCTCGCCATGAGCCTGCTTTAGCAATTTTGAACGCTGATGGCACTGTAAATACTGGCAATACAACCACAAATGTGGCCACGATCGCCAAATTTAGCGATCGCAAGAAAACAGTAAATTTGGATGGAAACCCAATTACAGGTTGGTTTGCTGAAGATTTCACCTTGGCTGAAATCAAAGAATTAAAAGCAATAGAGCGTTTATCTTTCCGCGATCAATCTTACAACGGTCAACTTGAGATTCCTACTTTGAAGGAAATCATTGACTTAGTTAAGGACGTGGAAGCTAAGACAGGTAAAAAGATTGGCATCTACCCTGAAACTAAGCATCCAACTTATACTGCTCAAGAAGCTACCTATGTAGGTACTGACACCAAGATTAACCGAAATTTGGGTCAGATACTCATTGATACGCTCAAGGCAAATAACTTCACTGATCCTAGCCGCATTTTCATCCAGTCGTTTGAAGTAGCTAACCTCAAGGAACTGCATGATGTGATCATGCCTAAGGCTGGAGTAGATATCCCACTGGTGCAACTTCTAGATGCTAGTGACATTGACATCAACGGTAAAATCATCGAAAGTCAGCCTTATGATCTCAAAGTCAGTGCTGACAAACGCACCTATGGCGATTTGAGAACTCCAGAAGGCTTGGCAGAAATTGCCAAATATGCTGATGGTATTGGGCCTTGGAAACGGATGATTGTGAGCGTCAAGGGTACTGATGCTAACGGTGATGGCAAGGCAGATGATGTCAATAAGGATGGAACCGTTAATGATGCTGATAAGACACTGTTAGCTCCCACTACCTTAGTTCAAGATGCTCACACAGCAGGTTTGCAGGTTCACCCCTACACCTTCCGCAATGAAGATAGATACCTGGCAGCAGATTACAAAGGTAAGCCAGAACTAGAGTTTCAGCAGTTCATTCAGTTAGGTGTTGATGCTTACTTTACAGACTTCCCAATCACAGGGGATAAAGTCAGAGATCAACTGAGCGATCCTCAGTACAATATAGTGCGATCGCCACAAAATCCTGATGTGCTTGCTGGTAAAGCTTTTGCTAACTTGGGTGGCTCCAAAGGCTTTGAAGGTGGCGCAATCAACGCTAGCAAAACTAAGCTCTATATGCTGTTAGAGGGAACAGTTCAGGGCGATCCGACTGGTGCTTTGCGAATTAACGAATTTGATATTGCCAGCCGCAAATACACTGGCAAACAACTCAACTACAAATTGGATAATCAGGCAAATGCGATCGGTGACTTAACAGTCATTAATGATAATGAGTACTTAGTCATTGAACGGGATAATAATCAAGGAGCAGCAGCTAAATTCAAGCGGATCTACAAAATAGACTTGTCGAAAACAGACTCTAAGGGCTATGTAGCTAAAGAAGAAATAGCAGACTTGTTAAACATCCAAGATCCCAACGACCTGAATGGAGATGGTAAGAAAACTTTTGACTTCCCATTCCAAACTATTGAAGATGTGTTGGTTGTTGACAAAAATACCATTTTGGTAGCTAACGACAACAACTATCCCTTCTCCACAGGTCGTCCAGGGAACGATCCTCAAAATCCCAAAATCGACAACAACGAAATTCTGCTATTAAAGTTGGAGAAGCCACTTAACCTTGCTCCTGGTTTAGGTCAGCCAAAAGCTGAAGAAATTAAGTTTGGTTCTAACTCCAGCGATGATATTACTACGCAACCAAATCAAACCTTATTCACAGGTGATGGTGCAGATATTGTCACTGCCAACAAAGATAATAAAATTTTCACCGGCAATGGTGATGACACTGTATTAGTAAGTAGTGACTCTTCTGTATCTACAGGCGATGGTAACGATCAAGTTTTTGTTGGTACTAATAGTCCTGCTAGCAATACTAATGCTGATGGTGGTGCAGATAATGATGAACTCACAGTAGTCGAAGCTAGCGGTAGTAATAACCTGTTCGGGGCTGCTGGTTCTGATACCTTGAAAGTGATTGAAGGTTCTGGTCAATTTCTGTTTGGTGGTTCCGGTAACGACACCATTACTAGTAACGGTAAAAATAACCGACTCTACGGTGGTTCCGGCGATGACAAACTCTTCTCTAACAGTAATGACACCATAGTTGGTGGTGATGGCGATGATGTGTTATTTGCTGGTTCTGGAGGTAGTAACCGCCTGACTGGTGGCGCTGGTGTTGATCAATTCTGGATTGCTAATGGTAGCCTTCCCACTAGCAAGAATATTGCCACCGACTTTACCCCAGGAATTGATGTAATTGGACTTGGTGGTATTGGTGGAGTAGCTAAGTTTAGTGACCTGACTCTGTTGCAACAAGGTAGTGATACTTTGGTGAAAGTAGGAAGTTCAGAGTTAGTTTCATTACTCGGAATTACATCTACTACTCTCACAGCAAATAACTTTGTTTTCTCAGCTAGTGTGGTTTAATTTGAATAGAGTTACAGCTTAAATTCAACTGTAAAAAATAGTTAGAATTTATCTAAGCTGTACTTGCTTTTTTCATGCGAGGGAATACTACTCCCTCGCATTTTTATGTTTTATTAACCGCATCTTAATACAATACTGCTAGGTTATACCAATTATCTATGAAGCTGCATAGAATAAAACCCGACCCCACAAGCAAAGAGGGGAGTTAGAGTTTGTTCTTCGCCCCCTCCTCGCATTGATTTTCGATAATTTTGATCTAGAGCAATCCTAAATCATTCGTGAACAATCAGATCCCCGACTTCTTTAAGGATACAGCTGGCGAATAGGGGGTTTGACCCCACAAGAGTCTACTGGCGTTGG
>JAVRCF010000162.1:0-8540 GCA_034530935.1 Aulosira sp. DedQUE10 | reverse complement strand
CACAGCAGTTATATGGAAATAAATTGGGGAATTGCTTATATAGTAAGGATTTGCCAGGATATGTGTAATGATTCCCTGGTTTTTCCTTAAATTGGGCGATAAACCCACGGTCAGCTACACCATAAGCAAAGATAGCAAGCAGTAAATCCATTTATTTTTCTCTGCTAAAAGTTATTTGCTTTTCTCAGGTATTACCTAATTTTTCCCTAACCCTAGATTAGCGATGCCTTCTCTACGAGACGCTTCGCGAACGGTGATCGCTGCGCTCGCAGTTAAGGAAGTCCAAGGCAAGTAGTTAAGTATAATTATTTTCCTACTATTGAAGTATAAAGCCCAATTTTCTAAATACAAACACGTAAATAATAATATTATAAACTAAATTATTACAATTTAATTTAAGTATAAAAGTATTGATTTCTTTGGAAATTAAGCGATCGTTTTTTTAAAGGTGTTTAACGATTCCAATCAGCGGCGGTAGATATGACTGAAAGGAAGCGCGAAGACTCTGTACGTCCGCTACATTGGGGTTGTTAGGTGTCATCAGTATTCTCTAGTACGGGATACTCATCTTCGTGGATATGCGTTTTATTGGGACTCTTGAAAAAGCCAAATTCATCTCTACAGTATTTCGCCTGCCTTAAATCCTCCTCTGACCATTCATTGTTTCGTGTCTGTAACAGAACTAGATCACTTGAATACCCATCTCTTGGTTTCTGTCCTGGAACATTTACACCAACACCAATCACTGTAAAACACTCATGGAATTGACACGCACCGCGAACATACTCGCCCCATCTTGCTGAGTTCAAGAAAATCTTTGAAAGCACTACCTAGCATCAGACATCTCCGAAAATGAATGTAGAGATGTAGTAGTGCTACCTTTCTATAACGTAGGACTTACGCAAAAGTCACAGAATTACGTCATTACGAGCGTAGCGACGTAATCGCCTAAAATTCTGGCATTGCTTCCCTACACTACGTTTCGGTCGCAATGACAAATTTTGCTTGCGTAAGTCCTGTAACGGTTTCAGCCAACGAATAATTAATTTTTGGAGATGTCTATAATATCAAGAAGTTTTCTGGATATCGTCAATATCTGCGTATTATACAGAAAATCTCTGGATAAATACCCAAATCTGGGTGGATAGCAATATCCGGGTAATAGACGGAATGATTCGGATATCTACCCGATGCTTAAACAAACAAAAATCCCCAACTAGCCCTTCCTGCCATCCCCAACCCCAAAATCGTCTAAACTCAAAGTGTCCGCCAACTGCCAAAGTCCCATGTCTCGCTGGTTCAATATTGCAGGTCCGTGTAAAGCTGACAAACACTATACGCTCTCAGCAACAAGTCGTCTCCCCAACTTGTCGGTAATGATTGAACAAGAAAGTTATTTTGTCGTTCATGCACCGCGACAAACGGGGAAAACAACGGCAATGTTAGCCCTAGCGCAGCAACTTACCGCAACTGGAAGTTATGCAGCAGTAGTGGTATCGGCAGAGGTGGGAAGTGCATTTAATCATGACCCAGGTGCAGCAGAATTGGCGATTTTGGGAGCTTGGCAGAATACAATTGAGGATAACCTACCCCAAGAACTACAACCCCCAATGTGGGTTTATAATGCTCCCGGTCAGAGAATTGGCGAAAATTTAAGAGCTTGGTCACGAGCGATCGAGCGTCCCTTGGTATTATTTATTGATGAAATTGACTCTTTACAAGACGAAACCTTGATTTCGGTTTTGCGACAGTTACGTGATGGTTATCGCAGTCGTCCAGAAAATTTTCCCATATCTGTGGGATTAATTGGTTTGCGCGATGTGCGGGATTATAAGGTTGCATCCGGTGGTAGTGACAGATTAAACACATCCAGTCCTTTTAATATTAAAGTCAGTTCGATTACCCTGAGAAATTTTAATGCTATAGAGGTGCAAGAACTATATCAACAACATACAGAAGAAACAGGACAAATTTTCACTCCAGAAGCCACAGCCACAGCCTTTGATTTAACCCAGGGACAACCTTGGTTAGTTAATGCTCTTGCTAAAGAAGTTGTGGAAAAAATGGTTAAGGATAAAAATATTTCTATTAGAAAAGAGCATATTTTACAAGCTAAAGAAATATTAATTACCCGTCAAGATACTCATCTTGATAGTTTAGCTGAACGCTTACGAGAACCCAGGATAAAAGCGATTATCGAGCCAATGTTAGCGGGTTTGGAATTGGGGGATATACCCAACGATGATATTCAATTTGTGATTGATTTGGGTTTGTGTAAAATGCACCCCCAAGGTGGATTAACCATTGCTAATCCAATTTATCGGGAAGTTTTACCCAGGGTATTAACTGTGACACCAATGGCTTCCCTACCAGTGATTGCACTAACTTGGTTGACCCCAGAAGGGGAGTTAAATATAGATGCGTTACTGGAAGCATTTATCAAATTTTGGCGACAGCACGGGGAACCGTTATTAGGTAGCACTGGCTATCATGAAATCGCACCGCATATTGTATTAATGGCTTTCTTGCATCGTGTTGTTAACGGTGGTGGAACCCTGGAGAGGGAATATGCAATTGGTAGTGACAGAATGGATTTATGTCTGCGTTACAAAGATGTAACGTTAGGTATCGAGTTAAAAGTATGGCGAGAGAAAAAGCGTGACCCCCAAACTGAAGGTATTGAACAATTAGAGTCCTATTTAGCGCGTTTGGGGTTGAATTTTGGTTGGTTATTTGTGTTTGACAGGCGTAAAAATGCACTACCGATGGAAGAACGTTTATCAACGCAGATTGTGGTGACGGAAAATCAACGTGCGATTACTGTTATTCGGGCGTGAGTATTTTGAATTATTGATTTCTTGGTTTGGATCAGGACTTACGCAAAATCATGAAATAACGAATCGCGTTCGCGCAGCGTCTCCGACAGGAGAAGAACGCGAAGGATGCGAAGAAAAGAGGTGTTCAGAGAGTTCTTGCTTAAGTCCTATGGATATTCTGAGTCAGTCAGACAAATTATCACTCTTCAAACTCCTAGCCACACAAATCCCAGACGCTGAACTACAAGTCATCTTTTCTGCATCAGAGTACCCGATTTGGTCGCCCTACGACGCAACGGAAGCTGTAAACATCCTGATGCAGATGATTCAGGATGGCCAAGAGGCATCTACATCATGCCTAGTAAAGTCGAGTTTCCCTTTTTTGATGATGAAGCATTACCCACAATTCCTATCATTCTGAGTTATGGTTTTTTCAAACGCTCCGGCACTATGTCAATCTCCGTTACCGAATAAGGTTTACCATTCAAGCACTTACGGAATTCATCCTTTACCTTTAGCCCACTATGCCACATGGTCTTAGCAACAGACTTACCATCTATTTTTACATCAAAGTTCTGGACATCTTCTATCCCCGCTAAAGCTGCATCAATTGTCGGTACAGCAAAAGCAATCACCCCAAATGGCAGATTTGGCATTGTGTAATTGAATGCCTTGACAGTAGCAGGGGGGTCATTGTTTTGAATCAAAGTAACCGTGATTGTTTGTATCGTTTTAGGTCTAGGAATACTTTCGGCTGCAAATGTAAGAAGAGCAAACTTTTCGTTGCCACCTGGCCCCAACAAATTGATCATTACTGGGGCGTTTTTAGCTTCTGGATCCATTGATGCCTTGAAAAAGGATGCAACACAATAGCTACCTGATTTTACCCCCTCTAACCTTGAAGTAGGAAAAAGCTTCCAACTGCCTGATAGATATTTCAGATACTTTGGATCTTGCAATAATTTAGCTTGTTGTTGCAAATTGATCATGGCAGAAGCGGCTTGAAACTGTAGAGCCGCAAACTCAGGGTCGTAATAACGAGAACGAGAATTATCACTCCCTCCATCTTCTGGCTCCTCTTGATAATTCGGGTCTCTGTCACAAAGGAGAACAGATGCGACACCATTCCCACCTTCGGTACTCCCAACCACTATCTCTCCAGGACCAGCGCCACCGCAAGCATATTCAGCTTTTGCTTTCGGCGCAAGGAAAGTCATGATTACGACAAGAGAAAAACTAACTGGTAAACCTTTGCGGAACAAGTCTTTAGATAAATTCATCTTTGAAATTTCAAGCTGAGGTTAATGTGAATTTTTTAAGCCGTTGCCGTTACCAAGAATTCAAGCTGCATAACGGTTGAATTGAGCGGCTAGGTGTTAGCGTAGCTTACCGGAGGTATCGCCCCCAACTCAAACCTAAAATATCATATCTGTCTGCTCCAATGATTTGTTGTGCTGCGATCGCTTCTCAATTCCTAATCTTTGCGATCGCCCTCTCATTTTAACCTAGCGATCGCAGTTTAAGGATGCACGAGACAAGTATTTAAGTATAATTTTTTTTGTTTTTGAAATATAAAGCGCGGTTTTTGTAAGTTTAAATACGTATATATTAATATATTAATCTTGAATAATTACATTTTAGCTTAAGTATAGAAGTATTGATTTGTTTGGATATTGAGCGATCGCTGTTCTCAAAGATGTTTAATGGTGAAGTTAGACGGCTTATATTTATAACTGAGTTCGAGTGCATTACAAAAGCTATTAAGGCTATTCAGCAAAGCATTATAGTAAAGGTAAGCATCCTCTCGTTCATCTTGAAGACGTGCATACAAGGTTAGCTCTGGCTCTAGAACTAGGTGATTTTTGGGGATATCTAAACCTGCTTCAGTTAAACGAATGGCTGCGATCGCCACTAGCAATGCTCCAATTGTATTGGACTCACCACTGTGAATATCCCTCAATCCAGGCAAGATTATCTCTGCTCCTGGCAAATCATTGAGATTCATGATTGATTATCCTCAAGGTTATTTTCACAACGTTCAATAAAATTCTCGACTCTACTTCTAAGAATATCTAAGGTTAAGAGATGGGAATTTAAACCAGAGCTCCTGCCATTTCCCTAATTCGATTTGCCCAGGTTTGAGACAAATTTGAAATTTCCAGACGACTAGAATCACTTGCCCAAGTCTCCAACCAATGGGTATGCCATCAAGACAATTGACGTTGTATTTGAGCTAATTCAAAGGCACTGTCCACATCTAAATCAATGGCTGTCAGTTCTAAAAATACTTTACTTTCTCTAACAATCCCAAGTACCCCTTCCCCATTAACCCCATCCAAACTGAGAGATGCCATTTGCAGAAAGTTCTGTGCCAATCGTTCAAGACGGACAGAAAGGCGATCGCACCGAAACGCAATTTGTTCTACAGTCCAGTTATTCATACGCCTCCTAATAATTTGTGGATGATTTGTTTTACCTGTTCCCGGATCGCTGGATCTAAAATTTCCATTGCTCTATTTTGACGTATATCTACGGCTGTTTTAATATAGAAACGATTGGCTTGAAGCATCTCGTTGATTTGGGTAGGTGTTGCAAGTTCTTGTAAAATATGAATGATCAAGGGTAAAATACGAACAAATTTATTAAATCATTCTCTCATTCTAGCTGACCAGAAAGCTTGAAAGGGATTCTTCCAATTCAAAAAGGTGCGTTACATTCCATTAACGCACCCTACAAGATCGGCGATCGCACTATTTAATTCACATTAGGCGTAACTTCTGATTTGCACAGACAGTAAAAGCACAAGCCTATGATACGTTAGTGCTTCCAGGCTAACTGAATAACTTCATAATAAGACTCACTACACCACTTAACTGAGCTAACGTAGGCAATCCGTTTAATGTACCCTGCCATAAAGTTTTAAGCAAGGACTTTTTAGGCTCTGATTTTGCTAACTCCTCAGTAAATGCTTCAAAGTTTTCTGCCGCTTCTTTATTTCCGGACTTATTGATTTCTTCCTCCACACGTTTTAAGGCGTTAGCTGTCTCATCATCAAATTCAGCCTGGACTCTGTTAAATGCATTTTGAACAGTTGAACGATTAATAATTGTGGAGTTATGGACTTTTTCAAATTTGTCACCCATTATACGCTCCTCCTTCTGATGAATTTTGTTGTTACTCCGATCATTGATACCATAACTTCCTCTAGTGAGAATATTAATTTGATTATTTTTAATTTGACCGATCTGAATCTGATTCTCCTTAGCTATGGAAATAGCTTTTTCGATAAGACTTCGATTAACATCAATCTCGTAAGAAAGTTTGCGAAAAAGTTCGGGAATATATTCGACGACATATTGGTTCTGGCGCTCTATTTGACCTGACAAAAATTGGATTTTTCCATTTAAACGCTCAATTTCTGACTTCAGACTTTTTATTTCAGCTTTATTCTCAGATTGGTTCTGGCGCTCTATTTGACCTGACAAAAATTGGATTTTTCCATTTAAACGCTCAATTTCTGACTTCAGACTTTTTATTTCAGCTTTATTCTCAAATAGCATTTTACATTTAGATCACCTAAATTTTAATATCATCTTTGAAGCTTAATTACTTAACTATATATTATACGTAATCTTTCCGTATAACATATCAACTGATCTAAGCACATATAAGGTTTACAGAGACTTTAGTCATAAAATAATTTTCTGGATATAATTAATTTTGCTTATTATACACAATATTTATGAAAAATTACTTAAATTCAAGTGAATATCAAGAAGTTTTCTGGCTATTATCCAAAAAAGAATGATATCTATAATTATTCCGCATCTATGCCCAATTTTATACGTAAATATAGGTTTTTTAGTATATTAATTGCTGATATCCATCAATTTTCCGTATAACATCCGAATGAGTATATTAGACAGAATTTTTAAGATATTTTTACTATCAAGAATTACTCGGACACAAGGATATCAAAACCACGATGATTTATACCCACGGTTAAGAATGTGCTGGTAAAGCTGTTCGCAGTCCTCTGGATTTTTAGACATTCTCTGAGAATTTCCACTTTTCCACCTCCAACTTTAACCTTTCATTCTCCATCCGTAGCGCCAATATTTCATTCTTCTGGAACTCAATTAATGACTTTTGACTAATTACCTCACCAAAGGCTTTTTTCCGGTTTTCAATCCCAAACCATCTTTGATAGGT
The DNA here is from genome assembly GCA_034530935.1 of Aulosira sp. DedQUE10. Taxonomy (GTDB): domain Bacteria; phylum Cyanobacteriota; class Cyanobacteriia; order Cyanobacteriales; family Nostocaceae; genus Aulosira. The sequence continues at coordinate 1,512 of JAVRCF010000162.1, read as the reverse complement.
TTTTGTATGTTCATCAACAGTATGACCTAAATTATCTGCTGCGGCTTTGATGGGTATTCCCTGAAGATGCGCTCGAATCGCGCAAGCATGACGCAAATCGTATGGTTGAAACTCAATTCCCACTTTTCTAAACCATCTGGATATATCTCTCCGCATCCAATTAATATTTTGCACAGATGCAATTTTTGTGACCTTTTTTTCTAAAATATTTAATGGTTTGGGATTTTGTAAATCAAATAATTCTATCCATTCTGGTACAAAGGGGATAACTTCTCGATATCCAGTTTTTGTATTTTTATTGACTTTCCAAGTATGGTCTATATTTTGGGGACACATCCACCAATTAATATCTGGTTCGACAAATAATTCCCTTGGTCTTAACCCAAAGATTGCCAACATTCCATATACCCAACGCCACATTTCCCAGGTGTCTATTTCATCAGTGATATTTGTATTTTTGCGATTGAGGGCGAATTTTTCAAATAGGTCAAAAGAAGATACTATTTTATCATTGTCAGGTATTTCTCGATGGGCTGGGGTGACATGATCCCGTGTCACATCAAGTAGAAATCCCAACTGAAAGGTTTTAATAAAAACAGAAGTTACTGCAATCAGTTCATTTTTTTTATTTCCCTGAAATGAATTAATAATTTCCTCAAAATTATTTTTTGTTGTCAAAGTGGTTAAAGGAAAGTTTCTTTTAATAACAGATATATAGTTAGCAAAAGTATTTTGACTGGTGATAGTTTTCTGACGGGTTTGATAATATTTTTCGGCAAATGTATCTAATAATTCCCCAATAGTTTTTATCTCTTGCTTCTCTCTAGATTTAATTCCTAAATACTTCTCATTCCACTCGAAAGTATGGCGAGCAATTAGTTTACCTAACTCGTAACTTTCCTCGATCGCAGTTTTCAGTCCCTCTAAATTTGCTGGTATCCCTAGAGACAAGTCATACTGTTTTTTTTCCTTACCTAAGCTGCGTTGGCTTCTCTGCGAGACGCTCCGCGAATGCCCGCCGTAGGCATCGCCTGGTTTTAACGGTAGGGTAGCCCGTAACTGAAGAGAATTGCCAGTTTGTTTAATAGTAACTCTAATTCTATCCCTCTTTAAATTAGTATTGGCTTCGACTAACTTCTGCTCAAAAACTGCTTGATACTGTAGTTCTGTTGCTTTTATTTTCGCCATTGTTCCCCTATAGCTGCCATCTGTGGTGTTCTGCGGCTCAAAATCTGCAAAAATATCGGCGAAAAAGTCCCTTGAGTCTGCATTTGCATCCTCATGTGTAGATGGGGGATATGTCTCCGATATTAAGTTTTGGCGATGCCTGCGGCTGGCTGCGCCTACGCAATTACCCTGGTTTTGATTTTGCCCGCTCATTCCCTAAATATTCCCTTATTTATAAGCTGAAGTGGTGAAAATAAAATGTTGTTGCCGAGCAAAACGACTTTATGTAATAAGTTACTCAGGAACATTTTTAGCATACCACCAGTTGCCACAGCAGTTATATGG
>JAVRCF010000161.1:0-8608 GCA_034530935.1 Aulosira sp. DedQUE10 | reverse complement strand
TGAATTTACCTCAGTAATAACCGATTGTGACAGTCCTGAGTGCGGAAGGTGGGTTGTAATAATTGGTGTCTCTTGCTACGCCTAGAGGCTGGAGACATATTAGCCATAATTTAACTGCCTGAGTATCAAGGTTTGAAGGTGTTCACTTGTTTAACAGGCCAGTAATAAAAAATGACGCAGAGTTTTTGATTGCGTTGCAAAAAGCAGAAACTATAGCAGTTCTCGTTTGGATGCAACACATCGTAGGGACACAGCAATACTCATTGGTATCAACTTAACCTTAAAAAGGCGGTTAGAAACCGCACGCCAGTCGCCTCTCCTATCGGAGACGCTGCGCGAACAAGTCGAGCCAGCCGCTTGCGGGGGTTCCCCCTGTTTGTTGTGCAGACTTGGCATGGGAAACTCGCCCACGGCGCTGGCTTGTCTACACAAAGAAAAGCTACCGATCCTGGATTCTAGGCAAGGGACTAGTACCGCAAGGCGGAATTAAAAATTAAAAATGTATACAGCATAAGCGTTTCATTGATTTGAAATGGGTGATTTACTTTCCCTGTGCTGTACTAGAACCAACAGAGTGTTCTGATTATTCTGTAACTGAAAGCTAAAATTTGAATCATGTAGGGGTACATTTGACGAAGCAATGTAGGGAAATGACCGAACTATATAAGGCTGGAATCATTGAGGTAACAGAAGCAGAAGATGAAGATGAAGATTTATTTGAAGTTGCGGTGCATTTTGACGGCGATATTTTTCTTCCCAACGTCCTTTTTGAAGGCAAAGACCACGCATTGCGGCAAGCTAAAAAGCTCTATGATTGGCTAGAAGCTAATCATCAAGAAATCAAGGGAGAGCAACTGCGTTGGCAATCATACACAGTTAATCGTGAATCTTTAAGAGAATATCCAGCTTGCTATTTACCTTACTACTACTCAAGATATGAGCAAAGTTTAGAAGTTTCAATTGTTGAGCGAGACCAAGAAGCCATTGCTTATGGTTGGTTGAGCGCTGAACCTTTACCTTACTATATGGACAAAGAAGATGGTTTGGTAGTTATTGGAGACATTTCAGATGATGCTGTGCTTGCTGGTTGGCATAAAGCTATTGATATACGCATTCACATTTACTCTTTTATCTACCAGTCAAATAGCAGTCACAAGTTTTAATAATCAGTTGACAATTAGGAGCTTTAGGTGCAGCGAAAAATCGAGTTAAAAAGGGGTGTTGATAATACATCTGTTGAAGCCTATTTGGTAGATTTAGTCCAAAGACATGTTGATGATTATGTCAACTATTGGGTAGAAAACTTAAGGTTATTTAGTCAAGAAGATAAATACTGGGACTGGATATTCAAATTAAGATATATTTCCAATCAAGAAAATCTTGAAGGTTACGCAGTTGAGTGCGAAAACAAAACTCAAGGATTAATGATAATAGAAACGCAAATGCACGGTTCCCGATTGAATATTGGTAAGAGGCTAGTTTATGTTGATGGTATTGCCACTGCCCCCACTAACCGAATCGAGATTCAACGCCCACCTCAATTCAAAGGTGTTGGTCAAGCACTATTAAATTTCGCAAGAATTAGAAGTGTTGAGTTAGGGTATGAAGGTAGAATTGGGTTGCATTCCTTACCAAGGTCTGAAGGATTTTACGAAAAACAAAACATGTTGAACTGCGGTTCGGAAGAAGAATATGATAATTTAGTCTATTTTGAGTATGGTGTATTGAGACGAAGATAAGGGCTGATCCGGGTAAAATTTTATGAATCATCAACAGCAAAAGGATAATTCTGAGGAAAACGAGTCAATAACAACCCAAGAAGCTATAGATTTACTTTTTGGTGAAGGATGGCTCGAAGAGGCTGTTTGCATCGAAGATGAAGCAAATTGCACTATTGGCGCTGGTTTGGATTGGGGTAATGCATTACCACCTTTAATGCTCAACCTTCCTTTATTTGGTCGTCTATCAACGCTGCGTGTATCTCTCAACCGCGAAGTCAGGCTAATAATTGAAACATGGGATTTAGGTATAGGTACAACTTCTGCGACAGAAACTGCAAGGGCACGCATTAAAGAGCGGTTGCTATCTCCTACGCCTGAGTTAATACCTCACTTGGAAGCTACTTTGTTGCAAGATGATTTATATGGTGAAGAGTTTATATCTAACCGCGAAGCTCTCAAATCGTTACTTGCAGTAGTTCTTACTGATTCTGATAGAGAAGAAATTGCAGAGAAGGCTGCTAATTCAATACGCACACAAGTTATGTCACAGGTGAATTTTTCCGGAAAACTTTCTGCGTAAATATAATCACAATAATATCGCGTCAAATTAAATCAAAATTAGTTTTCTGCAACCCAAAAGGAACTGATTGATGACTGGTAAAAACCGCAGTCGCTATTCTTTAAACTGGTATAATATCGCACTTGAGGTCAAATCCAAATCAGACTGGAAATGTACGCGCTGCGGTATGCAATGCTTACGTCCAACTGATAAAAGAGATGGATTAAATCGTAGAGAACGCAGCATTAAAACATTAGTTGTTCACCACCGCAATTATACGCCCGAGGACAATCGAACAGAAAATCTCGCGGCTTTATGCACCGCTTGTCATATGCTGTTTCATACACGCAGACGGGGAAATGTATCACCAGGACAACTATCTTTGTGGTAGAAAAACTAGTAGTTTAAGATAAATTAATAGTAGATAATTATGATAAAGATAAAATATAAATATCATCTTTCTAAGCCAACATCACAACATTTGCTGACGCAACAACTTCGTTGAAGCAATTGAAGTTGTATAGACATGAAAACTACTACGAGTTCTAACCCAACAACTAACAAACAATTAGTAAAATCTGCACAGCAAATTCAACAAATAAGCACCTTCATAAGCGAAGCAGATTACTACAACTACGAAGCAGAATTAGCACAAGAAAAATCAGACTACTATCACTTGCAGTACGGATACTAAATTCAATCTCCCTTCAAGCATCAACTCTTCTTAGTCAACAACTAGTAGCAACTAACTGCTAGTTGTTTTTTATATCAAAAGTAAATTATGACTTCAGCAATTGAACGTGAAATCAACCAACTCACTCTCAAAGAATTAAGCTTAGATGCTGCTAAACTTTGGTCACAGATAGAAGAAGCAGGCGAGTTAGGCGAACAGGGTAATGTAGAACAATTCGTACAAGAACTTATGACTATTCAGGATGGTATCGAAACCAAAATCGATGCGATCGCCTGGGTAGTTGACCAGTTAAATCTTGACCTTGAAACCTGGGAGGAAAGAAAAGCGCGAGTAGCCGAACTCCACGACCGGGTAATTTCACATCGCAAAACTCAACTTGAACAAATCAAGCGCACCCTCATCCACCTACACGAGATTGGATTAATCAATGACAAAAACATCGGTAAAGAAAGGGTAATTGAAATCAGGGATAACCCACCAAAAGTCGCTAACTTACTAGTAGAAGTAGATGATGAAGATTTTCCTGATGAATTTAGAGTTATTAAGTACCAAGCTAATAATAAGGCAATTCTTGAAGCTTATAAATCTGGTAAAGATATTAGCAATCTTGCCGAGGTAAGTATCGGGAAGCAGGTGCGGTTTAAGGTGCAATCAGGTAGTAAGTCTCGCAACAAGAAAAACCACAACTAATGGCATACGCCCCAAGCATGTGAATCAAACACAGGTATATCCCATCATTTTACAAAATATCATCAAATGGTTAAGGGTCAAATCTTAATCATTTTTATTTTTTTTAAAGTATAGCACCATTTTAAACTTCTTCAAAAAATCATCAAAACTTTGCCTCAATTTAAACTCCGTGAAGATATAATCGATGAAATTGTAGATATCAATGACAGCAACAGTAACTATGTCTGGCTAGGTACAAACATCGTTACAATAGGTTGGTATATTTAACCTTATTTAGTGTGGCTAAATAGGTAATTGCAATTGATTAGGTAGTTTCTATTTTCAACTATCAATACGATCATTCAAACTACTGCTAAGTTTAAGTTTAATCTGAAGGAATGCAATCACCCTAAATAAAAACTTAAATATTAGTTATCGGGAGCAAGCTTAAAATGTCATATAACAAAAACCGAAGTATAGTTATCCGTAACGCTATTATCGACAGTTTTTTTATCCTCTGGTGTTTAGTTTGGCGCACTGGTTTGGGGCTAACCTTTTTTATCATCTATGCTTCCCTTGGCTACATATATAGCTGGCCATTCTATCTTCCAATTTCGATTATTTTGGGATTTTCCCCTTGGGGTTGGAAGGTACAAGAAGAAAGAAGGGATAGAGAAGAACGAAAAATGAGGAAGTTGGAAAATAAAATTGGGGATGGTGTTATCTATGCCAGAGCCGAATCAAATGTCGAGATAAATTACAGGGGAGTTATCTTCCTCAAGTCAGTATTTGGTCTATTTCTTAGCGGCTTTTGGGGGATAATACTTGGCTGGAAAGCTATTTTGGGTATGGTAGTACAGTTAGTAGATAATATCAGAACAGTTATTAAGTACATATAAATAAACAGGTTAATCTAACCAAACCAAACCAAACTCAAAAGTTATCTTATCACTATTCCTACATCAGTTTGATACAGAAAGTATCAAAACTTGAGTTGATACTGAACCTTTGCTTAACAGGAAAGTTATCATATCAATACTCACGACACTCTTGACACCAACCACAACTAAATAATTAAAATTTATTTACCCATATTAAATATTTATGGTTTTGGGATAATATCAAAGCCGATATAGTAATATTGTAAAAGTTATTTTTAATATCACACAAGCTAACGCTTAATATAAATAGGAACCTGGCATATCGCTTCATAAATAGCCAGTTACTAGTTATATCAACAGGAGTTAAAACAATGGAATTAGCACAGTATATCCTAACAGGACTTCTCTACGTTATTATTTACGGATTTTCTACTCTCTTTATTTTCCAATTCTTGCTAGATATATCTATCGCTTTTGAAAAGTACTGCAACTGCACTACATCCATAAAATCCACTGTAAGTAAAATCGAAAACTTAACTGATAAATCCAAACTTCGGATATCTGACAAAAATCAAGGATCTACAAACAAACATATTACTGTTCAACAGTTAAGAAAAAGATGCTCACAGGCTGGAATAAAATGGAGTTACGCTATCCAAGTATCTAAAACAGGCAAGAAACGACATCTCAATCGAGAAGAAATGTTAATAGCCTTAAACAAGATTAAGCAGTCAGCATCATAAAAATATAAACTGATAGTAATTAATTTTATTATCAGTTTATATAAAATGGACAATTGCTGTATTTGTTGGCGTAGAAAAAATTCTAGTAAAGACGCATCACCCTTAATTTTCACTCATCCAAATTCTAGGCAAGAAGCAATGATAAGAGGTGATTACGGAGAGATGGAATTATGGGACAACCTAACTGCTGCTCAAGCAGAAGTGAAAAAATTTAACCACAGATATCCCAATCTTTTCTTTTGGGTAAAAGAACCAAATGTCAAATAATCATCCCTACAAAATTATTCCTGATAGAGTTATCAAACTAGCAAAAAACCAGATTTTTGTATTTGGCAGCAACACAGAAGGAAGATATGGTGCTGGAAGTGCTTTATTTGCGCGACAGTACTGCAATGCAGAATACGGTAATCCCCAAGGACGACAAGGACAATCCTGGGCGATCGCAACCAAAGACCTAAGTAAGGGTATTCGGTCAATCCCCCTTCCCCAAATCAAATCCCAGATTGAGAAACTAGTCGAATATGCAAATACTCATCCTGAACTAGAATTCCTAACAACCAGGATTGGATGCAACCTTGCAGGATACACCGACCTAGAGATAGCTTCCCTGATTGGCAATTTCAATCTTCCTCCTAATATCTGGCTACCCCAAGAGTTTGTTGATTGCCTCATAGAAGATAAACCAACCCTAAAAGTGGCATTCATGGGAAACAGGCATCAAAAATTTGATGAGTCAAGATGGAAGCAAGTGCGTAGCCGACTCGAAGGCATGATTGTTCGTGCTTGCGATCGCTCTGTTGAGTGGGGTTACAAACGCATCCAGTTCTATTCAGGTATGGCATTGGGAGTTGATATCGCACCAGTAGAGATAATCTTAGGTTTAAAAAATAAGTACCCTATTGAAATAAACCTCACTGCTGTCGTACTCTGCACTAACCAAGATGCCAAATGGAATAATCTCGATCAGCAGAAGTATCATTGGCTGTTATCCCAATGCGACGCTATCAAATTTGTCTCTAACTTACCTTATCAAGAAGCTGGAGGAATCAAATGTTTAAATGCTCGTAACCGATGGATAGTTAATCAAATAAAAAATGTCCACGATATGATGATTGCTATCTGGGATGGGCAACCTGGAGGAACAGCTAATTGTATTGCCGATGCAACAAAATTAAACCGCAGAATCATAATTTATAACTGGGTTACAAACACTTATCAAAAGTTAGGAAGTTGGTAAATTAATCAGCAGTCTCATTGACTGCTGATTAATATTTATAAATACTATTATTAAAATCTAACCAATGATAGATTACAACAGTTGTTGACGATTTGCTTGACCTTCTGACGAAAAGCTTTGTAGTTTTCCTCTGAGGGAACACATCGGAGTTGTCCGTTTTGTTGTACGTAAAAGTGCCAACCGAGAAAGTCAAATCCCTGTGTCGAAACTGATTGCGCCCTGCTCCCAGCTTCAGCCTGCATAATTCCGAGTATGCTCACTGTGGGCAGGTTGGGAGTCATTTGTCTCCTCAAAAGTAGGGTTTTCACCTACATCAATGGAACAGTTATACGTATTGAGGGAGTTCCCAATACATACTCTAGGTTATGAATTTACCTAGAAACGAATCGCACACGGAAAAATTCTGTATAATACCCAGATAGGGATGTAAAAATAAGTTTTCCGTATATTCAAACAGGAATTCGTTGTAATGCTTGATATATTAGGATTGAGAAAAAGATTATACGAAAAGTTTCCGTATAATAAATAGTTAGCCCTCAAATTATCGATGGGATTCAACTGCTCAGTGAACGATAAGGCAAAGTATTCGCTACTTGGTTATCAAAAATCTGAGAGTAAATGGTCAAACGTCCGGTTTTTAAGCTATTTCAGTGGTAGAGAAGAAAATAATTCTACGGAGGCACAACTGCTATGTCTGGATACGATCCAAGTAACTTCCGTCCCGGTCAACCTGGTTGGACAGGTCAAGTTGGAAAAATAGCAGTTGTAAATACTACCAGTGCGCCTGTTGAAATCAACTTATATCATCCTGATGCTCCTGGTGGTATTTTTGGAACTTATGAGATTGATCCTGGAGCTAATATTTTCTTGGCTGATGGTGGAAATATTGGCATGGACTGGGGAATTCAAGTAGGCGGTTCAGACATTAGAATTGTAGGCTTAGTTTCTGACTGGAATGAGTTTGGTGGAGAATTTATTTTCCAAACTTGGCCTGATAGAATTCTTGCAAATATGCCAACCTATGATCCAAGCTCTTTTCGCCCTGGAACTCGTGGTTGGACGGGACAAATCGGTAGAATAGCTTTTATCAATTTGACAGACAAGACTCTTTGGGTAAGGCTATATCATCCTGATGCACCTGGCAATATTTTTGGAACTTATCAGATCGATCCTGGAGCTAACAACTTTTTAGCTGATGCAGCCAACATTGGTATGGACTGGGGAATTCAAGTAGGCGGTTCAGACATTAGAATTGTAGGCTTAGTTTCTGATTGGGGCGAGTTTGAAGGAACCTACAACTTTCAAACGTGGGCTGATAGAGTTATTCAGACAGATTCCAGATCTGTTAAAGATCAAATACTCCATGCACTTCGTAAATTTGCATGGTCATGGACACTGCGGTGTGACGGTATTACACCCTCAAAATTTCAGGGGAACGAATGTGTTCTTGATAAGGGCGGAGGTGACGGTGTTGGAGACTCCGTTATTTTCAGCTCTATCTTGTGTCTTAGCGGCGAAAGATGGGCTTGTGAGTCAATTAGGCAGTCACAAGGCATAGATGGTCGGATGTGGCGTTCTCCACAACGTATCGGTATAGGCGACAGACCAGAAATTAGAGGGAAAAATGGAGAATTTTCGCGGGATCAGTTATTAGGAGCCATGCTATACATGGTTACTTCTGCTAATGCTGGACGTAGAGATGAAGCTCAAGTCTTTGGTAATAAATTATGGGACTGGATAGCTACAAAGCGACTTAATGAAATTCAAAAAGCTCTAGATGCAGCTACAGACTTAGATACTTTGCGGAAACTCTTAAAAGATCCCAGAGGAGTACTAGATACATTGATCGGAGGTGCAGTTCCCTCTAGATATAGAATTTGTGATTATAAGGATGATTATTGCAGTATTAGTCTAATTCCCTACGGACATTGGGGTAGGTTAATGATGGAAGTCTGGGAGTATGTTGGTGCTGACATTAGCATTACAAAATCTGTGTCTAAAAGAATATCGCTTCCATCTATTCCTTTTCGCTCTTCATCTATTTTAGGAGGTATCCGCTCAGAAAATCGGGGTAAAGAGTAAAAGTAGACTCTGCATCGTAGAA
>JAVRCF010000160.1:0-8925 GCA_034530935.1 Aulosira sp. DedQUE10 | reverse complement strand
TTCCTTCATCCTCGATGCTCTATCTGCCCTAAACACCATTTAAATTGGTATAAATCCCTCTTTTATCACTTTCGGGAGAGAATAATCTGGGATGCTTACAGAATAAGACTTTTACCAAAAACCTTGATTTTAGGCATTATGTTAGAAAATAAACGTTCAAATGCCCGTTCTGTGTGCGGTTAAAAATTTGGCTCTTATTTTTCTTTTCCCAGAGTAACAAAAGAGGGATAAATATTACCCTCAAGGGTACTATTTGGAAATCAGCGAAATTGGTTAATTTAAAAAAGCATTGACCAAAATATATGCATTTATGGTTAATAAGAATAAAGCCAAGGTAAATTGGCTATTTATAATATTATTTTTAACTAGTGGTATTGCCATTTTTGCTAACAATGCATCCTTCGGGGATACATCATCAAATCGACTAGCAGAAGCTCAGAAAAAGTGGAATGCCCAAAATGTTTCCCATTATCGTTTAACTCTTCATTACTCTTCTTTCCATGATAATTGCCAGCAAGAAGTAGAAATTAAAGATGAAAAAGTGATTGCTGTGAAGCAAAACACTTGCCCAACGATACCTGCACAGACAATTACTGAATTGTTTGAGCAAATTGAATCTTCGGCAGATGGCACTAAATGTGGCCCGAACGGATGCGCTTGTGATGGCCCAGTGGATGTTAATGCCACATACGATGCTCAATATGGATATCCGCTTCAATTAGAGATGGAATTAGCACCAAACAAACGCTGGCTATATTTAGATTACTGGCGTAACCAAGTGCAGGGACTACCTTGTACAATGATTGGCTTTATTAACCAAAAAATTACTATTAGTAAATTTACACCAATTAGTAATTAGTAATCCATACAGCTTTTTTTAGAAGAATGAAATACAAAGGTAGGGGCACAATATTGTTGTAATCTTACGATAATTAGCACTTTACTAACTGGTTATCTGCTGCAATTTATAATTTTTCAAAATCAAACACCACTTGACAAAAGGGAGCAAAATACTGAAATATAGCGTCATAAATAGTTGCAACTATTTAAGCGTTCACCGATGTACAAGGGTTTTGTGAGTAAGCTGCCACTGCTGTTAACATTCTGTTTATTTACTAGCTTTTTACCTGCCTCTGGCTCAGTTTTATGCCCAGCATTTGCCCATGAGGAATATGGCAAAGGCGGTAAGAATTATGGCACAGATGGTAGCAAAGGGACTGATGGGCGGTCTGGGAGAAATGGGCGCGCCGGTCAAAACCAAACCATTTTTGTGGATGGTTCTCCTGTGAATTTGAATCTTGCGGGGGACAATGGTGAAGATGGAGAAGATGGGCGACGTGGAAGTAAGTCTGACTGCGGTGATAAACATGAGAACGTCAACCATGATATTGATGCGCCCAGTGGTGGGAATGGTGGTGACGGTGGTAGAGGCGGAGATGGCGGAAATGGCGGTTCTGTCACAGCCTATTACACCAATTTGGCAGACTTGCGGCAAGTTTTAATCCGCGCTAGTGGGGGCGAAAGCGGACGCGGTGGACGCGGTGGGAATGGCGGCGTGGGTTGCAATTGTCGTGTACGCAAATGGGAAGTGAAAAGTTGTACAGGAACGCCTGGGAGTCCCGATTATAAATGTACAGAGAAGGTTTACCGTTGTCACGATGGCAGAGATGGGCGCTACGGTAGCGATGGTAGTGATGGTAGCCGCGGGCGCTTAGGAACTTTAAGTATTATTCAGCGTAAAGAATCCTTAGCGGGGGATCTGCCGACTTTGCAAGCCGCTGTTGCGGAACTGACAGGTAAACAATTTAACCTTTCCAAGAACAAGTGGAATATTCGCAACGGGGCAGTTTCTTTACTTGCGTCTGGTTCGGTAATTGCGGATGAATATCGAGAGTTTGATCGCCGTTTGGAAGGGGCTTTTCAACTAAATTGGCAAGAGAAGCAACCCATCAGCAGCTTTGGCAATCCTGTGGCAACGCTGAATTTAAATGATAGCAAGGAAGTTGAAATTACTTTTCCAGAAGATTTGTGGGTTGAGGGTAGCAGTCAGACTGGGGCTAATTTCACAACCTTTACAGTCAAGAATGCAATTCCCAAGCAAGATGTGACGCGGTTAGCAGTAGCAGAATTTGTCGGTGCAGAACAAGATCTCAATTTGAAAATTGTAGATTTGGCAGCAAAATCTCAAGCAATTCAAACTCAGTTTCAGGTGAAATTTCGATCGCAGGATAATTCTTCGGGCTTATCTGACTACCGGACTGTCTATGAAGGTGATATTCCGGCAGAACTTGTGACGCGTGATTATAACCGTTTTACTTTGGCGTTAGGTAAGCTGCCCATGTCTCGTTCGGTGGCGCTGACTCCTGGTGTGAATGTTGATATTGAGGTTGTCGCTACTCGTTCTTTGGGAGGACGTTCGGCGAAGCAAGGCATTAATTGGCAAGGTGCTATTCGCAGAGGTAGACAATAGCGTTCACGTTAGTCATCATACAAATACGTTGCTGAGGGCACTCACCTCAATTCGGCCTACCCATAATCATCCTTCCTCATTGAGCACTCGTTGTACTTCCCGTAATCCGGCTATCTGTCGATATACCAGACTCAAAACTACTGCCATCATCACTGGCAATGTCAGTATCCGCGATGCCTGCGGCGGGCTGCGCCTACGCAGTTTTTTTTCGTCCTTGCCTAAACATAACTTGAGTGGCTTGAAGCAGCCTGGTGATAGCAATGAATATAGTTGTTTTTCGATTTCTTCTATTGGCGGTGCTGGTACATGTTTTTGTTGCCGCAGGTCTGGGTTTCCTGTTCGCGCTGGGCGTTTTCTACTCATGATGTATCACTAAGAACATCAATCAAGATTTTCTTAGATTACACCTTACAGAAAGTCGGCGCTTGAAAGCCCACTCCAACAAGAGGGGTGGGATGAACCGCCCTACCCTACCCTGCGGGAACGCTAAGAGCGAACGGGTGACGCTCCTACGGACGCTCGATGACTCGCTACCGCTTCGCTAACGCTACCGCTATGCTAACGGCAGTCGCTCATGGGGGAAACCCCCTTGGCGCTAGCCTCTCCCTTTGGGAGAAGACCGCGCTGCCTCACCGCCCGCCGAGGAGGGGCATAGGGCATTGGTGGCTTTTCCCATGCCCCATGCCCTATGCCCGCTCTCATCCCACTCCTTTTAGGGGTGGGATGAGCTTAAGGTTTCTTTTTGCTTAAGTTGACACCAATGAGCACTGCTGTGCCCCTACATCGCTTATATTTTATGCTCCCACAATTAAGGGATAAAAACACTTCTTACCCTATTCCCTAGCTCCTATATTTAATATTCGGGAACTGAAGGATCTACTTCCCGACTCCAAGCGGTAATTCCGCCTTTAACATTCGTTCCAACAATCCCTGATTCTTTGAGAATGCTCAGGGCTTTTGCCGATCGCCCGCCCATTTTACAATGAGCTATTAAGCGGTGACCGTTGAGTACTTCTTTTACCTTTTGCACGCCATCGCCATTTTCAATATCTGGTAATGGTACTAAGACAGAGCCAGGAATTTTGGCGATTTCGTATTCATGAGGATTGCGGACATCTAGCAACACAAAGTCTTTTGCACCACTATCTAATAACTGTTTCAATTCAACAACAGTCATTTCTTGAACTTCCTGCTGCTGTTTCGCCTCCTCTGCTTGAGCTTGGGGAATTCCGCAGAATTCTTCGTAGTCTATCAGTTTTTCAATAACTGGGCGAATGGGGTTGGGACGCAGCTTCAATTCCCGGAACTTCATTTCTAAAGCATTGTACAGCAGCAGTCGTCCACTTAAAGTGTTACCTTGTCCGAGAATAATTTTGACTGTTTCCGTTGCTTGGATAACACCAATAATTCCGGGCAATATTCCTAACACCCCACCTTCTGCACAAGAGGGAACCATCCCTGGTGGTGGTGGTTCGGGATACAAGTCACGATAATTCGGCCCTTCTTGGTAGTTAAATACAGTTGCTTGCCCTTCAAAGCGGAAAATGGAACCGTAAACGTTGGGCTTGTTGAGCAACACACAAGCGTCGTTGACTAGATATCGCGTGGGGAAGTTATCTGTACCATCCACGACAATATCATAAGGCTCTAGAATACTTAGAGCATTTTCGGAACTGATGCGAGTCTCGTAGAGATCAACTTGACAATAGGGGTTAATCTCTAGAATTCGCTCTTTAGCTGATTGAATTTTCGGTTTACCTACCCAAGATGTACTGTGAATTACTTGGCGTTGCAAATTAGATGTATCAACGACATCGAAATCAACAATACCGATGCGTCCAACACCCGCAGCTGCCAAATATAACAGCAGTGGCGCACCTAGTCCACCTGTACCGATACACAGGACACTGGCGGCTTTCAGGCGTTTTTGCCCCTCTACTCCCACTTCCGGCAAAATCAGGTGGCGGGAGTAGCGTTCGTAATCGTCTTTAGTCAACTGGATTTCATCCAGATTGGGATTGAGCATAGCAATTTCAAGTGGAGGGCGGATTATTTATCGTAGCGAAAAATGATATCCGTATTGAATAGCTTGTTTAAATTATGGTAATTGTTTCTGGTTGGAATTGATGACTGTCATCAAGACACCAGATTTGGGGTATATCAGCTTTGCCTTTTGGAACGGAAACTATTATATACGAGTATTCTGGCCAAGCATAGAGGCGATCGCATTCGGAAGGAATCGCTGGCGCATCGGGGTGGGAGTGGTAAATACCGATAATGTTAAGTGCGCGATCCCGTGCTTCCCTTTGTGCTTGTAACATAACTTGAGGTGCGATCGCATATCGTCGCTTTTGAGTATCTACTGTGTTATCAGCAGAAAAATTAGTTGCTTCTGTATTCCAAGCATTTTCTGTAGGCATAATTTCTACTACAGTTTTACCCTCAAGGGCGACGTGACCCAGTATTATACCGCAACACTCTTCCGGGTAAGTGCTTTCGGCATGGGTGCGGATAATTTGTAAGTGTTCAGGGAGGAGTTGGAGAATCATGGGGGATAGTTAACCGCCGATAAACGCAGATAAACGCCGATAAGAAAGATTTAGAAATTTCTTGCGACACGTTTAATTTCCACTTTAGGATTGCCAAAGTTAATGAGTAGGCAGATGGTAATCTCTGTAGCTTTTAGGTAGTTGAGACACTGTACAAAATGCTTTTCCTCTAAAGCTTTAACAGCCTTGAGTTCAATTAACACACGCCCTTCAACTAGTAAATCAGCGAAGAATTGACCAACTACAATACTGTCATAGCGTACTTCTATTCCATACTGTTGCTCTACTAACAGTCCGGTTTTTCGCAGTTCATAAGCTAATGCATTCTCATATACTTTCTCCAAAAATCCACAGCCTAACCCATTACCCACTTTAAAGGCGCAACCAATAATCTTTTCAGTTATCCTATCCATCTCCCATCGGCGTTTATCAGCGTTTATCGGCGGTTTATTTTCATCCATCAAAAATTACGACTCAGCTTCTCATTAAAAACAAGATTCCCAACTCATTATAAAAGCCAGGAATCTTGTTTTCCTATTTTCACAAAGCCGATGGAATTACTCTATTCCCTCGTTATGGTCACTTTACCTGTAGCCAGGTCATAATGACCGCCAACAATTTTCAGTTTGCCTTCTTTAATTAAGCTTCCTAAAATGGTTGATCTTTCTGCTAAATTTTCTGATTGATACTGCACATTGGCAATAATAGTATTTTCTTCTAAACTGCCAGATTTATTTCTTGCTATTTCTACCGCAGGTTTAATTTCTTCTACAAAAACACCAATTCTCCCTGGGAGTGCTTTACCTTCAACAGCAGCGTGTACCGCACCGCATTTTGCATGACCAAGAACTAAGATAAGTTGCGCTCCTAAGACTGATGTAGCATATTCCAAGCTACCTATAGCGTCAACAGAAGCTACATTACCAGCTACTCGCACCACAAATAAATCCCCTAATCCCTGATCAAAAACAATTTCTGCCGGTACTCTAGAATCAGCACAACCTAGTATCGCGGCAAATGGGTATTGGGCGGCAAAAGTTTCTTGCAAACGCAACTTGGATTGGTGAGGATTCAGACGCTTCCCTAGCACAAAGCGTTGATTTCCCTCTAGCAAAATTTTTAATGCTGCTTGTGGATTAACTGGTTGCGGTTTTTGCCCAACTTCAGTATTTGAAGGTTGTTCAGCTAAAGAAGGCTCTTCGTTCCACAGTACACTGCCAGCGCCAATCAAAGCCCCGATACCAATACTACCAATACCGGCTAAATGTATAAAATTCCGGCGACCAATAAATCCATTAATTCTAGCCATTCATCTACCAGGCAACCGTTTCGTTGTTGCCTGGAAGATATCAGACTTCAGCTGGATGTAAGAGTACTCGCTTACACGGTTTAAGAGTGATTTAATTTTTGGGAATTGGTAATGGGTAATTGGTAATTGGGAATTGGTAATGGGAATTTCTTCCCTTGTCCCCCTCATCTCCCTCATCCCCTAATGCCTCTTACCTGCTCCCAGATACAATTCTGCCACCTTGGGGTCATTCAATAATTCTTGACCGGGGCCTGAGATAGCATCGCGTCCAGATTCTAGTACATAACCACGCTCAGCCATTTCTAAAGCTTTACGGGCATTTTGTTCTACTAAAACAATTGCTGTCCCACTCTGGTTAATTTGCTTAATTTGCTCAAATACTTGTGTGACTAGAATGGGAGATAAAGCCGCAGAAGGTTCATCTAACAGCAGCAAACTCGGTTCCAGCATCAAAGCTTTACTCATCGCCAACATCTGACGTTCTCCGCCAGAAAGCGTACCTGCACGTTGACGACGGCGATCGCTTAATCTGGGAAACATGGTAAATATTTTATCTTTGAGGGGCTTGAGCGGAATATCACGCACAAAAGCCCCCATTTCTAAATTTTCTTCAATACTCAGGGATGGGAAAACATTGGCGATTTGCGGTACATAGCACATTCCCCGTTGCACTATTTGATTTGACTTTAGCCCGCCAATATTTTCACCTTTAAAGGTAATCGTGCCTGTATGGGGAGTTAAAAGTCCAAAAATAGTTTTCGCCAAGGTGGATTTACCCGCACCGTTGGGGCCAATCACTGTTACCAATTCCCCTGCTGCAACTCGAAAATTCACACCTTGCAGGATATCTACATCTTTAATGTATCCAGCATGAACATTTTGAACTTCTAGTAAATAGTCATTTGTCATTTGTCATTTGTCATTTGGTGTTTGTCATTTGGCATTTGGCATTGGGTAATTGGTAAATGGTAATGGGAATTTCTTCCCTACTCCCTCATCCCCCTCATCCCCCCATTATGGGGTTTTTTGCAAGTCTGGTCGTTCTTCTGGCACGATCGCGCCTTCTACTGGGCAAACTTGGATACATATACCACAATCAATACAGGTGGCAAAGTCAATCCAGTACCAATCGGTTCCTTTAACGTTTTTACCTGGCCCATCATGAATGCAAGCTACTGGACAAGCATCTACGCAGTCAGCGATGCCCTCACAGACATCAGTAACAATTGTGTGTGGCATTTTCTTGATTCCCTCTCTTGAAAGTCGGCTGTTTCTAGCCTAGTACAGCTAGGCGGAAATAAACCCACCATTACGAACCTTGAAAAAATAATCATTTGCAGTCTTTGAAAATTGTAGGCGTATTTACGCCGTACTGTACTAGCAATTAGTTTAGTTCTGTTGGCTCGCAAATCCTAACGCTTCCTGAACCAGGATATCTTTTGAAGTACTATGATAATTGCTTGAAAGTAGGTGTAATACATCTAAGAATTAAAGAACCGCAGATAAACATAGTAAACACAGATCATAAGACAAAAAAAGACGATCAGATCCCATCGGTGATATTGAAATGGTATGACTAGTTTTCTTCAGGATTTTTGATGAATTTGTTAAGCCGATGATTCAGCATTTCCAATTCTGGATCGTTGCGATTGGAGTAAGTTTTAATATCGCGATCGCCACTTTTAGAGCGTAATACAGCAACATAATCACTCGTACTTCCGCCGTCATTTGAGGAAGAGACACGAGTATCAATATCCATTCCTTTAATATCTCTAATTTCCTGTTTTGACGAGCGCAGTAAAGCCTGATAAGTCAGCGTGCAATCTATCCGATTGGAATCCACCTTTTGACAGGTAATTTCGATTGGCTCACCTATCCAAAGTAGCCAGCAAAGGTAAAGTAGTAGAACAAGCCAATATATTCCCCATTTTTGGAGATGTCTATTGCTGATGAGCGATCGCCAATTTTGCTGTGATAACTTTGGCATAGCTGACTAAAAGATTGTATTGATGAATCCGTTTGAGATTTTAGATTTTAGATGAATTTGTCAACAATTAACAAAAATGTACACACCTGTATATTTGGTAACTACCGACACTAGAACAGGAGATTTAATAATTATTGCTGGTGAAGAAATAGAAGCTTCAATTAGTAGAGAAGGAAAGGTGAGCTATGAGTCAACCGAAGCCGAATTTTGAGCAAATGACAATCAAAGACCTAAGAAAGTATATCTTAGCTCATAGAGATGACGAAGATGCGATTCATGCAATGGCAATACGTCTTCGCAATCAGGGAAAAACAGTTACAGTTGAAGAGTTTTTAGAACATATCAAACAGCAAACTCAGGAAAGTTGATCTAGAAGGAGGCGGAGAGTCTGATACGTGGGTAGGGGCAGGGCGCAATGCCATACGTGTCAACTTAACGTAAAAGCCTTATCAGGACTTGATTTTGCATCAAATCGCCTACCATCAAGATCCGCGTCACCCCACCCCGGTTTTGTCTAAAGCCAAAACCTCCCCTCCCCGCCTGCGGGGAGGGGATTGAGGGGAGGGGTCAAACGCTTGTGGAATAAGCGTTTGAGCTTAAGTTGACACGT
>JAVRCF010000159.1:0-9059 GCA_034530935.1 Aulosira sp. DedQUE10 | reverse complement strand
TGCGTGCGGGGGTTCCCCCCGTTGAGCAAACTTCGGGGGAGGGGATTAAGGGGAGGGGTCAAACGCCTGTGGAATAAGCGTTTGAGCTTAAGTTGACACGTATGAACGCACTGGCTCCCCTACTAAAAAATTACGAATTATACCATTTCTCTAAATCCTTGCTACAGATAATTCTCCCCCTGCTCCCTGCCCCCCTGCTGTCTATGTGTAGCTTTATTTTGAAGAATTGGTATTACCTGTAATCCTGGCGTTGAATATCCCGCAAACGGGCTGCATCACGCATATTGTAATCAGCACGAGTAAAGCGATTTAGCTGCATTTCAAAGAAATCCCGATTTGCTTGTAAATGCTTGGGATTTTTGTCATCTAAAGGATATAAAAGTGCAGTTCGCAATGCTTGGATTACTGCTGAGGTGACGTTATACATTGAACGTTGGAAGCTAATTCCTAACTGAATCAGCATATCTTCTTCACCACGGCAATATTTTTTGTAATAATCAACAAGATATTGGGGCAAGAAGTGCAACATATCTTGCATCAACAGTGTGGGCGGAATACCAGCCGTACCGACGGGGAAGACATCAGCGTAGAGAATGCCATAGTGGAAATCTTTTTGCTCGTCAGGTACTTGGCCTGCTTGAGCATTATAAGATTTTGTCCCCCGGAAAGGTGCGGTGCGGTAGAAAACGGCTTCTACATAGGGCAAGGCTGCTTCGTATAGCCAGGTGAAACCCTTAGATTTGGGGATAATTTCATAGCATTCGCCATCTATATATACATGATGGTAGATGGGACGACCTGCGATCGCAAAAATGCCATTCACCAAAAAATTCATCGCGTCGGGGACACCTTTAAACCCACCTTCGTCGTAGATATCTGACATTTCAAAGAACACAGGGGCCATGACTTCCCAGAATAAGCCTAAGTTAGAGTAGTAAGACATCTGGCGGCACTGTTCGATAAACATATCCGGGAACAGCTTATGCAGTGCCAACATGACTGGGTTGCCTTTGAAATAAGCTTTAATTGCCCTATCAGCATTAGCTTTATATTCTTCCGAGTCCAGGTAAGCGTCAAACTGGTTGACTGGCGCATACATTTGACGATGCCAAAGCATAGCCCGCATACAAGCTTCAGCAAACTCCATGTTAATGCGATCGTGGAAGAGATGGTGAAATAATTTTGGCATTTTGCCAGTTTCACCTTTTTCGATAAATGCTAACAGTTCTGGATGGGCTGTAGCTTGTCCCCGCCAAATTCGTAAATCGGCATCATCACCAGCATAATGATTATGTAAATCTAAATACTC
Organism: Aulosira sp. DedQUE10; assembly: GCA_034530935.1. GTDB lineage: Bacteria > Cyanobacteriota > Cyanobacteriia > Cyanobacteriales > Nostocaceae > Aulosira. The sequence continues at coordinate 7,750 of JAVRCF010000159.1, read as the reverse complement.
TTTGGGTAAGAAGTATTTAAAGAAGGGAAAGGGATTTAAAAATTCGCGTTCAGCAATATAAAGTAAATCTCGCCAGTAGAAATCCATCGGCACTGCATAAGCTTTATACAAGCCGATAATTTGCATCAGGTTTTCTGGCGTATCGGGTAGCATCGAACCGCCAGCTTCTAAGCGATGAATTACTTCGGCAAATTCATGGCGGGAAGGAGGTAATTTAGTTGCTTTATCAAAAGTTGCTGTCATCTCGCAATCCTTTTTGAGTTGTAAGATTTTTTGTAAATGCTGTTATTTGTCTTGTAGGGGTTTAGCAATGCTCACCTGTGTCAACTTAAGCTTAGATGCATACAGCGTAAGTCTTTTTGATCCCCCTTAACCCCCCTTAAAAAAGCAGGGCTGATTCATTCGTAATGGTATGTATTTTGTCAATATGATTGGCGATAAATATCAGAGCAAAAGTCATAAATTGGTGACATTTTGATGCCTAAGATTGAATGCCAAGCTTGTTTTTTTATCTCCTGAACCCTTGCATTTGCAAGCCTTTTAGGGAATGAAACAGCCCTGCCTTAAAAAAGGGGGAAGCGCGAATCTTAGCCCCCTTTTTCAGGGGGTTGGGGGATCAAATATCCCGCTCGACAAAGCCTTTCACGTTAAGTTGACACGCATGAGCATTGCTAAACCCTTACATAGTCGTCTCTTTAGCAGAAAATTCTTGTAATAATTCTTCCTTGATTTTCAGGGCATGGAAAATACTCAAAACATCATGTGTCCAAACTGGCAGAATGATTGTCATGGCTATTTCCTCAATACTGTAGACTACGCCAGCAATACAAGTCAGCCATAAGGCAATTCCTGCGTAGTTAAAGCCAAACAGAGAAATAATCGCAATACAAAGAGTGATTCCCCAAAACTTAGCTGAGTAGGTGTGATAGCTAGCAGGTTTACCATATTTAACTAAATTCACTATCCACCATACCAACTGGGCGAAAACAACTGTGAGTAATGGTAGGCGATAAGCAATTAAAACATCTTTATATACCAACCAAGCACTCACAAATATGCAACTAAAAAGGCAGACATCAGCCCAACTATCAGCTTGTCTTAATTCTGCAGTACTTACACCAATTCTTCGGGCAATAATGCCATCGAAAATATCAGAGAGGAAGGCAGCGACAAAACCAACAATGAACCAAATAGTAGTTTTACCATCAAAAGCATCCCAGAGGAGGAAGGGAGAAATTAAAAAGCGAAATAGTACTAAAGCACTGGGAATTAATTTTAAATTCATCCTTCCTCCTAATAATGGTGCATAACTCCTTATGGCAATCCTAAATCATTGATGAAATTCTCTTCTTTCTTTTTTTTGTGTACTTTGCGCTTTCGCGGTTCTTTGTTATCAATTAAATCTCACGCAAAGGCGCATTCGCGCAGCGTCTCGCAGAGAAGGCGCAAAGAAGATAAGAATTTATGGTTTCAAAGCAATTTCAGAGTTGACGGTTTGTTCCAACGCCGGAATTGCAGCAACCATTGCAGTTGTTGTTGGTTCACTCCAACGTACTAACCAAGTTGGTTGAACTCCCAAGAAGATGATTAAAGCTGCCAAAATTAACGCAGGTGTTCTCTCAAACCATTCAATTTTGGGATAGTAAGCTAAGTTGTCGAGTCTACCAAAACAGGTGCGGTTGAGAAGGATAACAAAATAAACGGCGGTTAAACCACTAGCGACAACACACAACAGCGTGGGGATAGGAAATGCTGAGAAACTACCCTGAAAAGCGATAAATTCGGCAACGAAACCTGTCAAACCGGGAATACCAGCACTCGCCATTCCGCTTAATACAAGCAAAGCACTAATTAAAGGTAAACCCCGAATCGGACTCATTAAACCATTGAGTTTATCCAACTCACGAGTTCCTACTTTGGTTTCTACGACTCCCACCAAATGGAACAAGATAGCCAGAATCAAACCGTGGCTAAACATTTGGGCGACAGCACCAACTAGCGCCAGGGGAGTACTAGCAGCACCAGCTAGCAGAATATAACCCATGTGACCGATGGAACTGTATGCTACCATGCGCTTAATATCTTTTTGCGCGATCGCAACTACTGCCCCATAAATTGCACTCACTGCGCCCCAAGTTGCTAATGTTGGTGCGATCGTACTCCAAGCTTGGGGAAACATACCCATGCCAAATCTTAACAATCCGTAGGTTCCCAGCTTTGCCAATACCCCACCCAAAAGAATCGCAATTGGTGCAGACGCTTCCACGTAAGCATCAGGTAGCCAGGTATGGAAGGGAACCAAGGGAATTTTGATGCCAAAACCTAATACTATTCCTGCCAAAAGAATGATTTGCATTCCGGCGGAGAGAGTTTGAGTAGATATTGCATCAAAGGCGAAACTGGTAGAACCAGTCAGCCACGCCGTACCCAAGAATGTTGCTAAAATTAACGCCCCAGAAACAGCAGTGTAAATTAGGAATTTGATACCTGCATAACCGCGTTTTTCCCCTCCCCAAATCGAAATTAGTAAATAGAAGGGGATTAATTCTAGTTCGTAGAACAGGAAGAATAGCAATAAATTTTCTGCTAAAAACGCACCTGCTACTCCACCACTAACTAATAAAATTAGCGAGTAAAAAAGTCGAGGTCTTTCAGTGTCTTTGCTGCTGCTGTAAATAGCAATCCAAGTAAGTAGGCTATTTAACACCAACATCAATATAGAAAGTCCATCAACTCCTAATTGATAGTTCAAACCGAGAGTTTCATTCCAGGGAATGTATTCTTGAAATTGCATTCCCGGATTGCTGATATCAAATTTGAAAAGAATAAAAATATTCCAGAGCAAAACTATGGCAGCAAAGGATAATGCGCTTAATCGCACGCTATTGGCAGAAAGAGTTTTAGGTAATATTGCAATAATAAACGCTGCTAAAATCGGCAGCCAAATCAGAAAACTTAACATGGCAATTTGGTGAGATTAGTAAAAAGTAGAGATTTTAAATGTGTCAAGAGTCGTAGAGACGCGATTGATCGCGTCTGTACAAGGATCAAATGCCAAATGACAAATGACTAAAAAGTTAACTAACTAAGCTGACTTTTCCCGTATCTAAATCGTAATAACCACCGACTATTTTCAGTTTGCCTGCATTGATTAACTCAGCCAGTACTGGTGATGCTTTCAACTTCTCAATTTGTGCTAAAACGTTGGCTTTACAAGCATTTTCTAATCTATCTCCTGGTTTTCCTTGAGAGCTTTCTACAGCAGGTTTAATCGCAGCTAATAAACTACCTATTTGCCCTGGTACTTGAGCACCTTTAATGGTGGCATCTACAGCCCCACATCTTTCATGACCTAATACTATAATCAACTTAGAACCTAATACTAAGCTGCCAAATTCCAGGCTACCAGTTTCTTCATTAGTGGCAATATTACCAGCTACACGACAAACAAATAAATCTCCAAGTCCCTGATCAAAAACAATTTCTGAAGGAACACGCGAATCTGCACAACCTAAAATTGATGCAAAGGGTTTTTGACTTTTAGCAACTTCCTCCAAGCGTTTCAAAGTTTGATGGGGGTTGCGTCGTTTGGCTTTCACAAACCTATCATTTCCATCAAGTAATGATTTTAGTGCTTGATCGGGACTGATATCACTTTGTGCTGATGCTTTGTCAGGCGCAACCAAATTTGCACCTACTCCGACTGTTAATACTCCTGCACCAATTGCACCTGCACTTAGTTTGAGTAAATTTCTGCGAGAAACATTTGTTTGGCGATATTGTTTTGTCATTGTTTTTTCCTCACAATTTAAAAGTTTTTTCTTCTTTTTAACTTAGTGTCTCTGTAGTTAATTTTTTAATGTAAATTTACAAAAACACTAAGTTTTTTAAGCCCGAAATGTTTATTAAAGGTCTAACTGGAGATCTTTAAAACATCAAGTCTAAAAACTGCACTCCCCAGAATGGCCAAGTTACCCACATTCCCAATACGCCAATACCTAAAAGCACAGTGAAAGCATAAAATTGGGGTTGTCCAGATGTACTGTATTTCAGACCTTCGCCAGTTAATAGCGAGAACAAACCAACCAAATTTACAATGCCATCGACTACAAAACGGTCAACTATATCAGCCAATTTGGAAAGTTGGGCAACGCCGAAAATAATCGTCATCCGATAGATTTTTGGGGTGTAAAAATCGTATGCGAACAAGTCTTGTAAAGGCTGCCAAGGTAAGCGAATTGGTTTAGGAATATTACTTAAATAAATTACGCCAGTAATGCCACAACCAAAAATACTTGACCAAATTAACAACAGTGCAACATCTTTATTCAAAGTTACCCAATTTGGTAGTAATGATAAGCTTTGCAACACTAAGGGAAGATGTAAGACGAAGCCTAGTAAAATCATCATTGGCAATACCATCGGCCAATGTACTTCAGGCGATCGCTCACTCATCTGTTTAGATTTACCACCAAAAAGTAGACCGAATTCTCTGGTTAGACTCACGGCGGTTAAAGCGTTCACGGCTATAACCACACCAACCAACCAAGGTTGATTTTCCCAAAGTCCATCTGTTAACTCCATCAACGCCCAAAAGCCGCCTAGGGGTGGAAACCCAATTAACCCCAAAGTCCCCACAATAAAGGCTAATGCAGATATCGGACGGCGTGACCATAGTCCACCCAATTGGGTAACATTTTGGGTGATGCTGTTCCAAATAATTCCGCCAGTACTCATTACCAACAATGCGGCTGATACAGCATGGGTAAGTACTAACAACAGTGCTGCTTCATCTTGTTGCGTGCCAACAGCGATGAATACCAACCCCATATAAGCGCTGACAGAATAGGATTGACAGCGTTTAAGATCAACTTGGGCGATCGCAATTAAGGAAGCACCAATGGCTGTAACTGCACCAATAGCTACAATGGCTGAGGAAACTAGCGGCGATAAAGTTAACACCGGTTGCAGTTTAATTAGTACCCATGCGCCACTCGCAACCACCACTGAGTTCCGCAAAATTGTACTGGGAACAGGGCCTTCCATCGCTTCATCCAACCACAAATGCAGAGGGAATTGGGCACATTTACCCATTGGCCCGGCAATTAAGGCTAAACCCACTAGCGCCATGATTGTCGGATCAACATTTGCGGTTGTTGCCCATTGCGCTAATTCTGTATAATTCCAAGTTCCGGCTAAAGGCCATAGTCCCAGCACACCCATCAGTAGAAATAAGTCACCTACCCGTTTGGTAAGGAAAGCATCTCTAGCACCGCTAACTACCAATGGCTGACTAAACCATAACCCCACTAACAGGTAGGTTCCTAAAGTCAGAACTTCCAGAATTACATAACTAAAAAACAGGTTATTACACAGAGTTAGGGCACACAATCCCGCTTCAAATAATCCTAATAGAGAATAGAAGCGTCCCCAACCCCAATCCATTTCCATGTAACCAATGGCATAAATTTGCGCTAAAAAATTTAAGCCTGTGATTACAATTAAAGCCCCCACACTGATTGAAGAAATTTCGATAGCGATGGTAAGATTTAAACCAGCTGTAGAGAGCCAAGGTATAAATACTTCTATTGGTGGCTGATTCCAAGTAGCAAAAAATGCGATCGCACTATGCAGCAACGCTAAAAATGTCATTACCAAATTGACATAACCCGCCGGTCTTGGGCCAGTGCGACTAATGATCCCAGGCGACCAAGGAACGGCTAAAAGCCCACCTATTAAGGCATAGCACGGAACTAGCCAAACAGTCTCTAAGAGAAACTGAGCCATCAACTTACCTCTTAACTTGCAGCACAACTTCGGGGTTATGAATCAAAAAGCTTTGATTGCAGCTAACCCAGCCATCTCAAATAGTTCGATTTTATTTTTGCTTAATTTTGTTAAAAATAGCTTACCTTTATCTATGACAAAAAGGAAATACTTTAATTAAATAAATCATCGATACTTCCTCTAATTAATTCTTATATGATGGCTGTATTTAATTAATGAATAATAACCATTAGTTTGCATCTATGAATGATGTTTGGCAGGAATCAATAGTTATCATTGATTTTTATAATTGACATAAATGACAAGAGACGCAGTTGATTGCGTCTCTACAAATCTGTTAAATGAGGGTTGACATTTAGCTAACTTTATTATCCCAACTACAAGCCACAATTACTGGCGGTTGGTTCAGTTGGCTGATGGGGGCGGGTTTCATGTCCCGGTAGTCGAGGATTTGAACTATGATCAGGTAGGCGATCGCTAAAAGTACAGAAATCGCACCTGTAAGAATGGCAATTATTTTCGAGCGTTCCATTAGTCTTTCCTGTAAATGAATGTTTATGCTGTGCCTATAGCGGTTCTCAATTGCATAGAATACATACCATTCGTAGGGGCATAGCACTGCTGTGCCCGATTGTGTATTGCATCCACACGAGAACCGCTATATATCCACATTGCCACAGACCACACATTTACTGATATATATCACTGCGGTGGGCTATTAAAAGAATAGTAATTAGTGACTGCGCTTCATCTACGCGATAAACAACCCGCCAATCGCCTACTCTGTATCGCAACAGTCCTGAAAATTCACCCTTGAGGCGTTTAATGTTGGGATGCTCATAAGGATTTTCTCGCAGTTGATCAAAGCAACGATTCAGACGTTCTGCTAGCGAAGTATCTACTTCCTCATAAAACTTCTGCGCTTTGCGAGTCAACGTCAGTTCATACATGGCGACGAATACTATCAAATGATACCACTTCCCCGGCTTCAGCTTCTTGCACAGCCTCATGTAAAGCTTGCTCAAAACCAGGGATGTTCAAAAGTTCTGCGGTGGCTTCGTTTTCTTCTCTTTCTTCTAGATCAGCGAGAAAATCGCTGACAACCCGCAGCTTTTCTGGAGAAAGACGAAGCAGACGCTTCTGTGCTTCCTCAAGAAGAATAATGTTATCTTGCGTTGATTCCATAGATATTTCCATACTCAATATTCTTTATATGCTATCCAAATTCAGTAGGGTGGGCACTGCCCACAAGGGCTAACTGAAACAATCGCAAGGGTTTGGGCTTTCCGCAATTGCAATTATATAAATATTTTTGCGTACCCACTTATCGTAAGGGCACGGCATTGCCGATGCCCCTACCTCCGTACTTTATTTTCGCTTGTCATTTGGGGGTATTTTTGAAATTGGTAGTCCCTTAAACCTCAATGTTGCGGCTTTTATCTTCAACGATGAGCCTTTTATCCTCAACGTTCTACCTTTAACCCCCAACGATGAGCCTTTTATCCTCAACGTTGAAGCTTTTATCCTCAGCGTTGAAGCTTTTACCCTCAACGTTGCACCTTTTATCCTCGAAGTTGCACCTTTTATCCTCAAAATTGCGGCTTTTATCTTCAACGTTCCACCTTTTATCCTCAACGTTGCGGCTTTAACCCTGAATGATGAGAAATATTTCACCATTGCTGAATATACAGGCTGAAGCGTGTAGTAAAATTTGCTCATCTGTGTGCAGTGGAACATGGCGTTAGACTTCTCCAGGCAAAATCTCCGAGGACGCAACTTCAAAGGACAAGACCTTGCGGGTGCTAATTTTAGCTATGCCGACATCCAAGGGGCAAATTTCACCAATGCTAATTTAACAGGCGCAAACTTCAGCCATGCCAAAGCCGGACTGCAAAGCCTCTGGGTAGCCTACCGTGTACACACAAGTCATCGAATCACTACCAGTCCTCGAATTACCCCACCC
>JAVRCF010000158.1:0-9200 GCA_034530935.1 Aulosira sp. DedQUE10 | reverse complement strand
CGGTTCTGGAGAGCAGCGACTCTCGTGAGGGGGTCGCTGACTTTACTAGTGTCAAAGTGACCAAATTTGTTTACCAATAATGGCTAATGCAATACCAATCATGACTATGAGCGTCACCTTTCCACCAGGGACGAGTGGTTGATGAATTTTATTTGACTGTTGTAAACTTTGACGTTGCTTCCAAGTCATTAACGCCGGAATTATACCTGCTAAAACTGAGATATTGAAGGTTCCAACATAATCCAGGGCAGTAAAGAAAATGTTGGGATTAATCGCCCCAAAACTCATAGCAGGTAAAAGAATCATCGAATAAAGTGGTAGGCGGCTAGTACATTGAACTTGAGTAACGAAGAAAATTTCTTGGAAGAAATCCAGCAACCCATACACAAATCCAATAAATGATGTGGCGATCGCAAATTCTGAAAAAATAGAAACTAGCACGCCTAACCATTCTCCCGCACCGCCCGATCGCAGGATTTGCAAGGGGTCAAAAATATTTTTACCATGAGCAGCATTCTGGAGCATTTCCGGGCTGACGCTTCCCAAAATCACTGCATTCCACAAAAGGAACATGATCAAGGGAATCAGAGAACCAATCACAATTGACTGCCGAATTTTGCGGGTGTCAGCTTCTAGCTGAGTTACCACCACTGGCACGATGTTATGGTAAAACAGCGCTACAGACATAACTGATACAGCGCTACCTAAAGCACTCCAATTTTGAAATAATAATTGTGTACTCTTAACCTGTCCACCTGCTAGAAACAAGAGTCCGAGAAATGACAGTAGGACAATGGCGACAAAAACACTATTGAGTTTTTCAACAAACTTTTCTCGCCCCAGATACATAATCCCGCCAAATATCAGCGTGAAAACTATTGTGCCCACCCATGCAGGTAAGTTGTGTTGCACACCAAATAATTTAGCGATCGCAGAACCTAAAATTTCTCCGCCTTGGGTAGTGTATGCTACTAGCAGGGCATAATGCAGCAATAAGTAAGTACCACCAGCAATTCGCCCACCGACAAAGCCAAGGGTGTTCTCAATCATTGCCAACATCCCAACACTCGGACGGCCAGCAAAACGCATAGTATTCACAGTGGCTTCGGCAATCAATAACCCTGAGACTAAAGTGTATAACCATACACAAATCAGCAGGACTGTAGATGGCACAACCCCAGACGGTAAAGTCACCGCCGGTAATGCCAAAATCCCCGCACCAACAGTCGTTCCTGCAATCAGCGCCGTGCTTCCTAAAACACTACCTGGTTGATGACTAAGCTGATTTCCATCAAATTCCAGATTAGAAAACAATCGAGTGACGTGTTCTTGATTTGACTTGAGAACAGTCTGCATAGGTGCCTAAATTAAAAACTTATTGTTAAATTGTGTTACCAATCTTAGCAAAACTTTTTGCTAGTGTCTTTTAAGCATTAGATATACGAAATTGTGGGAATAATATTATTTGTTCACCCTTAAACCACATCTACTCAAATTCCTGTGCCACTTTTTTTTAATCGCAAGAATTATTTTATCTTTTTCGTCATACTGACTATAGCTGGTTGCCAAAAAGTTCAGTCCTTAAATAAACGTCCCGCACCCCTACCGCAAGATCCATTTGTACAGGTTTACTTTAACCATTCCGAATCCTCAGAATTTTCCGAACCTTACCGTAAGCAAAGCCGTCTAGGAGATAATTTAGAACAACAGATTGTCAATGCGATTTCTCAAGCTAAATCTACAGTAGATGTAGCTATTCAAGAATTACGCTTACCGAAAGTTGCTCAAGCATTAGTAGAAAGACAAAAAGCTGGAATAAAAGTTCGATTAATTTTGGAAAATACCTATAGCCGTCCTTGGAGTAGCTTCACACCCAATGAAATCAGCCAGTTAGAAAAAAGGGAACAAGAACGCTATAACGAATTTCGTAAATTTATAGATATTAACCAAGATAATCAACTCAGCCCTGAAGAAATTAACCAAAGAGATGCTTTGGTAATCTTACAAAATGCCAAAGTTGCCTTGATAGATGATCGAGCCGATGGTACAGCAGGTAGCAATTTAATGCACCACAAATTTGTGATCGTAGACAATCGCATTGTAATTGTCACTTCTGCCAATTTTACTTTAAGTGATGTATTTGGAGATTTTAGTAACCCCACTAGTTTAGGCAATGCCAATAATTTCTTAAAAATTGACAGTCCAGAACTAGCAACTTTATTTAAAGAAGAGTTTAACACCATGTGGGGCGATGGCCCTGGCGGAAAGCCAGATAGCCTGTTTGGTTTGAAAAAACCAGTGCGATCGCCAAAAACCATCACTTTAGGCCAAACTAAAATTACCGTACAGTTTTCTCCAACCTCCCCAACTCAACCTTGGAGTCAAAGTACTAATGGTTTAATTGGAAATACCTTAGAATCTGGTACTAAATATGTAGATATGGCATTGTTTGTTTTTTCCGATCAACTACTTGCCAATATTTTAGAAAATCGTCGTCAACAAAGCGTCAATATCCGCACTTTAATTGAACCACAATTTGCCTATCGTCCTTATAGCGAAGCCTTAGACATGATGGGATTAGCCTTATCTGAACAATGTAAATATGAAGTAGATAACAATCCTTGGAAAAATCCCATTACTAGCGTTGGTGTACCTACCTTACCTAAAGGCGATTTATTGCATCACAAATTTGCTGTAATTGATGGCAAGACAGTAATTACAGGTTCTCATAATTGGTCAGAAGCTGCTAATAATGGTAACGACGAAACTCTAGTAGTAATTGAAAGCCCTACAGTCGCCGCTCATTATGTACGTGAATTTGCCCGCCTTTATACTAAAGTTAAACTTGGTTTACCTCCTGCCATTCAACAAAAAATTGCAGCCGAAACTAAACAATGCCCGCAGATAAAATCTCCTACATCAAGTACAACTCAAATACTTACTAAAGTCAATCTCAACACTGCAACTTTAGAAGAATTAGCAACGCTGCCTGGTGTCGGTAAAAAATTAGCACAGCGAATAATTATTGCGCGTCAACAGCAAAAATTTCAATCTTTACAAGATTTAGAAAAAATTCCCGGTGTTAGTACCAAGATGTTAAACAAATGGCAATATAACATAACTTGGTAGTAAATTTTGACTAAACGAAAATATCATAACGCCAACAGGATGGCTATAGTTACTGCATTAACAGCTATACTGCTAATCATGAGCTACAGTTTAAATACTTTTTAAAAGTGTCTATTATTAATTTATTTAGAAACTTTGACCCTCGACCTAGACTGATCATTGCTGTTGGTATTGCAGCATTAGTCTTAGCTATACTTCCCCATTGGCTACACCTAGCTACCCGTATTCTCTGCGCTTGGAACTTAGGTGCTGACTTTTTCTTAGCAATAACTTGGTGGAAGATGATCAAGTCCACTCCAGAAAAAACTCGCCGTTATGCGGAGAGTGAATATGAAGGTCGTTTAGCTATATTCATGCTGGTAATTGCTGCGGCTTCGGCTAGCGTGTTAGCTATCGGGTTTTTACTAACTGATAAAAAAGGCGTATCAGCAATTTTGTTAACTTTACACGTCATACTTTCGATTATGACAATTATAGGTTCTTGGTTACTGGTACATACAATGTTTGCACTGCAATATGCACATAGCTATTATCGACATAATAATAATACTCAGGAAATCACAGGAGGTTTAGATTTTCCTAATAATAATTATCCAGACTATTGGGAATTTTTATATTATTCTTTTGTCGTTGGGATGACCAGCCAAGTTTCTGATGTGCAAACAACATCTCGTACTATGAGACGCTTGACTTTACTACATAGCATATTTTCCTTCTTTTTTAACACTACTATCCTAGCTATCACCATTAACATTATTGCTAGTTTGATTTAAAAATGTAAATTATTATGATATCCAAAATGTCCGACTTCTGATGCCAACAAAAAGTTTTTAATATGAGCAAACTAATGCAATATTATAGTTAAATTATAACTCTAGTAATATTTGATAAATAATTTGCTGTATGGCATTGAGAAGTTTTAACTTTTACTAGTTTATTCACTAGCAACTGGTAAACCAAGCACCTCTCTAGAAATTTTTAAAACACTGTTGGGACGAAAAGGCTTGGTAATATATAAATCTGCGCCCACATCATTACTTTGTTTTTTATCAATTTCTTGCCCATTAGCAGTCAGCATAATGATGTAAACATCTATCATGGCAAGTTTATTCTTAACAGTATTACAAACTTCCAAACCGTTCATTTTTGGCATGATTACATCCAAAAATACTAGATTTGGCTTTTCTGTTTGAATGATTTCTAATGCTTCCTCACCATTTTTAGCCGTCAATAATTCTACTTCTTCATCTTCTAGACTTTCAAGAACTTCCTCCATGAGCAAACGCATACTAGCTTCATCGTCAACAATTAATAATTTTTTGTTCATATCAAATAATGAGTCACCTGATAAATTTTTAATAAAATAAACAATAAATTCTACCTAATTTATAAGTAATTATTTTTTTCAATTGTAACAATTATAAAATAAAAATTATACAATCATTCTCCCTTGATTACTTGTTATACCATTTCCATATGAAGACGCATAGAAAGAACCCCACCGCCTGCGATACCTCCCCTTAATAAGGGGAGCCACTTGCGTGGGCGGGTTTCCCGAAGGAAGCAAAGTGGCGTGAGGTTGGGAGGGGTCAAAATAATGTGCAACCTCACAGAGAATTGGTATTAGCAATATTTGAATTGTGGAGTTACTTACAGATATGTTAATAATATTGTATACCTGTATCTGTAAGATGTCTGTCAGTATTTTTAAGGTTTAGGAGTTTTTATTTACTACTAAAACCCGAATTTTGCAATTCGTTAGATGTTGCAATACCCTGCAAAACTATTGCGTTATTAAGCTCATGGTTACTTGACTGATGCACAAGAGATATTAGTATAAAGAGCGTAAAGGATATAGAAACGGAGCGCCTATAATCTAGCTTTTACCGCGATTTTTCATGAGTGCTTTATTTAAGCCCTGGATTACTAGGGGCTATATTAATAAATAATGGTGCAAGAATTTACTCCCTATTGCCTGTTTCCATGAATAAGTTTACCAATTAAATATTAATTAACTTGTTGTTATACATTGTTATGAGAGATGAAGGCATTGTGAGTAACTGGAATTTCAATGCAAAAGGTAGTTCCTTCTCCAAGCTGAGATCTACAATGCAGCAATCCGCCATGTTTCTCAATAATTTGGTAGCTGATAGATAGCCCTAATCCAGTACCCTTACCAATAGGTTTAGTTGTAAAAAACGGCTCAAATAATCGCTCTTGGACATTTTCTGGAATACCTGGGCCATTATCAGCAATTTGGATTTTTAACCAATTAAAGTCAAACATCTTAGTAGAAATGCGAATTTGGAAATTGTCAGTGGTTTTTCCTACAACAGATGGCCATTGACAACTGATCATTGACTCCTCTAAAGCATCGATCGCATTGGAAATTAAATTCATAAATACTTGGTTGAGCTGATTGGCGTAGCCTTCAACCAAGGGAATATTACCGTACTCTTTGATGAGCTGAATGCCTAAGTTCCTTTCTCTGGGCTTGAGTCGGCTTTGCAAGATGAGCAAGGTACTATCGATCCCTTCATGAATGTCAACGGGCTTCATCTCCACCTGATCTAAGCGGGAGAAGTTTCGTAGAGACAAGGCGAGTTGGCGCATTCGTCCAACTCCTAAAATCATGGAGGACAACATTTTTGTCAAATCTTCGATGAGAAACTCCAAATCTAGATTTTCGATGACAGCTTGAATTTCTGTTACTGGCTGTGGATAGTGATGTTGATAAAGTTGCAACAAATCTAAAAGTTCTTGCGTAGATTGTTGAATATGGCTGAGGTTACCACTGACATAATTAATTGGATTGTTAATGTCGTGAGCAACTTCTGCAACTAAATTACCTAGTGAAGACATCTTCTCACTTTGAATCAGCTTTGTCTGTGTTTGCTGAAGTTCAAAAAGAGTACGCTGAAGTTGCTGCGCCTGCTCTTGGGCGACTTGTGCAGCAATAGAGCGTTGCTCGTAAAGTAGGGCTTTTTCCATCGCACCCGCTGTCTCTAATGCCAAAATACTCAGCAATTTCCAGTCTTTACTAGAATAAGTAGTTGGAGTCTGATTACACATAACAATTGCCCCAATTAGCTGTTCTTTAGACAATAGGGGTACGCAAATCAGAGAACTAACTCTAGCTTTAATTTCAATAAACCTGGGATCTGCAAAAATATTGTTGATTATTTCACCTCTACCTAATTGCAGAATCTTACCGATGATTCCTTGACCCAGTTGGAAAGGTTCAGACCATGAGCTAATTTCGCCATATTCCCAGATAATTTTCAGCCAACCCGTCTTGTCATCCAACCACAAAATAGCACCACAGCTAGAAGGAATTAATTTTCTAGCTTCCTCAACCACCAGTCGTGCAATTTCTTGCACATCTAAACTGGCGGTAACTTGTGTAGAAAGATCTTGAAATAAATCTATTTCTTGATACTTTTCTAACAATTCTTTAGCCAGTGACTTTTTCTCGGATTGCTGTTGTGCTAGGTAGGAAATGAGAGTAGCAATGCTAGCAGTTTTTTGGTCACCAACCACCCAACCGATCACTTCTTCGAGCAGCAGCACTGGGTATCTAAATACGCTGACATCACTGTTCATGCCGATGAGAGGTGTGCCATTTATATCTTCAATACAAATAGTAGTGCCCATCTCCCTTTCCAGGTGATTGAGGATGGTCAGAAATTCTTTTTGGGTGACTAACTTGCGGAAATTGATTGGAGTCATCTAAGTGTGGCACTACCAGTTCACAATATTGCTGTTTTTCAACTAAGCTGGAAATATTACCAGATGATATTAGTGAATTAAGCAGCCTTTGTTGGCTTAAGTTTATTGTTCCCATGCAATAGACCAAAATAAATCATTACACTGAATGTTAGTTGCCCAGTTGGGATTGACATTTCCTGAGAACAAATGACTCAAAAAACTAATAGAATTGTGATCCTTGGTGGAGGCTTTGGTGGTCTCTATACTGCCTTGCGCTTGAGCCAGTTACCTTGGGAGTCTACGCAAAAACCTGAAATTGTGCTGGTAGATCAAAGCGATCGCTTCCTATTCTCTCCTCTACTCTACGAATTGCTCACTGGCGAACTCCAAACTTGGGAAATTGCCCCACCGTTCGCAGAATTATTACAGGGCACAGGTGTACGTTTTTATCAAGCTGTGGTGTCTGCAATTGATATCGACCAGCAACGAGTCCACTTACAAGATGGACCGGAAATCTCCTATGACCGATTAGTTCTGGCGCTAGGTGGCGAAACACCCCTAGATTTGGTTTCTGGTGCAACATCTTATGCATTACCCTTCCGCAGTATTACTGATGCCTATCATTTAGAAGAGCGCTTGCGAATTTTAGAAGAATCCGATGCTGATAAAATTCGGGTGGCAATTGTTGGGGCAGGTTACAGCGGTGTAGAGTTAGCCTGTAAGTTAGCCGACAGACTAGGGGATAGAGGACGCTTCCGGCTGATAGAAATTAGTAACCAAATTTTGCGAACTTCCCCAGAGTTTAACCGCGAAGCCGCAAAGAAAGCTTTGGAAGCGCGGGGTGTATTTATTGATTTAGAAACCAATGTTGATTCTATTGGACAAGATACTATTTCCCTAGATTATAAAAATCAAGTTGACACAATTCCTGTAGATTTAGTGATTTGGACTGTAGGAACGCGAGTTAGTCCTGTAGTCAAATCCCTACCTCTTAAGCAAAATCAACGCGGTCAAATTACGACTATAGCCACTCTGCAAGTTCTGGAGCATCCAGAAATCTTTGCCTTGGGAGATTTAGCAGACTGTGTTGATGCTCAAGGTCAACAAGTCCCCGCTACTGCCCAAGCTGCTTTTCAACAAGCTGATTATACTGCTTGGAATATCTGGGCTTCCCTGACAAATCGCCCCTTACTGCCGTTCCAATATCAACAGTTAGGGGAAATGCTGGCGCTGGGAGTAGACAATGCTACTTTAACTGGTTTAGGAATCAAGCTAGACGGGCCATTAGCATATTTAACACGTCGTCTTGCCTATCTGTATCGGTTGCCTACTTTAGATCATCAGCTAAGAGTTGGCTTTAATTGGCTAGTACGTCCTATTATAGAAACGCTTTCTCAGTAGCAATAAGTGCGTAAATATAATTATGCGCTGAAGCTCTAAACAGGCATAATCTCAAATCCAGGACTCAAAAGCATAACAGTTTGATGGAACGACCGAAAGTTATTTTTTTAGATGCTGTAGGCACACTCATCGGGGTCAAAGGCAGCGTGGGCGAAGTTTATAGCCAAATAGCCCAGGAATTTGATGTGGAAGTTTCCGCTGATACATTAAATAAAACATTTATCGAAAGCTTTAAAGCCGCACCACCGCCGATATTTCCCGATGCAGATTCCCAAGATATTCTCCAGCGCGAATTTGATTGGTGGCGGATAATTGCCCTCAATACTTTTGAAGGCGCAGGCGTTCTCAAGCAATTTTCTGACTTTTCGGCTTTTTTTAGCGAACTCTATATCCACTTTGGCACTGCGGAACCGTGGTTTGTCTATCCCGATGTTCTACCAGCTTTGATCAATTGGCGACGCATGGGAATTGAATTGGGAGTGTTGTCTAATTTCGATTCCCGCATTTATTCGGTATTGCAAAGTTTAGGACTAAGGGACTTTTTCGCCTCCATCACTATTTCTACTCAAGCACGCGCCGCTAAACCCGATCCGCAAATTTTTGCCATAGCCTTAGAAAAACATAACTGCCCACCTGAGTCCGCATGGCATATTGGCGACAGTCCAGAAGAAGACTATCACGGTGCTAAAGCCGCCGGCTTGAGAGGCATTTTGATCAACCGTGAGCAAAAGTCAGGACTCAATATTTAATAGTGCTGAGTACATAGTCCTGTTAGGGGTATTTTTACTTATTTATCAAATTTTTTCCTAGCCCTCCTATTTCAGGCGGGCTATTTTTCTCATTTTTCATTGACTTAATATTCAGTCATGAATTATATTGAAGATAGTGGTGGCGATCGCATTTAAGTAGTTATACCAATTCTTCAAAATAAAGCTACACATGGACAGCAGGGGGGCAGAGGG
>JAVRCF010000157.1:0-9346 GCA_034530935.1 Aulosira sp. DedQUE10 | reverse complement strand
GACATGGTGTTGCCCGAACAAGCACCACCCTGTAGCCATAGTACGTTAGTCATAGACTATGTGTTTTTCTATTGGTTACTATGCATGATTCAGGTGATAAGTATTGTAGCGTATCACCTGTTTCTCAATATTTATCTCTCACAAGAAGAGATGGTTTTTTAATTATATATGTTAGTTCGCTAAATTATAATTATCAGTAATTTTCATCAATTATAAGTTTGATAAAAAGGTTGTACGTATAACAGACTTTTCTCAAAAAATGTGGATAATATATAGACCGATATGATTTTGATAATTAAAAGTTTTAGGCTAATATTTCGCTAAAACTAAAGTATAGCAAGAACTTAAGCGACATCATCTAAATAAATGGTTGCAATCTTATGTTACATAACTCCACAAAAAATAGTTACATTTTTCTGACATATATGCACGAATTACATATAATATATTGAGATATTTAACAAAATTTTTTCCTTATTTGTTAGCAGGCAATACAAAATTAATTAACAAATATTTAAGGTATTTAAAAATGTTCTGAATATTGGCAAATCCCCCCTAGAAATTTTCCAATATATTGTTTTATAGTGTAAAAGCTAGATTTATTAGATCCAAGGAGTGTTGAGTAAACTTCTGGTAAAAACACCTGTAGCAATCCTCAATCATTCATTTCTCATGAATAATTCTGTAGGGTAGGGCTTTGCCCAGATATTTTGGATGTTGCTGGAAATTGCCTAACCTAGGAAATCTTGACGGGAATGGGAAACCCTCAGACGGCGCTTCTATGTTCCTGTAGCCGCGATTTTCATTATCTGGCGCAAGATGTGAAGCTTCCTGCTCTTTAACCTTAACCTTAATTTTAGCTTGAACAATTCCCCTAGATCGCATCTGAAAACAGGGGGGTTCGTTTGGTTCAGGGAGAAAGGGGAAAACAAGGAAATTTTGCCTAAAAGATTCGCCACCTGCGTAAATCGGCTGAGTGTGTATAGCCCTGAATGACATACGTTTGTGTGTCTTCATCTCTTTTGGGCGTTGAAAATTCAATTCCCCAACAGCCAGATTACGGTAGTTATGACTCCTAGCATTACAGATTCAGTAGTGAAGGCAGCTATCGCAGCCATTGCATCTGAGTCAGCAACTACAGAAGAAAAAATCCAGATGCTGATTGAGATTGCATTAGGTTTTCAAAAAAAGCCCCAAACTGCCAAAGACTTGCGGAATGCAATTTCTCTATATTACCGGGCTTACCAAATGTGTGGTGAAGACTATCCTTTACTTCAAGCTAAGGCTAAGGTAGGGATGGCTGGCACATTACAGACAATTCCGGATGTGGAACCGCAACTGCTGCTGCAAGCGAAAGCTGGTTATGAAGAGGCATTGCCGATTTTACAACAGTTCGCTTCAAAGGAAGAAGTGGCAGAGGTGCAGATGAACTTGGGGTTGGTGTTGCAATCACTAGTACCCTTCAATTTGGCAAGGATAGTGGACAGCATCACAGCTTATCATCAGGCTTTGCAGGTATTTACCTGGCAAGATTACCCCCAAGAATATGCCATCTTATATAACAATATTGCGATCGCTTACCTTTCTATGCCCTTCGCATCAGAACGGGAATACTTGCGTCAGGGATTAGCGGTGCAAACATTGGAAGTGGCGCTGAAGCATATCAAGCTGAGTGAGCATCCCAGAGAATATGCGATGTTGCAAAACAACTTAGGTAACACTTGGCAATATTTAGTAAGTGCCCATCCTTTAGAGAATAACTTGCGCGCGATCGCAGCTTACGACCAAGCCTTAAAAGTTCGTAATCCTAAGGACGCACCCCTCGAATACGCTAACACAATTTCTAACAAAGCCAACGCTCTCAGTAACTTACTCGACAATCCCCAACAACCAAAAGCTGATAATTTGCACCATCTCTTACAGTCTCGTGCTTACTATCAAGAAGCTTGGGAAATTTTCAGCAAACACCAACAGTTAGAAAAAGCACAATTAGTAGCTCAAGCACTTCAAGAAATTGTTACCAAGATTACAAATTATAATCAGCAATAAGTTATGAGTTAACAGTTAGCAATTATCAACTTGTGTACTGTGTATTAATTACCATATAACAATTTATTTGTTATTACAGGAAAGCAAAAATAATGACAGAAACAATGAGTAATTTTCTCACTTGTTTAGCATCTGGAGAGATGACTATCGCCACAATAATTGTGTGGATATTAATAGTAACTATCTTATCTATGATTGGCGGTGCTCTTGGCGGGATGCTGCTAGCTGGCAAAGATATAGGTTATAAATTCTCTGCAATCTTGGGTGGATTATTTGGTCCCTCTGGTGTGATTCCTGCCATACTATTAGGGCTAGGTGTACTGAAGTCATTCGCAAATTGATATTACACAATTTTGTGATTTGTCCACGCATAAACTTTAGTGAAGATATGCATTTATATTCGTTTATAAATGCTAAAAATTAATCTATAACCTTAGGAGTTATCATGTTTGAAATTGGGTGGTTTTCTGCTAAATTATTTTTCAAAGGAAAGCTACTGCGCGATCCCATAAATTTTGTAATACAAATTGGAATTGGTACAGCTATAGGTTCCTTAATACTAGTGTCACTTGAACAAACAGAAATGCCCTTCTGGCTACCAGTTGTAATATCTAGTTTAGCCACAGGTGCAGTAATGCCATTTCTCTTTAAAAATTTTAAAACTAAATAAATTTTTAGTAGTTTGTCATTGGTCATTCGTCTAAAATACTTGACCCTTGACATTTGGCCCTTGACCCTTGACATTTAAAAATGACCAACCTAGAAGAATTAGTTCAAGAAATCAACCGCTTTGAGGCAATTATAGCTGAGTGGGATGAAAGCCAAAGGTGTGTAGTTGTAGGGTTAAAAAGAGCGATTGAAGAATTACATAAAACAGCTTTAAAGAGTTTAATTAAAAACGTCAAACAAGAATCTGTATCAGCTTTGCGCCATGCCGTAGATGATGAAGTAGTCTATGCAGTATTGCTATATCACGAATTAGTAAAACCACCACAACCGCCTTTAGAACAACGTATTCAAACAGCCCTAGATGAAGTACGCCCAGGCTTACAAAGCCATAATGGAGATGTAGAACTAGTAGCCATTAAACTCCCAGATACAGTAGAAGTTAGGTTAGTTGGAACTTGCAGTAATTGTCCGGCTTCTAATTTGACTTTAACTCAAGGAGTTGAACAGGCCATTAAATCTCATTGTCCAGAAATTACTAAAGTTATTGCTATCAATACTAGCTTGAAAGTTGATAATTCAAACCCTAATTTAACTAGTCCCTTTTCTTCTCTGCAGAAAGGCTCTACTTGGGTTAAAGTCACAACCATTGAAAAAGTTCCTGAATCGGGGATACTGGCAGTTTCATTTGCAGGTAATTCCCTGATTTTATATCGTCATGGTATTAATATTATTTGTTACCAAAACGCTTGCGCTCACTTAGGACATCCTTTGGATCAGGGTAAAATTGAAAATGGTATTCTTACCTGTCCTAGCCACGGTTTTAAGTACAACTTAGAAACCGGCGAATGTTTAACAATACCCGATGTATCTCTTCAGTTATACCCTTTACAAATTAAAGAAGGCAAAGTTTTTGTAAAAATGCGATGAGAGTAAAAGCGATTTTGAAATTGTAATTATTGCTGATTATGCACCTTTGCTTTTCACTCTCTAGTTATTGTCCTGTTCCCAATTAAGCATTCTCACACTGGAGACTTTTGCTCAAACAAATTCACTCATTTTAGCAATTGCCCAGTTCATCACATTTTAACCGTAACTTTCTACCTTACCTCAATAATTCTGAGTACAGGACAGCGAAAGTAAGCTGACTATTCTTCGCTTCAAAGTCTTGTTTAGCAAAAATTATATTTTTCCTCTATATAGAGAAATAAAAGAGCGTTATGACGCGAAAAATTGCCCGATATAAATAGCTCACCTGATCATTTTTCAAAGTAAGATGACAGATCTGAGGTAGATAAACCTTCTGGGACAAGAAGTTTTCGCTTCTATCCAGCGCAACCAACAGATACGTGCCCAAGCATTGATGGAATTTTCATCTTCTAACAACTGCATCAAAGATACTGTTAGATGAAGCTTTTGACACCGAAATTTAGATATTCTGGGGCGGATGCAGCTACTTCAGAGCGAAAATACAAAAACTAATAGATAGGACTCATATTTAATTTTTGAGTAAAGTTTGGTATAACTTATTTATGGATGTGTTGTAATATTACAAACTCACGAATAAAATTTATAACGATAGCCAAAAACAATTCAGTGTTTTGTTGGTAAAACTAAAATAATATATAACTAACTATAACAAAAATGTTAATTTCTTCAGAAAGCCCTCTAGAAGATTTCGTTACTCCCAAATCAGATAATTCTTCGTTAGAAGTAAACTCTGATGAATGGGAATTACGAATAGCAAAATTAGTTGGTTTTGAAGTGGAGTCTTTATCTGTTGATGCTGGAGTTGTAGCAGAATCAACTGAATTGCATTCATCATTGCCTGAACCATCTGAAGTCAAAACTGAGCAATCACTTTCATCTAATCCTTTTGCCAAGTTAGGCTTGGTAGCTACTGCTACTTTGGCGATAGTATTAGTTGCTGGCGGATTTTTATCACAGTTGATGAGTAGTAATAATCAAAAGCAAAAAAAGAAGACTATTGTTTCTTCAGAAATGCAATCACCTATAGCAAAAGACTCGATTTCTCAAGATTTAGAGGGACAAATAGAAACTCTCAAAACCAAATTAGCCCTTACGGAACAAGCAGAGGCTATTAAATTAGCACAACAAAATTTAAGAAGCGGAAAACTAATATCAACTTCTCAATTAGGCGCTCAACGTTCTTCACAGCCAAATACTTTTCGAGAGAGACGAACCGTGTTACCAATAATACCAAAACCACCAGCAACAGTTTACGTACCTCGGATAGTTACAGTTGAGCGGATTGTAAGATCCCCTTATCCTCAACAAACACCTTTTTCTCAACCTTCACTATTACCCCAGCCAATAGTTGGTAAACCAACAACTTCACCACCTACACCAAACCCGCTCGAAGAATGGACAAAGTTAGCAAAGTTAGGTAGCTATGGACAGGTTGCTGTTACTGATATACCTAATGTTAATGCAACGACTTCGACAAACCAAAGAAATAACCAGGTGCAGCAACAGACTATCAATCCTCAGTCTGAACCAACGCCAAAACAGCAAACTTCTGTTGTGAGCCAAGTAATGCAGCAGAATCCAAAATCTATAGCAGTTGGAAGTCATGCCAAAGCTGTGTTGGCGACAGCGGTATTTGGAGAAACAAGTAAGTCCACAAATAGCGATAACAAAAATGTATTTGTAGTACGTCTGAAAGAGCCATTAAAAGCTGTGGATGGTGCGATCGCTATTCCTGCAAATACTGAATTATTAACTGAAATTCGTTCTCTTTCCGAACAAGGCTTGCTACAACTCAATGTAGTAAAAATTATTATCCAGAAAAATGGCAATCTTACGGAAAAGAGCTTACCACAAAATGCAATGATGATTCGTGCTTCCCAAGGTAAACCTCTGATCGCCAATCAATTTCCCAATCGGGGTTCATCTATTTTAGGTATGGATATTGGACTATTTGTCTTAGGTGGTATTGGTAAAGCAGCAGAGTTATCTAACCGTACTGAGTCTCAAGTTGTGACTACAAATGCTGGTGGTACTATCATTAGCAATACCAACCCTCAACGCAACATCCTGGCTGGAGCTTTGGAAGGCGGTATGAATACTGTAGTTCCCCAAATTGCCCAACGCAATCAACAAGCAATCTCCCAAATGAGTCAAAGAACTAATGTTTGGTTTCTACCTGCTGGTACAGCGGTTGAAATTTATGTTAATCAAGTTATGCAATTTTAGGAACGTGCATTTATTAATCCCTTTGTTGAAAAAAGACGTAAAAATAGAGGTTTCAGATTATTCTCTGCCGAAGGTAACAAAAGATGGATAACCATAGCTTCCTCACAAATTTTACGTAAAAAAGCACTGGCTGAAAAGCTTACCCTATCTTAGTTTCAGTCTTAGCGTACAAAATTACTGTTTCGGAACGGTGAACCCAATTTATTCCTGAGTAAACAACGCTCCAAATCTGCATAAGCTCTCCAGCCTGAGAGATATAAACAATTGAGCAATGAATTTACTAGAACGCTGTTTGGAGAAATGACTAATGCTCTGTCGTCTAAAATTATTCAGCCTTGCTACTTTAGTATTTTTAATCACTTTCCCAGCGAGAGCTACTGAATTATCCAACGATATCAGTAGAGCCACTTCTTCAACCCTAACTGTAAAAAAGCCAAGTATAAAGATAGTAAAGTCAGAGTTAGAAAATTTTTATGAGTTAAGTGTTCAATTATTCCATCAAAATAAGTTAACAGAAGCTTTACGAAACTTTACTTTAGTTTTAGAACTAGCGAAATTAAGTAACGATCGGCTATTAGAAGCGAAAACGCTTAATTATATTGGGTTAGTGCATTACAACCAAAAACAATATGACAAAGCTCTGGAGTTTTATCAGCAGGCTTTAGTTATTTATCAAAAAGTTGATGACAAAAATTCACAAGCTACTGTGTTATATAACATTGCAGAAGTCTATCGGCAGCAAGAAAAGTATCCCCAAGCTTTAAAATTTTACGGGCAAGCTCTAGCTTTCTACAAACAAGCAGGTAATAGAACATGGGAAGGTGTTACTTTTAATAATACTGGGTTAGTTTATTATAACCAAAAACAATACTCCCAAGCTTTAAAGTTTTATAATCTAGCTTTAGTTATTCATAAAGAAGTAGATAATAAAGCAGGGGAAGGAACAACTCTAAACAACATCGGCTTAGTTTACAACAAACAACAAAATTATCCTCAAGCCTTAGATTATTATCGGCAAGCTTTAATTATTTACCAGCAACTTAATAACAAAGCAAAACAAGCAAATACTCTCAAATATATTGGTGAAGTATATCAAAATCAGTATCAGTATGATGATGCCGTAAAATCTTTTGAGGGAGCCTTAGCAATTTTCCAGCAAATTAACCAGAAAAAGAGTCAGTTTTCAATTCTAATTAATCTAGGGAATATTAATAAAGAGATAGGTAAATATGCAAAAGCTTTACAGTATTATGAACAAGCTTTAACTATTGCCAAAACTCTAGAAAATCAAAAAGAAAGAATTGAATCTGAGTTTGTAGCTCATGGCTATACTGCAATTTTAAAACAAGAGTTGGGTCAGAATATACAGATGTCTGATTTTGTTCCTCAGCCAGTTTCACCAATAAGCAAAGATGAGCAGGATGATTTTGACCGAGGTTTGTATTTCAATCAGCAGGTAGATGTAATTGCTAAAGAAGTAGAAACAAATGGGACAGATATTAAAGGATTATCAAATTATGCAAATGAGCGCTTAAAATCTTATAGTCAAGATTTAGAAAATGCTACTAAACAAGGTAAATCGCCAGCTACATATATACTCTACAACATTGGTAAATTTCATAATTCAATAGGAAAATACCCCCAAGCACAACAGTTTTATCAGCAAGCTTTAACTGCTAATCTACGTACAAATGACAAGAAAGAGCAGGGGGAATTACTTAACTATATTGGAGTCACTTATTATAATCAAGGAGAATATACGAAAGCCCTAAAATATTTTCAACAATCTGCCACCATTCGCCAATCAATTGCAGATAAAACTGGAGAAGGATTTGCTCTGAATAATATGGGAGCGACTTATAGTGCTTTGGGTGAGTATGTAAACGCCGAAAAAACTCTTTTTGAAGCTATTAATATTTTTGAATCTATGCGACCTGGGTTAACTGATAACCAAAAAGTCTCTATTTTTGAAACCTACGCTAAGGCTTATCGAAGATTGCAAAAAGCATTGGTTGCCCAAAATAAGAATGACAGTGCTTTAGAAGTTGCCGAACGTGGTAGAGCCAGAGCCTTTATTGAGTTATTAGCTTCAAAGCAATTAGAGAAACCAAACCCGCAATTAGATATCAAACCTTTGACACTCCAGCAAATTAAAAACATTGCTAAAGTTCAAAACGCCACTCTCGTGCAGTATTCAACGCTAGGGAATGCACTCTATATATGGGTTGTCAAACCTACGGGTGAAATTGTTTTTCAGCAAGTTGATCTGAAAAAATCCTTGAATACTCCTTTAAGAGACCTAGTTACTCTTAGCCGTAAATCTATAGGAGTTTCTGAACGTGGTGGTATTATCCCAAAGCCCATAGCAGAAGCTAATAACACCAAACAGTTACAAAAACTCCATGAAATACTGATAAAACCAATCGCAACACATCTGCCCACAGATCCTAATGCCCATGTCATTTTTATCCCTCAAGAATCGCTGTTTCTCGTACCATTCCCAGCACTGCAAGATGAGGAAGGCAAATACCTAATCGACAAACATACTATCCTGACTGCACCTGCAATTCAAGTTTTGGAGTTAACCCACCAACAAAGAGTAAAAAGTAGGGAATCGGGAGTAGAGAGTAGGGAAGTTTTAGTAGTTGGTAATCCTACTATGCCTAAGATTCCCATTACCAACGAAAAGTTAATACCTCTCCCTGGTGCAGAATTGGAAGCAATTCAAATTGCAGATTTATTCAAAATACCAGCAATTATAGGTAGTAAAGCCACCAAGACTACGATTGTCCAGAAGATGATTAAAGCCAGGATAATTCATTTTGCTACCCACGCCTTACTTGATGATTTGAAAGGATTTGGTGTACCGGGAGCGATCGCTCTTGCTCCTGACTCTCAGGGGGGTGATGGTTTCCTGACAGCCAGCGAAATTCTCAGCATGAAACTCAACGCTGAACTTGTTGTCCTTAGTGCTTGCAATACTGGAGGTGGAAATATTACAGGCGATGGTGTTATTGGTTTATCGCGTTCTTTGATTACAGCTGGAGTTCCTAGCGTCATCGTATCTCTATGGTCTGTAGATGATAAATCTACTGCCTCGTTGATGAGTGGCTTTTATCGCAACCTCCAGCATAATCCTGATAAAGCTGTGGCACTACGAATTGCAATGCTGACTACAAAAAAACAGTATTCAAATCCTCTCGACTGGGCTGCATTTACCCTGATTGGTGAAGCATATTAACATATATAGCGGTTCTCGAATGGAAGCAATACACAATGGGCACAGCATTGCTCATTGGTGTCAACTTAACGTAAAACCCTTATGAAGGCGTGATTCTGAATTTACTCACCTACCATCATGATCCGCGTCACCCCACCCCGGTTTTGTCTAAAGCCAAAACCTCCCCTCCCCGCA
>JAVRCF010000156.1:0-9348 GCA_034530935.1 Aulosira sp. DedQUE10 | reverse complement strand
TTGCCTGGTCGTGGATACCTGAATAACCCCCTACCCCGAATTATTGAGGGGATACATAATACCAACATAAATAGAAGCCCCCACAGATTTACGTGAAGGCTTCTATTTTGAATTACCCCACAGGGGTTTGACGTTTCGCTTAAAGGCGACGTAACCAAGTCGCTTGTTCCCAAACAGCTTTCAGAGAAACTAGATTTTTACGATTAAACCAATATTTCCAAGCTTTTTGAAATTGTCCTTTTGCTGCTGCTTGCACGCCATCACTAACGGCAATGCCAATGTGCTGCATGACACTAGAGTCGCGATAGCAGTCAATCATACAGGCAGTACAGCCATCACGAACTCTCTGAGAGTTATCAAACTCCGTGATATGGCACATGGGTTTATCCCAGTTGTGGCAACGGTAAAGGTTAAGATGCCAGTCCAAATAAAACAACTTCCAGCCGCCAAGACAGCTAAATTGCTCTGGTTCACCACGTAAATGGCGCTGCATATCTTCAATAGAAGCAGTAGGATTGACCACTGGAAAATCACGTTTGAGAGCTTTCACAGTCTCGAAGCGCTCATCCAACTCATCAACAGTGTAATCTACTAAGTTTGACTCCGCGTAACCCAGATAAGAAGATGCTAGGGTGGTCAGAGGATAAGAGAAAGTCACACTGTCAAATCCTAGGGACTTTAAAAATGGTGGCAACTGATAGTAATCATCCAAGAGTCGGCTCATGGTGACTGAGGCTGTAGTACTAATATTTCGGCGTTGGAAATGGGCATTAGCATTCCGGATGCGATCGCACACTCCCTTGAGTCCCCGGTTCTGCTCATGTTTGTGAACTTCAGCCGCATCGATAGAAATAATCACACTGATCAGTCCAGCATCAGCCATCTCATCAATCCGCTGTGGTGTCAGCAGGGAGCCATTAGTTACTAACATCGGTGCCATGCCGATACTTGATGCATGAGCGATCATCTCATTGAGATGAGGATGAGCCATTGGCTCACCACCCACATAAATTAAGAAATACACTCCATTGCGATAGAGAATCTCCGCTGCCTCCTTAGCCTGCTCTAGCGTCACAGAATGCCGTTCATCCATCGGCATTCGATCCACTGCAAAGTTGCAAAACCCGCAACGAGCATTACAAACGCTGGTAATAGCAAATTGACAAGTAGCAGGGCCACCATCCTGTAATGCCTGTGCTGCCATTTGCCATAAAGAGCGGCGTTTTGCTCCTACAACTAAACTATCTTGTGCCATAGTGAGTGCTGAGTAGTGAGTGCTGAGTAATGAGTCAATACTACAAGGGATAGCATTTTGAACTCATAATCTGGTTTGGGGAAAAGGTAAGCCAGCGTCATCTTCTCCCAAAGGGAGAAGGAGTTAAAGGGTAAGGGTTAAAGGTATTTTCTTTCGCAAAGCGCGTAGCACAAGAAATAATGTGTCCTTATTTCAAGCCCCCTGCCCCCTGCCCTTTTCCCCTTGTCACTTACTTACCAAATACACTACCAAGGGCACGCGCCATATTTTGCGGTTGCATGGCATCGATCGCGGCTGTGGGTTCATAGCCACAGTGAACCATACAATCGGCACATTTGGGATTACCACTAGCACGGCCGTATTGGCTCCAGTCAGTTTCTTCTAGCAATTCTTTGAAGGTGGCGTAATACCCTTCACCAAGCAGGTAACAGGGTTTTTGCCAACCAAGAACGCTGTAACTAGGGCTACCCCAAGGCGTACATTCGTAGTCTTTCTCGCCAGTGAGAAAGTCTAAAAATAGCGGGTTGTGATTGAAGTTCCAGTTTTTCTCGCCTGATTTATGGGGAGCTAAAATTTCCCGGAATAAGGCGCGTGTTTGTTCGCGCTGGAGAAAATGATTTTGATCTGGTGCTAATTCGTAGCTGTAGCCAGGAGAAATCATCATGCCATCTGTATCCAAAGTTTCGAGGAAGTCAAAGAACTCCTGCATTTCTTTGGGGTTAGTACCATCAAAAATAGTAGTATTAGTTGCCACTCGAAAACCTTTGGCTTTAGCGGCGCGAATCGCTTTGACTGCAATATCAAAAACGCCTTTGCGATCAACACATTTATCGTGTAATTCTCGCATTCCATCTAAATGGACGCTGAAAGTCAGATAAGGGGAAGGTTGAAACTTATCGAGGCTTTTTTCTAACAACAAACCATTGGTACACAAGTAAATATATTTCTTGCGTTCGACTAATCCCCGGACAATCTCATCAATTTGGGGATGCATTAGTGGTTCTCCCCCAGGAATTGAAACAACTGGTGCGCCGCATTCTTCCACAGCAGCAAAGCACTGTTCTGGGGTGAGATTTTGCCTTAATATCTCCGGTGGATGCTGGATTTTACCACAACCATTACAGGCTAGGTTACACCGGAAAAGCGGTTCTAACATTAATACTAAGGGAAAGCGTTTACGTCCTTTCAAGCGTTGAGTAACTAGATATTTCCCAATATCTATAGCTTGTTGTAGATTAATCGCCATTGATCTTTTCACTCCTCTGTTGGTCAAAACACCACTAATACCAATTCGTCTTGGAAAGTTTGCTCAAGTCGGGAAACCCGCCCACGCAACTTTCCGCAAAATTCAAAATTAAGAAACTTAGATTGGCTCAGGATTTTCAGGTTTAAATCTGTTGCCGAATTTTAGAGAATTGGTCTAAAAAGTAGAAAGGTTGTTCGCGCAGCGTCCCGTAGGGAAGGATAAAGGTTGAAAATATAGATTTCATACTTCACACTTCACACTTCATCCTTTATTTGACATAGCCCTGAGAGACAAACCAATCGGCAGCATCTTTAATTGCTGTCGTTAGGGAAGACTGAGGTAACTCCAATTCTTTTACTGCTTTGGATGCATTGTAGTACATAGGTTGTTGCGCCATTCGCACACCATCTAAGGGTACTGAGGGGGATTTACCGAATGGTGCGAGAATTTTTTCATCTACCCAAGCAACACTCAAGGGTAACCAAGCAGATACAGCCTTTTGCGGTGCTTTTAAACCTGTAATTTGGGCGAGTTGTTCCAAGAGTTGCTTCAGGGTAAGATTTTGATGTCCTAAAATATAGCGATCGCCTGATTTACCTCGCACTAAAGCTAGTAAATGTCCCCAGGCTACATCCCGCACATCAATAAAATTCAAGCCAGTATCCATGTAAAAGGGCATTTGCTGCCGCAAAAACCGCAGGATAATATCACCTGTGGGGGTAGGTTTAATATCCAAGGGCCCAATTGGGCTGCTAGGATTGACCACAACGATTTCCTGACCTGTACTAGCTGCTTGCATCGCT
This sequence comes from Aulosira sp. DedQUE10, assembly GCA_034530935.1. Taxonomy (GTDB): domain Bacteria; phylum Cyanobacteriota; class Cyanobacteriia; order Cyanobacteriales; family Nostocaceae; genus Aulosira. Next base: position 6,044 of record JAVRCF010000156.1, on the reverse strand, counting down.
ACTTGTTCCGCCAGAAATTTTGACTTTTTGTAGTGACCAACCAATTTTTCTAAGGGACTCTGATGAGTCTCATCTACGACTTTACCAGATTCTCCTACCCCAATTGCTGCCACGGAGCTAGTATATACAGTGCGTTCAATCCCCGCTTGTTGCGCTGCTGCAAGCACATTGCGCGTACCTTGAACGTTGTGGCGGTAAAGTGATTCTTGGTCTGTTTGCCAGAGGGAATAATGAGCTGCAACATGAAACAAGTATTGACAACCCTGCATTTTCTCTCCCAGATCCCGATCGTTGAGATCTCCCTTGACAATTTCCACCTCTAGACCTTGGAGGTTTTTCAGGTTGCTGCTAGGACGTACCAGTGCTGTGACTGCATATCCTTCTTGTAGCAGCAACCTTACCAAGTGGGCACCAATAAAACCTGTACCCCCAGTAACAAAGACCCGCATCAACTGTTACCCCTATTTTTGAACCGAGGAAACCAATCATCTAAGATGGCGTAGACCACAGGCACAACAATTAAACTGAGGACAGTGGAACTTACCAACCCACCAGCTATGGCTACAGCCATAGGCGATCGCAATTCTGAACCTGCACCCAATCCCAAGGCGATGGGTACCATGCCTAAGATTGTCGCCGCAGTAGTCATCATAATTGGTCTGAGGCGCACTGGCCCAGCTTTGAGGATGGCTTCTTTGCGTTCCATTCCCGATTGCCGCAATTGGTTGATGTAATCAACAATCAAGATGGCATTTTTATTGGCGATCCCCAACAAAAATACAAAGCCAATTAGGGAAATCATCCCGAAGTCACTCTTGGTAATCAACAGCGCCAACATCGCCCCCACTAAAGCTAAGGGCAAAGAAACGCCAATTACTAAAGGGTCTACCCAGCCTTTGAACAGCCAAATCAGTACCACCACAATACACAGTGCTGATAAAGCCAAGGTAGTGCCAAAACTACCAAACACTTCACCCAAACGGGCAGAGTCTCCGCCTAAGTCTAAAGAAACACCTTTTGGCAACACTGCTTTAGCTTCTGCTACCACTTTGTCAGTGGCATCACCTAAAGACATATCCTTGCCCAGGTTAGCGCTAATATAAGCCACACGCTGATTATTCAAACGCTCGATCTGAAAAATCTGCTCGCTTTGATTGCCTTCACCTGTAACAGCTACATCAGCGAATCCTGGTAGTTTTACTAAGCGGTCTTTAATTGCCTTAGCTGCCTTACCCAGTGCTTTGAGGTCGTTACCTCTTAATGCCAACTGCAAAGGTTTTTGCCCACCAGTATCAACAAATTGAATATCTTCTACGCTTGTACTCACATTGGGAAGATTGGGCAAAGACGAACGGAATTGATCTTGGAGTTCCGCAGTCTTAATTTTGCGGTCTTCCTTCAGTTTCACATACAGAGTGCCTTTATTCGGCTCACCTTCACGGGAACCCACGGTGGTAAATACCGTTGCCACAGCAGGCGATTTTCTCACCACCTCTTCCAGCTTCTTCGCAACTACCAAAGAATCGTCTAGGGGGTTGGGGAAGGTGGGGCCCCCTCTGGGGATAAGGGGTAATGGGGATTGGGAATTGAGATTTCCCCCTGCCCCCTGCCCCCTGCCCCCTGCTTCCCCTGCTCCCCCTGCCCCCTGCTGCCCTGCTCTCAAATGCTCAGGTAAACTCAACAACGGGGCGGTGTAAGTAATATTAAATTCGCCGCGATCGAGTTTGGGAATAAATCCTTTGGGAATCATGGGAATAATGGCGATACCCGCGATTAAGCTGAGTAAAGCTAACCCCATGACTATTCGCTTGTGATCCAATGACCAAGCCAGCAAATTGCGGTAACTTTGGGCAAAGCGAATCCATAGCTGAGATTCGCGCCGACGGGAACGAGAAGAGGCGGGTTTGAGCCAGTAAATTGATAGTACCGGCGACAAAGTTCTGGCGACTAGCAATGAAGCTAGCATGGCGGCAGAAACAGTAATTCCAAATGGCTTGAAAAACTGACCAATGACTCCACCCATCAACCCAATTGGCAGAAACACTGCTACTGCTGTGAAGGTGGCGGCGGTAACTGTCAATCCGATTTCATTGGTAGCAGCAAGTGCCGCTTGACGGGGAGTTTCGCCATCTTCGACGTGACGCATGATGTTTTCTACATCGACGATCGCGTCATCCACAATACTACCAATCACCAAAGCTAAGGCTAACAGGGTGATTGTTTCTAAGTTGAAGCCAAAAAACGCCATAACGATAAATGTCGCCAACAAGGACGTAGGAATCGCCAAGGCGGAAATCAAAGTGGCTTGCCAATTCCATAAAAATGGAAATATCACCACTACCGATAACACTACAGCTTCAATCAAAGCATCGATTGTGGAATTGGTAGCGTTACGGATAAACTCAGCTTGAGTTGCAGCTAAGGTGAGTGTGACATCTTTCACCGAAGACCGCAGCTTTTGGACTTCTTTCTCAACTCGGCTCACCACTTCCAAAGTATTGGCTGTGCCTTTTTTGATTACCTGAAATGCCAAAGCATCTTTACCATTGAAGCGCACTAAAGTCGCCCCGCCTTCCGGTAAAGCTCCTGTACTCGCTGATAGCTGGGGAGGTGAGGTATTAGTAGCACCTAATAGCACTACTTTTAGCACTCCCGGTAGTTTTGCGATCGCGGGAACTATCTGGTCTTTTGCCAATTTCGTCAAATCATTGAGATTTCCTGAGGGACTCTCAATGGCATAACTAATGGCAGCAGATTCATTCAAGTTCAACGGAATAATTTTGTAATTTGCTCCCTGAGTCAGGGTTAACTTCTTCAGCGCCGTTTCAACTTGGCGAGTTGATTTGTCAAGGTTGGTACCAACCACAAAAGACAAACTAACGGCAGTTTGACCTGGATAAGTCGATGAGCGGATATCCTCAAGTCCTTCCAGAGATTGCAAACCCTTTTCTACTGGTTGGGTAAGTTTTGTCTCCGTATCCAGAGCCGTTTCTGTGGGGGCGGTAGCATTTACCACCACCACAGGAAAGGTAATATCTGGAAACAAAGCATACTTGAGGGAACTGAAAGCCAAAAGCCCAGCTACCGTCACAGCAATCCAAAAACCTACCGTCAACCACGAAAATTGAATCGCCAATTTAGAAATATTGAAGCGCTCTCGTGCGGATTTAGAGCTAATAGGCTTGACCATCTTGGAAAATCATCGTGCGGTTGACACAATTACTAGTCATGCTACAGTAATCACCCAAAGTTTGCGAGTTACGTCTACCGTCATACGGCAATATTGCTTAATTTGATGACTCTGAAATTATGAATTCTTTAATACATCAGGGAATTATTGTGTTTTGTCAACTAGTTTACTTACATCCAAATTCAACGCAATCTAGGCTTTTTGCCGCTGCGAACTATAAAAACTTGCTGGTATTATGGCAAAGCACTCAGTAATTTAATTGCCGCCTTTGGCGATTCCGACCCCAGTGGTACAGGTTTCACCGCTATCGGCGCTAGTACTTTCACCGACGACCTCACATTAGAAAAGTTTCTGAGTGTATGTATCCAAGAAAATCATCTGCGTATGAATAAGTATGATTCCCGTTTACTCAAGCCAGAATTAATGCCCAGGCTGGCTAATATGGTGGTCAGGGGATTGGGTACTGGGGGCTGGAGATGAGGGGGATATAACAAATGCCAAACACCAATTTAATTCTCGTTCCCCAAGGAGCAGAATTTAAAGCTGTGACACACAGCTTAAGAACTAGAAAAACTATTAGTAGCACGGCGCTGACGGTTACACCTATACCTGTTGGTATAAAAGCTTTAAGCACATATCTGCATCAATTACAAGCTAATGGTATATTTTTCAATCATCCAGAGGTGAGAGTGCTAATTATGGGTCTGTGTGGTAGTTTATCGCCCCGCTATCCTGTAGGAACAATTGTGCTGTATGAGAACTGTATTTATCAAGGGAATGTGCAAGAATGCGATCGCACCTTCACCTTAAAACTACACTCAGCACTAAGCACTCAGCACTCAGCACTCTCTTTAGTCAAAGGACTAACAAGCGATCGCGTGATTTGTACAGCTACGGAAAAACGCCATCTTGGTGATACACTAGGGGCGGATGTTGTGGATATGGAAGGATTTGCCGCCTTAGAGTTTTTCAATCCCTTGGGCGTGCCTGTAGCAATGTTGCGTGTAGTCAGCGACGACTGTCAACACGATATCCCTAACCTCACATCAGCAATTAGTTCTGATGGTTCCCTTCAGCCTTTACCTTTAGCAATGACATTACTCCGCCAGCCTGTTGCTGCTACTCGTTTGATTCGAGGTTCTTTACAAGGTTTGAAAGTTTTGAAACAAGTAACCGCCTTATTATTTTCTGGTTAATATTCAGCCACTACTGCACTGGGTAATCCACCAATCAGATAGACAATTAAGAGTTTGCCTAATACTTCCGGTTTTTTGGAACGGCGTGACAGACCATTACCAATGCCAAAACACAGTAGAAAGGTGGAAAATATGTAGGGGTCAAAGAAATTGAATGGTAATTATAGTAAGTTGGCAGAAAAGAAGAAAGCGCAATGGCGAGTCGCCATCGCGATCATCACGAATCCCTTTGTCACATCTAATGCTCGAAGACGTGATTGAAATGGTCTCCCCTCTTGAGCGTTGTCATATTTGACTCCTGAACCTTTGCTAAATTTGATACAAACGTTTTACTCGAATGTATCCTTGATAAGCTATGTCAAGGTCAATTGACTACTCTAAGGATTAAAAAAATAACTTAAATCTTGCTAACTGGGCTTTAATTGACCCTGTGAGAATTTCATTGAGTTCTGTACTATCTTGAAATTGTAGAATTTGCTGCTTTGGTAAGTCAAAGGGAAACTCTCCTTCTAAATCTGGGCGTTGCATTTGCGCTAGTAAAATTTGTTCCGATCGCTTACTTTGCATAGCATAGCCGAGTTCAATACAGACATTGGGACTGGGAATTAGTTTTGTAGTTTCTTTCCCGGTGATGCTAGCAATCGCTGTCGTGTCTGCAATAAACAATAAACTCTTCCGAATTTTTCGCAGAATCCCCACAGAAAGCCGTAAAGGGCCATTACCTGGGCGGAATGATTCTACCAATGTTAACGGGATACGCGATCGCTTATTCAAACTTTCCAAGCTTTTTTGCACCCCTGCGCGCAAAGCTTCACTCGCGGCGGCATACTCGGTTTGATAGCATAAAAAAATTGTCGGATCTAACTGTGCTAACAGCGCCTGCTTAGTGAAATAGATTTCATGACTAATCAAGTCAATATTAGCTACCGCATAGCCACCACTACCCTCAACATAAAATTCTATATTTTCGCCTTCGAGATAGCGCCCAAACCAAGTTGATTGCTTTACTTCGTCACTGTCTTCCAGAAAATCCGCTCGTAACCCTGATCGCAGCAGACTTTTTTTACTGAGGCGAATGTCTGGCTGACGCTTTTCCAGTTCCGCGATCGGCTCATAATCTTGTATATACCATGCTCTGAGCGCAATAATTGACATAAGGCGCTATTTCAACTGTATGAATGCTATTCAACTTCGTACAAGCTTATACCAATTTGGCATTTTGCGAGAAGTTATCACAGTCTTTCTTTGTGAAGTAATTTCTGTAGCGAACCCCAAAGCTGCAAATGCTGTCGCCGAAATAGCAATTGTAGTCTCCGAAATGGCAATTGTAGTCTCCGAAATGGCAAATAGGTTCGCATTTGCTATAAATGCTGATCTTTTTATTAAAATATTTAAGGATAACTTATGAATGCGAACATTATTGCAACAGGCATTTGTAGGGGCACAACAATGTTGTGCCCTCAACCCGTTGTCTACTTTGGCGAGTATTCCGAATCACGAATTAAATTAGGAATGCCAACTTCATAACCTGCAATTCTGATGAAATGGGGAATGGTGCGTTATACCGATTCAAACAATGTTTGCGATAGATAAATCATTCGGAGGGCACAGCAGTGCTCATTGGTGTCAACTTAAGCTCAAACGCTTATCCCACAGGC
>JAVRCF010000155.1:8414-9504 GCA_034530935.1 Aulosira sp. DedQUE10 | reverse complement strand
TGCGGTTAAAAATTTGGCTCTTATTTTTCTTTTCCCAGAGTAACAAAAGAGGGATCAGGACTTACGCAAAAATGACGTGAAAGCTTTGATTTAGCGTAGGGGCAATTCATGAATTGCCCCTACATTTCGTACTTGTTGCGTAAGTCCTATCTCTATTTTGTTGCCAAAACTGAAACCAGCCTCAGCCAAGTTTTATCCAAGCTTTAAACTAAATCTCAACTAGCTCAGTATATATTCTGATAATCATTCAATAATTCCTGGCTGCACGCTGCATTGATGCGGTACGAATTTCGCTGTGCATAATTAGCAACTTGAATATGAACAATAAAATGATAAAAAGAGATTTTTTCACATATCTCAAACCCAAGTTTAAGCTTTACACTTTAACCGGCTTGCTGAGTATCGTCTTATTATCCGAGTCAGTGGGAGCAAAAGCCACATTTAAACAAACGCAAATTGTACAGCAGCCAACTACAATCCAGCAAGATGCAACCCGCGCCGCAGCAATGAAAGCAACTCAAGAAGGGTTGGCACTTTACAAACAAGGTACAGCAGAATCACTGCGACAGGCGATAGAAAAATGGCAACAAGTGCTGTTATTGTGGCAGAAAGCAGGAGATAAAAAATGGGAAGCTTTTACACTGCTTAGTATTGGCAGAGTTTACTCCGCTTTAGGGGAAAAGCCCAAAGCATTGGAATATTACAACAATGCACTCCCACTAATTCGGGCGGTGGGCAACAGGGGTGGGGAAGCTTCTACCCTCAATAATATCGGCGCAGTTTACGACGATTTAGGGGAAAAGCACAAAGCATTGGAATATTACAACAATGCACTCCCACTAAGGCGTGCGGTGGGCGACAGGGGTGGGGAAGCTACGACCCTCAATAATATCGGGCTAGTTTACGACGCATTAGGGGAAAAGTACAAAGCTTTGGAATATTTCAACAATGCACTCCCACTGTATCGTGCAGTGGGCGACAGGGGTGGGGAAGCTACGACCCTCAATAATATCGGGGGAGTTTACGACGATTTAGGGGAAAAGCACAAAGCATTGGAGTATTTCAACAATGCACTCCCACTATGGCGTGC
>JAVRCF010000155.1:0-8314 GCA_034530935.1 Aulosira sp. DedQUE10 | reverse complement strand
GGTGGGCGACAGGGGTGGGGAAGCTTCTACCCTCAATAATATCGGCGCAGTTTACAACGCATTAGGGGAAAAGCACAAAGCATTGGAATATTACAACAATGCACTCCCACTTTTGCGGGCGGTGGGCGACAGGGGTGGGGAAGCTTCTACCCTCAATAATATCGGCGCAGTTTACGACGCATTAGGGGAAAAGCATAAAGCTTTGGAATATTACAACAATGCACTCCCACTAATTCGGGCGGTGGGCGACAGGAGTGGGGAAGCTAAAACCCTGAATAATATCGGGCGAGTTTACGACGCATTAGGGGAAAAGCACAAAGCATTGGAATTTTGCAACAATGCACTCCCACTTTTGCGGGCGGTGGGCGACAGGGGTGGGGAAGCGACTATTCTTTCCAACCTCGCCTACCTAGAACGGAGTCGCGGTAACTTGCAAGCAGCCCGCACCAATGTAGAAGCTTCTATCAAAATTATCGAAGAATTACGCACCAAAATTGACAGCAAAGAACTCCGCACCTCTTACTTCGCCACCCAGCAAGATGTTTACAAATTCTACATCGACTTGCTGATGGAATTGCACAAAAAAGCCCCATCCCAAGGATACGCTACATTAGCCCTACATTACAGCGAACGCTCCCGCGCTAGAAGTCTTATAGAGTTGTTAAATGAAGCTAATGCCAAAATTCTTAAAGGCGCAAACCCAGAACTATTAGCACAACAGAGCGATTTACGTCAGCAAATTGATGCTAAAGATACGCTGCGAAGAAATTTAGAAACTTCAGCAAATCAAAACGATCTCAAAACAAAAGAAACAATTCAAAAACTCACTACAGAAATCAACAATCTTCTTAGCCAATACCAAGAATTACAAGCCAAAATCCGTACTTCTAACCCAGAATATGCAAAATTGACAAACCCAGATCCAGACAAAGACATTCTCAAATTACCGCAAATTCAACAACAACTCGATAAAGACACGCTGCTGTTGCAGTATTCCTTGGGAGAAGAACGCAGCTATTTGTGGGCTGTCACTCCCATATCCATGCAAGTTTACACACTCCCCCCACGCAAAGAAATAGAAAAAGTTGCTGCACAATTAAGCCAAGATTTAAAATCACCAATAGGTAGTGACATTGCAAGCTCAAAAAAACTCAGTCAAATTATCCTCGCACCCGTCGCTGATAAATTACTCCGAAAGCGATTAGTAATTGTTGCTGATGGTGCATTGCAAACTATTCCCTTTGCAGCGTTGGCTGACTTAACCCCCCAACCCCCTTCCCTTGCAGGCAAAGGGGAGAAATCAAAGCCTCTCTCGTCGCAGGAGAGAGGTTCCCAATATCAACCACTGATGGTAAACCATGAAATCGTCAATTTACCCTCAGCCTCAACCATCGCATTTCAACGTCAACAACTCGCCAACCGCAAAAGAGCACCAAAAGCTTTAGCTATCCTCGCTGACCCAGTATACAGCGCTACCGATGAACGAGTCACAGGGAAACCTGAAAAATCTCAAGGGAGTTCAGATTTAGAACTCGAACGTTCTGCCCTGGAACGTTCCGCCAGAAGCCTGAAACGCAATGGTTGGGATAGGCTAGTAAACACCGCAACGGAAGCCAAAGAAATCTTAAAACTGGTACCAGCAGCAAACACCTCAGAAGCCTTAGATTTTGATGCCAACTACAATTGGGCAACGAGTAGCGCTTTAAATCAATTCCGCATTCTGCATTTTGCTACTCACGGTTTTGTTAATCAAGATCAACCAGAGTTATCAGGAATTGTACTGTCATTAGTTGATAAAAAAGGCAACCCCATTAGCGGCTACTTGCGATTGGGAGATTTGTTTAACCAAGATTACCCAGCCGAGTTAATTGTCTTAAGTGCTTGCGAAACCGGACTGGGTAAAAATATCAATGGAGAGGGATTAGTTGGCTTAACACGAGGGTTGATGTATGCAGGTGCAGCGCGGGTGGCGGTGTCACTTTGGCAGGTTAGCGACGAAGGTACGTCAATATTAATGCAGGAATTTTATAAGCAAATGTTGCAGCAAAATAAAACCCCGGCGGAAGCGTTGCGTGTAGCACAGAGGAAGTTATGGCAAGACGGGCGTAGCCCTTATGAATGGGCAGCATTTACGGTGCAGGGGGAATGGCGGTAGGGGATAAGGGGTAATGGGGACTGGGGAGGATTTGCGACAATGCACAATTGAATTTTTTTCCTGAAAGGCGATCGCACTATCGCACATCAGTGTGAGTTTGAACTATTGCCAATGATAAGCGTAGCTGCTTCGCCGCTTGTCGTTAGACATCGCATCCCCTCGTTATATTAATGCGTCAAGAAATAATTGACGAATAAATTTTCTGTAGAGATGGCGATTTATCGCGTCTCTCCAACCGTCAAAATGGGTTTGACAGACCATTAGTCCCCAATCCCTTTCTCATAACAAATCAAATCTAAATGCGCCGGATTCGCTACTAACTCTTTTGCCATTAAGAACCCAGAGATAGTCCAAGTTTGATATTTCCGAGCTTCTTTGCCAATTAATCGACCATTCTTGCCATCATAGTACTCTGGCCATTGGTCATGGCTGAGGCGGCTTTGCGCTATTTCAATAGCTTTATGAGCAAGTTCTACTCTACCTGTTTTCAGCGCAGCAGCCACTAAAAGCCAAAGTAAAACAGGCCAATTACCTCCATTATGGTAAGACCAAGCTCTATTTTTTGGATCTGAGCCAGTCACAATTTTCCACTCTAAACCTTCTAAAGCTGGAAAACAAATTTTCATCGGCATGGAGCCAATCAAATCATGCCAACGTTGTTCGATTAGATTCATAATCATTAAAGATTCTTGCTCACTCGCTAAGCCAACTAAAATTGCCATCAAGTTTCCCAACGCAAAAAAGCGAAAATCTAACTGTGAAGGTCCAAGATTTCCTGCTAAATAACCCCCCGTTTCCGGTAGCCATTCAGTTAACCAATTGGGAATAGATTCAGGATAGATATTAAATTTATTGGCAACTTCCTTACCAAATTGTTCGCCTTTGTAACGGTAAATCTCGTTTAAGCGATTTACATCTATCCAATAATATTCCTTGACGTGGTATTCAAGCGCTGACAAGCGTCGATTCACTATATGAAGATATTGAGCGCTACTCTCGTCCGGTAAAAGTAACTCACTGGCTGCTAGTAAAGCTGCATAAAATAGCACCTGAATTTCCAAGGGATTGCCATATACTCCCATGCGACGGTCAATCATAAAAGCGCCGTCTGGAACTAACATTGTTGGGTACATGGCAAACCGATGCACTAGACAGAAATCGAAAATTAGCTTGATACCTTGCTGAAAATCTTGCCGATGAGCCAAGGAAATATCCTTTGTAGCTTTCACATAAGCTCTTAATAAGATAATCCACCACAAGCAAGAATCAACTGGCGGGACTCTACCGATAGCGTGTTCCCCAAAATCAGCAGTTAAAACTTGTTTGCCATCTCTAAAATCTACTTTAAAACTAGCCGGCATTAATCCTGGGCCTGGCTTAAAAAAGTCCATTTGATTTTCGTGACTCTGCAAAGCGAGAGTTTCTATTAAAAAGTTGCGAACAATCTCTGCTTTTCCTTGGGTGAGAAAAAGCAAACCGGAAATTACAAAGTCACGAATAAAGCACTGGTCGTAGTTGAGCGCTTCTGTTTGAGAGTCACAAGCTGCTAATGTACCAATGGGGCGTTCCCTATAGAAAATAACGGAGTTTTCCAGTGTCCTCCAAACTTCGGTGACGGAATTAGTTTTTAAACTTATAGGCATTAGCGAATTGTCCTGTAGTACTTTACACTCAATAGCTAGCAGCGATCGCACTTTAGCTGAAGATAGAATCGTCGCTGCGGTACTGGTTACTGGAAATAGACAAGTGATCAATAGCCTCTATAAATAGCGTGACTCAATCGGCAGCCTCCTGCCCTCATACCTCCGGATTAGTTATCGGAATAACATTCTTTAGTTGAGGCCACAAACAGCGTTTTGATGCAACAGTCTTTGGTAATGGGTAATGGGTAATGGGGAAGGGGGACAAACAATTCAACAAATTAATACCAATTCTGTATGAAGATGCACATAACAAGACCCTCCTGTAGTCCCCCCTTAGCAAGGCTACGGTGTATACACAACTTGAATTACCCCCCTTAATCCCCCCTTATAAAGGCAGGGCTGATTCATTCCACAAGGCAAAGGATTTTGTCAATATCATTGGATAGAAATCGCTGAGCGCTTGTTATGAAAACATGACCATTTCGTCGAAGAATATTGAGTGCGTTGGCGAAGCCTTGCCGAAGGCATCGCTCTGATAATTGAAAAATTTGCCGGGGCATTGCCCGCGCGTATTTTTGAGTCGTCTTCATGAAAAACAACATCCTTAACCCAATGGAGGCGATTTTCTATACTCCAATGTCCGCGAATACCCAGAGAAAATTCTTTGGCTTTTAAAAATAAATTACTTATATAACAAACAACCTCATGATAGTCCTTGTCTGCGCGCTTACCAGTCCTTTCAACTTTTATCAAAGATTTTATTTCTTTCCATTCGGGGTTAATCCCATTCAAATAATCAAAAACCTCAACTTTACGTGTTGTAATTCTATCCCTTGTTTTTTCGGTTCTGATATCGCTACTCGTAGGTTTTTTTTCAGATGCAACACGTTGTATATGATTATATAAATTCGGTTGATTCTCTTTAACTGCAATCACGTAATTATTACCGCTCTCTATAATTAACTCTGTAGTTTTTTTTGGCAATGTAAAGAGTCTAAGGTAAAGACTGCACCTTGTATATCAAGCACTTTGAGCAAATTTTGTACCGTAGTTATTTCGCTTTCATACTTATTTTCAAGCTGATCCATACTCACAACAAGTCCTTTAGAATTAGCAAATACTGATACTATACTGACAAAATTTTGATGTAAACCTTTATAATCTTGCACAGTTCCTTTGATACTTTTTCCATCAATACCACACCATTCGTCAGCTTCTAAATTTACGTATTGTTTAGCCCAACTATTAAATATGTGAGCAAACTTATCAAAATCTATGCCCATGACTACACGTCTTATCGTCGAATAAGAAGGTATACCGTGTTTTTGGATGTTAAATGTTTGAATCAGCACGCGACGGTGGCGTTTCACAAAATCCCCCAACCCTCGATTACTAGTACACCCACTCATAGTGCCCATTATTACAAACAATAATACGAGCCAAAGTGGGTGTCTCCGACCATCTGATGTACGGTGGTCTTCTATTTCACGCAGATGTTCAATCAGATTAGCACCCATAAAATTTCCCCCCTCAACGCTTGCAATTTTACCACTTTTAGGGAATGAATCAGCCCTGCCTTATAAAGGGGGGAAATTGGAAATCTAGTTCCCTCCCCTTTCCAAGGGGAGGGTTAGGGTGGGGTAATTCGAGGACTGGTAGTGATTCGATGACTTGTGTGTACACGGTAGCCTTAGCAAGGGGGGACGGCGTTAGCCGGGGGGTAAATATATGCAGCTTCACAGAGAAATGGTATAAGGTCTGTTCCCTCTTACAAATGACAAATGACCAATGACCAATGACCAATGACAAACGCCGCTTCCTGCTAAAATATTTCACCGAGCCTGAAGGAAAACAAATGACACAAGGAAAAATATTGTTGCAACCTGGCACGTTATGGCAAAGTGTCATAGAACGTACTGAATCCGCTTTGAAAAGTGGGGCGTTGCTGTCGATACCAACTGAGTTTGAATACGTTGAGCAGGATGATGTACGCTTTTTGGTGAGGATTTTGGCAAATCTTGTGCGTAAGGATGCAGCCAAGAAAAAACAGGTTCAACAAACCGCCGCATCTGGTAAGGATTTCAATCCTTTTCTGCCATACGAAAAAGATTTATTTGTTGCAGATATTTCTGAGACTCATGTCTGTCTGTTAAATAAATTCAATGTTGTTGACCATCACATATTAATTATTACTCGCGCCTTTGAAGAACAAGAAAGCCTACTTACCTTAGAAGATTTTGCTGCGATGTGGGCTTGTTTAGCTGAATACGACGGTTTGGCATTTTACAACGGTGGTCAAGTTGCAGGGGCCAGCCAGCGACACAAGCATTTGCAGATTGTACCATTACCCCTGACAACCTCAGGAGATGCAATACCTATTCAACCGTTGTTAGCAAAAGCAGAATTTCAAAATGCAATGCCTGCGGCGGGCTACGCCTACGCAACTATACCAGGTTTACCTTTTGAACACGCTTTTGCATCTTTAAATCCCCACTGGGCATCGCCATTCACAGCCGCAAAAACTACAATGGAACTATATAATGCTTTACTTAATGCTGTAGGGATAACTGCGGTTAACGGTAATAGACAATCTGGTGCGTACAATCTTTTATCTACACGAGAATGGATGTTAATCGTACCGCGATCGCATGAAGAGTTTGAGTTAATTTCTGTTAACTCATTAGGATTTGCAGGTGCGCTATTAGTGCGAAATCAGCAACAAATGCAACTCCTCAAAGACCAAGGGCCAATCAATATTCTTAAGAATGTAGCTTGCGTTCTGAAAGGATGATTGTTTGGTTAAGGGTCAAAAGTCGGAGAGACGCGATTAATCGCGTCTGTACTCAAAAGTCAAAAGTCAAGAGTTATTTCTTCTTTTTCCCCATTACCAATTACCAATTACCCCACACCTAACCTAACAAGTGCGGTACTAAAATTTTTGTGTTATCGTTTGCAGCATCACTAGCACCGATGTGTCAAAGCCACTTTAATTCTTAATTCGTAATTCGTAATTTCAGGAGAATTATTATGCAGCACTTTGACCTGAAATGGATACGCGGCCAGTTTCCAGCACTCGCACAAAAAATCAATGGTCAACCTGTAATTTTTTGTGATGGCCCTGGTGGGACTCAAGTACCTGGTGCAGTACTTGATGCTATCAGTGATTATTTAGTAAGGTCAAACGCCAATGCTCATGGGGCTTTTGCTACTAGCGCGCGGACAGATGCGTTGCTGACTGCGGCGCGTGCTGCTAGTGCAGATTTCCTGGGATGTCATAGTGATGAGGTGGTATTCGGTGCTAATATGACCTCCCTTACCTTTAGTGTGAGTCGCGCTATTGGTCGAGAACTGGAAGCAGGCGACGAAATCATTGTGACACGGCTTGACCATTACGCCAATGTTTCCCCTTGGTATGCTTTGGAGGAAAAAGGCGTTATTGTCCGCGAGGTGGTTTTCAATGTTGAAGACTGCACCCTAGATATGGGTGAACTGGAAAAGCTAATTAATGAGCGGACAAAGTTAGTAGCAATTGGCTTTGCGTCTAATGCAGTAGGGACAATCAACGATGTCGCCACAGTTGTACGCCTGGCTCATGCTGTGGGTGCTTTGGTGTTTGTTGATGCTGTCCACTATGCGCCTCATGCGCCTCTTAATGTCCACGCGCTAGATTGTGACTTTCTCGCCTGTTCTGCTTACAAGTTCTTTGGCCCCCACGTGGGAGTTTTGTATGGGAAGCGATCGCATCTTGCCCGGTTAACTCCATATAAAGTCAGACCCGCCCCTGATGATGTACCCTCGCGCTGGGAAACAGGCACTTTGAATTATGAAGGCTTGGCTGGGTTAGTAGCCGCAATTAATTACTTGACAAAACTGGGATGTCATGTATCACCCGCCGTTGATAACGAGTTAATTTCTGCCTTAATAGAAGCGGATAAGGAAGGTCTAGAAACATTCCACTGTCCGAGTTTCCTCACTTCCCCAGATCCAACAACACCTGCAATCACATCTGCTTATCACAGCAGACGGGCGGCTTTGGTAGCAGCGATGTCCAGCATCCAACAATACGAAAGAGAATTGAGTCACAAACTCATTCCCGGATTGTTGGCGATTCCTGGCTTAAAGTTATATGGGATTACCGACTCCCAGCGCTTTAATTGGCGAACCCCAACAGTAGGATTGCGATTAGCCGGACAAACTCCCGAAAGTGTTGCCAAAGCATTAGGCGATCGCGGTATATTTTCATGGCATGGTCATTTTTATGCGATCGCTCTCACTGAAACATTAGGCGTAGAAGCTAGCGGTGGCTTAGTACGAATTGGACTAGCACACTACAACACAGCCGAGGAAATTGAGCAGCTATTGCAAGCTTTGCAAGAAATTGCTGTGTGAGCAAGGGTAAAGGGTAAAAGGTTAAAGGTTAAAGGTGAAAACGCTAGTAAATTTTTCAATTACCGATTACCGATTACCAATTACCAATTACCAATTACCAATTACCAATTACCAATTACCAATTACC
>JAVRCF010000154.1:0-10721 GCA_034530935.1 Aulosira sp. DedQUE10 | reverse complement strand
TTACCTGAAAGGCGGCACCCGGATTTGAACCGGGGGATGGAGGTTTTGCAGACCTCTGCCTTACCACTTGGCTATGCCGCCGCTCTTGCGCTTAACTATATTAACAAGATATTAACTAAAAAAGCATCCTCTGTTTGGAGAATTTCTGACTTTGAACTCAATCAGAAGTCAATTAAGTTTTTGTACTTGGCGCGATCGCAGTGTTTGCTATCTCCAAAACCTGCTGATTCAGCGAAAAATATGTACTTTTTGGTTTCTAGCACATCATAATTAAGCTATGTCTGCGACAAGACACTTTGCGTCTACGCTTCTTTGCTCCTAAAAATTATCAAGGGTAATAAGTGTGAACCCATTACCCATAACTTTTTAGACTTTCACTTCCTCAGCAAAACTGTTCCAACGGACAAACTCAAATGGCCCAGCAACCGATCCCCACAGATGCTCATCGGTTTCTGGATCTCGTCCGCGATCAAGGCTGAGAAGTTTCTCTTCGTTAATTTCAAATTCATTATCGAGATAAGTTTTTTGCCCATTGCGAAGGACGATACAGCCTTTTCCAGGTTCTATCCTACCTTTAAAGCTGTTGCCAGTCCATTCTACAATCATGTCACACCCTGGCATCTTTTCTACGTCATCAGTATTTAAGGTGGCGAGTTTTTCTAGATTGCGGGAAGCACCGTAAAATTTTTCTTCTTCTTTAACGGTGTAATTTTCGAGGTTAATGCGATCGCCTACAGTAACTAACTTCAATACTCGCAGACGATAAGGTTGATTGAGTGCATAGTCATAAGCTTGCTCCAAAAACAAACTCACCCCTGATAAAATTTCCAAGGGGAGGGGACGCATACACACGCGAATATGAGCATAAAAAGGCGGGTTTTCAAAAGCTTGTTCTTGATTGCTAAAGTCAGCTGCCATCAAGCGAGCTAAAGTAGCAATGTCCGTAGAGTGAGTCATTACAGATAATCAAATAATTGCTATAAAATCCTCTGGAAGTATTGTAAAGCTTGTTGAGCTTCGCTCTAGTCATTTGTCATTGGTTATTTCTCCCTAGTCCCCAATACCCACTTTCCCAGTCCCTAATCCCCAGTCACCAGACATCAGGGAGAATTACCATTACTTTATGCGTCCATCAAATTGGCGGTTCAGATTATTGGGTAGGGAGTCAGCAATTCAAAATGAAAGAACGTAACTACAACAAGCATTATGGCTGCGGTGAAAGCTTAATTACCAACAATGTAGCTTACTCAAAGCCAAGTAAAGTATCTATGCTACGTCGCTTAAGTGTAATTATGACTGCGGCTATAATCTGGCAGTTTAGCAGCTCGTTGACGCTGGCACAAACCCAAAAGCCGAAACAGCCAGATAAATTTCCTCCTAGCCCACTAGAGAATATTACACCTGATCCTTTACTATCACCTTTGCTCGATCCGAAAAAGTTGACTCCTGCACAACTGCAACAGCTAGAACCGCAAATCGATCAGTTAAATCAGGAGGCTGCGGCTAAGTTGGACGCTGGAGATCAGGAAGCGGCGTTTGAGATCTGGAACCGGGAACTGCGTTTACGGCGTTTATATGGTTCATTAACGGAGGTGCAAGCATTGTCGCGAGTGGGCGCGATCGCGTTTAATCAAAATAATCGCGAAGAAGTACAGTATATTACGCAACGCTTGCAAGCTATTCAACAGCAAGCACTATCTCAGCCACTAATGGATTTACAATTGTTGCGATCGCTTGGTGGAGCTTATGAAAAAGTGCGATCGCCTAAACTGGCTCTAGAAGTTTACGATCGGCTTTTGGCAACAGTCCTACAACAAAAAAATACCGCCGCCATCATCGATACCCTCAAAACAATTGGGGAAGTACATCTGGCTTGGTTCGATTATCCTCAAGCCGCAACTACTTACCAACAAATGTTAAGTTTAGCTACTGCTCAAGGTGATAAATTAAACGAGGTAGCATACTTGCAACAGCTAGCTTATATTTACGAGCAGGGCAAAGACCCCCAACAATCCATAAATATACTGAGCAGGTTAGCAGAAATTTACGTCAGTGAGAATAATAAAACTTCATTACCAAAATTAAAACGGGCGATCGCTTCTAATTACCAAGTATTAGCAAAAGACAATCCAGCTTTACTACCAGAAGCATTTAAAAACTATCAAGAAGCTTATACCACGGCATGGGAATTAGAGCAATATGTCGATGCTGGTGAGGCTTTACAGCAGTTAATCGCGCTATATCGTTCTCAGGGACAAATTGACGATGCTTTGCAAACTAGTCAAATTTTAGTAGAGGCACAGACAAAAGCTGTTAACTTTTATGGGATGATGCAAGCATATGACCAAATGGGACAAATTTATCTCGAACGAAAACAGTCTCCTCAAGCACTAGCAGCTTTTCAAAAAGGCTTAGAATTAGCCCAACAACTTAAGTATGATGAAACATACTTTACCCAGCAAATTGCAAAGCTGTCAAAAGCGAATTTGTAAATTTGTCATTCTTACAAAGTTCTGAGCGGAGGAAACCTCCGCTTAGACTTTGCGCTTTGTCATTTGGCATTTGTCCCCCTTCCCATACCAATTCCGCACTCTCAAGGACTAAGTTTCAATGTTGCAGTTGTTTTGGCATCCACTGTCTGTTTTTGCCAAAGCATGGGATGATATTCAATTTTGCGCCAGGTGTCAACCATATCTGTGTAGTGGGTGTGGAAGGCGTGGCCTGACTGTCCGGGGGTATGAATGGCTACGGAGTTATCGAGATTTTTTAAATCCACGATCATCCGTAGGGAAGGAATATCAGTAACCTCGAAAGATTGATTTGCTTTCCAGCGATTAGCATTCACGGTTTCCCCATTTCCAGACGTGGCAAATGCACCACGATTAAACAAAGCCTCAATCGGTGGTACCCCAGATTTGCCCAAGGTGGCATTACGAAAAGTAACGGTATGCAAATTGCCCCAATTCCAAGATTTTGGGTTTTTGCCTTGAAGACGTTCGAGTTCATCCACGGCTTTTGTGAGGGACTGGCGCAGGATTTGGTCGCGGTTTTGCACGTTTGGGGTGTTGCGGTTGTCCCACCAACTACTATTTGGCTGTTTGACGAGATTTTTCACCACAGCATACCAGCGATCGCCTCCATCGGGAAAATATTCTTTGGGTAACTGATCGTGGAAGGTATCGGCTAGTAAGTGTTTCCAGAATACTTCAAACAAAGCTGCCGCAGGCGATCGCATTTCTAGCTGTAAATTCCAATTTAGTAGCAGTTGTCTGGCTGCTTCTTGTCGAGGGTGATCTAGGGAAATTGCTTTCAATAAAGGTACTAGGGTTTGGGCATTTAAATTCCCGTTATCTCCTTGGATCAACTGCACACCAAGTATGGATAGAAGTTGATTTGACTGTGCAATCATCTCGACAATCCGCTGTGCGCGGTAGCCATAAACCCAGTCTCTGGTAATCAAATAAGGATATTTATGTTGCACTAGGTTGTTAGCGGTAGCAATGTAACCTTGGGCAGGATTAAAACTTTTCGGTAACTGCTCAAAGTCAATATAGCCTTGCCATTCATATTCATCTGTCCAACCTGGAACCGGATAGCGCCCATTGCCTTTAGCTCGAATGGGGAATTTACCAGGCATTTGGTAGCCAATGTTGCCATCAATGTCAGCATAAACGAAGTTCTGGGCTGGGACATCAAAGTTCTTCGCAGCTGTGCGGAACTCTTGCCAATTTTGGGCACGATTGATTAAGGGAATGGCGTATCCTAGGGTTGAAGGTTCTAGGGCTGTCCAGCGTAGGGCTACTGCATATTTTGGTGGGACTTCTATCCCCTGGTTTGTGGGAAACTGCTGAAGTTTATCGGAGACATCCGAAAGAATGGGGCCATGTCTGGTGTAGCGTACTGTTTGCACAATTGGCTGACTTCCTGCAACTTGAATTGTTTCTGGCACCAGTTGCATATCTACCCATTTCCCATTTACCTCATATTGGTTGGGGTTTGCTGGGTTAATTTTCTCGATATACAAATCCATCACATCCGGTTCAACATTGGTTACACCCCAAGCAATGCGATCGCTATGACCAATAATTACTCCTAGCATCCCCGCGAAGGAAAAGCCTGTAACGTTATAAGGACATTCACTAGTCTTGGATGTACAGTGCAAACCAACCTCGTACCAAATAGAAGGCATTTGTACTGCTAAGTGGGGGTCATTCGCTAATATCGGCTTACCTGTAGTTGTGCGGGAACCAGATATTACCCAGTTATTAGAGCCAATACCTATTGCCCTAGAGCCGATCAACTCCTCTAAAGCCATCATGGGTTTGGTAATCGATGCTAAAACTGGGGTAATTGCTTGGTGGAACTGGAGAGTGGGTAATGGGTAATGGGTAATGGGTAATGGGGATTGGGAACTGGGGGACAAGGAGGATAAATAACTTTTGACTCTTGACTCTTGACTCTTGACTCTTGACTTTTGACCCTTGACTCTTGACCCTTGTACAGACGCGATTAATCGCGTCTCTCCAACTCTTGACTCTGTGCTGCGATCGCTAATATTAGATGCAACCAATTGTGACTCATCAAAATCATCCTGTTCGCCTGTTTTTCTTTTTTGCAAATCAGGTAAAATTACAGGTAAATCTTGGGGATATGGTGGAAACAGTTCTTCTACCTGAGCCAGAGTTAGGGTTTTCAGCAGAATGGTACGTTCAATTTCGCGCTCGAAATTTCTGCCGAGGTCGTAAGCCATAACTTTACCCCAAGTTAGGGAGTGGAGTATTTGCCAAGGTTCTGGCTTATACCCAGGATTCAGTAATTTCAGAACAGCGTATTCTAAACTGATAGCACTACCTTGATGCTGTGCCAAATAAGCATTTACCCCTTGAGCGTATGCTTCCAGATATGCCTTCATCTCTGCATTCACTTGTTGGATTTCTTGCTGCGCCACCCTAGCCCAACCCATTGTCCGCAGATACTTGTCGGTAGCAACTTGAGAAGAGCCAAACATTTCTGCTAGTCGCCCCGAACCGATGTGTCGCCAAAAGTCCATTTGCCAAAAGCGGTCTTGAGCGTGGATGTATCCTTGTGCCATAAATAGATCGTGGGAGTTAGTAGCATAAATGTGTGGTACTCCCCATTGATCTCGTTGGACTGTTACCTCAGCCTTCAGCCCTGAAAGAGCGATCGCTCCATTTTCTTTCGGAAAGGATTGACGTACAGTATAGGTTGCAAATCCTACTAATAATAAGACTAATACTAATAGTAAAATTACGATATTTTTTAGTATTTTGTGCAATCTAATCTTCTTGGCTCTTCTCATTTGCGTGGGACGTGGCATATTTCATATTTAATGAAACCATCGGACATTGTACTGCTTAGAGTGCGCTGTTGATTCCCTAGTATCAAGATTTAGAGTTAGATAAATTTGCACAAAAACGTAATTAAAAAAGATAAATATATTGGCGAAAGCTCAAAATTTATTTTTTTGGAGAAAATTGTAAAATCTTATACCATTTTGGATTTTAGATTTTGCGGAAAATTGAGCCAGTGCGTTAGACTGCATACGTGTCAACTTAACGTGAAACCCTTGTAAAGACGTGATGTTCAGTTCTCTAGCTTACCATCACGATCCGCGTTACCCCTCCCCTTGCCAAGGGGAGGGGTTAGGGGTGGGGTAAAAGCCTGTGGAATAAGCGTTTGAGCTTAAGTTGACACCAATGGTTAGACTGGTTCCCCTACTTGTTAGCGTGGCGTTTCCGATAGAAAATTTTTGTAGCCTCTTATTTTGGCAAAGGTATTGATTTATGAAAAAATGTAAGTGTATTCTGGTATAACCTAACTCACCAAAACCCTTGGCTGGTGCGTTAGCCTTTGGCGTAACACACCCTACATATATTTCAAAAATAAAATAGTCATCCTATATATCAAACGGTTAATTTAATATCTCAATCTCTTTAGGATCTTAATTATTTATTACTATGACTGATTTATGTATAGCACCCTGACACTGAAACCTTATACTTTATTGCTCATAGCTGCTAAATATTTCTGGCAACATTTCCAAAGCCAGAAAGTTTTTAGATTATCCTGAACTAATGTCTTCTTGTAGCATCACCTTCGCATTCACCATGTTCAAGTCAACAATTGATTGTACAGGTTGTATCGCAGCTAGATGTGATGACATCTGTGCTCCCAATTTTCGCAAACAGGTAAGTTTATCAATTGTACTGAAATTGAGATTGCTAAAACTATCCTTATAAGCTTTGACTGATATTAAGTTAGTTTGGATATGCTTTTTTGTGTTGGAATCAAATTTCTGAACAAAGCCATTAAATACAACTATATCCAAGTGCTGACCTTGATCTGCTGCCAAAACTTCGCTAATTGTTCGTAAAGTGATACCAGCTACTATATTTTGGTATAACTCTTCAATTTCAAGTAGCGTTCTAGGAATTCCATAAATTTCATCCTTACCGCCATCGTATCTGACTTCTGCAATTGTGGGAATAATTTTCCAAAAAGGCAGTTCATAATCAATAACTAATTGTTTAGCTTCAGATACATAAGCTACTTGGAATTGCTGTGGAAATGCCACCTTGTGTTCATCTGTATAGGATATATATTGCAAATCCTCCAAAGATGGATATTCTGAGCGTTCTAATACCATCTCATTATAGAGAGCTACAGCAGCTTCTGCTCCAGCTTGGTAAGCTTCCTCTAACTCATCTACCTCTGCATTACGTTTTTTTATTTCTAAAATGGAAGTATGTTTATGCCATTCATAATTGGCTTTTAAACGCTCTAGCGATACTTGCCGACTACTTTCTGTTTCTTCATATTTTTGTTTGGCAAGTTGATAATTGGATTCAGCCTTTTGCAGTGCCTTCAGATATCGCTGCTCTAAAAAAGGTAGCCGTCGCATTAGCCAGGGAGGTAAAGAAAGTGGTTTGTGAAATTGTGGTCTTTGTGATGCAATTGATAATTGCAGGGGTGTTTCCATTGCGGGAAATGTATCTCGAATCCGCAAGTCGTCAAATGAAATCGTGTCTTCTGCGACAAGAGTATGCTCTAGGATAGTTTGCAACTCATGTATCCAATCTGCTACTTCTGCATTGATTTCATCGACATTAGCCAATCGTTGTTCTAGGTAACTTAGCCCATTTTGTTTTTGCTGTAACGCTTTTTTGGATTTATGAGCTGCGCGTCTTTTTTCGATTTCCGCCTGTCTATGAGCGCGCGCACATTCCTTGGCTGTATCTTTCACCAGCCGAGATGGTATAACTCGTTTCATCTCTGGCAACTCCTGATGTCTGTAATTACAAAAGCTTTTATAGTAGCAGAATGTATTTTAGTTGCGATCAAGGTACTTTACTATTGGGTTTGATTGTAAATAGACCCATCCTATCTTGCAGGCTGAAAACCAACAATATTTATTCCACAGTCCTTTTAAGTAAAAACACTTAGGTAATAACTATTCGATAATCTTGCCAAAAAATTGTAGAGGATAGTCTATTTATAATAAATGCTCATAGATTTTGCCACCTGGATTTCACATTTTTTTTACCGTAAAAATAAGGTATCTTCAAGTAAGATTTCTAACTCCATAAAATATAAACAAGATTCTAAATAAGAATTTACACGTTAGCGGCAGAAATTTAGTGCCTTGACTAACACAACTACAATAATTTCTCAGGAAAATCTTCGGCAGAGGGTAAAATGGCGAGAATCACTCTGCACGTTTTTTCGCTGAGATGGCTGGAGGTCAGAAATGGGATTAGCTGGGTTAAGAATTGTGTTGGTGGAGCCAGCTGGTCCAATTAATGTCGGGTCGATCGCGAGGGTAATGAAAAATTTTGGACTACATCAGCTGGTAATCGTCAATCCCCAATGCAATCCACTGTCGATGGAAGCGATGAAAATGGCTGTTCATGCCAAAGAAATTTTACAATCTGCCGTGGTGGTGGGAACATTGCCAGAAGCTTTACAGGGATGTGTCCGAGTCATAGCCACCGCCGGCAGAGTTAGCAGTTGGGAAACGCCTTTAGAAAATCCCCGCACCGCGCTTCCTTGGTTGCTAGAAGAACCTGAAAAACCAGTGGCGCTGGTTTTTGGTCGGGAAGATCGGGGATTAAGCAATGAAGAATTAAATTATGCTCAAAGGTTTGTCAGCATTCCCAGTCATAAAAATTATCAATCCTTGAATTTGGCGATCGCGGTGGCTATCTGTTGTTATGAACTGGCACAATTTACAGAACAACCAGAAACTCAGTCCCTAGAGCCAACAGAACTCGCTCCTTGGGAGATGTTGGAAGCATATTACCAACAATTAGAATCTTTACTGCTAAAAATTGGTTATCTTTACCCCCATACCGCAGCCAGTCGGATGGAGAAATTTCGCCAATTATATAATCGTACACACCTGCAAACTACTGAAGTAGCTATGTTGCGGGGGATTTTGCGGCAGGTAGAATGGGCACTTACTAGCTCTAGCGATCGCGAAAACTGTGATTCATAGATTAATATATACCCATTCATCCTCCCAAAATGGATAAGATGGCTTAAACTAAACACAAAAATGCTACTTAGTGGCAAAAAGTGATGTCTGTATTTAAGTGCTGGAGAAGTGAGTTTTGGGTTGGGAGTTGGCATAAACAAATCCATTGGGTCACAAGGAGTAGCCGTGTCAGAATCGAGTGACAAACAAATACCTTTCTCGCGGCGTGAACCCAAAAATCGCCGCCAGCGTCCACGTAAAGTCCAAAAGGTGGAACAAAAAAAGGTGAAGGTTCCCAACCAAAAGCGTGCTGGCGCAAAAGAAGCTACGCTCACACGCGTAACAAATGGTAACAGTTCCTCTTCAATGGCGGCTGGAGGCTCAAGATCTAGACCAGGATTAATTATGCCAGCAGCAGTCAAACCAATCCCCAGAAACAAGGTAACTACTCCGCAAGTACAACCCAACACTGTGAGGTTAAAGACAGTGCGGGTAAATCAGCATGGGGTGTCGAAAACTGTAGTGCGATCGCGCAAGACGCGTTTAAAGCCAATGGCCAAAACGCTGTTATATACCCTGCGACTGTTAATTGTGGGTGTTGGGATTGGTGCGATTATGGGTACAGTGTTGTCTGTGTTAGACCCAGCTTCTCGGATGACTCCAGCATCTTCATCCACATCTAATACCAACGTGGGACAATCCCAAACCCAACCTACCCCCAATGCTTCCACAGCTTCCGGCTTATATTTATCTCAAGAAATCATCTCATTAAAAAATGCCGTGCAAAACCTGGCGGCAGCTAACCCCAATATCACACCAGGGGTTTTATTAGTTGATTTAGATACTGGCTCATACGTAGATATCAACAGTGCCGCCAGTTTCCCCGCAGCCAGCACCATTAAAATCCCAATTTTGGTAGCCTTTTTCCAAGATTTGGATGCAGGGAAAATCCGGTTAGATGAAATGCTGACCATGCAGCAAAATATGATGGCAGGCGGCTCCGGAAATATGCAATACAAGCCGGCGGGAACCCAGTACACGGCGTTAGAAGTTGCCACAAAAATGATCACCATCAGCGACAATACAGCCACAAATATGCTGATTGCGCGGCTGGGAGGTATAGAAGCACTTAATCAAAGGTTCCGCACTTGGGGTTTGACAACCACAGCAATTCGTAATCCACTCCCAGATTTGCAAGGAACAAATACCACTAGTCCCAAAGAATTAGCCACATTGATGGCGATGGTAAATCAGGGGAACTTGGTAAATATGCGATCGCGCGATCGCTTACTTGATATCATGCGCCAAACTCAAAAAGACACTTTGTTACCATCCGGTTTGGGGCCAGGCGCTAGTATTGCTCATAAAACAGGCGATATTGGGACAATGCTGGCAGATGCAGGTTTAGTTGATATCCCAACTGGCAAGCGCTACATAGCCGCAGTCATGGTACAGCGTCCCAACAACGATCCTCTTGCCGAAAAACTGATTAGCGCCATTTCTCGTGCTGCTTACCAACAATTTAGCCAAAATGCTACTATCCCCAATGGGACTACAAGCCCTATGCCGACAACTGGCTATCAGTCGCCAGTTATGTCACCATCACCCAACACTGGAGGTAACACTGTACCTGTAACGCCTAATAATGGGGTTAACAATGTACCGATCATGCCCAACAATGGGGGTAATGCATCACCGATGAATGGTTATCCAGCCCCAGTTATGGCTCCTTACCCTAATGGCATGGTAAATCCTATGCCGAATACTGGTTATCCATATCCAGTGATGAATCCCCAGTATTACCCACCCAGATAGGTTTGGCATTTGGCATTGATAAGCTGATACGCACCTAGTACAACAAGGCAAAAGTAATATTTATCTCCCTAAATTTAGGACTAAAGTGATTATCGGTTGAGTCCAATACTCTTCATAAGGCACGGCACTGCCCATACGTGTCAACTTAACGTGAAACCCTTGCCCAGATGCGATAGCTCATTTACCATCACGATCCGCGTTACCCCACCCCGGCTTTGCTGACGCAAAACCTCCCCTCCCCTTGCCAAGGGGAGGGGTTAGGGGTGGGGTAAAATGCCTGTGGAATAAGCGTTTGAGCTTAAGTTGACACCAATGGGCAGTGCCGTGCCCCTACAAGCAACGATATAATTCCAACTCATACCAATTTAAATGGTGTTTAGGGCAGATAGAGCATCGAGGATGAAGGAATACC
>JAVRCF010000153.1:0-11440 GCA_034530935.1 Aulosira sp. DedQUE10 | reverse complement strand
TGGCAAGGGGAGGGGTTGGGGGAGGGGTAAAACGCTTGTGGGATAAGCATTTGAACTTAAGTTGACACGTATGGGGAAGGTGGGGCCCCCTCTGGGGATAAAGGGGACTGGGGAGACAGGAAGAAATGACTCTTGACTTTTGACTTTTGACTTTTGACTCTTTCTTCACCCTTGACTATTTATTAAGATATTTAAGATAACTACTCAAATTTTTACTTTTGCCCATGCCTTCTGCGTATCTGTTGGTATCTCACGGAAGTCGTGATCCGCGTCCAGAAATTGCTATGCAGCAGTTGGCGGGGTTGATGCGTGACAAGCTACAAAGTAGTGAAAACCAAAAGCCTTTGTTAGATATAGCTTACTTAGAACTGAGTCCGGAACCTTTGCACGAGCAGATTAAAAAATTTGCCGAAACAGCTTTGGCTGCTGGGTGCGATCGCCTGAAAATCATGCCGCTATTTCTATTGTCGGGAGTCCATGTGATGAAAGACATTCCCGATGAAATCGCTATGGCTCAACAAGCTATTGGTCAAGATATGATGATTGAGCTAAAACTACATTTAGGCAATCACCCCAACTTAAAAACCTTACTCGCCAAGCAAATAGTTGGCAAAAAGACAGCAGCATGGATTTTGTTGGCTCATGGTAGTCGTCGTCCTAATTCTTTAGAGCCTGTGGAAGCAATGGCCAAAAGTTTGGCAGCAATTACAGCTTATTGGGCTGTGGCTCCTAGTTTAGAATCACGGGTGAAAGAGTTGATTGCTGTGAGCAAGTGGGAGATTGCAGTTTTGCCATATTTTTTATTCGCTGGTGGCATAACCGATGCGATCGCTCAATCAGTAGAAACGCTAAAATTACAATTTCCTCTCGTCAATTTCCATTTGGCCCAACCCCTGGGAGCCAGTACAGAATTAGCCGAGCTAATTTGGGATTTAATAGATACATGAACCGCACAGCAACACAGGAGAGCAAGTTTTTGGGAAAGGTTTATTTAGTAGGTGCGGGGCCAGGAGATCCAGGACTGATGACACTCAAAGGCAAGGGTTTACTGGAATGTGCCGATGTTGTCATCTATGATGCTTTGGTGAGTCCAGCAATTCTGGAGATGATTAATCCTCAAGCAGAAAAAATTAATGCGGGTAAGCGGATGGGGCGACATTCTTTGTTGCAAGAAGTCACCACCCAACTGCTAATTGAAAAGGCGCAAGATCATGCCATTGTTGTGCGGCTCAAGGGGGGCGATCCGTTTATTTTCGGTCGTGGTGGCGAAGAAATGGCGGAATTGGTAGCAGCCGGCATCTCGGTGGAAGTTGTGCCAGGAATTACATCTGGTATTGCCGCCCCAGCCTATGCGGGTATTCCGTTAACTCATCGGTTGTATAGTTCCTCTGTTACCTTTGTTACAGGTCACGAATCGGCAGGTAAGTATCGACCCACGGTAAATTGGAGTGCGATCGCCCACGGTTCGGAAACTATCGTAATTTATATGGGAATTCACAATCTGCCTTATATTGTCGAGCAATTAACGGCGGCAGGTTTGAGTTCATCAACGCCAATTGCTTTGGTGCGTTGGGGTACACGGCCAGAGCAGGAAGAATTAATTAGTACAATTGGCACAATAGTCGAGCAAGTAGAAAAAACTGGTTTTGAAGCACCTGCGATCGCAGTTATTGGATCTGTCGTCAATCTGCATGATATTTTATCTGCTTGCCGTCCAGTTTGATACCTGGTAGCGTGGGCACTAGTACCTCACCTTAGATATGTTTGCAGTTTTATTAGGAGGTGCGTAGGCGTAGCCCGCCGTAGGCATCGCGCTACTACCCATCTTCGCCAGAGATATTTTACAGGTAGGGCCATTAGAGTTAGGCTACCTACAGGCAGCCCCCTCCATCGGCGCTTTATTTATGGCGGTTTTATTGGCATATCTACCACCCTTACGCAAAGCTGGGCCTGCTTTACTTTGGTCAGTAGTTGGCTTTGGTATTGTCACGATTGTCTTTGGACTTTCGCGTTGGTTTTGGCTGTCATTATTAATGCTCGTGCTAAGTGGCGCATTAGACACAATTAGCGTTGTGATTCGCCATACCTTAGTGCAAATTAGAACGCCAGATAATTTACGCGGTCGAGTTGCGGCGATTAATAGTGTATTTATTAGTGCCTCTAACGAGTTAGGAGGCTTTGAATCAAGCTTAACGGAGGCTTTATTTGGCCCAGTTATCTCTGTAGTTGGTGGTGGGATTGGCACAATTGCAGTGGTAATTGCTGTAGCTGCAATCTGGCCAGGAATTGTCAAACTTGGAGCATTACAAGAGTATGAGACTAGGTAAGCCGAAATTACGCCTGTGCAAAACTGAGGAAGCTGACCTTGACTAGATTAATTTTGCTGGGCGAGGAAACTCCTTTGCCTCCATCAAATCCATACTAGATCGTCGATACTCCAGCAGTATAGGTAGCAGTCGTCGTAGACGCTGGGGCAGATCCATCTGCAAATCTGCCTTGGCTCACGCTGCTGCGGAACAATCGCCTGCATATTGGTATAATCAGACCACTCTACTGGAAGCTGATAGCACTCATTTGTCTTGTAAAGCGAAGCTTCTGCGGTAAATCCAGGTAAGCTCATTTGACAAACCTCCTTTGACCTTCTTGAATTCATTAATTCAGACGTTGATACACCCAAATTCGCTAAGACATATTAAGTTTTCAACCTGACATTCTAATCTGCAATTAATTGAATTCCCACAGGTTTGTCTACACATACGATGTTCATTCTCACAGATCGAAAAGCCGTAAATACATGAGCTAGGCATTGTATCAGTCCATCTCAAAAATGGTGGCAGTAATGCCGTATCAGAATATGAAGCAAAGTTCGTCAATTTAGAAAATCCCTCTGGCTGAATCCGGACTTCATCGTGATTTTGTGTTAGTCCTACCGTAAGCCAATAGTGCCTACTCGTTTCGTAAAGCGAAGCTTCTGCGGTAAATCCAGGTAAACTCATTTGACAAACCTCCTTTAGGATGTTTAGATTCAACGGTCGAAGTAAGGTGACAGTTTGGTGACCAAGAACGGAAACTCCTCGGTTACATCAACTCGCACAAAGAACTTCTCAGTGAAATCGGTATTGCGATTAGTAAAAGCGAAGATAACATCAACAATTCTGCGCGTGCTGCTAAGAGACGAGGGACGAACTTCCACTCCAGTCAATGCAAAGTCACGTCCATATTCTTCAGCAGCCTTTTCATAGATGCGAGGATAACGAACTACTAAATAGTTGAGCGCCCGATGCTCATCTGTTGCACCTGCATTATCAGTAATTTGCACAATCCTCATGAATAATTCTTCAGCTGCTGGTGCAAACTGTTCTGAAGAGATATTCTCTGGGCAGGAGATTGATTGAATCAGAGAATCGACATCGAAAGAATACATTTGGTCGAATCCGATAATCGGAACCATCAGCCCATTGCATAGTTGAGGCGGAGCGATTGGCCCTCGCAGACCGATCGCAATATCCACATCTGTAGGGCGAGGATTAGGACGCATGGCTTCCAGCAATATATCGAAATCTCTGGGATCACGCGGTTGAAGGATGTAAGTTTCCATACCTCCAATCGTCAGCACATAGCCCATTTGACGCGCCAGGTAGCGGTTCTGTGACAAAACTTCGTGGAGTACCTGTCGATTTGTTAGCCCAACTGTCTCGGTTCGTCCAGTAGCTTGGGCAAATTCCTTTTCTACCGCAATGCTAGGAAAACGTGGCTCAACCTTGCCGATCGCATAAACATAGGCAGGTGGAGTATAGCCTGTCGTGCCTTTACAGCTACAATCTCCATTCCCAGCCTGAGAAACGATCGCTGTTTCGATGCGATTTTCGGAAGGTTGTTTACTATCTAGTCCGCTATTCATCGCCATAGGTTGATTTGACAATCGTTTTATACCTTCAATTTGCTCCATAAAATTTCTCCTCTAGGAAAGAGAATTAAGCATCACTTGATACATTGCCCAAGCATCTAACAAGGGTGGGACAACGGTGGCTCGCCGTGATGTATGAGCCTGAGTCACAGCGAATTTAACTTCAGCAGCAGTCACATTTGGAAAGAGTGACCACAATAGTGCAATACTTCCTGTTACAAAAGGAGTTGCGACACTCGTTCCTCCTAACGTGAGTGCTTTATTCTCAACTCCCAGGCTGGTAATGTTGTCACCAGGCGCACTCAAACCTCGCTTGCCAGTTGAATTTCCCAGGTTCGACTGATTTATTGGTCTACCTTGAAGGTCACAAGCAATCACCGGAATTACCCACGGATGGCGGGTAATAACGGAACTGCCCAGGCTTCCTTGGTTGCCTGCTGCTGCAACCACAACAACACCCCGCTTTAAGGCATAATCTAGAGCTTCTTCTAACTCTCGCTGACCTCTGGATGAAGGCTGTGCTAAAGCAATACTCATATTTAGCACTCGCGCACCTGCATTAATGCTCTCGATAATTGCTGCGGCAAGTTCTTCGGGACTTGCACTAGGCATCTGTTCGCTGCCTGAAGTTGCCTCTGTAAAAATAGGGCGCACTAGCAACGTGCAATTTGGGCAGATTGCCAAAGCTGAAGAATGCCTCTGAGCGCCTAAGATACCTGCTACAAATGTTCCATGTGTGCAGGCAATGCTATTAGTTTGAATGCACTTGCTGTTTAGTCCTCCAGGAATTTCATGGATCTGCGTACCTGAAAAATCAGGATGGTTCACAGCGATCGGCCCATCGATTAACCCGATCCCAATTTCAGGTCTACCACTGGTAAGTTCCATCAGCACGGTGAGCTTAACTAAATCTAGAGGATTCATAACTCAAGGTTCAGGAGCGATTGGTTTGAACGCGTTGCGATCAATTTGCTGATCTAATACTGCTACAGTTAAAGCGCTGCGATTGCTTTGGCAACTGCACTCACTACACTTGCTGCTTCTTTAACTACATCTGCAATACATTTTGGATTTATAAAACAAGACTCTCCCCGTTTTGGAGGATCAGGAAGGGTTGCGGAGGTCTTCTTTGGGTTGTTCGCCTGTGTTGTGACAGCAACCCGGTTCATCCATCCCTGGCGACATTCAGCTTGTCCCCCTTCTCCCAAAATGCCAACTTCATCGCATCCTTCTACAATGAAGGAATAATTCTGTCCGGGAACTGTATTCCGATAAACGTACCATCCATCCACTCTAGTAGTTTTGATGTCTTTCTGCTCAAGATTGACACCATTAGAGTCTGTACGAACAATCCAAAAGTCATAGTTAAAAGGCTGAGTTCCTGCCCATATAACTTCGATCGCATTACCTGCTTGATAGGCAATCAGAACTGGATGATTACCTAATCCTTTTGGTCCTGACCAGGACATTTGTCCAAATTGGAAACTCTGGATACGTCCTGGACCATCAGTAGTGTTGATTTCTGGAGTAATCGGGCAGCCAAGTGGGCTTTGTTCCCCTCCAAGTGCCTGCCAAGAGGCTCCAATGTCGCCATAGGGTTTTAGTTCATTGTTTCTACCGTAGTTACAGCGTCTCAAAGGATCTAGCTGGCGTTGGTTAGCTGGGATCTGAGCTGAAATATTATGCACTCCAAACAGTAAACCGTCTGATAGTGCAATTGCCCCTGCAAGGAAAGTAACAGTCCATTTCTTCTGTCTCATAGGTTTCAATTTCTGTATAATTTTTTCACGCAAATACTACACCTTTGTGCTTCTTAACTTTGTCCGATTCGTAGAACTGATATCTTCTGTTATTCATACCTGTTATGACAAAACCAAAAGCAATATTTCAATACGCCGATCGGCGTACTCGATTATGAAGATATAACAACAAAAACACCCATCGATTTCGCACTATCAGTATACTGTTGCTAAATCTATTCAGGAGAAAATACCCGTGCTTGATCGAAGTGATCTGCGGAGTATACTTGTGTTTCTCCAAGAGCTTTTTATTCCCGGTAACTTAGAAGCTTTCTCACAGCATTTGCTTTCAATTCTGCCAAAGATCGTGGTATCAGAGATTTCTTTCTGTAGCAGTCTCGATTTTCCACAACGCCAACTCGCATTTGTTCGCTCCTCCCACGAACTACCTGAAATCGAGCGAGTCGCTCATCAATATTTTCTTGAGCATCCGCTGATTAGCAATTACTTACGAACTGGGAGCAAGCAAGCCCATAAAGTTTCAGATTTTCTGAGCGAATTCCAACTGCATCGTTTAGGATTTTATGGGCAGTACTTGCAGCCACTGGGCATGGAGGATCAGATGGCGATGGTGATCACTGCCGTTTCGACTTCTGCCATTAAAAGGTTACAACAAAACCCACAGGATCATTTGGTAATTGGGCTGCATCGCAGTCAGAGGAATTTTTCGGAGCGCGATCGCCTCGTACTCAATCTACTCTATCCTCACCTAGTTCAGGCTTACCAAAATGCTCAAGCTCTCACCCAGATGCAACAAGAGTTAGCGCAGTTGAACCAGACATTGGAGCAGTTAAGCACGATTGTTTTGACAGCCGATGGACAGGTTCGCTCGATAACCGAACGAGCCTGGATCTTGTTAAACCAGTATTTTCAGGTTTCACCGAATCAGAGGTCTATATTACCGGAGAATTTGCAGCGATGGATTAACCACCAAATATTGTTGTTGAACCCAGATGGTGATATTCCCTCACCCAATCTGCCGTTGCACATAGAGTTAGAAAACAAGCGACTAATTGTCCGTTTCGTTGCTGATCGTCTAGGGGCGCAATATCTGCTGTTTTTGGAAGAACAGCCGTTTGGCACCTGCTCTCCAGAATCATTAGAATTACTGGGCTTGACAAAGCGAGAGGCAGAGGTTCTATTCTGGATTGCTAAGAATAAGAGTAATGCAGAGATTGCTGGAATTTTGGGTTGTAGTGACAAGACTGTTAAGAAGCACCTGGAGCACATTTATGAAAAGTTTGAAGTTCAAAGTCGGACTGCGGCTATTGTCTACGCCTTTGAGAGATTAGGAATGCTGAACTAGTAAGCTTGAGCGATCGCCCTGAGATGAAAATCAGTAGATTGATCAGTTCTTTTGAAGCGATCTTTACGAATCAGCGATCACCCAGAGATCGACATTCATAGTTGCTACTATGAGCAGATATACAGAAATCCTGATACCGAACCTGAATTATCCTCTTCTTTTCTCTCTTGAAATATAAACCACATCAAAAGCCCTTTCATGTTCATAGGGGTATTTTTATGACGGTAGTGGTAAGGGAAGGAGCCATTCGTTGCATAATCATTAGCCTCAGCAAGACGCGGGGATACAATTTGAATGATTATTAATTTAGGTGATTATAAGTTGCTATCTCACCCAATACCTTCGCCAAAATAAGAGGTTAAAAAAATTTTGGCAAAAATGGCAAAATAACTGATAAGTAAGCGTTGAGCTTACAA
Source organism: Aulosira sp. DedQUE10 (assembly GCA_034530935.1). Lineage (GTDB taxonomy): Bacteria > Cyanobacteriota > Cyanobacteriia > Cyanobacteriales > Nostocaceae > Aulosira. The sequence goes on along the minus strand of JAVRCF010000153.1, from coordinate 4,012 downwards.
GGTATGTTTTCCGCTTAAACCCTTGATACTGCGGTAGTACGTCAAAAAAAACCTTGTGATAAATCGGGAAGGAATTTTTAGGACTTATTGTTTTTGCCAAACCCTAGAGACAAGGACATTAATACATGAACTTACCCTCGTAAATTGGCAAAGGTATTGGTCTAAGCTAACGTTGTTGTTGCAATACATGTGATGGAAGATTTCATGGGTTCTACGCTGGTGGCTGAGAAATAAAAAGACGCGATCGCTCGCGCCTGTGCTTAAGTTAGGAGTGTTCAATGAACATAGTTTCGCTTCATTGCTTTTATCTTCTACAACTTCTCAACTTTTAATTCCAGATTTGTCATTGGTCATTAGTCATTTGTCCCCCTCATCTCCCTCATCTTCCTCATCCCCAGTCCCCAATCACTAGTCCCCAGTCCCCATCACCCTAGTAGCGTTAAAAATTGCTAGCAGTGCTACGCCGACATCGGCATTCCCCAAACAGCTAAACTGAACCGATTAGTTCAGCAATGAAACGGTTGAGAGCCTTCTGAGCAGTTTTATAAATGTTGCTGAAGTTATACCAATTCTTCAAAATAAAGCTACACATGGACAGCAGGGGGGCAGAGGGCAGGGAGCAGGGGGAGAATTATCTGTAGCAAGGATTTAGAGAAATGGTATTACTGGTCGAAGCAAACGAGTTCTAAAAGACGAAGCCGGAAGATTGTTTGTAGATTCGAGAGGTAATAGTGCGAATATTGCTGAAACTACCGCCTTCATGTCGGCAGAAAAGCAAATACTCATTTTTAGTGATGCTGGCGGCACTGGTCGCAGTTACCATGCTGACTTGAATGCAGTCAACCGCAGGCGGCGATCGCACTACTTGTTGGAAGCTGGTTGGAGGGCTGACAACGCAATTCACTCGCCTCAATCGACCCGCGCAAGAATACGCTCCTGCCCGATAGCCGATATTCATTTGGGTTTAGTGCGCCTGCTGATATTGCTATGCCCATTGTTGCCGCTCTAGTTTTTTTAAAAAATCGGTCTTGTATCTGTTATTAGAAAATAATCGCGCGATCTCCTGCTATACAAAAGCTCTACAATTTAGAAATGGCAAAAGTTTCCGGAGAGTGACAGAAAAGGGATATGGCGGAGTCTAGAGATAGAAACCATTCCAAGTAGTGAAAGCTAGTAACGCCGTAAAGTCAAAAGTCACGTAGTTGCTTCAACGCTCTTAAACCGCGCAACGCACTGGCTCCTTTTGACTTCCACCTTGCGGTAATTAAACCCAATAAACGGCTACAGTGTTGAAGTAGCTCATCAATGTGGCGATCGCTGTTTTCCATACACTAGCACCGGCACCCGTTTGTAAGCAGGCGTACCGGAGCGCGTTTCGGTTCTGGCCTTAAAAATGACATTCACTTCTGGATAAAACATCAACGCTGCGCCTTCTCGCACAGCACCGTAAATCACTTCCACGTTCTCTAGTTTGTCGGCATCGCCCTGGACTGTGACGCGATCATGCTGGGCTAACCCAATCTTTTCTGCATCTATGCGGTTCATCAAAATACAATGGCGATGGGGCATTCCCCGATATTGATCGCCAATTTTGTAAACCACCGTGTTGTGTTGGGAATAGCTGCGTCCAGTCATTAATGCCAGCGCGAGACTATTTGCTCTTTCATCAATGTCAAAGTCTAATGGTTGAGGTAGAGCCAGATTCGGCAGTGGCGTAGTCAACATTTTTGCCTTGCCTGACGGCGTTTTGAAATGGGGTTCGGTGACGATGCGCCCAGAGATAATGAACTCTTCGGTGGTGTCGTCAATCGTTGCAATTTTTTCATAGCCGGGAATAGTTCTGGCAATTAGTTGCCGCACGTAGCGAGTATCTTGCAGCTTGCGCCATTCGACGGGATAATCACCCAGCAACCGATGCGCCAGTTCAGTTAAAAACTCGACTTCGGAAATTAGATCTGCATCCTTGAGGTGAGTTTTGCCTTGATCATTGAGGCGCACAAAGTTGTTACCCGATTCAACGGTGGTTTTGTGGGGGTTTTCAAACCTGTTGAGGACGGGAATGATGATTGTGTTTGTTTTTGCCAATCCGTTAAAGTGCCCAATGTTGGGTTTAGTAGCGAGATAGATGATGGTATCGATGTTACCCAATGCCCGTTTTGCCTGTGCCGAGTCGGGATTAGCACCATAGAGATTGCCGCCGACACACATCAAACTATCCACTTTGCCGGCTTCAGCCGCTTCGATCAGGTCACGAGTGTGATAGCCTTTGGGTAAATTCAGCGATCGCCCCAACAACTGCTCCAACGCCTGCTTGATCTCTTGTTTGAGTTTCACGGTTACACCCATTGAGCCAAAGCCCTGCACGTTGGAATGTCCCCGTACTGGCATAACTCCGGCTCCGATTTTGGCAATCTGTCCGCTGATCAACGCTGTATTCGCGATGCTGTAGACGTTATCCACACCATTTGTATGTTGCGTAATTCCCATTGCCCAACCAAAGACCACACCTTTTGATGTCCCGATAATGGTTGCTGCTGCTTCAATTTCTGGTTTGGACACGCCGCAGGTAGTAGTGATGGTTTCCCAGGAAAGCGATCGCGCCTGTTCTAATACGGCTTCCCAGCCTTGTGTGTGCGCTTGCAAAAAGTCGTGCTGCACAAACCCCTGTGCAATTAATGCTTTCTGAATGCCAACAAACAGCGCTACATCACTACCCGGAATCGGTTGGATATACAGCGAAGCAATATCAGAACCAGGAATCAGAGATTTAACTGGGAATGCCGGAGAGCCAAACTTAACCAATCCAATTTCCATCACAGGATTGATTACAATCACTTTGCCACCCTTGTCTCGCAGTTTGATCAACTCATTCATCAAACGCGGATGGTTGTAAGCGGAATTTGCCCCTGCTAACACCACACAATCAGCTTGCTTCAAGCTTTCCAGGCTGACGATTGACGTGTTTGTGCCAAACATCTCTTTGAGTGCGGTTGTGGAAGGAGCATGGCAGAGATCTGAACAATCTGCCAAATTATTGGAACCGAGGGTTCGCAGCAGCAGTTGTAGTAAAAATGCCGCTTCGTTGGAGCCGCGCCCGGAACTGTAGGATGCAACTCGCTCTGGTGGTTTAAGAAAGGCAGCCGTGGCGATCGCATAAATTTCATCCCAAGAAATGCGCTCATAATTGTCACTACCAGCCCGTCGAATTACCGGGAAACTGAGTCTTCCCAATCGATCTGCTTCCATAGAGGATAGCTGTTGTAGGTCAGTAATTTTATGCCAATCAAAGAAGTGGACTGGAACGGGAGGCTGAATTTCGGCTGAAATTGCTTCCACACTTTTCATGCAGCGTTGCAGTTTCTCACCCGCTTCATTGGTAAACCCACCTTTTTGTCCACCAGTCCCCCAGGAGCAGGACAGGCAAGCACTCTTGTGGAACAGGGTTTTCCATAGCTTTGGACCTTCTGGTGACAACGTGTGCTTTGCCCAATACTCAATTACAGGCAACCCACCGCCAATCTCTGGAGTGTTTTCATTGGTTTCGTGGAAGGGCGGTTGGGGCAAGGAGTTGGTATCCATCTAGTTGCAGCGACAAATTGGTTCATTTTGTGCAACTTAGCGCAATTTACAGGACACGAGAATTCCTCATTAGGTAGATTTTAGCGATCGTTATAAATTTTTCCACCCACTTACTGACTTACCTACTACGATCCGCCCTCAATATAGGCATCCTACAAGAAAATTTGGGATGTTTTTGTAATTGGAAGGAAGTCCTTCATGAGAGGAGAAGTTTAGGAGTAAATCACCTCACTAGGGTATGATTTGAACATTGCTCTAGTTCGTCTGCGCGGAATTCGGAATTTGTAATTACCTTGTTGCAAAGGTTTTAGGCTTTTCTAATGGGTGGTTTATTTAGCTTAAACCGACATTCATCCCACACTGACCTGAGTACAGGTACAGTGTGGGATGAATGTCGGGACAAAAACGAGGTACACCCCTAACCGATGTTGAC
>JAVRCF010000152.1:0-11597 GCA_034530935.1 Aulosira sp. DedQUE10 | reverse complement strand
TGAGGGGAGGGGTCAAACGCTTGTGGAATAAGCGTTTGAGCTTAAGTTGACACGTATGGGCGCAATGCTAAACCCCCTACGAAAAATCTACAGCAGATTGCAGGTAAATTAGGTACAAAATTTAAGAACAAAGCGACTTTAAACTCTGTTCCCATCTGTATATGTATCAGGATTGATGTTAATTGGTATGAGGCAATGATTCAATTACGGGTGGTGAGCCATTAGCTTTTATCCAAGCGATTTGAGCAATATTGCGATCGCGTGCGTATTGTCGAATCGCTTCGGCATCTCTTCCCCCCAAATCAATTTCTACCCGCACCATAACGGTAGAATCCCGGAGCTTTTGCGCGTAGGCAAAGGCAGCCGCGTCAGCATTGGCTGTCTCTGGTACTACTAACCAATCGCTAGCTGGGGGAGCTTGTGGTAATTGCTGAGTAGATTGGATAATCTGGTATAAATCTTCGATGTTGAGGGCAAAGCCAACCCCTGGAATATTTTCGCCTTGGGGATGATAAAGCCCTAAAAGCTGGTCGTAGCGACCACCTCGTCCTAAAACTTGGACTTGTCCGGCGGTATCGCTGACGACTTCAAAGACAATACCGGTGTAATAATCTATAGTCTCAATCAAACTGAGATCGAGGATTAAGGGGTAATTTCCTCGTGATTCCAGTAACTCAACTAAAGATGTGAGATTATTCACAGCTTCTTGTTGAGCTTTATCTAAATCTAAACTCTTGACTTTTCGCAAGACTTCGGAACTATTACCGCGCAGATCTAAGATGAGTTTGGCGCGATCGCGTAGTTCGTCACTTAAAGGTAAATTATCTATGGCAATGCGATCGAGATTAGCGATCGCATTGCGAATTTTACCTTGTAGCTGAGAGGGAAATACACTCAAGAGCGATCGGGTAATTCCCGCTTCACCTAAAATTAAATACCATCGCTGCAACGAAAGAGCAGCCAAACAATCTGCTACTAACAACAATACTTCCGCATTGGCTAGCAATCCGCCAGCACCCAGCAGCTCTACCCCAGCTTGATAAAATTCTTGCTGACGATTGTGCCGATTTTCCCAGATGCGGCGGAAGACATTGGCATTGTAGTACAACCTTTGCGGGTAAGTTACACCTGCCATCCGAGTGACGACAGTGCGAGCAATCGAAGCTGTCAGTTCGGGACGCAGCCCTAATTCTTCATCTTCCGAATTTTGCAGTTGAATTACAGTTTGACGCACAATTGCTTCCCCCGCCATCAGGGTATCCATGCGTTCCAAAGTTGAGGTAATAATCCTGTGATATCCCCAACGATGAAATACTTGCTGTAATCTATCTTCAATCCAGCGTTTTTGCGCCACATCTAAAGGTAATAAATCCCTGGCTCCCGCTGCTGGCTGATACACCATTACTTTTTCTTCCCACCAAACAAACCACCAAACAAACCGCCACCTCCAGACTTACCTGATTGTTTACTAACAGAATTAGGAGGTGTAGTTACTTTACCACCACCAGATTGTTGACCTAAAGCCTTGTCTAATTTCGGTTTCCATGACAAAGCTGTTTGGTCATTGGGGTCTAATTTTAGAGCATTATCAAAATGAATTTTTGCCATTTTCAGCCGATTTTGCTTCAAATACACCAATGCTATCAGGCTATGGCAACGACTGTTCTTTGGTTCTAGTCTAAGACCATCTTGCAACTCTACCTGAGCTTGCGGAAATTGGTTTTTGTCAATCAAAGTTTGAGCGCGACGGAGATAGTGTTCCACTGCTGAATCTTCGCTGGCTGGCGCTGGCAAAGGTGGTGGAGCTGTTGTATTTGCCGCAGAGTTGGGCTTAGTAGGCTCTGAGTTATTTATGGATTGAATCAATGGGGGTGGCGCTACCAATGATTTACCAGCAGTCCGCATTAAGTAAACTAAATTCAACTCACTAATTTGGGCAATGAATTGTGGTGCTTGCTGCAACACATCATATTGGGTTTCGGCTAGTTTAGCGATCGCACTTTTATACAGGTGATCTATATTTGATTCTGGAGCCGTCCCTAACTGTTTAGCCAAGTTGCTGTGAATTTCCACCGAAGTAGATTCTTGCACTAACCGCTTACTCATTTGCGCCAGAACTATCATGTATTCTGCGCGACTCCTTTCCCCAGTCAGTTTTTCGTAGGCTGGGTTAACCATCTTTGAGAAAAATTCGCTGGCTATCTGCTTTTCCGCATCACTACCATTTGCATTAGTATCAGGATGCAAGCGACGGGCAATTATGAGATAGCGTTTGCGGATATCTTTGACATCAGCATCAATGGGAACACATAAAACTGAGTGATGATCAATGAAATCATATTTAAAAAAACCGCGATCTATTCTTAATGACATAAAGGGATATGCACCAACCTCAGCAAAATATGTTTCTAGTTTACTTCGCTAGATTAGCGATCCGTCAGTAGCTAAGAGTTAAAAGACATACATTGGGGATTGGGGACTGGGTAATGGGTAATGGGTAAAGAGGTCAATATATGAATTAAAACCTTTCCCCTTTCCCTTTTTTCCTTTACCCCTTAACCGAACCGTAGGGGTAATACTCAGCACTCAGCACTCAGCACTCAGCACTCCTGAAAGTGGTGGAACGTGCATCAATTCATGGCTGAGGCTGTCGTGAAGGGCACCATTAGTAGCCAGGATTCTTCCCGACTCCATTTTGAAAGGCGTACCATCGTAGGCACTGACTTTCCCGCCAGCTTCTTGGACTAGAATAATACCCGCAGCCATATCCCAAGGAGAAAGTCCCCTCTCCCAGTAGCCATCAAACCGCCCACAGGCAACATACGCCAAATCTAGTGCGGCGGAACCACTGCGCCTGACACCTTGAGTCAAATGGGTGAGGTGACAAAATTCTGCATAATTATTATCAGATGTTTCACGGCGATCATAGGCAAATCCAGTTACTAGCAGACTTTTCCCTAGTTCAGGACTACCGGAAACTGTAATTGGGCGGCGATCGCGTGTAGCGCCCAAACCAGCAGCCGCACGAAATAGCTCATTGTTAAAAGGGTTATAAATTACACCTACTTGGGGAATGCCATTAATTAACAACCCAATAGAAACAGCAAAACAAGGATATTGGTGAGCATAATTGGTTGTGCCATCTAGAGGATCAATTGCCCAGAGATATTCGCTGTCTTGATTGCCTAATTTCCCAGATTCCTCAGCCAAAATCGAGTGTTGAGGAAAATGGCGACGCAAAACTTCTAAAACTACGACTTCTGAAGCCTGATCAGCAGCGGTAACTAAATCGCCAGGACGACCTTTTTCACTAATTGCATCTTCTAATTTACCCCAATAGCCCTGCAACACTTCACCAGCAACTAAAGCCGCTTCTGTGGCTATATCTAAAAAAGTTTGTAGATTTGTCATTTGTGATTTGTCAGTAGACATTCCCCTCATCTCCCCCATCTCTTTGCCGTACTCAGCACTCATTACTCAGCACTCAGAACTTTTTAGCGATACTGACGGCGAAACTCAGCCGGAGTCAGGCGCATGGGTTTTTCTGATTGCCAAATTCCTTGGCCCATGATTCTCGCCCATTGTTGGGCACGTTCTAAACGCTGGTCATATTTGTGATTAGGCGATCGCGGTACAAATAGTGCATACCCTTGTTTGACTATTTCTTCGTTCAACAACTTTTTATCTTTCCATACATAGGCTACAGTCCGGCCAATTTTGTCTTTGCCTTCAATGTCAAACTCTAGGGTGACAATTTGTTCTGCGCCCCCAATTAATTTCTCTAAATCTTCTTTGGCATCATCGCCCCAAGGACGCTGGCGGAGATCTGGTGCTTCAATACCAATTAACCGCACCTGGGAAATTAAGTTTGGTTGTTCAGCCATGCCTAAAACTTCCAAACTTTGCCCACTCACTACCCGCGCTACTTTCACCTGTGCCTGATTAGCTGTGAGCTGATTTTTGCCTTGACAACTCACTAGCAATAATAGGCAAACCAAAATTACTATTCTTTGCATTAATACGCCACAATAAGCCGCCCAAGTCTTAATTTGCACTTTTACACTTTTGCGCCTACCTTGCGGAAAGACACCCAGCGGGTGTCTAAAGGCGAACCACATTTTAATCTTCATCTAACGGTAAACCCGCTTTAACTTTTCCCCTGGCAAAAAACCGTCCAAATTGAAGCTCATAGACTTCATCTTCGTCTTGTGTCTCCACCTCTATATCAGAACGGGGATAACTCACACATAATAGGGCATAACCCTTGCGTCGTAACTCTGGCGACAATCCAATCGCCTCTGGTTGGTAAATGTCTCCCGACAGCACCCTAACCGCACAAGTCGTACAAGCACCATTGCGGCAAGAAAACGGCAATTCTGTTCCTTGCTGTTCAGCACTGTGTAAAATGTAGCGGTCTTCTGGCACTTGTAGAGTGTATTCTTTGCCAGAATTGCGATCGTGAACTCTAATCGTGTGTGTTTGGGACATCTTGATTTGGGATTTTTGCTTTATGCTCAAATGTCTGCTTAATTATCTTTGCATTTTTTGCGATTTCATCGTATAGTTGTAAATCGTGGCACCAGGAGAGGTGGCCGAGTGGTTGAAGGCGCAGCACTGGAAATGCTGTTATGCAGCAATGTATACGAGGGTTCGAATCCCTCCCTCTCCGTTTAAAAGCTAATTTCAAAGAGCGATCGCATCTTAGTTAAAGAATGTCGCGTATGTCGTCGCGCAACGCACCGTCAAAAATTCAATATTGATGCAATACCTGGTATGCTCTGGTTTTGAGAAGATTTAGTTGGTCAACTTGTGCTAGTAGCTTATCTAAAATTGCAATTTTATCAGATGATAGTTGGTTTTGTTGATTGCGAACTAGCAAATCATTCAATTGAGTCTGGGCTTTGGGAGACAATATACTTTCTGCTAAAGCTTGTAATTTATCCTCACTTAAGCCAGTTAAAATTTCAACATCTGCTGATGAGTTGGTCAATTGATGGTATGTTTCCAAATTTAAGAGTACACCAACTCACTCGCCCTGCTGATTAGTAACGTACTGAACTGATTCTGACATAATTGACTTTAAAAATCTAATGGGGTTAATCATAGCCTATCAATAAGTTAAACCTGTTAGCACAGAGTATCATAAAAATAAAATTACAACTACAAGGTAGACCTTATGACTGTACATGATGAAACTATTGCAAAGATTCGCCTGCTTCCAGATTCTCTGGTTAAAGAGGTCAGTGATTTTATAGACTTCCTTGTTTGGAAATATGGCGATAAAGACTCTTCTTCATGGCTTCAGTCTAGGGAATCTGTAGATTTAGTAGAATCAGACTTTTCTGACTACCTATCTAATATAGAAGACTACGAGAATCGTTTAGCTCGTGGAGAAATTAAGTGGTAGAAATTACACGCGGGGATGTGATTCTTTGCGATCTAAATTCAGTGATAGGTACGGAACAAGCAGGAATTAGACCTGTTGTGGTTCTACAAATTGATCAAGCAAATTCTGTTAGCCCTCACACAATAATTGCACCTTTTACATCTAAGATTCGACGCGCTCTTTTACCATCTCATGTCTTTATTCCTTCAGGAGTTGCTGGATTAAACCAAGACTCTGTAATACTTTGTGAGCAAATTAGAGCTATTGATAAATTCAGAATTATCAGAGTTATTGGTCATCTAGATGATAGTTATATAGAGCAATTAGCATTGGCATTGTGTACAATTCTTGGTTTGCAGTAGATGCTAAGATGCGTCAACGATAGCGTAACTTATACCAGTTTAAATAATGTTTGCAACACATATATTATTCGTAAGGGCACAACATTGTTGTGTTCCTACCCATCTGTCGTATTCTTTTTTCAAATTGGTATTACCTTATAAAGCAAAAATTTTGGTGCCGTATTCTCGGCAATAACACACCATACATATTTTTTGTAATTATTTATTAATAACTATTTTTATCACTCCATACCTTTTTCCTTGAATAATCCCATCAATTTACGCTTCCGCCCATGCTCCTGCCTTAACTTGGCTTTATAGTTATCCCAATCTGCTTTTCTCCCAGCTTCCAAGTAGGCGGCGCGAGCTTTTTTTAACCACTGAACTGCGCGCTCATAAGATTCAGCCTTAGCAGCATTTATAATCAACTCTGCACGACGACAAGCATTAGCAATCACCCAGTTAGGGTTGTGAAATATTGCCGCATCCATGACTTTGTGAACTAAATCATCATGGTAATAATTGAGTTCATTGACAATTTTAATAGCATCATCAATCAAACCTTCATGTAAGAAAATATCTACCTTGGCTGATTCTGTTCCCCAACCGCCAGCTGTACGGAAAATTGGCAGTAAGTCTGTTTTGATATTTTCCCAGTTTTCCCCTGCTAATTCTGCCATTTTTTGGTAATCCACAAAGGATGCTTTGGCTTGGAGAGCAGCCTTGAGTGCAGATAAAGCAGCTTCCGAATTACCTAACTCCTGAGCTAAATTACTTGTTAAAATACCCAGTTCATACTGACAATTCCCTGGTAAATTTAAGCCAACTTGGGCAATATCCAGGGCTTCTGATAACAAATCCTGTTGTTCAAGGGTTTTCGCTAGAGCAAAAGCTTGTGCCATTGTATTCATCTGCTCTTGCGCCACCTCTAGGGCTTCCTCTACCCTACCTAAGCGCGCCAGCATTGTGAGATATTGTTGGGTTTGTCCTTCCGCTGCTGCCAAATGCAGGTATTCTTGATAACGTTCCTCACGTTCCAGAATTTTGAGGCGAATCAACGCTAAATCATCTTCGCACTCTAATATTTCTTCCCAAACTCCGATTGTGGGGATATTACCCTGAAGCATTTGCACTAGTGGCGGGTAATCCCAACCTTGGCGCAAGGCTACGGTAGCTAATTCAAAATCAGCCTCCCACTCATCTTGCCATGCTTCCAAATTGACTTGGATATCAACTTTTTCTTCTGGGGTGAGTTCCGCGGTGAGAATTGCTTCACACCAAGCCTCATTCAATTCTTGGAGAATCTCATAGTTATCAGCACCGTATTCAGCAACATCATCCCAATTTTCCACACAAGCAGAGGTAATGGCCTCTAAAATAGCGATCGCACTATTACCATCCCCCCGTTCACTAAAATCTACGGCAGTTTGTACTACACTGAGTAATTCCTCGCTGATGGAGTCATCATTATCACCATCTTCCCAAGCACGCACTGCATCCTGAAGAATCTGCCGCACTTTCTGCCCAAAGGGTTTTGGATCGATAGTTTGAGGGCGCACAGGTTTAACGCCTTGCTGTTTGACAGCAGAATATTTAATCAAGTTGACATGGCGATCGATTGCCTCAATCAACTTCGGGTATTCAGCCACCAAACCTTGTAGTAACCTTTGCGTTTGCCGATGATCCAGACGATTTAGCAGTTCTTCTAAAGTAGGATGCTCCTCGATACTTTCTGGCTGACGTAGACAAACAAGCATTGTCGCTACAATATGTTTACACCACCCATCGGTATTATAGGGACAAGTGCATTTAACAAAGGTTAATCCATCACGATTGAAACCGAGGCGGACTTGATGGAGATTATTTTCATTGCCTTCAACTTCTGCCTGAAGCAGATTACCACGTTGGGTAAGAGACATCACAGCATTAGCCTCATAATAAGCCTCGCCTCGCTGAAAGGATTTGGCGTTGGCATTACGGCGGACAGTAAATTCACTAAGCTTAGGGATTAACATCGAGGGGATTGGGGACTGGGTAATGGATAATGGGGTAATGGGTAATGGGCAATGGGGAATGGGCAATGGGTAATGGGACAACAGAAGAGTACAAATAACCTTTGACTTTTGACCCTTGACCCTTACTCCAACAATTAGCGCATATAAGTATAAAATAGAGCGAGTATCCAAGTTAAATTATCATACTGAAGATATTCAGTCCCTTTGCCTGCTAGCGTAAATCATAAATTGGAATTAGTACGACCCTAACATCAAGGGGGTTGCACTGGTTGCAGGTCAAGTTGAGAATAAATAGGCGAAGCACACGGGGAAACTAACGTGAGTCACGGATTTGATTACGATTTGGTGATTATAGGCGCTGGTGTAGGTGGGCATGGAGCAGCCCTACACGCCGTTAGCTGTGGTTTGAAAACAGCGATTATTGAAGCAGCTGATATGGGGGGAACCTGTGTCAACCGGGGCTGCATTCCTTCAAAAGCGCTGCTGGCTGCATCCGGACGTGTGCGGGAGTTACGTAATGCTCACCACCTCAAGTCTTTGGGAATTCAAGTTGGGAATGTGGAGTTTGATCGAGAAGCGATCGCCAATCATGCTACCAATCTTGTCGCAAAAATCCAAGGCGATTTAACCAACAGCCTCAAGCGTTTGGGAGTTGATATTATTAGGGGTTGGGGAAAATTAGCTGGTACGCAAAAAGTCAGTATTACTGGCGATGGTGGTGAAAAAACCATCACAGCTAAAGACATTATCCTTTCTCCGGGTTCGGTGCCTTTCGTACCTCCAGGCATTGAAGTAGATGGCAAAACTGTCTTTACTAGTGACCAAGGTGTGAAGTTAGAATCGCTACCAAACTGGGTAGCAATTATTGGCAGTGGCTATATCGGTTTGGAATTTTCCGATATTTACTCGGCTTTGGGTTGTGAAATCACGATGATTGAAGCCCTAGATCAACTAATGCCGGGATTTGACCGAGATATTGCCAAACTTGCCGAACGGGTGCTAATTACTCCCCGCGATATAGAAACCAAAGTGGGAATATACGCTAAAAAAGTCATCCCTGGTTCTCCGGTGGTGATTGAATTGGCAGATTTTAAAACCAAAGAAGATTTAGATGTCATCGAGGTAGATGCTTGTTTAGTTGCTACCGGACGCATCCCCGCCACCAAAAATCTCGGTTTAGAGTCTGTAGGTGTAGAAGTCGATCGGCGGAATTTTATCTCCGTTGATAACCGGATGGCGGTGCTGTCTGCTGGTGAAGTAGTGCCTCACCTCTGGGCAATTGGCGATGCTAACGGCAAAATGATGCTAGCCCACGCCGCTTCTGCTCAAGGTATTATTGCAGTGGAAAATATTGTCGGGCGATCGCGTGAAGTAGATTATCGCAGCATCCCCGCAGCCGCTTTTACCCACCCAGAAGTTAGTTATGTAGGCTTAACGGAAACCGCAGCCAAGGAATTAGGTAAAGCTGAGGGCTTTGAAGTGGCTAATAGTAAGGGTTACTTTAAAGGTAATTCCAAAGCCTTGGCAGAAAACGAAGCAGACGGCATGGCTAAGGTAATTTATCGCAAAGATACAGGAGAAGTTTTAGGCGTTCACATCTTTGGACTACACGCCTCAGATCTCATCCATGAAGCTTCAGCCGCAGTCGCTAACCGCCAATCAGTAAACACCCTCGCCCATATGGTACACGCCCATCCAACCCTTTCGGAAGTGTTGGACGAAGCTTATAAAAGAGCGATCGCTCATTAGTCAAGAGTCCAAAGTCAAGAGTCCAAAGTCTAATGACCCTTGACCTTTGACCCTTGACCCTTGACCTTTGACCCTTGACCCTTGACTAAGAATTATGCAAATCCGTCGCCGTTCTCCAAGTTCAACTGTTGCTGTTTCTATAATCCGCTATCAGGTTGCTATGCCAGGTGCAGAGCCAAACAACATTTTAGAGAAAATTGTCTGGCAAAAAGAAATTGAAGTTGACCAAATGCGGGAAAGAGTACCTTTGCAGGAATTGCAAAAGCAAGCACTGACTGCACCGCCAAGCCGTGATTTTGTAGGGGCGCTACGACAAGGTAAGACAAAACCAGCGTTAATTGCGGAAGTTAAAAAAGCTTCACCCAGTAAAGGGGTTTTACGGGAAAATTTTGATCCAGAAGCGATCGCTCTTTCTTACCAAAAAGGCGGTGCCAGTTGTCTGTCTGTACTCACAGATAGCGAATTCTTTCAAGGCAGCTTTGAAAATTTAGCGAAGGTTCGTGCTGTAGTAGATTTACCGTTGCTATGTAAGGAATTTATCATTTATCCTTATCAGATGTACTTAGCACGTATTCGGGGGGCAGATGCAGTTTTATTGATTGCGGCGATACTCAGCGACCAAGATTTGCAGTACTTCATCAAAATTGCCAAAACTCTCAACATGGCAGCTTTAATCGAAGTTCATAGTTTAGCAGAACTGGATCGTGTGTTAGCCTTAGATGGCGTTACTTTGATAGGAATTAACAATCGTAATTTAGAAGATTTTTCTGTTGACTTGCAAACCACTTGTCAACTACTTGCAGACAGAGGTCAGCAGTTGCAGCAACGGAACATCTTGGTTGTTAGTGAGTCAGGATTACATACACCAGATGATCTAAGTTTAGTAGCAACAGCAGGCGCATCAGCTGTACTAATTGGTGAGTCTTTAGTAAAACAACCAGATCCGGCTGTTGCGATCGCCAATCTATTACCAAGGTATTGATCAAAAAATACCTCTCCCATTCCTGCGGATGAGCTCAACCGTACTTAGTGCGGTTGGAAAATAAGTCTTGAATCAAGCATCACTTATCTCTTTGTCAAATATCTATAGCCCAACCGATTCTAGGGTATCAGCAAATACTGATTGCCTATGTAACAATTAAGTTAGCAGCAAAAACAACCTTAGCTTATCCAAAAATCCTTTATTTGAAAAACCAAATCAACTTCATGGAGCAAATTCCTCTGCCCTCACCTATCCATTACGAACTTATACTGCAACTTTTAGAAAGACAAACAATGTCAGCAGTAAGTAAAAATCCGGATTTGCGGCATCAGGTGAATCAGCTAATTATTACTTTACGTAAAGCGGCTGTCCAACAAAAGCACCTGGAAGAAATTTGCCAGTTTTCTTCTGTAGCGATTGACCATCGTTGGTCAATCAATCATCATACTGAAAAAGCTGTTACCCCAGAATAAAAACTCTTAATATTCTGCCCCACTGTCTTCGGTATCTCGGAATATAACAGGGGGATTCCCAACATCACTGTGGAGAGTTGCTATTTCTCGCCGCGGACTTATCTTTATAAGGAAACTTAACTCAATTTGGCCCCACCGAATTGAGTTAAGTTTCCTTTGAGTGTTTGCAAGAATATACTTGTTGGGTTTATTGACGTAATCCCAATTTAGATATTGTACCAGTTTGAAAAAAGAATGCGACAAATACATGAGGTATGGGCACAAAGCTTCGCGTCCCTACAGATGCCCTACAGATTATTGATGATGTTGCAAAGATTTTTTGAATTAAGTAAGTCGGCGCTAATATTTCACGCTATGTTAAGAAAATTAAAGGTAGGGTGTGTTGTCGCCAAGCGCCGCACCATCAACAATTCAAGGTGCGTTGCTATAAGGCATAACACACCCTACGAACAATTTATATTTCTTCACATACATTGAATTTTTCTCGCCGACTTAGTATAAGTAGGTCGGTGCTATTAAAGATAACTAGCGTTCGCGTAGCGTCTCCGACAGGAGAAGGCTGTCATTTGCCCTCTCTTACAAAGTTCTGTTTGGAAGAAACCTCCGCTCAACGCCACATGCTTTCCGACGCAGGGCGACACGCCACTCCCC
>JAVRCF010000151.1:0-12247 GCA_034530935.1 Aulosira sp. DedQUE10 | reverse complement strand
CATTGCAAACATTGCCCTTGACAATTTCCCCTTTTCCTTAACTTGTCACCAATGAGGGTGAAAGGTTTTTTATTTTCCTTTCCCCCTTATCCAAAAAATATTAAGACAGGTTATTTTTATAAATTTGGAACAAATAATTATTTTTTGGTGGCAATGATATGTAAATCAATGTTTTGGTGTCTAATTAGCTCCATTAAGCGTTGAGTAAAAGACCTTTTAAACCATCTTTTCCATGTGGGCTGTTGGCTTTCACCAATGACAATTTGTGTGATGTGATAAGTCGCTGCAACTTGAGCAATTTCTGTAGCAACGCTGTGACTTTTTACGTGCAAAAATTCTCCACCAAATTCGCGGCAGAGTTTCTCGCAAGTATCGACGTGTAGACTTTCTTCTTTGGTCAGGAAACGTTCCGGATCTGCGATAAAAACAGCATACAGGCGCGCATTCATATAATTGGCAATGCGTGCCCCCCGACGCAGCAATTGCACTGAATTAGGATAGGTAGACACACAAACTAAAACTCGTTCGTGAATATTACAAGTTTGTCCGACTATGGTAGAGGTGTTTGCTTCTTCTTCAACTGTGTCTGCTACTTCTCTTAAGGCTAGTTCCCGCAAAGCAATCAGGTTGCGACGCTGAAAGAAGTTTTCTAAAGATTGCTCGATTTTATTAGATGCATAAATCTTGCCCTCTCGCAAGCGTTCTTCTAGGGTTTCGGGAGTGACATCAATGACAACAACAGCGTCAGCTTCCTCAAGGAGGCGATCGGGGATGCGTTCTCGGACTACTACACTGGTGATTCTAGCTACTACATCATTCAAACTTTCTAAATGTTGGATATTGACAGTAGAGTAGACATCAATTCCTGCGGCTAAAATCACTTCCACGTCTTGGTAGCGCTTTTCCCGTTGAGAACCAGGGATATTAGTATGAGCAAGTTCATCAACTAAAACCAGTTGAGGCGATCGCACTAAAATTGCCTCTGTATCCATTTCTTCTAAGGTAATATTTTGACGGACACTGGCTTTTCGAGGAATTACCTCTAGTCCAACGGCTTTGTGAGCAGTATCTTTCCGTCCATGCGTTTCCAAAATGCCAATTACAACATCAATGCCATCTTGTTTAAGCTGATGTGCTTCTTCCAACATTTTGTAAGTTTTACCGACACCAGGAGCCATACCGATGAAAATTTTGTGCTTCCCGCGCCGCTGAGGGCGGATGTAAGAACTATCAGGAGATGGGTTAGAGGGATTCAACATGAAGCAGGATGTAAGCCTTGTGTGCTAATAATTGCACTGTAACTCCAAATTGGGGATTGGGGAACTCGGGGCCCCTTTGGGGAAGGTGGGCCCCCTCTGGGGATAAGGGGCGAAGAGGCGAAGGGGTAATGGGGACAAGGGAGATGAGGAAACATCGCCTTTGTGACTACGCAGAATGCGATCGCTCTTCCTATATTTATGCAAAAGAGCGATCGCATTTGTAACCCTACCTCACAGAAAAAGCCTCGCTAAACCGTCGCGTCACTGGTTCCATAATGAATGTCAAAACCGACTTTTTGCGGGTGACGATTTCTCCATTAGCCGCCATCCCTGGAGTAAATGCAACTTCTTGACCCCGAACGCTAATTGAGTGTTTGTTGAGCTTAATTCTGGTGGGGAAGACTAAGCCCAATTCTTTATCGGTAACTGCATTGGGACTAACTTGCATAACTTCGCCTTCAATGACACCAAATTCCTGAAAGGGAAAGGTTGCCATTTTTACCTTTGCTTTCATCCCCTCACGAATAAATCCGATATCGCGGTTGAGGACTTTGACTTCTAATAACATATCTTCCCCTTCCGGCAAAATCGAAAGTAACTCTTCACCCGATTGTACTGGGCCTTTGGTGGCCTTAATTTTGTAAATTGTGCCTGCAAAGGGAGCTTTAACTGTTTCTTCGTCTTCTTGCTTTCTCGCCTGTTCTAATTGACCAGCAACGGTGGTGAGTTCTTCTTTGCGCTTATTCATCTGGGTGAGAATTTCACTTTGGCGTTCTGAAGCCAAACGCTGTGCTTGATTGCGCGCAGCTAGATAAGCTTCTTCGGCTTGGCGAATTTCTTGGGCTTGGGCGGCCATGTCTTTTTCTAAGGATGTAACTCTATCTTGAGCCTCGATAATTTTATTTTGGGCGTTAGTTATCTCATCTTTAGATCTGGTGATTTCTGTAGTAGCTCGATTTAATCTTTCTTGCGCGTCTAGATAATCAACTCTCGGTACAGCACCAGGAGTCATTAAAGTGCGTAGGCTTTGTTCTCTTTTTTGGGCGATCTCCAGGTTGTTTTCTATTTTAAGACTGATGGTTTGGGAATTTACCAAGTTAGTTTTGGCATTGGCTAAACTGCTTTTTGCATTTACTAGGTTGTCTTGTAACCGAGTTAGTCGCACTTTTGCCTGATCGATGATTGCTTGCTGGCGATTTGCTTCTGCTTCTGCACCTGCTTGACGTGCTTGGAAGTCTGAAAGCCGCGAGTTTAAAAGCTCATCTTGCAGTTTTGTCCCAGTGCTTTTGACTCCGACACGTTCAGCGTCTAAACGCTGTAAGTCTTCTTGAATCAACCTGGTAGATTTGGCGAGGCGATTGACATCAGTTTGTTGTAAATCAGGGTCGCGTTGAATCAGCACTTGATCTCTGGTAACGCGATCGCCTTCTTTGACTTTAATTTTAATAATTCTGCCACCACCAAGAGCTGTGACTGGTCGCACTTGTGTAGATGCAATTAATTCCCCTGAGGCGATCGCTACTTCATCGATTTGGGAGAAATGTGCCCAAGCGATCGCCCCAAATACTATGAGGCTGACAGTTCCCGCTAACAATCTAGTGTATAACGGTGGCAATTCCTGTACTGCTTTACCCAATTCATAAGACAGTTGTTCATCTGGTTTAGCAAATCGCTCTTTTGTCTGACGCGCTTGAGTAGCATTCGCAACTAGGGAAGATTTCATAAAAGTTTTGTTATTTGGCGTTTGGAGTTTGGTGTTTGGGGTTTGGGAAGAGTCAAAAGTCAAGATTTATTCTTCCTTGTCCCCTTGTCCCTTTCCCCTTTCCCCCTTTTCCCAGTCCCTAATCCCTTATTCTTCAAACTGCTAGATAGCGCCGCACAAAATTTTCTAATGTTTCCAATTGAAAGTTAAAAATTCTTTCTAAGTTGGTGATCTCCTCTTTTGTGCAGAAAAATTCATTGGCGAGCAAAGTCCGATAGGTTCCCAAAGCTTTTTGCGTTTCGGGATTAAATAAACCTAAGGTACTGCGTAACCCATCAATGGCAAATAGTGGCGCGTTGATCACTATTGGCTGTTTGTTGAAGATGCGACCAAAAATTTGCGGAATATCGCCACGGGATAAAATCTTTGGGCCTCCTACTGCTAATGTTTGGTTACGAGCGCCTTCAACTGTCAAAGAATCCACCACCATCTTGGCCAAATCATCTGTACTGACAATTGAAGTCCGATTTTTGGGGTCACCAATCAGCAGATACAACCCTGTTTCACGAAACCGTTCTGCCAATGGTAGTAAGTTTGATGCTAATCCAGCCGGACGTAAAATAGTGTAATTCACGCCACTAGCTTCGAGATATTTCTCTACAGCTCGTTTGGCTTTGAATACTGGTGCATCTTCATAGCCTCTATCTGCACCCAGTACGGAAATTAAAACAAAGTGCTGCACCCCATTGGCTTTTGCTTGGTCAATTAGTTCAATATTGGCGCGGTAGTCTAAGGATAAAGCATCGCCACCAGAACCGTGAGCGCTGATAATATACTCAACACCTCTACAAGCTTGTTGAATATCCTTTTCTTGCCGTAAATCACCGATGAATATTTCAGATCCTCGGTGTTCTAATTCGCTGTAACGAGAAGCGAGGCGAACAAAAGCTCGCACTGATTTCTCCTGTTGGCGTAAGAGTCGCACGACTCTGCGACCAATTCCCCCCGTTGCTCCAGTGACTAGAATCATAGAATGACCTTATATCAGTATTTTCAGTCTTTAACGTTCTCGAAAAGCTTGGTATGTGCTTGATCAATGCTTGGATATGAAATCGGCTATTCCACATTAAAATTGCATCAATTGACTGGGTAAGATGCCCATCCTAAGAGATTTTGATGACATGGTGATATGCAAATTAGATGAGGACTTACACACTGAAGTCTGAAACCTTGATCCCCTCTAACCCCCCTTTTGAAAGTGGGAAAGTCTAAAGCCCTCTTTTTAAAGAGGTTGGGGGATCTGAGTGCGTAAGTTCTGTAGATATGTTTTAGCCGATGAACATACTTATATACTTAGTAACCATGCTCAAGATGTACTCACACTAACTATAGGAATAAGTCTCGCTTTATCTATCTTAATAAATCAAGGGGGAGGGTGAAGGGGGAAAGGGGCACAAAGAAGCGGAGAATCTTTAAATCACTTGAATGGCCTGCTATAGCTGCTTTTTAGCTGGAATTTACGGCAATCTAGATGTGAATAACAAAAGGAACTTGTAAATGAGTAACCAAGCACAATTTGATGTATTCCTCGCTCACAATAGTTTGGATAAGCCACAAGTTAGAATCGTTGCCAATGAACTCAGGCGGCGTGGTTTAAATCCGTGGTTAGACGAAGAGCAAATTCCACCAGGAAGTTCTTTTCAACAGGAAATTCAACAGGCAATTCCACTAGTGAACACAGCAGCTATTTTTATTGGTATCCAGGGATTAGGGCCTTGGCAGATATTAGAATTAGAATCGCTAGTACAAGAATGTGTAGAAAATAAGATACGTATAATTCCTGTTTTACTTCCTGGTGTTAGTGCCATTCCTCAGAATTTACGATTTTTGCGACGTTATAGATTTGTCAGTTTTTCTGAGCAAGTTGATGATGTGGAAGCGTATTACTTATTGGAATGGGGTATTACTGGACGCAAGCCAGATCGCAAACCGCAGCCAATTCCAGTCAATGTAATTCAAACTGATGATCTCAGTTCAGAGAAGGGAGTAAACTACACGCGATTGCGCGATTTGCTAGCAGCAGGGAAGTGGAAAGAAGCAGACGAGGAGACTCTCTCTGTTATGCTCCATGCATCTCCCACAGAATCAGAAATTTTGCTTGATCTCGATATCAATAATTTTCCATGTAAAGACTTACGCACTATTGACCAACTGTGGGTAAAATACAGCAATGCACGCTTTGGCTTTAGTGTGCAAAAGCTTATCTGGGAGAGCGTTGGGGGAAATCCTGATAAATATACATATTATAAGTTTGCCCATAGCGTAGGATGGCTAGTGAAAGAAAACTGGATTCACTACCCGCAGGATGTTATTTATAGCACTTCAGCACCTCATGGACACTTACCTGTGTACTTTTTGCAGCTAGATTCTTTCAAATTGAGTGGGGTTATTATCCGAGGTTGGAAGGGTAATTCGGGTGCGATTGTCTCTTCTCTAGCGCAGAGACTTGTAAAGTGTCACATCTAAGCACTTCAGACTTATATCCTATTCTTTACCCGAATATAATTTTCGGAGATGTCTAATAAACAACTACCCCAATTGTTTCTTTTCTCTGTTTAGAAAAATTTTTGTAGAGTGGGCACGAGTTATCATCAGGGTTTAAACGAAAGATCTCGTGGTGCCCACCCCAGGGCGTACGCATCATGTCAATAAGACTAGTCTATTCTCAATAGACATAAAAATAATCTCATTAATCTCTGCTTATTGACAAAGATTTTAGTGATCGCTTTAAGCTTTGGAAAATAAATCAAGCCAGAAATACTGATTTTTTCGTTGGGTCTTAATCTTGGTCGCGATCAAGAGTACTTTAGATGCGTTTGCCCTGGTGCATTAGTGTCAACTTAACGCGAAACCCTGTTACCGCAAGGAACTGAAGTTCCTTGCTAATAGCAAAAGTCATCTGAAGATGACTAAATATCCTCAAAATCTTGAGTCTACTTCAGTAGACTTGGACTATTAGCCTGAGAATTCATTCTCAGGCGGATGGCAAAGCTAAGACAGAGGCTATTTTTAGCTTAAGTTGACACCAATGGCCCTGGTGCCCACCCTACGGTTTACTAACATACTCAGATAATACTTATATGAGTAACTTAGTAAAGTACAAATCATCGTAGGAAACATATTTTTCCCCTACCCAGATACTTTATTTACCTGAAATTTTTAGCTAATAACTACGGAAGTTTTTTTGACTAAAGAATATTAACCTTAAGTGAGTCAGTGCAGATATTTAGCGCTGGATTATGGAATCTAAATGTAGAGTTAGTTAGCGGAAAGTACAGCACCACTTAATTCTAGATAAAAGATATGTGATGCGAGCGCCAACTTACTCTTAATAATACTTATGTGAAACAATAGTAGGAAGCTTTTAAATGACCAAAACATTTGATGTATTCTTAGCTCACAATAGTCAGGATAAACGACAAGTAAGGGTAATTGCTCAAGAACTAAAGCGACGTGGTTTAAAATCCTGGTTAGACGAAGAGCAAATTCCACCAGGATGCTCTTTTCAAGATGAAATTCAACAGGCAATTCCACTAGTGAACACAGCAGCTATTTTTATTGGTATCCAGGGATTAGGGCCTTGGCAGATATTAGAATTAGAATCGCTAGTACAAGAATGTGTAGAAAATAAGATACGTATAATTCCTGTTTTACTTCCTGGTGTTAGTGCCATTCCTCAGAATTTACGATTTTTGCAACGCTATAGATTTGTTAGTTTTTCTGAGCAAGTTGATGATGTGGAAGCATTGGACTTGTTGCAGTGGGGCATTACAGGACAGAAAATTCAAATTGATGACCTCCCTTCTGACAAGGGTGTAGACTACAAGCGATTGCGGAATTTGCTAGAAGCAGGTAAGTGGAAAGAAGCTGATGCGGAAACTTTAGCTGTCATGCTTAAGGCATCTGGTAGAGAAGTGGAAGGTTGGCTTAATATCAAATCCATCAATAATTTTCCCTGTAAAGACTTACGTACTATTGACCAACTATGGGTAAAATACAGCAATCAATGCTTTGGCTTTAGTGTGCAAAAGCGTATCTGGGAGAGCGTCGGCGGAAATCCTGATGCTGATCATGAAATATATGAAGTGTTTGTCGATCTCGTTGGATGGAGAGTCAAAGGAAACTGGATTAATTACCGCCAACACATTATTTTTAGTACTTCAGTACCAGCGGGACATTTACCCATCGGTTACTATTGGGCGGGGGTATGGGTGGGAGAGGCTATTGGTTACGATAATGTCCCTTCTTTTATGCAGAGACTTGTGAAGTGTAACATTAATTCCTATTAAAGATAATTACTAACTAAAAATTTGCTATATGTAACCATCAAATCTACGCGCAAAATTATTGACAGAAATCAATCTCATTACTGAAGAAAAGCTGGAATATCTATAATAATTTTATTTATTATTTTCGAGTTGGTGTAGAGTCCGCCAAAGGTACACCAGAACAAATTATGAAGTTCGCTGGCTGTTGGGATGATATGTCAGATGAAATATTTGCTGACTTAAATGAAGAAATAATCACGCGTCGCCATCAGGCTTTTTTGAGTAGAAGAAGCGATGAAACTAGCCTTAGTTGACACCAATGAACATTGTTGTGCCCCTACCCATATACTTCATTTACCAGAAAAATACTGTATTGTGCTTGGCGATCGCGCTTTTTGATCACTTCATTAAAAAAACATATAAAGGCAAATTTAGTAAGCAAAATGCCTAAATGCTTAATCATTTATTCAAAATGCCTACTCAAAATGCCTAAATGCTTACTCGTTTATTCAAAATGCTTACTCGTTTATTCAAAATGCTTACTCAAAATGCCTAAATGCTTTCTCATTTTGGTGTTTTCCGCAAGCAAAATGCCTAAACGCTTACTCAAAATGCCTAAATGCTTTCTCATTTCGGTAGATCGCGCACTCATTTTGGTGTTTTCCGCAAGCAAAATGCCTAAATGCTTACTCATTTCGGTAAATCGCGTACTCATTTTGGTGTTTTCCGCAAGCAAACAGGTAGATTGCTTTCTCAATTCTTCTGTTTGCTAACTCACTTCAGTAATTTATATGATGTCCGGCAAATTACCCTTATTATGTCATTGCGAGTGAAACGAAGTGGAACGAAGCAATCGCAGAGTCCTTGTGATTGGTCTGGCTTGAGGCGTGAATCATAATTTCATGTCGGGCAACTGCGGGTGCTTGTGAGTTGATTTCCATAGGTTTGTCTGTTGTATCTGTCTTATCCTAGTTGCCAGATATTATCGGAAGCATTGACTTAGGTTAAGAAACACCGCCCAGAGTTTATCTGCGCTTGAACATCTTGAAATCTATTACTACGTCTCTAATTCCACAATTACTGGTGTATGGTCGCTAGGCTGGGTCAACTTTCGCGGTGCGACATCAATAATGCAGCTTTTAGCACGCTCATACAATACTGGTGTGAGATAGTGATGGTCAATCCGCCAGCCTAAGTTGCGCCGGAAGGCTGCGGTGCGGTAATCCCACCAGCTAAAGTGACCGCCTTCAGAGGTGAATTTACGAAAAGCATCAGCAAATCCTAGTGTCAGTATATCCCTCAAGGCTTGACGCTCTGGTTCCGATGCCATGATGTGATTTTCAAATTTCACTTGTTCGTGAATATCTTTGGCTTCTAAAGCAATATTAAAGTCACCGCATATACAGATGCCAGGTTGTGATTTTAATAGCAGTTGCAAATACTCCCGTAATACTGTTAACCAGCGCAGTTTGTATTCGTATTTTTCACTACCAACAGATGAACCATTGGGAACGTAAAGGTTGACAATCCTAACGTTATCAAGGACTCCAGTAATTACACGTTTTTGCTCATCCCATTCTGGCTGTAAATTAGGCACAATTGCGGTGAAACCAGTACTGACATCTAACAGTGGTTGACGGCTAATTAAGGCTACGCCGTTGTATGATTTTTGTCCTGATATATAAACTTGATAGCCCAATTCTTCAAAAGGCGATCGCGGAAATTGATTATCCATTACTTTCGTCTCTTGCAAGCAGAGGACATCAACAGGATTTTGGCTTAACCAATCAGTAACTTGTTGTAAGCGAGTGCGAATTGAATTAACGTTCCAAGTGGCGATTTTCATTGATCCCGTGTTTACATAAATTAATTAGCTAATCCTTAAATAGGAGTATTTTAGATTTATTTAATATTCATTCAGCCTCTAGGTTCTAAGCGCTTTTTCCTCAATCAGTCTTGAGAAGAATTGATCCCAGCCGAAAATTTAGTATTGTCAGCTACAAATTTTGGCAATCAGTAGGTTAAGTTACAGAATAGGTCTAATGGTTTAATGATCCCCAAGACAGATGAAAAGACTCAGCAGTAGATTGTACATTGGTATTGTAGTCGCAAGGGGGCAATTACTGATTATCTGAAATTGTTTGGTGCTGTTTAAACAGTACGGTTAACCGATATTGCACTGGTGGGCTATAGAGTTGGTTAATTTAAATTTCAGAAGATTAAGTATCAATTCTTTGCCCTCAAAGTTTAACGTTAAGTTCTCACCTGAGAACTACATTAATCGGCTGAACCAAAACATATGAAAATCGCTCAAGTTGCCCCCTTATGGGAAAGAGTTCCCCCAGTTACATATGGAGGAATTGAACTGGTAGTAAGTCACTTGACCGATGAGTTAGTTCTTCGCGGTCATGAAGTTACTTTATTTGCCTCTGGCGATTCCCAAACTCTGGCTAATTTAGAAGCAGTTTATCCCCAAGCATTGCGCTTAGATTCAAATGTCCAAGAGTATGCAGTGTATGAAATGCTTGAACTTAGCCAAGTGTACCAGCGAGCTAAGGAATTCGATATTATTCATTCCCATGTAGGATTTTCGGCACTGTCTTTGGCGAGTTTAGTTGCCACACCCACAGTACATACTCTGCACGGCAGCTTTACAAACGAGAACCGTAACGTATATAGCCACCACCAAAAACAACCATACATCAGTATTAGTAACGCTCAACGGCAAATAAATTTAAACTACTTTGGCACTGTTTATAACGGCATTAATCCTAAAGATTATCCGTTTAAAGCACAACCCGAAGAACCAGAATATCTGGCATTCTTAGGGCGTTTTTCCCCCGACAAGGGGCCACACCATGCGATCGCCATTGCAAAGCAGAGTGGTTGGCGCTTGAAGATGGCAGGAAAGATTGATGCAGTAGACTCGAAGTTTTTTGAGCAAGAGATTGCCCCCCACATTGATGGTCAGCAAATTCAATATTTAGGTGAAGTGAACCTTACCGAAAAAGCTGAACTTCTGGGCAATGCTGCTATAACTCTTTTTCCCATTACCTGGCAAGAACCTTTTGGTTTGGTAATGATTGAATCAATGGCAACTGGTACACCTGTGATTGCAATGAATCTCGGTTCCGTACCAGAAGTAATTGCCAACGGCGAAACAGGTTTTATCTGTCAAAGCCATGAGCAAATGGCTCAGATGATTCCGCAAGCTTTAAACCTCAATCGACAAACCTGCCGCAACTACGTAGAAAACAAATTTAGTGTTAGCCAAATGGTTAACGGTTATGAAGCCGTTTACGAGCAAATTATCAAAGATCGCATAAAATCGAATGGGCACATTCATGCTGCCAAAATCCAGTTTTAATCAAAAAAATTTTTTTCAAATCTTAAAACAACATTTTATTAGCGAGGACATCGGTATGAGTACAAGAGCCAACACTTGCCCATGTTGTGGTGGTTCCCTCCTGCGCCATATTCGGCATAGCGAAGTGTATTGGTTTTGTCTATCTTGCCGACAAGAAGTACCACTGTTAAGTCTGAGTCGTTTGTCGAATGTGGAAACCCGCAACACAGGTGTTCTTCCCCAGCAGACAGTTAATACTTAATTAAGAGTGCTGAGTCCTCAGATATCGTAAGGGCACAGCATTATTACCTAACGTGTATCGTTGGTCTATTCCATTCAAATGAGAAAGGCTAGATTTTCTCTTCCCCGGTGTTGAGGATCATGATGACCGTTTGAATTTTGAATTCCCTGTAGGGGTTGACTCCGCCTGGTAAAATCAGGTGGAGTTATTCATTTAAGGTCAAAAGCTGTGTTAGCAGCCTTGCTTTATGGTCAAGAAGATTTACGCCTAGAGAAAGTCGCTGATCCGACTCCGGCTGCTGGCGAGGTAGTGATTCAAGTCGGGGCGGCTACAACTTGCGGCACAGATTTAAAAGTCTGGCGGCGTGGTGGTCATGCCAGAATGCTCAAACCACCAACTTTGTTTGGTCATGAAGCGGCGGGGCAAATTGTGGCACTGGGTGAAGGTGTCACAGGTTGGCAAACAGGCGATCGCATCGTAGCTAATAACTCTGCTCCCTGCATGAATTGCTTTTTTTGCCAACGGCAAGAATATTCTCTCTGCCCAAATTTGACCTGGAATAACGGGACATTTGCAGAATACTTGAAAATTCCTGCGCCGATAGTACAGCAGAATATGTTGCCGATTCCCGATGACTTGCCTTTTGCATTGGCAGCCATGACAGAACCCTTAGCTTGTGTGTTGCATGGCGTAGGGCGTAGCCAAATCAAAGCCGCAGATCGGGTAGTGGTTTTAGGAGATGGGGCAATAGGACTAATGTTTGTCGCCGCCTTAGCTGATAGTGCAAAAGCAGAGGTGTGGCTGTGGGGTGGAAATGACCAAAGGCTAGAAATTGGCAAAAAGCTAGGTGCAGCTAAGACATTTAACTATCATCAAATTCCAGATATTCCCGGCGTAGTCAAAGAACATACCCAAGGATGGGGTGCAGATGTAGTGATTGAAGCCACGGGATTACCAAGCGTTTGGGAAACTGCGATCGCTTGTGCCCGTCCTGGTGCAACCGTTAATTTATTTGGTGGCTGTCCAAGAGATACGAGTATTACAGTCAATACAGAACAGCTACACTATAGTGAACTTACTCTCAAGGGTGTATTTCACAACACACCGCAGTATGTGCGAGCTGCCCTATCATTGATAGCTAGTCGTAAACTACCTTTAGAATTACTAATCAGCGAACATCGCCCATTACAGGATTTAGCACAAGTATTTAGTGATATGAAAGCGCGTAAGGTAATTAAAGTAGCGCTGACAGCATGAAGGGGGATTGGGTAATATAGCGGTTCTCGTTTGGATGCAATACACAATGGGCACAGCATTGCTCATTGGTGTCAACTTAAGCTCAAACGCTTATCCCACAGGCATTTTACCCCA
>JAVRCF010000150.1:0-12285 GCA_034530935.1 Aulosira sp. DedQUE10 | reverse complement strand
GTTCCGTGGCAGGGCTGCGCCCTGCACACTATTTGTGCCAGTTGCGTAAGTCCTGTCTTAAGAGATAAGTTAGAACCGAACTCCTGTTGAGATTCTTGTTTTCTGAGTTCACTAAGCCGCTGCTCAAGAGTTTGGATCTTCAATCCAAATTCTGAGTGTATCTTTTCAAAAATTATTTCATCTTCAATTTGTTCTATATCAATATTGGCTTGATCTAGTGAAAATTGTAACTCCCTCATTAATTCCTCAATCTCTTCTTTGTAAGAATCTATCTCCTCATTTATTTCTTCAAGTTCATCATTAATTTCTTCTAATGTATCTTTAATTTCATCAATTTCATCTTCTTCGGCTTTTAATTGTTCTTTTTCAATGTCTTTAACTTGTTTTTTTATAATTGCACGTTTTGCTTCAAGTTCTTCTATATCAGCCATATATTCAGTATTTTCAGCCTCGATTTCTAAAATCCTTAAATTAATGTCTTGAAGTAAACTCAATTCATCTTCAACTGCCTCAATAGAAGTCAGAGTATCCAAATCATTAATTTCATTAGATTCTTGAATGACAAGTTCCCCATTTCTGTTAATAGTGAGATCATTATCGATTGCAAAGGCAAGTGTTCGATCTGGATTAATAGTAGAACCAAAATCAAAATCTAGTTCTACAATAAGTTCTCGAATATTCTCAAGGCTAATTGTTATTGTTTCTTCAAAAATTAAGTCTGTAGCAAGCTGTTTAGCAAAATCTATAATTTGATTAGTTACTCGTTCAAGAGACAATGCACGCGCAAGATCAAATGCGAGATAAAAGGCTCGAACAGCGGATGGTTTATAGAAAGAGCCTACTTTATGAGACTTTTGGCTTATCCAGTTTAAAAACTTTTGTAAATCTTCATCATTCTCTATAAGACTATCAATATTTCGTTTCATTAAACTCAACAAATAATCTGCATTACGAAGCATCCCTACAGTTAACAAAAAAACTTCACGCCAACGAGGTTCGATGAAGTGGCTACTTAAAACCTTTAAAGCTTTTTCTAAAGGTTCTAACCCAAGAACAATCTCTCGTGCGGTGAAATACTCATGAAATGTTAAATGGGAAAACGAGTAAATTCCGCGTGCGCGTTCAGTTAACAATCCATGTTGAGCTTCAATGGATTTTAGTATTGCTTCGCTATCTAGTCTAAGAGCTTCTGGATCAAGTTTTGCTTCGGGCAAATTCTGAATATAATCAGCAATATATTGTTCTAGTTCTTTTTGTTTAAAGAAATAGTCACCTCTCTCAAAAGTGAGCCTTGCAATTTGGCTGAGTAGGTCTTCTTTACGCTGCAAGGATAATTGCTCATATATTTTATCCCGTTCAATATTACGTTTTGCATCCCATTTTTTCAAAAGAATATCTAAACCCTCTTTATAAAGTTCTGAACGATTAGAAGGGAAATCTGCTTTTTCCCCAAAAACTAAACATAGTAATGTCAGCAATAGAGGACTAGTTGCTAATTCCTGTATTGGTTCATTTCCTTTCAGTTTTTGAATAAATTTATCAACTTTAATTACATCTTTAATTTGAAACCATTTTTTTGCGAAAGTACATATTTGATTTACGTCAAAATCTGCAACTTCTACTTCAGTAAAATGTTCAAATACATACTCTTTTGCTCCAATACGACAAGTTATAACAAACCAATTAGTATTGAATTGCTCAGAAAAATCTTTAATCTGTTTAATAATTCTACTAGAATCTTCCTCTCTAACTTCATCTAATCCATCAAGTAATATCAATCCTCTACCTTGGGTTAATATGTTTTCTACTTGATCAGGGGTAACATTATGTTTAGCAAATTGTAAAAAAATATAATCCAATAAACTTGGGTATTCTTTAGAATTTTCAGAACCATTTTTTACTGATAGTTGATCCGTTTCAGCAAAATCTTTTAAAGTAATAAAAATAGGAACTTTATCAGCTTGAAAATCACCTAAATTGCATCGAATTATTAAATATTTCAAAAAAGTTGTTTTACCAGCTCCTGGCTTACCTAAAACTACTAATTTTGAATATTTTTCTACAGCTTTAGTGCCAATTACCCGTTTTTCAGATATCCTTCCAAGACCAAATCGATCAAAATTAACTTGATTACAATTCTGTTGCAAGTCCGAAAGACCTAGACGACGACGGCTAATAATTCTTTCAAGGATATTAACATTTGTATATACCTCTTCTAACCCAATAGGTTGATCCATGTCCAGCACGCGCATAGTGCCGTACAACTTTTGGACACTACTCCGTCTCTTCCTTCTGACTTTTGTAACTAAATCATCAATGTCAGAATTTTTATCACGATTGTTGTAATCTGGCTGTAGTTTAGTCTTATCGGGATCGATATTTTCTGGTCGCTGGACAATCTCTTTCCACTCCAGGTCTAGTTTGTGGCAAATCTTATCGATAAAGATGTATCGATCAACAGCTTCTCCTTTAAAGAATTTACTAACAGTTGATCTAGCAATCTCAAGCTCCTCAGCCAGTGCCTTTTGGGTTAAACACTCCCGCATTAATGCTGTTCTTGCCCTCTTGATTCCTGCTTCAGAAGCGCTGAGTGTTCCTCGATTCATTAGAATTATCCGTATATTTACATGCTTTTTGTTGTCATCATTAGCTCATTCTAAAATATCTTTCACAAGTCAGACACGAAATACGAGCTCAGTTGCAAAGTCGGACAGATACGCGGACAACCTCAGTCAGAGTAACGGACATCTGAGTAGGAAACTGAAGATAGTCAAAGTTTAACGAAGTAATTATAATTATGAAACCTACTAGCTTCAAGCTTATCTTTCTAACAGTTGTTGGTATTACTCTCCTGTCAGGTGGTACATCTCTCTGGCTTGCCAGCCAACCCACGCCTACTAAACCCCAAAAAGGAATGCTCGAAACCACACAAAACACTTGGTTGATGGGAACTGGAGCTATTTTTGGTTTGTTAGGTGGGCGTTCCGACTCCACTAAGCCCAACAAGTCCGACTCAGAGAATTAGTTAGAATAACTTACATCTTGCACTATTGTTGATAAGGTAGGTGGGCATTGTCCACCCTATACAATAATCATGTTTTTAGACTTTGATTTTGGCAATAAGATGGTGGTGCAAGATAAAAGTAATGACGATTTATAAAATACTGCTGTTCTAGACTTTTTTACTTTTCCCCAATGGGGGATTTTTTAGGGCAAAGAGCGAAAAATACCGCCATGAACACGCCCAATTATAGTGCCTTACTACAAAGCTTTTGGACACCACCTCGTATACCCATTACAGAAAATTACAACTCAAATAACCATCCTACTGAACCAACAGATATTACTGAATTTCTAGGTGAAGATTTACTCTGGCAACAGACTATCCCTGCCACAGAACCTAATCTGAAAAATATCCCTAATGACCTACCAAATAAATTAATTAAAGCACTTCAATCATTAGGAATCACCCAACTTTACTCTCACCAACTTCAAGCTTTACAAGCAATTAGACAAGGTAAAAGTTTAATCCTCACCTCTCCCACAGCCAGTGGCAAAACTCTCAGCACATACCCCGCCATTCTGGAAGGTTGTATAAATGAAGAACATCGAGCATTAGCATTTTATGGACTACGAGCATTGGCGCTAGACCAGTTCCACAAAATCTCTGAACTACTCTCTACCATACCAACACAATCCAGACCTATACTGGCAATGATCACTGGAGATGTCAAATCAGAAAAACGAGAACAAATCCTCAAGAGTGAACCGCATATATTAGGTGTCACACCAGAATTAATCCACTTTCAACTCAAGCAAGCCTGGAAATCCGCGCATTGGGCAAACTTTTATCAGCGATTGCGCTATGTGCTGATAGATGAAGCTCATACCCTTTCAGGCAGTTATGGCGCAAATATGTCCTGGCTGATTCGTCGCATTAAACTAGTAGTAGATCATTACGGTGGCGACTCCAAGAAACTGCAATTTATCTTCCTGAGTGCCACTTGTGGTAATCCTAAACAACTGGCTCTGAAAATCTCCGGTTTGAAACCAACTAAACTCAACCCCAAACCCCTGATTTGGATTCGCAAAAGTGGAGCAGCTTCAAGTTACAGAATCAGAAACCAGCAGTCTAACAGTGCTAACTGATCCGGTGAAGTTACCATTGCTGTTTTCTCAAGTCAGTGAAGTTGATGACTGTCAGGAATACTTAACCATAGAACTTAGTTTTGGTGAGGTTAAACACATTACCAGTGGTTACAGTTTAATGACCCAAATCTATGAGCAGACTTGTTTGAACAAGCGGTGTCTTAACTACAAAGAGCCGCTACCTAAAGAACGTCGTTGTCCACTTTGTAGCAAACTCACACGCAAAGCTGTAATTGTGAAAACCCTGTCAGAAGAAAAGTTTGAGCAGCCTTTCCGTACACAATTTTCAGCACCAATGGTCAAAGTAGCGATTAACTCAAGTGCGCGGGAATACCTCCAGCACAATACCTTGGAAACTAGAACCAATTTAACCCGCAGTGGAGAACCAATTCCACCAGGTTATCAACAGTTGTGGGAATATTCCAGTCCCTTGATTGCTATCCACACCTTTGGGCATCAAATTATGAGAGCGTTACAGCTGGTGGCTAGAATTGACCCAAAACAGGTAAATTTTACAGTAGTGAAGGAGTTAGGGGAAAATAACAATTACACAGGCTATTTCTATGATACCAGTGATGGTGGTAATGGTGCGGCTGAAGCTGTGTTTAAGCATTTGCCAAAACTTGCTAGTGCTGCGAGAGCGATCGCACGAGATTGTAATTGTGATACTGGCTGTGCCAAGTGCCTAATTCAACATGGTTGCCCTGATGGTAACACTGCTTTATTAAAGCAAATGGGATTACTGTTGTTAGATGCGATCGCCTCTGGACGGTCGGAAACCATCGCCTCCACTGGGGCGTAGCCCTACACCTGATGTTTGACAAGAGCATCGTCGTAGACATCGCTCAACTTCCAGATTTTATTGTTCCAGATACTCAATCACTGCCTCCAAGTCTGCAATCGCCCGATTAAAACGATTGAGCATTGCTTCTGCTACTTCTGGTTGGGCGTTGACAGTCGGTAGTTTTTCCCTCACCACACCTTTGAGCGCTTCTAGCCACAACGACAAATTTGTATGTCGAGCTGCTGTCAACAATCCCATGTTGGTGAGAACAGACAAATGAAACCCAAGTTGGTCTTGTCCACCATAACCCAAATATCCGTTGCTCAGTTCTAGTTTTTCTGGAGTAAATTCAAAATACTGGTCAGAGGTAATACCAGCAGATTCTAGTTTGGGTTGTGGTAATGGAGGTTGGGATTGAGTCATTATCAGTTAGGATTGTTGTACAGCAGGTAATTTTGACATTTGCAAAACACTATCTGACCAAGTGCCAAGCTCTTGAATAATCTGGTTTTTAGCTTCTGTGTTATTCCACGCTTGTTCCCAGTTAAACAGCCAGCGTGTGAGAAACCTTCCTAAATTTGCTAACTCAAAAGCATTGTCAATATCTATATCTGGGCCTATCCACTCAATAAAATACATAGTCTCTCTAATCAGGCTTTTGACCACATCCTCATCCGTAGAGTCACTGAAAAGTTGACTTATCCGTGCTAAATTAGTTGCCAATTTTCCCAATCTAACAGAAATACTATCTTGCACAAAGGTTTCTTGCTCATAAGTTAAGCCACTATTCATCCCAGAAACTCCATAATAATTGCGGCAACCTGTTCTCTAATCTTAACGTCGATAATTTCCATTGAACGATTCTGTCTGGGACGCAGATTAACCATAGACTCATAGATTATCCGTTGGGTGTCAGGTCTAAAACTAGCAGCCCAAATATCACTCTGCTTACTACCATCTTCTAGCAACGCCTGTTCACAGTAAAAATGCATTTCACCTCCCCCAGCCAGAATCCGATGCTCAATATCCACTGCTACCTTAATATAAAACTTTAACTCTTGTAGCATCTGTTCAATTTGCTCCGGTGTAGCACGAACTCTAATAATCTCAATCAAAAAACTTGCTCCTATTAAACATACGGTTGCCCTGGCTATCTTGCCTAATTACATCAGTCTTCAGCTATCAACAGTAATACCAGATTGTTGCATAGCTTTGTAACTCTATTTTCTATTTCCTGCAACCGGCAATACGCTGTATATCTGTATTGAAGCATGATTAATCGAAGTAATTAATTTGCAGCTTACCGCTGCATGGGAGAGATGTTATATTCTCTCCACCATGCCAGTAATTAATCTTGCCGATATTCAACAAATTACTAAAACACAACAACAAGTCCTATTCCCAAGTCAAAAATATCATCCAAATCGCTCTGCCTTTGACTCTATAGTTGCAGATAATTTATCTTTGGTGATGAAACAACTATTTTTAGGACTGACTGTAGAACCTTTATTAAATGCCTATCCTCAAATTGCTCAGTGGGTTTCTCAAATACAGGAACTTGCACCGGAAATTTTTAAATATCGGAAAAAGTTATTAGTAGATAATCCAGTAATTGCACCTCTTGCAATTAATGACGACAAGCACTTTATTCAAGTATTAACAAATATAGCATTTAAACAAGGTATTCCCAGGCTTTACGAATGGGCTGTACGCAATCCTGGTTTAAGCTGGCAAGACCAAGTAAAATTGTGGGCTACGACTATACAATACTCAGTTAGTCCTAACCAAATGCAACTCGTAATTTTAGCATTACATCCTGTTAAACCAGCCCAAAGATTAGATGTAAGCTGGAATACAAAGAATCATAGACAGACTGAAAAATGGTTAATTAAACTACTGACTCAATCTCAGGAAAATAATTTACCATTCAATATAGTCAATAGTGAATTAACGTCAATGGTAGATTTAGAGGATATTTCTGAAGTCAGCATTTAAGAGGCTAATACTTTTATCATTAGCAAATAGGCGGATTGCAACGATTAGTGAAAAAATCCGCCATTCTGTCTGAATAATGAATTGGCTTTTTGCAAGAACATTCAAGTACAGCAGAACTGAAAATTAACCACGCATTCCAAATCAAAGGATGTTTACTCTGCTGTATATCTGTTTGAATTTTTAATTCACAGTGGTACTAACTGCTGAAAAGCTATCACCTTTCTATCATTGCAATCCAGGTGTTTGATAAACTCGTGCTGGGAAATTGTCCAAAACATCAGGTTCGCTACTATTAGAATCCTGTGCAGATGCTACATCTTCTTCTGGTAATGGCAACATCCGCGCTGCTGACTCAATCCGTTCATGTAATGCTTGTGTTAGCGTTTTAATATCTGGAATTGTCACCTGATTTGACAAAGCAGGTTTAACTTGTGTGTCCCAAAGAGCCTCACTATCATGCGCCCGTTTTTCATCTGCTTTGGACACTGGAATAATTAAAGGATAGGGAATAGAAGCTTGTCCCTCGGAACTATAACCAGGACTAGTAATTACGCACTTGCCTTGAGGAAATTTCAAAATTTCGTCAGCGCTGATTACAGGCATTTTTTGCAAATTCTCACTCCAGCTAATTGAACGGCTCATTTGTCCGCCAAGCGATCGCCCTGTGGTACGATTTTTAATCAGCACTTCCTTCTCACCGTAACGCTTTGAGTAATCCTCAGCCGTTTTGTAGTTACCAGGATTGAACAAAACATGGGTACTACAAGCAGAAGCGATCGCACTCCCCATCTTATCCCCATAGATATCGTAAAGTTGCTCTAAACTTTGGATACCCAGAATAAAACAGGCACCATTGGAACGATATTCATTAATCCACTGAGGTAAGCGGTCTAGCTTAATCGATGGTAATTCATCCAAAGAAATAATCAACGGGTCTTTGCGGGGACGGCTCAAATTACCAACAATCATCAAGTGCATTGCCGCCGCCAAAAGAGGCCCAACCACACTGCGGCGTTCATCATCTAGCTTGAACACCACCATCTCTTTACCTTCAAGCTTAGTGGGAATGTCCGATTTCCCGATAAATGCCCTCAGCAAATCAGCTTGGATGAAAGATGAGAAAGTCCCGGCTGCTGTGGTTAAAATCCCAGAAATAGTCTTTTCTGCATCCTTGGCACTCAAAAATTGCACAAACGAAGTCGCCACCCATTCATCCAACCTTTTTGACTGTACCGCATGGTCAAGACGTTGCACCAATTTTGGCAACCGCAACACAGCATAAAGCATCGCCATATCTGGGTAAGGTGAACCCTTCACTAACTGTAAAAGTGCCTTAGCTAACAAATCCCCGGCTTTAGCAAAGAACTCATCACTCTTACCACCACTAGCAGCATTGCGGTTAATCACTTGCCCAATTTCCCCCGCCATTACCCCATCGCGTGCATCACGCATATAATCCAAAGGATTAATCACACCGCTAAAGGGTTCACCGGGAGCAAATACTCGCACTTTGTAACCATAACGGGCTGCTAAGGGTGCATGGAGTCTTAGTTGGTCGCCCTTCTTGTCGTAGAGTAAAATCGGAAAACCTTGCTGCATCGCACTTTCTAACATCCGGTCTATGGTTGAGTAGGTTTTACCAGACCCAGGTGCACCTATTACCAGTGTTCCCCTTTCGGCATTGGGAAACCAAACTGTAGGTGCTGCACCAAGTATAATTTGTAAGTTAGCCAGCAACCCCCGCCACTTGCCTTTTACCCAATAGCGAGGAGTTCCAGACCACAGGGTAACTTTATTGTGTTTGTGTTCCTTGATTTGCTTGATTGCTAAGTTAGTCGCTGCTAGTTTTTCACTGACACCGCAGACTTTACCAGTAGTAATTTTGCCTTTACCAGTACCACTGATTTGCAGTAGCAGTAAGACGAAGAGCAATCCACCCATCATTGTCCAGCCTTGGGGGTTGTTGTACTGTTGGAACAATTTACCGAAGTCAATACTGGCTAGGGGTGCTGGGTAAGATGACACTTCAATTAATGTCGAGTTAGCAATAGTATGGCTGTCTGGTAGATTTTTCTGGTAAAGGTTCATAGCGATGGAGAATGCGTTTACCAGCAATTCTAGTTACAAGTCAAAACTAGGGAATTGACCTTATGGATATTTTTGAGAGTTTCTAGATTGTGATTTGACACTTTTGGGTTAAATAGAAAGCAATTTTTTTTTCATAATAAGCAGATTCATTAATAAAAACTGGGTAGACAGTTGATTCACCTTCGTAAGTAATAGTCTGTCCGTCAAAAGTCAAAAACATTGGTTCACCTGGAGCAAGTGGCTGATAATCTTGAAACTGGAGTTGCGGATGAATCATCCCTTGCAGTTCACCAGATTCATTTCTGGGGTAGTCAATATTCCCCATTTGACGATAAATGGTAAGGTTATTATCAACAGATACAATTTCTCCCCGATTATATTTATCCAAGTAATCTAAAATATTGATAATCAAGGCTTCAGTTTGCTCAAAAATATCAGCTTGTAAAACTCCTTGAGCGACTGCACCCACTTCGATAGCAAAACCCAATTTACAGAGATTTCTCAAGTAAGGATGGTCTTGATTCAGTGGGTATTGCAAAACTTTAACTAAAGGATTTATCTTATTTAAATAAGCAGCTAAATTTAACAAGTAGGGATGATGATTGTGCAAAATCACTGTCAGACCCATGTTAGAGGTTGTACTATGCAAATCAATAATTAAATCAATCTTTGACTGACTAATAGTATAAGCAATTTGTTTAGCCAGCAATTGCTCATAATTTATCAGATGAAGATTTTGTAAATCTTGAGGTTTAAAGCAGCGATTAAGGTCAGTATCTATATACCTCGTTCCTGCCGCAATCGCTTGAGTATTTGCTAATAAAGTTAAGATTTCAAAGCTGTCGCGCCTAATTAAATGATAATTTTGTTCGTACTTCTTGACTAGAAAAATTCCTGTCAGTTCGTTTCCATGAGTTCCACCAACAAGAGCAACATTTTTGATTGGTGAATGAGACATAAATTTTTCTCCTTTAAGATGTTGACTTCAGCTTAAAGGAAAGTTAAATTGTCCGCTAGTATATATTGGCGATAATATTATATAAAAAATCATATATTATCGAGAAGTCAATCCTCAATGGCACTTCAACGCGGACATAATGTTGAATTACAAGACTTACGTTACTTTATTGCTGTGGCTGAGAAAGAAAACTGTAGCATTAGCGAGGTGGCGGAACAATTGCACATGGCTCAGCCTAATCTCAGCGATAAAATAAAAGACTTAGAAAAAAAGTTAGGTGATGTCACATTATTTGACCGTAAGAAACGCCCACTACGGCTAACTGTTGCAGGACTTGAGTTTCTCAAAGAAGCCCGTTTAATCCTAGCTCAAGTTGACCATGCCATTGAGACAGCAACACTCACTAGTCAGGGAAAGATTGGACGATTAATAGTTGGATTCAATAGCTCAGTTTCTAATAGCGTTCTCCCCAGTCTTTTGATAAAGTTTCGTACTAACTTCCCCAATGTCAAACTTGTTTTACAAGAACACACTGCTTACAGTTTAATTAAGGGGCTGGAAACCCAACAAATTGATATTGGCTTGATGCACTGGTCAGCTTTGAATCACCAAGACACAGGATTATGTGTTGAGCCAATTAAGGAAGAGTCGTTAGTTTTGGTTCTACCATCAAACCATCCTCTGGCTGCTCAGACAGAAATTTCTTTACAATCTCTTGTCGATGAGTCCTTTATCCTACCACCTTCCCATCTGTCCTATAGTTTGTACCAGCAAATTGTTAGTTTGTGTCAGCAAGTCGGTTTTGTTCCCCAAGTGACGCAAGAAGCTACTTTGATGTTGACAATTCTGAGCTTAGTTGCTGGAGGGCTTGGGATCAGTTTGCTGCCTGCTAATGTGAAAACGATAGAACGTCAGGGAGTTGTTTACCGAGAGATTCAAGAACAGACACCAATGCTAAAGATTGTAGCTGCTTGGCGGTCTGATAATTCTTCTGCTGTCTTACGCGAATTTTTAGCAGTCTGTCGCTTAATTCAGCATGGAAATTAAGCGAAATACCACTAAGAAAAGCGATCGCACTTGACAGTTAACAGTTAATAGTGAACGTTCAATATCATTAAATATGCAAGCTTTATGTCTAACATCTGGCTGGGGTCATTCGTTATAAAAGCTGAGAGGCTAACGCCTCATGCTTTGGACAATCATATTTATGCAGTCCAATGGTTAAATCAAAAGTTACAAACAACTCTAATCGCCCCCATCAATCTACTGCCAAAACTGCTGCTGACAAACCTAAAATACCTAAAGCGAGAACAACTGATACTGATGATTATGACTTTGAAGGAAGCGAATTTGAAATAGATCCAGAACTTTTCAATGATAATTATAACCAGGTTCGCAAACCGATTCTTCCCTATGGTATTGTCGTTAACGATAAACCTGCTGGACTTTTGATTCCAGAAGACCAGTTAGAAAAAGCTGGTTGGATTGAAATACCTGGAGAAGATGACCTAACTACCGTCACTTTGACTGAAGATGTCACCGGACTATTAATTACTGAATGTCGGTTACTAGTTTTAGCTTTTGCACCAGAATATATCCGCTATAAATCAGATGTTGAAGAAGTGGGTGGTTCTTTCGTCGGATTTTATGAAGATTACAGGCATAGTCTTGACAAGAAAACAATGGATGTGTGTTCAGAACACGCACTCATGTTTCTTAATGATAGGAATCAGCCATTACATACTACTCCTGTTGTAGTCCGGTTTAAAAATGTGGCTCTCTGGAGTTTTAAATCAGTACGTGAGGAGTTTTACCGCTCATTAGAGAAAACCTTCGCTGATTATTTCCAAGTGCCATTTAGTGGTAAAAGTGATAAGTGGCGGAGTTTAGGTGTGCTAGAAGTTGAGTTTAGAGCAATTAAAGAAGGTGAAGGTAAAAATAAACATAACTGTTGCAAAACTGTAGCCTACACTAAACCCACTGTTGAAAATCTGCCACAACTGTATTTGGGTAAAACCACAGCTAAAACTCTAATTTGGCAACAGCATGATGCGATCGCTGGTTTTAATGAACCTCAATCCCTACCTGCTTTGCCAGGAGAATCGGTATCTGTAGACGTGGAAGTATTGCCACCAAATAAAAATAGGAACAAAACTCAAAGCGTTCGTAAATCCAAACCAGCGACCAAGCCACCTCGCAAAATTCAACTTATTGATGATGATGACTTCCTCGATGAAACCGACGATTTGGAAGCTGACAGGACTTACGCAACTGGCACAGGCGATCGCTAATAAATAGTACTTGGGTACTA
>JAVRCF010000149.1:0-12295 GCA_034530935.1 Aulosira sp. DedQUE10 | reverse complement strand
TTCATTGGTTTCATCTTATTATCTCATCTGTAGCCATGTTTTAGAGAATTGGTATATCCCTCTTTTATCACTTTCGGGAGAGAATAATCTGGGATGCTTACAGAATAAGACTTTTACCAAAAACCTTGATTTTAGGCATTATGTTAGAAAATAAACGTTCAAATGCCCGTTCTGTGTGCGGTTAAAAATTTGGCTCTTATTTTTCTTTTCCCAGAGTAACAAAAGAGGGATATAGCGCTTCCCATACTGGTGAGGTACACCAATAAAAAATTAACCGCCGATGGAAGAGGATAAACGCAGATAAACGCCGATAATTTTGTACTTCACTAGACTAGGAAACGCTATAAGATAGCAATGCAGATAAATATTTCTTTCAACAGATGTGGTTCAAAAACATAAAAACTGCTGTAAAAGAACTCAAAAAATCAATCATTCAATTCCTACAAGCAAAACTATTACAGCGTTTTTCAACTAAATGAAGTACACAGGTAAAGGCACAACATTGTTGTGCCTTTACGATAATCTGCACCTTACTAAATTGCAATCAGCTTTATCAGATTCTTATTTCCCTGTTAAAGCTGATGGTACATTAGACAAATTTTTTCAAAGTTTCAGGGTAATTGCAAATTAAACCTGAGATAATGTGCCTTTAAGTTCTATAAAAATCTTCAGTGAGCCATGAGCATTTCTAAAAAACAAGATTCTGGACTTTTTTAAGAAATCCAGAATCTTGCTTTTGCATATTTAAGAAATATTTAACAAAAGTATATGGGCAGTGATTCCAAAAGAAATCCAATTGTCTTAATCCACGGCTACTCTGCTTCAGGGGAATCTTTCAAAGTCTGGGAAAAAAAGCTAGAAGCGCGTGGCTACGATGTCTCGACTATCCACGTTTGTAGTTATGTAACGCTGACTAACGAAGTCACAATTAAAGATATTGCCGAAGGCTTTGATCGGGCATTATCTATAGATGGTGGTTTAGCCCCAGATGAAGAATTTGATGCGATCGTTCACTCAACTGGGATGCTGGTGATTCGCGCTTGGTTGACTGCGTACTCGAGAAAGCGACGGAATCGACTTAAGCACTTGATTGGGCTAGCACCAGCCACCTTTGGTTCTCCCTTAGCCCATAAGGGACGGAGTTGGTTAGCTGCAATGTTTAAAGGAA
Organism: Aulosira sp. DedQUE10; assembly: GCA_034530935.1. Lineage (GTDB taxonomy): Bacteria > Cyanobacteriota > Cyanobacteriia > Cyanobacteriales > Nostocaceae > Aulosira. The sequence goes on along the minus strand of JAVRCF010000149.1, from coordinate 11,127 downwards.
ATAAGGAGTTTGGCCCCGACTTTTTAGAAGCGGGGGATTTAGTTTTGGATGGCTTGGAACTGGGAAGCAGATTCACTTGGGATTTGGCACATAAAGATTTATTTAGCACTGAAACATTCTATGGGGCCACAATTGACACGCCTTATGTGTTTACCTTTTGTGGTACAAGTCCATATAGCGGTTTAGCTAAATTGGTGAGCGATCCTGGAACTGATGGTACTGTGCGCTGGGCAGGATGTGGTTTAAATTGCCGTAAGATATTACTTGACTTAACGAAGCAACAGGAAGAGGATCAGCGTATCGATTTTGGTGGCTCAAATAACGAAGGTATCGCACCTACAGTACTAGTTGAGGGGTTGAATCACAATACAATTATGAGCAATCCTCGCAATGAACTCGTCGATGCGGTTTGTGAAGCATTGCAATTCACCACCGAACAAAAGATTCAGGATTGGTACAAAAAAACTAGCGAGAAACTCACACCGAAGAATATTAATCTGTGGCAGCAGTTTGTCGTCCGTGCAGTGGATGAACGCGACGATCCGATTCCTGACTACCACATTCAGGTGTTCACCCAAGATAATGATGACTTCCAAGCAATAGAGACTTTTGGTGTAAACGTCCATAAATATAGTGGTGACAAAAGCCTTCGCTGTTTCTATGTCAACCTGAATGGTATTCTCAATCCCCAGAATTTGCAGCAGCCGACGACTTTGCCAAATTTGATGATGCGTGTTATCGCATCATCAGGTTCCCAGTTAATTGACTACTTGGGAATTAAGAATACAGGCGAGTGGGATGCACAGATGGATATCTCATACCTATTGCGCGAATCCAAAATCAAGCTTTTCTGGCCATTTACAACTACTCTTATTGAATTAAAGCTAAATCGAGAACCTCGCAAAGATGTTGCAAAGTTTTTACAGCGATTACAGGCTAGTAAAAAATAGGTTTTGACTCGTTCTCTTACCAGGACTATACATGCAAATTTAAAGCACCGTAAGAGGTTGTTTGAAAAGTGATTAGCTGTGATTTTAGGCACTTTAGATCCCCCCTTAAAAAGGGGGATAATGGTGGATCTAAAACGTTTTGCTACCAACAAAAGGACTTTTCAAACATCCTCTAAGGGTTTAGTATTTCTAAACCCTTACAGTCGTGAGCTAATAATTAACAATTACGAATTATTTTGACTCATCTAATCGCCGTTGCCATTCAGCATCAATTTGTGCAGAACGCTCAGATTCCTGTTCAAGTAAATCAGTCTCGCTAGTGTATACTAAATCTTCTTTCCCAATCACTTTTTCTGCGGCAAACTGACGGGCGTAGTCAATTTTTTGCTGTAAACTTCCATTCACGTCTGTTAATACTCTGGCACGGGAAAGGCGATCGCGGTTACGTGCTGTAATTTTGCGATTGCGCCACTGAATCCAGAAATAACGCAGTAACGGTATACCTAAAAAACCTGTTCCGTAAGCTAACAGTAGCCAGTAAATGCTTTGTACAAAAGCTACCAACCCACCTAATTGGGCTGCGATTGTACCATCTCTTAACAGACTTCCCAGTACTAAGGCTCCCACAAAATTTAGTATGCCTAAGCCAGCACTGAGCATAATTTGCCCGGAACCTGCTGCACTAAAACGCCACAGTGATTCCTCTAAATACACAGGAATAGCTTGACGACGCTGTTTGCTGGCTCTCACTTGCAATTCTGGGAAGTAATAGACAATTTGCCCTTCCGGACTTACCTCTGGTTGCCCATTAAATCGTGTGAGTACAGGTAACATATAATCTTCGTACTCTTGTTGATATTTCTCACCAATATTATCCAAATAAGGAGCAATTTGTTCTGCTACCACTGCGCCACGATTATTCCGAATCACAGCAGCAATTTCTTGCCAACGGCGTTCTTCTAAGTTGGCATTAGGGTTACCATCACCAAACAAAAATGAAAAAACCGCCTCAAAGAAATTCAAATTGCTGGCTTGGTTTCTTTCGCGTCGTCGTTGCTGGTATTCGGTATGATAATTTGGGCTTAAATACCAAAATAAATCTGGGAAAAAGAAGAAGCCGCCACCACCAGAATAACTACTTCTATTGTTGCTATCACGATCTGAGTTGAGATAATTTTGAATTAAGAAGATGGTAATAATAATCAGGGCGATAGAAACAATTAAGAAAATCCCAAAAGAAATACGAATTAAGTAAAACAGAGCGCCCCAAACCTTTTGCCACCATTCCCGAACCCGTAACTGCAAATATTTGTTACGTAAAATCGCCCGAAAATCTCGCGGGAATAGGTAAACAATATCACCTGATTCTGCTACCTGCAAATGTCCGCCAGCATCAGATGCCAAAGCTAATAACCCTTGTCCCGCCTGCGCGATATTTAATCCTGCCTGGGTTGCTACATCACCAACGGTGACGCGATAACCCAGTTGTTCCACAGCCTGCATAATGGTGGGATTGGGAGTCATTGCTCTCCCCTCCTGTTAAATATCTTTACTCTCTTTATTTAAGTATAAAGTTTTATTTGAGATGACTGGGCAGGTAGCGGTTCATCCCTACCTGTCGTCAATTTTTAAAAGTTGAACCTGCTTTGTGGTTGTTTGTGACAGTTGAAGTGTCGAACCAACCAATAATGCTGCTGAGAGAGCTATACGATCTGCTGTCATCTGGTGAGCCAGCGCTGTAGGAGGGAAAGCCTCCGTAGGCGACTGGCGCTCGCGTAGCGTATCCGTAGGATTCACCCGAAGGGCGACGTACCAGTTTTGGTTCTCACTCCCCTTGCGGGCAGTAATTTTGTCGCCCGAATGTTAACCGTTGTGACAACGCTAAAGTCGAGAGCGTCGAAATGTCTTGGAATTTATGACTCTTTTTAAAATCTCTCAACTCCTTCAAACTGCTTGACACTTGCCGCATTTGCCGCCTCCCCACAAGTGCGTGGTGTAGGAAATATCTTCTCCGGATTGGCTAAACCTTTTGGATTAAAAACTTGCCGTACCCATTGCATCGTTTCTAAATCAACTTGGCTAAACATATCTGGCATATAACACTTTTTATCTGCACCAATACCATGTTCACCAGAAATACTACCCCCCACTTTCACGCAAAGTTTGAGAATTTCTCCTCCTAATTCTTCAACTTTTTCTAATGCACCATGCACAGAATTATCATAAAGAATTAGTGGATGAAGATTGCCATCACCAGCATGAAATACATTGGCAACCCGATAACCAAATTTTTGACTTAACAACTCAATCTCTTGTAACACATAGGGTAATTGAGTCCGAGGAATTACACCATCTTGAACATAATAATCTGGACTTAAATGTCCTGCAGCAGCAAAAGCAGCTTTCCGCCCTTTCCAAAGTTTTAATCGCGTTTCGGGATCGCTGGCGGAAGTAACACTACGCGCACCATTTTGTTTACAAATTTCGATAACACGTTGTTTATTGCCTGCAACTTCTACTTCTAAACCATCGATTTCGATCAGTAAAATTGCCGTAGCATCGCGGGGATAACAATTGGTAGCTACTACATCCTCAACGGCATTAATGCTGAAATTATCCATCATTTCCATCCCACCAGGAATAATCCCCGCACTGATGATGTCGGAAACTGTCGCCCCAGCATCTTCAATGCTGTTAAAATCTGCCAGTAATACACAAATTGATTCCGCAGTTTTGAGAATTTTAAGCGTAATTTCTGTAGCAATTCCCAAAGTACCCTCTGAACCTACAAATATACCTGTTAAATCATAACCAGGCATTTCGGGAATTTGTCCCCCCACATCAACAATCTCACCATTGGGAAGCACTAGTTTCAATCCCAAAACATGGTTAGTAGTCACACCATATTTCAGGCAATGTACCCCACCAGAATTTTCTGCGATGTTGCCTCCAATCGAGCAGATAATTTGACTAGAGGGGTCTGGTGCATAATAGAAGCCAGCACCACTAACCGCTTGTGTCACCCAGCTATTAATTACTCCTGGTTGAACAATAGCCCTTTGGTTTTCCAAATCAATGCTGAGTATTTGCCGCATTAAAGATGTGACAATTAAAACTGAATCCTCCCCTGGCAAAGCACCACCAGATAAACCAGTCCCAGAACCACGTGCAATGAAAGCAAGAGAGTATTGGTTACATATCTTCACCGCCGCCGCAACTTGTTCAGTGGTTCTGGGGAGTACAACTAGTGCAGGACGCTGGCGATAGCCTGTTAAACCATCGCATTCATAAGTAATAAGTTCCTCACGGCGTTGTACCACGCCATTTTTGCCAATAACCGCCTCAAATGCTTTAATTATGGGTTTCCAATTACGTTGTTGTTTATCTTGGGTGAGCATAAAGTTGTTTCTGATAGGGTAGGATGCAGTCCAGGTTTACCACCTTAGGCTGCAAATGCAAGGCTAGTACTAAAGAATATTGTGGCAGGAGTTACAAGAGTGCGATCGCATCTCCAGCATTTATTTGTATCCTGTAATGACAATTGAGAGCATCCTGATACTGTACAAGATTATTGATTTACAGAGGATTTGGTGCAACCTTACACTCAAGCAAGATTGCATACTGCCTTCAAAGTGTGCATTACCCGGATTTTGAGCTTTCTAAAGAAATTTTGTTGAAGATATATGGCTGCAAGCAAAAAAATAATTCGAGAATTTGACTTTTTATATCATTGTTTCTCAGTAGCGAAAAATTCATTTTAATTAGCTATTTATTGTGAAATTTTTGATTGTGTATTAATGCTTATTGCCATATTTTTGATAATCATATTTTGATAATCATATTTTGATTATCGGCATCACAGAATTTATTCTTTTTAAAAATATTATTAATATTTGCGAATACACTCGTTTTTAAGCATTATTCATTTATTTTCCTAATTTAATCAATATTTTTTATCAACGGCATTCACGATTGTGAATAAAAATTTAAGTTTTCTACTAAGAGGGATTATCTAACATTAATCACTTGATAACTGATAGATAACTCTTAAAGGATTAACTGTCTGTAAATATTCTTTAACGCATTTTTAAAAGCTTTCCCAATTCTCACGCCCTTAGCAGAGTGTTCTAAAGCTTGCAAGCGTTCAAACTTAATTTTTCTAATCATCTGCCCAAAGGTTGATGTTTCAACAGCTAGGAAAAGAATTAATTCCATGAAGATTGAAAATCAAAAAATAAGCACCACGAATTGGGAGCTAGCTAATACAACTATGATTACCATTCCCGGATATCAAATCATAGAAGCTATTTATGTAGGCTCGAAGACAGTTATTTATCGAGGCTGTAGAGTCTGGGATCAAACACCAGTAGTCATGAAAGTAGTGAATAAGGATTATCCCAGCCTCGCCGATATCGCCAGATTGAAGCATGAATATGACATCACTCAGATGATTAATTTGCCAGGAATTGTCAAGTCATATTGTCTAAAAAATCATAATGGCAGGCTAGTACTCATCCTGGAAGATTTTGGTGGAGAATCGCTACATCAATTTATTCAGAGTAAAACCCTGAAAATAAATGAATTTTTAACAATTGCGATTAAATTGACCGAAATACTAAATGAATTACATAAAAATCGGATTATTCATCAGGATATCAAGCCTCAAAATATTATTATTAACTCGCAAACGGGCGAGGTAAAAATTACGGATTTTGCGATCGCCTCCCGACTTACTATAGAAGCTCAGTTTATCTGTAATCCCGATCACCTGGAAGGAACACTAGCTTATATGTCGCCGGAGCAAACCGGCAGGATGAATAGATCAATAGACTATCGGACTGACTTTTATTCTTTAGGTATCACCTTTTATGAACTGCTCACCCAACATCTACCATTTGAAACTAATGATGCAATGGAGTTAGTTCATTGTCATATTGCAAAACAGCCTATACCACCTCACGAATTTAATCCAGCTATTCCCAAACCAATTTCAGCTATTATCTTGAAGTTGTTAGCAAAAACGGCTGAAGAAAGATACCAAAGTAGCTATGGACTAAGAGCCGATTTGCAAAGATGCCTAACTGAGTTTTGCGAAACTGATCAGATTTTATACTTCCCACTGGGACAGCAGGATATTTCACCAATCTTTCAAATCCCGCAAAAATTATATGGCAGAGATCGAGAGATTGCAACATTGTTGAATGCTTGTGAACGAGTATTAGGAGGAAATAGAAAGGAGTTAGGTTTGTATTCCCCATCTAGCTCTTCCGAAATGATGCTCGTGTCTGGTTATTCCGGTATAGGTAAATCAGCATTAGTACAAGAAGTTTATCAACCGATTACACGCCGGAAAGGATATTTTATCTCTGGGAAGTTTGACCTTTTGCAGAGAAATATTCCCTATGCTTCTATAATTCAAGCATTTCAAAAGTTAATTCGACAGTTGTTGACAGAATCTGAGGCACAAATTGCAGCCTGGCGGGAAAAAATTTTAGCTGCCTTATGTATCAATTGTCAGGTGATTATTAATGTCATTCCTGAAGTTGAACTAATTGTCGGTAAACAGCCTGCTGTGACACAACTAGGGGTAGCAGAATCGCAAAATCGCTTTAATCGGGTCTTGCAAAACTTCATCCATGTGTTTAGCAAAGTAGAACACCCGTTAGTGATTTTTTTAGATGATTTGCAATGGGCAGATTCTGCGTCCTTAAAACTGATTCAGTTACTGATGACAGAATCGGATAGTCAATATCTGTTTCTCATTGGTGCCTATCGAGATAATGAGGTCAGTGCAACTCATCCATTGATGTTAACTTTAGAAGATATTCAGAAAACGAATCAGAACAATTATGCCCAAAAGCTTCATCCTATAGTCAATCATATTGCCCTTTCTCCTTTAGATTTGACCCATATCACCCAATTAATTGCAGAAACGCTGCACTGTGATCAATCAAAGGCAAAGCCATTGGCGGAACTTGCAATCACGAAGACTTATGGCAATCCCTTTTTTGTAACCGAGTTCTTAAAATCGTTATACACACAAGAGCTACTAAAATTTAATTTTAATCAGGGAGTATGGCAGTGGAATCTAGCGGATATTCAAGCCACACCAATTACAAATAATGTTGTTGAGTTAATGGCAGACAAAATTCAAAACCTGTCTGTTCAAACACAGCAAATTTTAAAGCTAGCAGCTTGTATCGGACATCAATTCGATTTGCAAACGCTGTCAACTGTGTATAAAAAAACTGCGATCGCAACTGTCACTGACTTATCGGAAGCAATTGAGTCAGGGCTAATTATCGCGCTAGGAAATGAGGATAAGCTGCTTAGGGCTGAGGACTGGATAAAGCAGGAGAGAGGAGCAGAGTTAAAATTTTCCATTTCTCATATTCTGCCTTTAATATACTACAAGTTCTTACATGATCGCGTACAGCAAGCTGCTTATTGCCTAATTCCAGAAGACCAGAAGCAAATTGTACACTTACAAGTAGGGCAATTGCTGCTAAGAAATAATCAATGTTCACGAGATGAAAAAATATTTGACATTGTAAATCAACTCAATTTCGGTATTCAATTAATTACCAATCAATCAGAACGGTATAAATTGGCAGAATTAAATCTCATTACTGGGAAAAAAGCGAAAGCATCCACCGCCTATAGTTCTGCAATGAATTACTTCCAGGTAGGGATGAAGCTGTTAGGGTCATCTAGCTGGCAAGAGCAGTATGAACTAACGCTAGAACTTTATAGGGAAGCGGCAGAAGCAGCATATATCAACGGTGATTTTTCGGAAATGGATTGTTATATTCAAATAGTTTTACAACAAGCAAAGACTGTGCTTGAAAAAGTAAAAGCCTATGAAATTAAAATCCAGTTTTGTGCTGCTCGAAATAAGATGCAGGGAACTATAGAAACAACCTTAGAAATTTTGGATTTGTTGGAGATTCGGTTTCCTCAAAATCCCAAGCAATTAGATGTTCAACAGAGTTATGAACAGACAAAACACTTATTGACTGGTAAGGAACCCCTGGACTTAATTAACCTGCCAGAAATGACAGATCCCCATAAAATAGCGGCCCTGCGGCTAATGTCGAATGTCACTATTAGCGCTTATAATACAGCACCCATCATCTTCCAATTGATGACTCTACAACAAGTGAAGCTGTTAGTTCAGTATGGTAATGCTGCGGTTTCGGCCTCATCCTATGCTTGGTATGGTTTATTTCTGTCTGGAATTGTGGATGATATTGATACAGGCTATCAATTTGGTCAACTTGCCTTAAAGATTTTAGATAAATTCGATGCCAAAGAATTCCAAGCTAAGACAATTTTTGCCTTTAACATCTTTATTAGGCACTGGAAAGAGCATATCAAAGAAACATTGAGTCCTTTATTAAAAAGTTATCAATTTGGCTTAGAAATAGCAGATTTTGAATATGCAACTAGATCTGCTTTACATTATTGCTGCCACTCTTATATTTCTGGTAATTCATTGATAGAAACAGAACAAGAAATGGCAAGATACAGTAATGTAATGATTGAACTTAAGCAAGAAGCTATACTTTGTAAAAATGAAATATTTCGTCAATCAGTTTTGAAATTAATTGACAGATCTGAAACCCCGATTGGGTGGAGTTGTGGAGATTACAATGATGAAAAACTCCTGAGATTTTTGCTAGGGACTAACCTACGTAACACAATTTTTATGTTTGCGATTAGCAAGCTAATAGTTAGTTACTTACTAGAAGATTTTTGCCAAGTAAATCAGTATGCCATTTTAGCAGAAAAATATTTAGATAGTGGATGTGCATTTATTCTGGCAGTAATCTTTAATTTTTATGATTCTTTATACAAATTAGCTATATATAAAAATGTCCAAAATTATGAAAAAATTCATATTTTAGAGAAAGTACAAAATAATCAAGCAAAAATGCAAATTTGGGCACACCATGCTCCCATGAATTTTTTACACAAGTTTTATTTGGTTGCAGCAGAAAGGCATCGGGTTCTTGGTGAACATATTCAGGCAATGGACAACTACGATCGTGCTATAGAGTTGGCAAAAGAACATGAATACATCCAAGAAGAAGCCTTAGCAAACGAACTAGCAGCAAAATTTTACCTGGCAAAAGGCATGACCAAAATTGCCCAGGTTTATATGGTAGATGCTCATTATTGTTATCAGCAATGGGGAGCGACAGCGAAAGTTAGACATTTAGAAAACACTTATCCCCAATTGCTGTTTCGGCAATCTAGTAGTTTTGAAACAGTGGGTAGCAGCATCACTCAAACCCTAAGCCGCCTCACAACTTCATCAACTTCTTCTAGCACTGATAGTAGTATTTCAGAAACGCTGGATTTGGCAAGTGTGATCAAAGCTTCCCAGGCGATCGCAGGTGAAATCGTTTTAGAGAATTTGCTAGCAACATTGATGATGCTCGCCATCGAGAATGCCGGAGCGACGAAAGGCTTCTTGATCCTCTTTAGGAACGGTGAACTGGGGATTAAAGCTGCCAAAGAGGTGGGTAGCAATTTAGTTAGGATTTTACAATCACTGCCAGTGGATAACAGTGGTTTGCTACCAACGGTGATCGTCAATTACGTGGTTAGAACCCAATCCGATGTCGTACTGGCAGATGCTACTCGTGAAGGGCTATTTATAAACGATCCGTTTATTAAACAACATCAACCCCAGTCAGTTCTTTGTACTCCCATCATCAATCAAGGCAAACTCATCGCTGTGCTTTACCTGGAAAATCACCTGACGACAGGTGCATTTACACCAAATCACCTGGAAGTCTTGAAGATTCTATCTTCCCAAGCGGCAATTTCAATTGAAAACGCACTGCTTTACCAAACTCTGGAACAAAAAGTGCAGGAGCGCACTGCCCAATTAGCTCAAGCGAACATAGATTTAGAAAAAAGGAACTCACTTATTCGCCAAGTATTTGGGCGTTACCTGAGTGATGATATTGTAGCCAATTTGCTCCAAAGCCCAGAAGCATTGAAGCTTGGCGGCGATAGACGGAAAATGACTATCCTGACTTCTGATTTAAGAGGATTCACAGCCATATCAGAACGATGGCAACCAGAAGAAGTAATTGGTATCCTCAACATCTATTTAGAATACATGGCAGATGTAATTACCCATTATCAAGGAAGCATTAATGAGTTCATGGGAGATGGGATTCTGGTTCTGTTTGGTGCGCCCACGCCAAGAGAGGATGATGCTGCTAGGGCTGTAGCTTGTGCTTGTGCCATGCAGTTGGCAATGGGTGCTGTGAATGAAAGGCTGAAAGATTTAGGCTTCCCCGAACTAGACATGGGGATTGGCATCAACACGGGCCTAGTAATTTTGGGAAATATTGGCTCAGAGAAACGCACTAAGTACGGTATCGTCGGTAGTCAGGTGAATATAGCTTACCGTATTGAGTCCTATACGATAGGAGGTGAAATCCTAATTTCCGAGCAGACATTACAAGAAGCAGGATCAATTGTGAGATTCAGTGGGCAAAAGCAGGTACATCCGAAAGGAGTCAAACAGCCAATCTCTGTCTACAAAGTTGACGGTATCGGCGGCGCTTACAACCTCTTTCTACCTAAAGAAGAAGAGATATTCTTTCCCCTTGCTGGAATAATCCCCATCCAGTACTCAATTCTAGAAGAAAAGCATATTAATGAAACTGTGTTTCAGGGAAGTTTAATCCAACTTTCAGCAAAGGGGGCTAAAGTTTGTTGTAGAAATTCATCCGATGGTTTTTTACCACCTGGACAAACAAACATTAAACTCAACTTATTAGTACCGAATATTCCAGCTGAACTTAAAGAAGACATATATGCTAAGGTAGCAGAAAAATCCGCAGAGTCTGGGAGTTTTTATCTTCATTTTAGTGCTAAATCCCTAGCTCTAGAGGTTCTCCGTTGGGTGCAATTAGATAAACAAATATGCACTCTTCCAACCTTCCAACCTCAGTCAACTAAGTTATAAATAACCTACACGAATCTTTTAAAACATCCTTTGATAATCCAGAATAACCTCATGTCATAAGGCAGCAAGCTTTGCGTCTTTGCCTGAGGTTAAAAAATTTAGTGGCAAACTTCTTTTAGATATCAGTATCATCTATAGCAATCCTATGTGAGTTACAAATAAGTGGTACATTAATACTGAGTTTGA
>JAVRCF010000148.1:0-12382 GCA_034530935.1 Aulosira sp. DedQUE10 | reverse complement strand
AAGGGTCAAGGGTCAAGGGTCAAGGGTCAAGGGTCAAGGGTCAAGGGTCAAGGGTTAAGGGTCAAAGGTCATCTACCCATTACCCATTACCCATTACCCATTACCCATTACCCATTACCTATTCCTTAACGTTTCTTTTGGGCTTGAATCTTATCAAAGACACCGCCCTCTGCGAAGAATTTTTTATCAATTGCACTCCAACCACCGAAGTCCTGAACTGTACCCAATGTTTTGATCTTGGGATATTTGTCTGTAACTTCCTTACTTTGGGCTACAGTCTCATCTACAGAGCGGAATCCTAATTTGACAAACTCTTGTTGGGCTTCGGGAGTGTAAAGATATTTAACAAAACCTTCAGCGACTTCACGAGTGCCATGTTTGTCAACGTTCTTATCTACCACAGCGATCGGATTATCAATGGAGATATTTACATCAGGAATAACATACTCAGCCTTCTCACCTTTTTGTTGTGCCAAGATAATTTCGTTTTCGTAGTTGATTAAGGCATCTCCCTGACCTTGCTTGGCAAAGGTGTCAGTAGCTTCCCGTGCATCTTTAGTGAGAATTGGCACATTATTGTAAACTTTAGTCACAAATTCCGTAGCTTTAGCTTCATCGCCACCGGTTTTAATCACAGAATTCCAAAGTGCCAGAAAATTCCATTTAGCAACGCCTGAGGTTTTTGGATCAGCTGTAATCAGCTTTACTCCGTCTTTGGACAAATCTGCCCAAGTCTTGATACCTTTAGGGTTGCCTGGACGAGTGATGATTGCTGCCACAGATTTGGAGACAATACCATCATTGGGAACTTCCTTTTCCCACCCTGGTTGAATCAGTGCCGCTTTTTCTATCTTTTGAGTATCTCCAGCTAGGGCTAAGTGAACAACGTCTGCTTCTAAGCCATCAATTACAGCACGAGTTTGAGAACCAGAGCCACCATAGCTTTGCTTAAAGGTGACAGTTTGGTTATGTTCTTGCTTCCATTTTTCTACAAATTTAGGAATAATAGCTTCGTGTGCTGCTTTGGTGACTGCAAAAGAAACAAGAGTTAATTCAACATTTTGCTTGTTGGCAGCAACGTTACTAGCCGCAGGGGTTTCCGTGGCAGAATTGTTACCATTGCCACCAGAGCAGGCAGCGAGGGCCACACTCAATAATGTCCCTACCAAAAACAGCGATACAAAGCCTTTGAGCGAATTTAGCCTCAAGCGAGTGATGATTCGCTCAAGACTCAGTTGCGATCGCTTCAGGGGGCGTGGCCACAGACTCATTCTAGATCCTCCTCTATAATATCTACGGTGATTCTATGGAAATACCGTATATGCTGGTATATAAGATAATCGCAGGTATTGCTAACAAAAAGCAATAGGTAAATAGCATATTATCGATAGACAATAAGGTGATTCTAACAAAATCTCTGCTAGATGAGCCATTGTAAGCATTTCATAATTCATATTAAATATCTTTCAAAGTAGCATTATTATCGAAATGTAAGTAATGTTTGATAATATGTTCTATACTATTACCACAACTATTTGCTAGCAGCTTAACGTCAACTCCATTATTAGCTTGAATGCTAATAAAAGTATGGCGTGTGGAATAGGGTTTTAAATATTCTAGTTTTTTATCTTCTGCTAATTTTTTTACCATACCAGGATAGTGGTAGACTTTACCTCTAACCTCGACGGTATTACCTGCCCATATATCTGTCAGTGTATTACTAGAATATTGCTTGCCAGAGATAGTTCTAAAAACTAATTCATTATCTTTTTTACCATTTCCATATAATCTTTGTATTAAGTTGATTAGCCTACTCATTCCTTGAAGTTTAAACATTATTTCTACATTATTTTTATGCTTCTTAGTAATACCAACATTGCTGTCAAAGGAATCTTTAAAGATTATCCACCCCTGATCTAGTTTGATATTTTTCCACTTCAAAGCGAAGACTTCACCATGCCTACACCCAGTGAGAAACAGAAATTCGATTAAATCAGCACCATGTCTGATAGATGCTTGCTCAGAATTTCTGAATGCTTGAATGATTAAATCTCTCTCTTGCAGAGTATATGCCCGATAATCTTCTAAATCTGATATTTGTTGAGACTTTTTCGAGAGAATATAAGTTTTTTTTATTTCCAGAAAATAATCTAATGTTAATTGCTGATTGCTCATAGCACGTTGACACATACTACTCAGTAAGCCAAATAGTTTTTTAATTTGTTGCTGGTTGCTTTGCTTGAGTGAAAGATGCCTAATCAAGTTGTTAGCTGTCTCAATATTTAGCTCTGAATCTAAAAAATCTTTAATGAGGTTAGTGTAAACAACAAAATTTTTTTTGTAGGTAGTTTTTTGGATCTGCTTTGTTTCCAATTTCCAATCAACAAATTCATGCCATAATTCCCCAAGCTGAGGTGGCTGTATGAGATTGTGTAACTGGGTAATTTTGGTTAATTTCTTAATTTTTAGATATTTAGTTAATGTTGGATCAAAGCAAGCGCCATCTGGATGATCAATGTCAGCTTGTATCCTTGCGGCTATTTGATTAGCCCATTTTTGGTTTTCTGGTGTGTCACTTCTCCCCAGCCCTTTATAAGCTTGTCGCTTGCGGTAAAACTGCTGGCTAATACGAGTGCTGAACTGTAGCCTTAAATTACCTTTATCGGAACCGACACGTATATCTGCTAATTTGATAGAATCCTTGCTACTCTTACGATTTGAGTGCATAGTAAATTTCTAGTAAAAATAGCTATTTAATCAATGACAATTACTAGAATAGTTGATTTTCCGTCTTTTGATGAAAGCAGGAATGGGGTTGTTGTAATGGTCGAGCCACACAGCCAAACAGAGCAGATGCAGCATGTTGTTTACCGCATTTTAGATGCCAATTTAGATCGCGCTCGTGAAGGTTTGCGAATTATTGAGGAATGGTGTCGCTTTGGGCTGAATAATGCTCAGTTGACTGGAGAGTGCAAGCACTTGCGGCAAGAGATAGCTCATTGGCATACAACTGAACTGAGGGCGGCGCGAGATACGCCAGGTGATACTGGTACAGAGTTAACACATCCTCACGAGGAAAAACGCACCAGTATCAAATCTGTGTTGCAAGCTAACTTTTGCCGTGTGCAAGAAGCAATGCGTGTGCTGGAAGAATATGGCAAGCTGTATGACTCCAACATGGGTAAAGCCTTTAAGCAGATGCGGTATCAAGTTTATACCCTAGAAAGCAATTTATTAGGTTATCAACGCCATCAACTGCTGTCGCGATCGCGTCTGTATTTGGTTACCTTACCAGCAGAAAATTTGTTGACAACAGTAGAAGCTGCTCTCAAAGGCGGATTGACTTTGTTACAGTATCGTGACAAAACTGCTGATGATGGTGTTCGTCTAGAACAAGCCAGAAAACTGCGGCAACTTTGCCACCTCTACGGCGCGCTGTTCATTATCAATGACCGTGTAGATTTAGCTTTAGCAGTAGATGCAGATGGCGTACATCTGGGACAGCAAGATATGCCTATCGACATCGCCAGGCAATTACTCGGTTCCCATCGCCTGATTGGTCGCTCTACCACAAATTTGGATGAAATGCAAGGAGCGCTGGCGGAAGGTGCTGATTATATTGGTGTGGGGCCAGTGTACGAAACGCCGACAAAAGCAGGTAAGCCAGCAGCTGGCTTAGAATATGTGAGCTATGCTGCCAAAAATTGCCCTATTCCCTGGTTTGCGATTGGAGGAATCGATGCAAATAATATCAATGATGTGATTGATGCTGGCGCACAACGTGTGGCGGTAGTGCGATCGCTCATGCAAGCAGAACAACCCACCCTTGTGGCTCAATATATGCTCTCACAACTAAATCGCATTAAACCAGAATCTTAAATCATTCCAATTTCAAAAAATTTTTTCAGAATCTGCGACATTTTATGTCTAATGAAATCACACTTCAGGTAAATGGAGAGAACCATAGCTGTTCATCCCAAACTCCTTTACCCGAATTACTTCAACAACTGGGTTTCAATCCCCGTTTAGTAGCAGTAGAGTACAATGGCGAAATTTTACACCGCCAGTTTTGGACTCAAACAAAAGTGCAACCAGGCGATCGCTTAGAAGTTGTCACTATTGTGGGGGGTGGTTGAATAGTCAAAAGTCAAAAGTCAAAAGTTATTTGTTCTTCCTCCCATTACCGATTACCGATTACCCATTCCCTACTCCAACTTATATAGCGAACGGTGAAGGGTTTTGCGCTGGGCTAACTCTTTGCCTTTGCGACCGAGTTGTTCGCGTAGCGGCTGGTCTTTACACAAGCGATTGAAGGCTTGAAAAACTTCATAGCCAGAATAAGGGTTGACTAGGATGCCGTTTTCTTCGTGGTGAATGGCATCGATGACACCGCCTAAACGAGAAGCAATCACAGGCTTGCCAAAGTAACTCGCTTCTAAGTAAACAACGCCAAAACCTTCTATACTGCTAGCTTTGGTGTCCAATAAATTTAGCATGGCGAATATATCGCAGGCTGCATAATACCCAGCTAATTCGCGATCGCGTATTTCTCCGGTAAAGTGTACCCTTTGGTCAACTCGTAAGCGATTTGCTAGAGATTTTAGTTCCGATTCACAAGGGCCTTGACCACAAATTATATAGTGGACATCCACGCCAACAGTTAGTAGTAGTGGTAAGTTTTCAATCACGCGGTCAAAGCTTTTGTGCTTTACAAGCTGTCCCACTGAGAGAATAACTACTGCTGTTTCTGGAATGTTATACATCTGGCGAACACTTGCACGCAAATCACCTAAATTACCTTGATTCGTTACTTGTCCAAATTTTTCCGGCCTCACCATCGGGTTGATTACGTGGGTAGGAGTATCTAATCTCAACCTTGTTCTCAGGTAATCTTGTGTAAAGGAACTATTACAAACAATTCCCTCAGCGCGTTTGAGTGTCAATTTAAATAGCGATCGCCACAAGGGATTGCGTAAGCCACAAACAATATCATTCCCGTGGAGATAGATAAAAAAGCGAATTGGGAGGAAATAACTTAGTAGCAGTAGAGAGGGAAACTCGTAGCCGTGACCCCATTCAATATAGCGATAGCGATAGCGAAAATAAAGTTTGATTGCTAATACAAATGAATAAATTAGATTGAGCAGAGGATTTAAAAAACTCCAATCTCTAGGAATTGGCCAGCGATATATAGGAAATTTTTGAGCTTGATCAAATACTTTATCACCTGAGCAACCAGCCGCCAAAACAATTACCCGCTCTGGATCTTGAAGGCAGCGATTATATATATATTCACCAATTCTAGCTTCTTTTGGCAAGAAGCTACGGGATATTACTAAGATATCTGGTAATGCAGTTTGCTCTCTAACATTTCCCGCCAGTTGTGAAATATGTTCCATAATAAAAGTGATTAAGTATAGTTTAAATAATTTTTAATTTTTCATACGCTCAACTAGAACTCAGAAATGAGCGACAATTGACTGCTATCCTTGAGCAGAAATTGATTGAGTTCAAAATTTTTTACTAACTTGGGCGTGAACTCAAGCATGAAGCAGAACACATGAGTATTTGACGCTATTCACATCTTAACTCGCTTCAATTCTGCAAGAACAAAGCAGTGACTTTTACATTTAGGAGAATCGCCTGTACTGTTTCCCTCCTCCGTGGTAACAAGTAGCGTGGGAAACTTGCCTAAGGTGCAGCCTCCACTAGATATTGAGCAAAAATTCCTTTGGGTAATACCAATAGGAAATTTGCCTGCTCTGTATCTAATTTTCCACTGTTTTATCATTCTCGCCAACAGCTATCCCGTAACAACCTCAAATCTCTATATTTTTTTTAACATTAGTTTTTAGCATCAGTAACTAATTCAGGCATGGCAAGAGTATTTTTACTAATGCTGATTAACTTTTAATACATGGTTTGTAAAAAAATCATTTTTCATCATTGTTTGAGTGATTGCAGTATACAAATGCCAGCAGTTTTTTAGAAGAGTATTTTGAGATATTTGATTTTTAAATTTGTTAATTTTTTTTTGCAATTTTTCACCACTTAAAAAGTGTCTACATAATTAACAAGCATTGAAGGTTGGGACTACCAGCGAAATCAATTGCTCATAGACTATTGTGGTAATTACTAAATCTAGTTTCTATCAATAGAATATCTTGAAACAAATCAAGAGTCTGCCAAAATGCCAAAAAATCAAAGCCTTTTTTATTACCAAATTAAGTTGCTCATTGGCATTAACAATCAACCACCTCCAGGATAAGCGCTACCCCTAAGGCTAGATGCAGTAAGCAAAATGATCTCTAAGCAATTATGGTAAATAACTGACTTGCAAAAGTAAATACCACAATTACTTGGCAGATAAATCAATTTTGATCATTATTGAGGCAAATTACTGTAATTCAGATCACGAATTTGAAAAAACCAAAATTATTGAGAGTGCTGAGTCCTGAGTGCTGAGTTATGAGTATAAAAACCAGCCCCCAGTCCCCAATCCCTAATCCATAAGTAGGAAATGATTAATTGATCCCAAAATTCCCGCGATCGCTACAGAATATGAGGTACGGTTATCTACTCAAGAAATCCCCCCTAAGCTTGCTGTCTAGGCAAGATAAGACGCGGTACATTGAATATGTAGCCAAGAAAGATGAATATTACACAGCGCTACTGCCAATCAAAAACTCGCTTGCTTGCTACGGGCTGGCGTTACTGACCAAGCAAATCTCTCCTAGCAGCGTTGGGAGAAATCATCACCAATACCGTTTTTCAAGCGACTGTATTATGCGTAAAAAACTACAACTAGCCATCAAACCGCTGTTAAAAACTTTCTTTGTCCTCAGCCTAGTGTTAGGTTTGGCACTTGGTCACGCTGATGGAGCATTAGCCGCCCGTAGTGGTGGAAGAATCGGTGGTGGTTCTTTTAGAGTACCTTCGAGCCGCACCTACACACCTCGTACCTACGCACCTCCTGGTGGTGGCGGGTATTACCCTGGTGGTGGCGGATACTACCCTGGTGGTGGTGGTTTTGGATTTCCTTTCCTGCTACCTTTCTGGGGTATTGGGGGAGGATTTGGTGGATTGTTTAGCATCTTAATCTTTATTGCGATCGCTAACTTCTTACTCCAAGCCTTCCGCCGGGCTAGCAGTGGAGATACTACCACTAGCGAAGCAGGTTATAGCAGCAATCCTTCGGTGTCTGTAACTCGCTTACAAGTGGGTTTATTAGCTCAAGCCCGTGGTTTACAAACCGAACTTGACCACATTGCCGAAACTGCTGATACCAACTCCCCTCTGGGGAGAGCAGAAATTCTGCAAGAAACTAGCCTAGCTTTGCTCCGCCATCCTGAATACTGGGTATATGTTGGTGGTGGTACACAACAAGCTAAATTGAATTCAGCTGAGGCTCAATTTAATCGTCTCTCACTAGCAGAACGCAGCAAATTTAGCGAAGAAACGCTATCCAACGTTAACAACCAACTTAAAGCAGCCCTGGCTAAAGAAGCTCTACCTGGCGCTGAAGATCCCGAAAATCCCACTGATTTAATTACCTCTGGGCCTGGAGAATACATTATCGTCACCTTATTAGTGGCGACTCTCGGTAAGTCTGCAATTCCCGCAGTGAATAGTGCTGATGATTTGCGTCAAGCTTTACGTCAAATTGGTGGCATTCCTAGCGAGCAAATCCTAGCACTTGAGGTGCTTTGGACTCCTCAAGCTGAAGGAGATACTCTAACTTCTGATGATTTGTTGGCTGAGTATCCCGATTTGAAACTTGTTTAATTCCATCAAGCTGCTAGAACAGCATAAAACCGCTTGCCATAAGCAAGCGGTTTATTGTTTCAGTATAAACATATTTAGCATATATCTTCCTTATCTATTTTATTATAGCAAGTTTATAAACGACAGTCAATCATCCTCAGACATGAGTTATATCAGGTCGCCATAACTATATGGTTGCGTGTTTTGAAATTTTCAACAATAACTATAAGTCAGTCAATCACAGGAAAATCCCTAGTCCTTACCCTCTAGTCTTAGTCCTCGGCTTGCGAATTGGACGCATTGCTTCTCGTCCCAAGATAAACAGCCCCGCTACACCCAAGCAGACAAACCAAACATATTCATACCAATATTGTCGTATCTGCTCAACTGTACGGAATTCTAAGTGTAGAGTATTTAAATGAAGCAACAATACAAGTATCATTAACGCTCCAAAACCGACAAAGCTTAAACCTACACGAATCCTTGCAGGTCGCAGATCAAAGTCGCCAATTTCCTCTAAATCAATTTCTGCTAGTTTCTTTAAAGATTCCTCGGCTAGAGATGAGGCTGTTTGTAATTTGTTGCTCAACTTGGGTGGTAAAATCGGCACGAGAGACTCCACCGCCGGGCGACGTAGCAAAGCCTCAGTATCTCGCAGTAACTCCAATGGCTTACGAGTAGCCTCTGGCTGTTGCAATTCTCTGTTGTCTGTAGCAGATGTAGTAGTAGCTTTGCCTTCAAAATCCATACACAGTAAGCCTCTGAGTAACTAGAATTATCAATAGCCTAGCGAATCAGTTAGGCACTAGGCAAATAGTTACAACAAAGGCTGTCTTATTGAAGAAGAGAAAGGGCACAAGGAAGATGAGGAAGATTAGGAAGTAGGGGAGAAAGAACCTTTGACTTTTGACTCTTTTCCCCGCCCTCCCGATCTATCATCAGATTTTTGAGAATATCCCTGATTGTTCCCATCTCGCATTTGGGCTAACAACTTCAAGGAACGTGGCTTGGGAACTTCGTTTTTCCCGACAGGCCAACCTTCGCGCTGACGAGAGCAAGAACCAGACATAATTGATTATGTCTGGTTTAAAAAAAGTTATTGATGGGTCAAGCATCAAAGGTCATGAGTTCCCTTGTCTTCCTTCCCCATCCTAAGAGGCTGCTGACTGTAACTTTTCCAGCCGCGCCAGTACTTCTGTGCTGTGAATATTAGGATTGACTTTGACAAAAGTCTCACGCAGCATACCCTCTGGATCGATGATAAAACTGTGGCGCATAGAAACATAACCGATCCAAGAACCGTAGGCCTTGCTCACTGCGCCAGTGGTATCTGCTAAGAGAGTAAATTTTAGTCCCTCGGAATCACAAAATTCAGCATGGGAATCTACATCATCAGCGCTGACTCCAATAATCTCAGCATTCTTGGCTAAATATTTAGGTAAATCTTGCTGAAAACGCCGCGCCTCTATGGTGCAGCCAGAGGTAAAGTCCTTTGGGTAAAAATAAAGAACTACCCACTTACCACGCAATTGAGAGAGAGAAACTTTACCGTTGCCTGTGTTCGTAGGCAAGGTAAATTCTGGTGCAGGTTGATTAATAGCAGGTAGTTTTCCACCAAGCGCATCAGCAGTTGGGGTAAAGTTCAACCAACTGATGACAGCAACACAGCTGGCAAATAATATGCTCAAAAAAGTTCGACGAGAAATCATGGTAAAAAGAAGAATGATAACTTAACATAAGTTTACAATTCTTAGTTACTCTTCTTCTGATTCAGGCTGAGATTCGGGAGGGACATCTGTACTTTCTATGTATTGGCTATCGAGGAGAAAAGCCCCTTTCGCAAAGCGAATACCCCAATATCCACCGGGACGATGATCCATCACTATCCCCTCTTCCCCAAGCTGAATCACGTCTGGGGGGCGAAGCATGGGCATGGGTTCAGCAGTTTTGACGTAAGGCGGTAGTGCCACAACACGGACTTTACTACCTACAATGAATTCTTTAGACATTTTGATCCAACAACGAGTTTTGAATAACTCATAACTCAAAACTCCTAACTTTTGCTAGGGGTTAGTAGCGCAAGCTGAAGTCAAAATAATATTATCGACATGGTTACCCATTAAAAATACCAATTGCAACGGAGTAAATGGTTTCTCACCTTACATCATTTTTCCTGATTTGTTTAATTCCCGCTTGATAGCGTCAAGCAGATCCTCATGATGAATGACGGTATCGCCTCGCTGTAGTGCCTGTAGACAGCAATGCTGCACAATATTCAGGATATCAGATCCAGTTAATTCGTAAGCGGCTGAAAGCTTTGGCAGATCTACAGATTCAGCCAGTTTAACTTGAGATGGGAAAGCCATCTGCCATAGTTGCGATCGCTCTTTGGAGTTGGGCATAGAGAATTGAATGATCGACTGAAAACGACGGATGAAGGCTTCATCAATGTTGCTTTTTAAGTTGGAGGATAGGATGACTAACCCATCGTAGTTTTCTATCCGTTGCAGTAGGTAGCTTACCTCTTGGTTAGCATATTTGTCGTGTGCGTCACGCACATTTGTACGTTTGCCAAACAGAGCATCAGCTTCATCAAAAAACAAAATCCAATCTTTACTTTCAGCTCGGGCGAAGAGGTTAGCCAGGTTCTTTTCCGTTTCACCGATAAATTTTGATACCACCATAGAAATATCTATTTTGTATACATCTTTACCAGTGTATTTTCCTAAAAGACTGGCTGTGAGAGTTTTACCTGTACCAGGGGGGCCATAAAAAAGTGCTCGGTAGCCTAGTTTAAGCTTCTTTTTCATGTTCCAGTCATAAAGAATGGTTGAGCCATAAGTAATCCAAGCTTCTAGATCATGAATCTGCTGTAAGGTTTGAGCATTCAGGACTAGATCTTCCCATTCCATTTCAGTGGTGATGCGTTGGGCAGGAAAGTTGATGCTGAAATGAGGGCGAGAAAAGTACCCTTGGGTAAACAATTCGACGTAGTCTTGAAGCATAACTAGCTTACCGCTCATCACAGGTTCACCTTCAGCTGGTGAATCGAGGTAGAGTACGCGATCGCGTGCAAAGGGATGCTCCTCACTAAACATTTGTTGCAGATGCAGGCGTTCGGCGAAGTGATTTCCCCCCAGCATGAACAGAACCGTTTCACCAGTCGGTAGAAAACCCCGATGAGCCTTACCTCGCCAGCCACCAATTTGGGGGTAATCACCAGCTTGAGGCAAGTTGGCTGTAATCAGCTGATCAAAAAAATCGGGTTGTAAATGAGGAGCAAGTGCCATGAGTAAGGTTAGTTGCTCGGCAGTATTTAATTGGTGTCTGTGAATAAAGCTGGTTAGGGGCGTTTCGGCACTCAGCCATTCGTCTGGTAAACTAGGCATTGGTACTTTTACTGACCCATTACTGCTGAAGTAATAGTCCATGCGCCACTGGATTACCTGAGCTAGGTAATTAAGTGAATTTTCTAGGGTTTGAACATTAAGCAATTGCGTCATACTACATGCGGTTTAGGGAACTTACCCATTGAACCTGACAACAAGCTTAATGGCTTTGAGCCGTTATAGCGATCGCTAGCTTGATTGATATTTTGAGATGGGTGCAGAGGATTGCTGGATTGAAACGAGCACAGCATGAATAAATCCACTTATGTTTTCTTTCAGATTAGACTTATTCTGACGCTACCAGAAGTAAAGATTCTTAAAAATGCTTGCCAAGATATTTAGTTTTTAATTTATATATCAATTTTATTTCTCAGCATGTCATCCCATAATACATTAGACTTGATTGCGACTCAAACTTTAGCTCGTCAAAGTGCAATTTAATCTTAAGAGTTTACAAAAATAGACATAATTCTCTCTAATTAGCCACAAACACTTGTTTTTCCTGATGCTGCTACACAAGCATATCTATTTTTGCTAATCAATCAAAACTTACATTTAGTGTAGTTCTATTCAACTAATACGTTGACTAATTTTATGACAGAAACAGAGATTCAACAAAGTCAAAAATCATTGAGTAGCCTTCCAGTTCTATATACAAGGGATGATTCCCAACCTATACAGTACAATCCTTTTCAAGAAATTACACAATTATTCAAAACTCTTTCAGACGAAGATACTTCATCGGTCTACCAAAATGCTGCGGTGAAAACTTGGAAAATTTTTAAGCAAGCAATTACTCTGATTACGTTTTTGTTTCTTTTACTCTGTGCCCTGATTGTTTGGGTATGGGGTATTGGGTTCAAAAGTGGTCTTTACTTTCGGACTTGGATAGAGACAACAAAACCTACAGTCGATGAACTCATAGTTGTTGTGCTTAAAATTCTTTTATGGCCTTTTGAGCGCACATTTGACTGGGCTAACTCATTCATTAAAGATCTTTTTGGGTGGGAAATTAAATTCGATCCATCGAAACCGGAATCAACTTCGACTCCAGCAGGGGGTGGAACCATTCCCACATCTACTTCATCCAATAGTTGACTACCCAGTTAATACCAATCCAAATAATATTTGCGACACACAAATTATTCGTACAACATTGCTCATTGGTGTCAACTTAGGGACTTCCAACTAAAAAAATATACAATCACTTTGGTGAGCAGGGGAGGCTG
>JAVRCF010000147.1:0-12402 GCA_034530935.1 Aulosira sp. DedQUE10 | reverse complement strand
GTACTAAATATGTCCGTTTCATTGAGATGTGACAGTTTTGGGTGCGGAAGGTGGGCTATAAAATCCTTACTCTGCAACTGGATCGCAACGAATCTCAATCATAAAGCCATCGGGGTCGTAAAAGTATACACCTCTACCGGTGGGGCGGGTGACTGGGCCATGAGCGATCGCAATTTGATTGTCTCTGATTACTGCTACCGCTTGCTCAAATAATTGCGGATCGATGTCAAAGGCTAGGTGGTATGCTCTGGTGAAAGACTTCTCTGGATTGGGGTCTGGTGGTAATAATGCCGGTTCCCCAAATAAATCTAGAATTGTGCCATCAGGAGTAATGAAGTTAGCTACTTTTCCAGCAGCCACAAGTTCAACTAGGGTTGCGGGTACTTCATCACCTGTAAGTTCATGTAAACCTAGAATAGTGCCATAAAAATGTCGGGACGCTTGCATATCTTGAACGTTGAGAGCAATGTGATGTACCTTACGTAGAACACCTGGAGCTAATACACTGTTCACAGAACAAGAGCTAGATAGCATGGCAGAATCAACTTTCCCTACAAAGATAGAAGTTAAACTTTAAGCAAAAAGTTTATTATTTATCTTAAAAACTTACCATGCCTTTTGATTATTCTTTAGACTTTCCAAATATCAATTTTCGCCAACATCCTGAACTCTATCGTGTTGGTAAAGGTGAGCAAGGTGTACTTTTGGTAGAGCCATACAAATCAGAAATTCTACCTTTCTGGCGATTTAAAACTCCTGATATTGCTAAAGAGTCGAGTGATAAGATTTATGATATTTTTTTAGTTTATTTAGAACAAGATGATTTTGTCGGTGCAGACATGGCACGAAAGTTTTTACAAATGGGTTATACCCGGTCGCGCCGTTATGCTAATCATAAAAGCGGCAGGAAATATAAATCAAGTTCGCCAGAAACAGGTCAGAAAAAAGAAATTTTACCTTATGAAGTAGACCCAGTGAAAGCGGAATCAGCAGCAATATTTAAAACCAAGTGGATACAAGCAAAGACAAATGAGAAGTATCTCCAGCTTTTAGCTGAACATAAACGAATGTATGAGGTAGAGTAATACTAATTCTATGTGAGATTGTACATTAACGTCCTCAGGCTAGAAATGTTGTCATTAACCAAATTTTTGAAATATTCAAAATATCATGCTTACCCACATCCTGCCCAGAACTGAAGTTCCGGGCTAATAGCTAAAGTCCACTTAAGTGGACTGAAATATTTAGCTTACTTAGTCTACTTCAGTAGACTGAAGCTACTAGTCTGGGAATTAATTCCCAGGCAGAATAACAATAAAGTGAGATATTGAAAAATCAGGGACATGAGCTTCTTGCCATTTTTCTATTGCCTGCCTCAGCGATTCTGCTGTACCTTGTTGGTAAAGCGCCATACCTTCATCAAAGACTTTTTGTGCGTCGGTGCGGGTTGCATCTTGCTGTGTTGTATTTGGCTGCTGGGCGATTTGCGTTTGTTTAACTGTGGGTTTTGCCCCGACTGACTCGGATAATAAAACAACACTCAGCAAGCAGGTTAAACTGTAAAGCTTAAACTTGGGTTTGAGATATGTGAAGAAATCGCTTTTTATGGTTTTATTGTTCATATTCAAGTTGCTAATTATGCACAGCAAAATTTGCACCGCATCTATGCAGTGTGCAGCAATAAATTATTGAATGATTCTCAGAATATATACTGAGCTAGATGGAATTTAGTTTAAAGCTTGCATGAAAATTAGATGAGGCTGGTTTCAGTTTTTGCAACAAAATAAAGAGAATTTGTTTGCTCATGGGTGTTTTTTCACGCTTCTTTTATATTTATCTCCCAGGCATGAGGACTTATGCAGTTTTCGCGTTTTGATGTTATGTATCTCTTCAGGGCATGGCAGTGCCGTGCCCCTACAAGCGACGATATAATTTTGTATTGCATTCAACTGAAAACGGCTATATAACCTGCCGATGCGATCGCCTCTGCTTTGTCAAGAGCGCTACGCTAAAGTGGCGATCGCAATCACCCGATGCAATTCAATTGCGGGGCGATGCAACTCAATTGCGGGGCGATGCAACTCAATTGCGGGGCGATGCAATTCAATTGCGGGGCGATGCAACTCAATTGCGGGGCGATGCAATTCAATTGCGGGGCGATGCAATTCAATTGCAGGGCGATGCAACTCAATTGCAGGGCGATGCGATCGCTTACAATGGGCAATAGCTCAAATTTGCGCCAATTTGCGATCAAGCGATCGCTACCATTGTCTTAAGATCCGATCTCGGTTAAAAGGCAATACGGTTCAGATAAGCCCAAAACCCTAATGTAGAGACGCGATTTATCGCGTCTTCAAAGACCGATTATTTACACCAATAACCCTTAACTGAACCGTATTGGGTTAAAAGGGGAAGAGTGCGATTGCAGTTAGGATTCATGCGATCGCACTCTTCCCCTTGTCCCCATTTCCCCTTGTCCCCATTCCCCCTTCCCCTCATTACTGGCATTGTTGATACAACGATAATAAAGTACATTCCCAAACAAGACGTGGTTGAGCATACAAAAGTAGAGATTTACGGGCTTTTTCTAGCTGTTGAATAATGCTTACGCGATACCATTTATGCCAGTAGAATTGCTGAAGATAATCAACTAACCAGAGTTGTGCTTCTGTATCTAAATCTTTATCAATTGTTCTAGCTAACTCCAAAGCGTGACGGTAGGATGAAGGTGCTTTTTTTACATCTTCCAGTAAATCAGGGGGAATAGCCTTTAGTTGCTCGTAAGATGCGATCGCACTTCCTGGGCTACCAGCTGCTATACTCAACAACGCCTGCTGTTGCAAAACTTCTGGATACCCAGATTGAGTAAGTACTTCAGCTAAAGACGCTCCATCTAAACGATAAAACGGAATGCGTTGACACCGTGACACTAATGTTGGTAACACAGCGTCAGGTGTAGGTGCAATCAAAATTAATGTCGCCTGTCCTGGTTCTTCCAAGGTTTTCAGCAAAGCATTGGCTGCTGCTTCGGCCATTGTTTCTGCTTGTTCCAGCACTACGACATTTCTAGACGCTTCCAAAGGTGGACGACCGAGAAACTCCGTAATTTGCCGAATTTGCTCTAATCTAATTACAGGCGGTGCTTTTCGCTTCACACCTTTTTCTGCTGCTTCTTTAGCTGTCAGCCGTTGACCTTGGTATTGGTAAGTCGGCTCTACCCACAATACATCTGGGTGGTTACCTTGAAGCAAGCGATTATGTAAAGACGTAATTAATTTTGTCTCTACAGAACTAGAAAATAGCAACTCAATAAAGCATCTTGCTGCTAAACTCCGTCCCACCCCATCCGGCCCCACAAACAGATAAGCCGGTGCTACGCGGTTTTGTTTAACAGCCTGAGTCAGTAACTCTATCGCTTGCTGTTGTCCTAGCAGTGGTGCAAATTGGTCATTTGTCATTTGTCATTTGGTGTTTGGCATTTGGTGTTTAGCATTTGTTATATCTCCTTTGTCCCCCATTACCCATTACCCATTACCCATTACCCATTACCCATTACCCATTACCCAGCCCCTACTCTCACGATAGGCGATCGCGCAAAATTCCTTGAATAGTTTGGTGTACAATTTCCTTACTCAAGCTGCCATCTATGCGAATAATTCTTTCGGGATTAGCTGCGGCTAACTCTGCGTAGCCTTGCTGTACTCGCTGATGAAAAGCGATGGTTTCTTGTTCAATTCGGTCTAAAGCTTCTTCGCCGCCACGTTTGCGCGCCAGTCCGACTTCGACATCGACATCTAGCCAGATAGTCAAGTCGCTGAGTAAACCCCCAGTAGCAATATAATTTAGCTGCTCAATTAAACTCATATTCAACCGCCGACCATAACCTTGATAAGCAATGGTAGATTCAATATAGCGATCGCATAAGATATATTTCCCTTGTGCTAAATTTGGTTTCAGTTCTTGTTCTACGTGTTGCGCTCTATCAGCCGCATATAACAATAATTCTGTCACCTCTGCAATAGGTTTATTATCTGCTTTTTCCAGCAACAAGCGGCGCAAATCTAAGCCTAGTTCTGTTCCCCCCGGTTCCCGTGTCAGTAGTACGGAAACGCCGAGGCTTTGCAACCATGCTTGACAAAGCTGCATTTGGCTTGTCTTACCGCAGCCTTCCACCCCTTCAAATACAATTAATTTGCCAACCATTCTTTGTTAATTTTAATACTACTTATTTTTCAACTCATGCTTTATTAGGCTACCAGGTATGTTGATCGCTACTACAGACTGGGAACTCTAACTAGTGAGGGTGACAGAACTTTCTTCAGACTGCTACTTATGTCCTATTCTGATAGTGCAACTTTGCATAAATTACCATTTCGTGGTTTGACGCGAAGCTTAAGTTCTTGGGAAACTTGGGCTTTTGGGCTAACATCCCATCTTGCTTGGACATCAGTAGTTCCAGCTGTTCATGCTGCTTTGGGAACTCAAGCTATTTTTGTGTGGATTCCTGCTGTGATTGTGGGGATGCTGCTGAATTATCAAATGAAACATCTAGGTAGAAATTTACTTGATGTCGCTGGAGGAACTCCTAACTATACCACTCATCTTTGGCCACGCCATCCATTGATTGGCCGCTATGCAGCGATTGGTTATCTCTTAGGTTGGCTTTCTTTTTTATCAGTTAATGCTGTTGTACTTACAGATATCATTAAAGTCAATCTTGACGCATTAAGTATTAACTGTCCAGAAGCATTTCTTAGAATTAGCTTTATATTACTGCCTTTTGTGGTTGCCTTTAGTGGTACAAGGGCTTTAAGCATCTTACATTTATTTTTTGCTATTCCTGCCTTTATTTTATTATTTACTTTCTGTCTCCAAGGTTTAGGATTTTTAGCCTTTTCTAGCCGTAGCCCTGGCTTTTTTCCTCATGATTGGGCAGCTTTTAATTTTGTTGAATTTGCAAAATGGTTCTATTTCGTCAGCTATACAACTTATAGTTGTGAAACTGCTACATCTTTTGTAGCTGATAGTCGCGAACCGAATAAAACTCTCAACTTTCTCGACATAGCTGCTTGGTTAATGATACCTGTATTTGTTGGTGGTTCTTGGGTAATTATGCGTTTAGCAACTGCCCCAGATTTAGCTGACAATGCTTTTTTGAATTTTGTTGCAGCTTCTACACCATTTTGGGGTGATTTTGCCCCAATAATTGCCACTTTTTTACTAGCAGGTTCTTGTTTATTAGGTTCTGCAACAACAGTTTCTAATTCCCCAAGGATCATCTATCAATTAGCTGTAGATAAACACTTTGCACCAGTATTTTCTGTAGTGTCAAATCGCGGAGTCTTTGGTTCATCTCTGACTCTCAGCTTGATTGTAGGCATGATTTATTTTATTTGGGGAAATGTTGCTCACATTGTTGCAGCTGCAAATTGTGCCTGGTTTATATCATTCATGCTGCTGCATTTGGGCTTATGGCGACAACGAGCTAAGTTAGACGTGGTGTTGCCACGCCTGACTTTAGGCATCTTTTTATTAGAGATAGTAATCTTCTTAGTGGGAGCTTATGCTTGGGGTTGGCAAGATTTTTTGATTGGATTTTTAGCCCCTTTTATGGTGTTAGCGATTGATGTATTAGTGCGCTACATTCCTATTAATATTTTCAAGCCTAGCTGGTGGTTAAGACTTTATCAATCACAGCGTCCAAAACAACTTCAAGACTCAGTAATGCTCCAAGTGAGCATTTTGATTTTTCTTTTGTGCAGTGCTGTTTTAGTTGGCTGCTTATTTGGTTGGCAATTGAATAAAGTTGCTACAACTAATTTTGGCAATTTGGTTGTAGTTTTGCTGATGACAGTCGCATTTGTTGGGGTAGCGATCGCCTGTTGGACTAGTTTACCTCAAGTGGTGGCGATCGCAGAAGCACGAGAAGCAGCCGAACATCTGTTTACAATTGCCCAAGATGCTATTCTAGTCATAGATGAACAAGGCATGATACGCCATGCAAACCCCGCAACAGAATTTTTATTTAGTGTTAATCCATCAGATTTGCTAGGAAATCACCTCAACAAATGGCTACCTGAATTAGCTGATTATCCACAGCAATGGGCAAAGCGCAGTGAACAAAGTTTCACCCACATCGCTACCATCAAAATTTTAGAAGTTTCCATTTCCGATCGTCCCCATCAATATTTTCGCGAATACGTCGTTATTCTCCACGAGATCACCAAACGCAAACAAGCCGAAGAGATATTACGAAATTCTGCAACACAATTAAAAGAAGAAGCCAAACAATTAGCCACGCAATTGATCCAAAGCGAAAAGATGTCTAGCTTAGGGCAATTAGTAGCAGGAGTAGCACATGAAATCAATAACCCAGTTAATTTCATCTCTGGTAATCTGACTCCTGCTGATCAATATATCCAAGATTTGTTCAAATTACTGCAACTTTACCAACAGCATTATCCCAACCCCATACCAGAAATTCAAGCTCATGCCAAAGCCATAGATATCGATTTTATCATTACCGACTTACCACGATTGCTAACTTCCATGAAGGTTGGTGCTGAGAGAATCACAGAAATTGTTCTATCCCTGCGAAACTTTTCTCGCCTGGATGAGGCAGAAATGAAAGCAGTAGATATTCATACAGGTATCGATAGTACTTTAATGATTTTGGCTCATCGCCTCAAAGCTCATGAAAAACGTCCAGAAATAGCAGTTATTAAAGAATATAGCAATCTTCCTTTTGTGGAATGCTACCCAGGACAACTGAATCAAGTATTTATGAATATCTTGGCTAATGCTATTGATGCTTTAGAAGAGGCATTTACCACTCATCAAAACCCTCAAGATTTGCAAATTTACATTACAACTTTCTTGTCCCAACATCAACAGGTTTCCATTGGGATTAGGGATAACGGCCCAGGAATTCCCGAAAATGTACAACAGCGACTATTTGAACCTTTCTATACTACTAAACCGATTGGTAAAGGTACGGGATTGGGTTTATCTATTAGTTACAAAATTATTAATGAAAAACATCACGGCAAGTTGCAGTGTAACTCTGCTATTGGCAAAGGCACAGAATTTATCATTGAAATTCCATTACAGCAACATTTGACAGAAAAATAATAGTCAAATTTGCAAATTTATGTATTTTTTAGTGAAAGCTCTATTCTAACTTTGGAGAAAAAAAGATGCTGTCTATTAAAAAAAAGTTGGGTTTTTTATTGAATAACAGGAATTCTCCATTTCAGGAGTACAAGCAAGTTAAAAATGAGAAAATGTCATTAATTTTAATGCTTACCACTTTGGCTCTAGCCATTATTGGTATCACTAGCTATCAAATAGTCAGAGGTTTAATTGTTCAGCAACTTCAGGAAAAAGCACTGCTTCAGGTTCAGAAAGGAACTGATGAAATTGATCAATGGTTAACAACTCGCTCTGCCGAAATCCAAACTATTGCTAATACAGATATTGTGCGTTCCCTAAATTGGTCAATAATTAACCCATATTTGCAGGCAGAAGTTAAGCGCCTAAATGAATTTTCTAAGTTTGCAGTATCATTTCCTGACGGTTCATACTACAACACCCAAGTAGGTAAAAGTGAGGCCAACAACAAGGATCGAGATTTTATTCAAAAAGCATTAGCAGGACAAGCAAACATTTCTGATCCTTACATCAGTCGTACTAGCGGATTTCCTTCCTTAGGAATTAGTTCTCCTATTCGCCAAAGTTATGACTCAGCCAGTCATCCCATTGGAGTTTTGAACGGTAGCATGAAGGTGAATCGCATTAGTCAGGTAGTTAATCAACTTCACTACGGTAATAACAGCTATGCTTTTGCACTCAACTCCCAGGGACAGGCTATTACTCATCCCAACCCAGCATTGATGTCAACAACAGAAAAACCTGGCCCCAGCTTTTTACAATCAAGCGATCGCAACTTAGCTGCGATCGCTCATCGTATGGTAAAAAAAGAGCAGGGAATCCAACTTATATCTATTGACGGCACAAAACAGTATATTGCCTATGTTCCCCTCAAACAAGTTAATTGGTCAGTTGCTTTAGTTATACCTCGCGAGAACATTGAATCTCAATTGGGAGCGCTTAATTTACTCGCAGCTATATTAGGTGGACTACTGATGATTGCTGTAATTATTGGTTGGCGACAAATACAGTTATCTGCTCAAATGACAGCCCAAGTTATGCTGTTAAGTCAGCAAAAGATCACGCTGCGAAACCAAGCACAAGAACTAGAGCAAACATTACGGGAATTACAACAAACTCAAATCCAGTTAGTTCATACAGAAAAAATGTCTAGCTTAGGGCAATTAGTGGCAGGTATAGCCCACGAAATTAACAACCCAGTTAGCTTTATTTATAGTAATATCAACCCCGCCAATGAATATATTCAAGATTTACTCAAACTGCTGCAACTTTATCAACATCACTATCCTAACCCAGTATTAGAAATACAAGATGAGGCAGAAGCTATTGATATTGATTTTTTGGTTGATGATTTACCAAAATTGTTGAATTCCATGAAAATAGGCTCTCAAAGAATTAAAGAAATTGTACTATCCTTACGCAACTTTTCACGATTAGACGAAGCTGAAATGAAAGCTGTTAATATTCATGAGGGTATTGATAGCGCTTTGATGATTTTAGAAAATCGTCTCAAGCCTAACTCTGAGCATGGGCGAATTGATGTAATCAAGAATTATGGTGATTTGCCACCGATTGAGTGCTATGCTGGACAGCTAAATCAAGTATTTATGAATATTTTAACGAATGCGATTGATGCTTTAGAAGAATCAGCTATTACAGAAAAATGTTTAATAAATAATCAAGAAATAAAAATTGATAAACCTCTGATTCAAATTTGTACTGAGCTTGGAGAAGATAAACAAGCCATTATTCGGATTGCTGATAATGGTATAGGTATTCCCAATGATTTGCAACAGAAATTATTTGATCCTTTTTTCACTACTAAACCCGTTGGTAAAGGTACGGGATTAGGATTATCTATTAGTTACCAAATTATTACCGAAAAACATCAAGGTCAACTGCACTGTATCTCATCATTGGGCAAGGGTACAGAATTTGTGATTACAATTCCTCTGGCTCCCGGAGAGAGTACGTGAAATGCTTCATTCGTAAATCACGCAAGATCACAATCCGGTTAAGGCGGGCACTGGGATATCTTTCATTCACAACTTCATGATAACTGGTGCCCACCGTTGTATATTCAAAGAATTCTTCGTATTAGATTAGAGAACGCTTTTGTAGACTTCAAAAAACTCTACCAACTTCTACATTCTTTCTAATACCTGAATTCCTAACAGCGATAAACCTAGCTTTAAAGCTTTAGCTGTTAAATCACACAGAACTAAGCGAGATGTCCGCAAAGGTTCTTCAGCAGTGAGCACTGGAACACCGTGATCTCTATCATAAAACTGATTAAACTTTTTACTCAGTTCGTACAAATATTCACATAACCGATTTGGCATTAAGTCTTGCTCTACAGTATTAATAACTTCATCGAGTTGCAGTAGATATTTTGCCAGTGCTAATTCTGTTTCATGTTGCAACAGAACTTTAGCATTTTCTCCTAACTCATTAAAGTTAATATCACCCTTGCGGCTAATTCCCTGAATCCGTGCATAAGAATACAGCATATAAGGTGCCGTATTGCCTTTGAGATCCAGCATTTTGTCGTAGCTGAAAATGTAGTTACTGGTGCGGTTTTGGCTTAAGTCAGCATATTTCACCGCACTAATACCAACTACCTCAGCAACATGATTAATGAATTCTTCAGTTTCTTCGCGCCCTTCTTTTTTGAGTCTAACTTCTAAGTCTGCACGCGCACGAGAGACTGCTTCATCCAACAAATCCCGCAACCGTTCTGTATCTCCTGAACGAGTTCTGTACTTCCTACCATCTTCCCCAAGCACCAAACCAAAGGGCACATGAACAAGCTCCACATCATCGGGAATCCATCCCGCTTTGCGTGCCACCTTAAAGAATTGGGCAAAGTGGTTTGATTGTCCAGCATCCGTTACATAAATGATCCGCTTGGCTTCATCTTTTTGAATCCGGTAGCATAAGGCGGCTAAATCTGTTGTCGCGTAGTTATAACCGCCATCAGATTTTTGCACAATCAAAGGCAGAGGTTCACCTTCTCTGTTGGTAAACCCTTCTACGAATACACATTTTGCCCCTTGATTTTCTACTAATAATCCAGATTTTTCTAAATCTTCGACAATTCCAGGTAATAAGGGGTTGTAGAAAGATTCTCCCCTTTCTGTTACCTTGATATCTAGCAAGTCGTAAATTACCTGGAACTCTTGTCTTGACTGTTCGCATAGCAGTTTCCAAGCATGGATTGTATCTTCCGCACCTGCTTGTAATCTGACAACTTCTTGTCTTGCTGTCTCTTGGAATGCTTCATCTGCATCAAACCTTTGTTTGGCTTTGCGGTAAAAGCTGACTAAATCTCCAATATCTA
Organism: Aulosira sp. DedQUE10; assembly: GCA_034530935.1. Taxonomy (GTDB): domain Bacteria; phylum Cyanobacteriota; class Cyanobacteriia; order Cyanobacteriales; family Nostocaceae; genus Aulosira. The sequence goes on along the minus strand of JAVRCF010000147.1, from coordinate 1,892 downwards.
AAGCATTAGCAGTAGTCAGGGCCTCTGGGTATACTTCCCGCAAGTAGGCGATTAACATCCCAAATTGAGTACCCCAATCACCCACATGGTTTAACCGCAAAACATCATGTCCGAGAAATTCCAAAATCCTGGCAATGCTATCACCAATAATAGTTGAGCGCAGATGCCCAACGTGCATTTCCTTAGCAATATTGGGACTGGAAAAATCCACAACTTCCCGCTGTGGTGTTTTCGCTGTTGGTACACCTAATCGAGAATCTGCTTGAATAGCGTTTAATTGTGCTTCCAGGTATGCGGTTTTCAGCTTCAGATTGATAAAACCAGGCCCAGCAATCTCTAGGGGTTCGCAGATTTCTGATACATCTAGTTTATCTGCGATCGCAGCTGCAATTTGCCTTGGTTGCTTTCCTAACCTTTTACTCAGCGATAAAGCCACATTCGCCTGATAATCACCAAACTTAGGATTGCTAGCAGCAACCAAAATCGGATCTACTCCAGCATACTCAGCGCCAAACGCAGCCACCAAGGCCTGTGCAAATTGATGTTTTAGTTTTTCTTGTGTAGCGTTCATATATAAATGTTATCTGTGACAGGCGTAATCTGACTGGAAAGAGGTGGATATTCTCAGGAGCTTGATTATTTTAACTTTAAAATATAATCATCTAATCCAACTACCAGAGGAATTAGTGCAGCAAGAAAGAGAACGCGCTGATAGACTGGCGCAAAAGCTCTGGGATTTGGGAATTAATCAGAGGATATTTAGAAAATTGCGGAGTGAGTACACGCTGCATCAGATTGTCGTAGACATCGCATCTCTAATTCTTATCTTCCAAGATACCAGCCAAAATCATTGTGGCTGTAGTTGTTTCTACGTTATCAATAGATTGTAAACATATCGTCAGCAGAATTCAAATCGTGTCTGCCAGAGATGCTTTTCATGAAGTTGTCAAAACTGCTCTCCAGAAGGATAGCTGGTTGATTACTCACTACAAGCTGGTATATTTGACCTTGCGATTGACCTTGGTGCAGAAAAAGTGATTGCAGCCCAAAGGGAAGGACGTAAAATTGCTGTAGAAATCAAAAGTTTTCTTGGTGCATCAAAAATTTCAGAATTTTACGGAGCTTTGGGACAGTTTATAGCATATAGAGCAGCCTTACGCACCCAAGATCCACAACGAGTTTTGTATCTAGCAGTCTCCAGCGATATTTACAATCGCTTTTTTGTCACCCCATTTATTCAGGAACTCGTTGAGCAAAACCATCTTCTTCTGTTGATTTACGATATTGATGGGGAGGTGATTGAACGATGGCTACCATTGATGAATACCGACGATATATCCAAAACCTGCTAACCGAACACGCCAAACTGGTGTGGGATGAACGTATTCAAGCCCAAACTATTTTCGATACTGAACACGACCACTACCAACTAGTCTACGTTGGTTGGCGCGGCTCAAAGCGAATGTATGGTACTGTCCTTCACCTGGATATTATCAATGGTAAAATCTGGGTTCAGCAGGATGGAACTCAGGTTGGTATCGCCAATCGATTGGTTGAACTTGGTGTACCCAAACAGGATATCGTTTTGGGCTTCGATCCGCCAAAAATGCGGCATTACACTGACTTTGCAGTAGGCTGATCGTAGCTATATGTGACATCATCCCTAACTAACCTTCAGTATAGTTAGGGCTAAAGGATTTAGGAATTAACCCAGAGAATATTTAAGGAATTGTGGAGTGCGATCGCATTTTCTCTATAGTCTATAATTTTACCGTTACAAGGAAACAAAGCTTTGATGCACTCCCTACCTGAAATTCTTGGTAACTTGCTCACACAACCATTAGTGACAAGTTAAGGCTGTAAGTCTTTTGTCAAGAGGCTTTGAGAGAATT
>JAVRCF010000146.1:0-12494 GCA_034530935.1 Aulosira sp. DedQUE10 | reverse complement strand
ACTGCTTTCGGGTTTCTTCCTGATTATACTTTCCCCGTAGTAACAAAAGAGGGATAATACGAGTTTGAAAAAAGAATACGACAGATACATGAGTAGGGGAGCAAAGCTTTGCTCCCCTACAGATGATTGATGTGTTGCCAAGATTTTTTGATTTGGTATTCTAAACTACGAATTCACTTTAATCAATGCCTCTCCCGAATTATTTAACATATAAAAATATTTTATAGGTAAAACGAATTTAATTTTATTTGATAAATACCACCACAATCTAGTATTCTTATCTGATTTTTAAATATAGGATTCATACTTGATTTTTGAAATATACGTAGGGGAGGCAAAAAGCGGTGTGGATGTTCCTCCCGCTTTATTGCCGTTGCGTTATGCCTCTGGCTAACGCACCATCCGAGGCTTTGGTGCCGTACTCTCGCCAATAACACAACGCCAGTTGCTACAACGGATAGCGCAGCGTAAAGCCTACGGCATAGCTGCGCTTAGAGCGAGTCATCAAGCGTCGGAAACCTCCGCAACGCACTGGCTCCCCTACAGGTACTTAAATTTTTTCACAAATCAAATCATAGCCCTATATATGTAGTTAGGTATTGCTCATCTTACATTGAAGCTTCAAGATTAGGTCGTTTTTTCAAGAATCAAATTGGATTCTTATACAGCTATCTTTTTCAACTAAATGTAAAATTTTTTAGTAATTTATATTACATATACATTTAACTTTAGCTTAATAAATTTGCCCAAAACTAGTGCAGCTAGGCAACAATAACTATATAGACGAAAATGTCTCAAAATCTAATGAATATATGCCTTTTGGCTGTTGACTTACACATGGCATCAGTAGCTTTAGCCATTACCTGCTCATGATGTATCATCAAAAGAACTAAGTTATTGAATATATTTTTTCAACATTAAGTATTGTCACGGTTTATCTTGAATATCAATTTAAGGCATTGTATTATTTAGAAGCTTGTTATCTACCTTAAATAACAACTTATTTTTTATGTAATCGATCTATCATGTAGTAATTATTGAGTCAATTAATAATCTATTCTGCTAATTTGATAATTATTAATCATAGGTGGTTGTAGAATAATGACAGATTTTAAAGATGAATTTTATAATGATATATCTTCTCCAAAAGAATCTAGCTTATTTAATACTAGTAATTATGAATATTTTCTGCGACAAAAGCTTCGTCAAGAGAAGTTGCTAAGCAGAATATCTCAAAAAATTCGCCAATCATTAAAATTGGAAGAAGTACTGCAAACATCTGTAGAAGAAGTCAGGCAATTACTGACAACAGATAGAGTTGTTCTGTACCAGTTTGCAAATGATTGGAGCGGTTCGATAGTAGTAGAATCTGTTAGTCCTGATTATATGTCTCTTTTAGGCATGAATATTGAGGATAATTGCTTCTCAAAAGAATATGCAGTTCTCTACCGTGACGGTCGCATTAAAGCTATTAACGACATTTACTTAGCCGGATTAACTAGTTGTCACGTAAAATTACTAGCTCAATTACAAGTAAGAGCGAATTTGATTGTTCCGATAATACGGAAAGATTGCTTATGGGGTCTTTTAATTGCTCATCATTGTCAAAATTCTAGAAGATGGGAAGATTGGGAGACTGATCTACTTCAGCAGTTGAGTGTTCAATTAGCGATCGCTATTCAACAGGCACATCTTTATAAACAGCTTCAAACGCAATTAGAACATTATACTGTTAATCCTAATACACAAGAAAGTGTAGCAATAAATGCTTTGCAAAAACTAAAAAATCTTCTACAACGAGAAGACATTTACTGGGAAAACTTGACTGAAGTAGTTGCACAAAGCTTGGATAATGCTGTTCAAGGCATAATTACTTGGAATAAAAAGTAAATAGCTCACACGGATTAACAATTCAAAATTCAAAATTCGTCTTGGAAAGTTCTGAACGGAGGAAACCTCCGCTCAGACTTTCCGCAAAATTTACGCATTAAAGACAGTTTCAGAATACGCTTGGTGTTAGAGCCAAAAACCTTGACCCACGTAGGTTGGGGAGCCACTCACGTGGGCGGTGAGTGCAGCCACACGTGCGGCTATGCCGTGCCCTTACCAACGTATTTGTATCATGATGAAAGTGAAACGGTATAATAACCGCTTGAAAAATTTCTCCATATGCAATTCTTTCCACGCCCGCAGCTTGTTCCACACGTCTTTGACGATCACTTCTTCTTGTGGAGTGAGGAGCGTAGGCTGAGGCAAATTCACCTCTGCTTCTTCTGCTGTAGTATGAGTCCGGTGATGAGAACTCGATTACTTGCTGAAGACTGTCACTGTGCTGCTACTGCCCTCGTCGGTGCTTTCCGTTAGCCTTGCTTTCAGCTTCAGTTGCGGTGCTTGTTCCCAAGTGTGAATCGGCAGTTCCAAATCGGCATTGCGATCGCCTTTGAGGTAATCTTGTGTTGCAAAGGTTACAGTTCCCGCATCCTGCCAGGGATGGCTAATATCGCCTTCTCGGTAGCAAAGCGTCAGCGCGATCGTGCAGTCTCCCTTATTCTTCAACTCGACTAACCAGCTTGGCTGCATCCGAGCGAATAAATCCTTCTGCAACAAAGTTTCGCCTTCATTAGAGATGATTTGCACTCGGCACTTGTACTTGTAATGGCTAGAGACAGGAAAGTCGGTAGCAGAAACTTCGGTTAGGTGTATAATTCGCTCAAGGCTAGAGGTTTAAAAATTAAGCGTCTTAAAGTTTGAGAAGGAGCAGAGGAACAGGAGAATTGTTGATTACACTCAGAAAGTTAAGATGTAATCTATCGCAAGATGCAATCTATCGCAATGATAAGGAAAGCGGCAGATGCGCTCTATGACTCTTAATATTTCTCAGCAGGTGAATCCCAAAGATAGCTGTCACCTTGTAATTGCTTTTTGAATTAGTGCAATTACATCGAGCAATACTGTGATCGCACTTTTGTATCTGTAGTTTATCTGTAGGGTTTGGAATGTCCAGATGACAAAAGCTCTGAAAATCTTGCCGCTTCGCTTTCGTTCGGGAATCAATTTCCCAGTTGAGCGCATCAGTCTACTTCAGTAGAGTAAAAATTTTGCTTTTAGCTTGAAACTTGAACCTCTGAGGGTGAACGTTGCGCCTTTGAGCTTGAACGTTGCACCTTTTACTCTCGAAGTTGCACCTTTGAGCTTGGTGGTTGCACCTTTTATCCTCGAAATAGCACCTTTGAGCTTGGCGGTTGCACCTTTTATCCTCGAAGTTGCACCTTTGAGCCTGAAAGATCGCATTTTGAGCGCGAACGATGAGTTATTTATCAAAAGTTATGGTGAGTGGAATGAAATTAATTGAGGCGATCGCAAAATTCGAGGATTGTTTTGCAAGGCTCGCAATGACAATTGTATAGCCGGACTCGATATTATCCCAATTCTCCACAACTGGCTACAGACACAACCCCGGCAACGCAAACCAAATCTGACTTTTTTAATTACAAAGAAGGCAGAGGGCAGGAGGCAGGAGGTTAAGACTATCAGTTAAAACTTTAGTTCTGGGTTTAAAGCCCAGTTTAAAAGAAGGAATTGTATCTGAACGCTGACTTACCGAACAAGGCACGCATTAAAAAGTAAAAAGCGCAAAGTAGGCGGTGTCGGTTTCCGTCCCCGAAGTTTGCAAGGGCGCTCTTAACCCGCGCACGCAACTTCTCTTCGCCTAACTTTGTAAGAAGGCACTCATAAAGAACAAGAAAAAATGGTTACTAGCACCATTATTTATTTATGGAACGAAACAAAAACATTTATTTTGAGTGGAAAGTGCGCGAGAAATAATACATCCATTACAAATTCCCGTTCGGCTGACGCTCACGGAACGCCTCAATTTATTTATGGGGATTATCTTTGCACAGACGCGATTAATCGCGTCTCTACTTTTTACTTCTTAACAATTACCAATTACCAGTTACCTGCGTTTTTTTGTTGTAGACTGAGCCACTCTTGACTCGATGGTAAATTCTGGTATTTCTGCGAGTTCTACCTCGCTTAAACTATACTGCTCGCAAACCAGACTCAGACGGTTTCCGGGAGCTTGCACCGCGTTGACAGAATGAGTTAAATCACCTTGAAAGTGAAGTAAAGTATTCATCTGCGGCTTAATTTGTCCAAGTTGGCGTTTGTGCGATCGCAGTACTAGTTCTCCCCCCTGCATATCGGGAGGTACGCGCACATAGAGAACGCTAACAACTAGAGGCGGTTCAATAGTTTTGCAGTATGAACGCAAAGAGCGATCAATGTGCGGATCGACACGCGAACCTTCTTTGAGCAATAAAGGATTGAGGTAAAAAGCATTACAGTTAGGCTGAAGAGCTAAATCTAGATAAGGCTTGAAATAGGGAAACTGCTGCTCTACCTGCGCTACGTGTGATTTTTGAAACACCACAGAAAATCCCTTCGTCCCAACAAAATCGCGGTTGAGGTTGTTGACAGCAAAGAAAGGACAAGCGTGAATTTCTCCCCACAAGTTATTCAGGTAATCGCTGGGGAAGGCGTTTGGTTGTTGTTGATAGTGTTTCACGTGCAGTAGCGGATTTACCAAATTTTGAGTTGTAGGGTTTATTAAGTCATTTCATAAATTACTGCATATATCTTTAAAGCAGTAAATTGTCAAGATATAAATAAGTGGGTGGAAATAAACCAAACATCTTACGAAAGGTAAATATGCTTGAAACCCTTACAAATGACACCAGTTGCTACAACGGAGGGAACCTCCGCAACGCACTGGTTCACCAATGACCAATGACAAATGACAGCCCTAGTCAGTTATCTTTAATTGCACCGCCCTGCTGATCATAATATCCATTCCGAAGAACGCTCACCCAAATCGAGGGGGATACTCACAGCTTTGCCCAGGCGGGGGCGATCACGTGTTTGGGTAATAAATGTTTGGACTTGTGTCGTTCCACCTAAGGCATGAAGATAATTGGCAATGCTATCAAGATGGTCTTGATATTCCTCTTCGCTCAAGGGAAAAGAGGCTTGCTCTACATATTTCCACATGACTTGCAAAAATATTTTCCCTTGCGATCGCCGTAGCTGCACATCGTAAGAGTGTCCCCACTTTTCAAGCAACAGTTGACGTAATTGCTGTCCTGTCATAGGTTGTCTCAATTAGATTTTACATTTAGTTATGATGTTAAGTTCCGTAACTCAAGTATGATAAGGATATAAAGAAATGTAATGCTAACAGAAAAGATGCTAGAAATATCTTGGAACAGAGAAGTATGGCATTTTTGTGGGCGTTAGCATTTCGACTTAGATAAGAGTTGCTCAACTACTAGTACTCTTATCAAAATGCTTAACAAAATACACAAAGAGCGCGTAGATTATGGCTCAATTTTCTGAATCAGCAGACGTGCCCGATATGGGGCGTCGTCAATTCATGAATCTGCTCACTTTTGGAACCGTCACTGGAGTGGCTCTGGGTGCATTGTATCCCGTTGTCAACTATTTTATTCCACCTGCTACTGGTGGCGCTGGTGGCGGTGCAACGGCAAAAGACGAGCTGGGCAACGATGTTAGCGTCAGCAAGTTTCTAGCAAGCCATAATGTAGGCGATCGCGCCCTAGTTCAGGGACTTAAGGGTGACCCCACTTATCTTGTAGTAGAAAGCAAAGAGGCGATTGGCGATTACGGCATTAATGCCATCTGCACCCACCTAGGTTGTGTTGTCCCCTGGAACGTGGCTGAGAACAAGTTTAAATGTCCTTGTCACGGTTCCCAATACGACGCAACTGGTAAGGTTGTCCGTGGTCCAGCACCGCTTTCTTTGGCTTTGGCGCATACCAAAGTACAAGAAGACAAAGTCGTAGTCAGTCCTTGGACTGAAACCGACTTCCGCACAGGCGAAGAACCTTGGTGGGCTTAATTATCTTGTCATTAGTGATTTGTCAGTTGTCGTTGGTCATTAGTCCTGTGATCGGGAGTAATGACTAATGACTCTTGACTCTTGACTAATGACCGTTGACCAATGACTAATTCACAAGAGAACCGTTGCCCTTATAGAGATGAGAAATGTTTCGATAACAGCGAGGTTAACTCGCAGTACTAGAGCAATAGTCAAAACATTGCTCATAGCGATCGCTACAGTGACATTCTACTTCACCAGCGATTTAGCTTTGCCACAATCTGCTGCTGCCTATCCTTTTTGGGCACAGCAAACCTATCCAGAAACCCCCCGCGAACCAACCGGGCGGATTGTTTGCGCCAACTGTCACTTAGCTGCAAAGCCGACAGAAGTGGAAGTTCCGCAATCAGTGCTACCTGACACCGTATTTAAAGCCGTGGTGAAAATCCCCTACGATACTAGCGTGCAGCAAGTAGGTGCTGATGGCTCTAAAACTGGTTTGAATGTGGGCGCTGTATTGATGCTACCCGAAGGTTTCAAGATTGCTCCTGAAGACCGCATTTCTGAAGAACTCAAAGAAGAAGTCGGCGATACTTACTTCCAAAGTTACAGCGAAGAAAAAGAAAACGTCGTCATCGTCGGTCCTCTCCCTGGTGAACAGTATCAGGAAATCGTCTTCCCAGTTCTGTCTCCCAACCCCGCAACTGATAAAAACATCCACTTCGGTAAATATTCAGTTCACGTAGGTGGTAACAGGGGACGTGGACAAGTTTACCCAACTGGTGAAAAGAGCAACAACACAGTTTACAATGCTGCTGCTGCTGGTACAATCACCAAGATTGCCAAAGAAGAAGATGGAGACGGTAACGTCAAATATGTTCTGAGCATCAAAACTGACGCTGGTGAAGTTGTCTCGGATAAAATTCCCGTAGGGCCAGAACTGATTGTTTCCGAAGGGCAAACTGTGAAAGCTGGTGATGCTTTGACTAATAATCCCAACGTTGGCGGATTTGGTCAACTAGATGCAGAAATCGTATTGCAAGACGCTAGTCGAGTCAAATGGTTGATTGCATTCATCGCGCTTGTGATGCTGGCTCAAGTCATGCTGGTGTTGAAGAAGAAGCAGGTTGAGAAAGTCCAAGCCGCAGAAATGAATTTCTAAATTCTTTGCTAATTCATTTGTTTTTAAGACAGGCAATTTGCCTGTCTTTTTTATAAAGAATATGCGATAAGCTAGTGTTCCCTTGTCGAAGTTGGATATCACACAATACGGTTCAATTAAGGTAATTAGAGATTGATTTGTCGCGTGTTGAAAAAGCCAAAAACGTGGGGGATTCTCCCCCAGACCCCCGATTGGAGGAGGTTGCGTCCCCCAAACTCCCTCCAAAATTAGTGTTCTGTTTTTTGTTGAGTAATTAGTTTTTTGGCTTTGTTGTCAATTAATTTTCTTAACTTAACTGTATTGGGATATGACAATGATTAGTAAAGATACTGCTGAGCATTATCGCTGAGGCAATAATTGTCATGGTTGGCATGTTGTTAAACAACTAGGGTTAAGCGTGATTCAGGAACTTATGCCACCAGGAACCTCGGAAGTCAGACACTATCACCAGCGAGCGCGGCAGTTTTTCTTTATATTATCTGGAACAGCAACGTTAGAAATAGATGGCGATCGCCAAATTCTTTCTCAGCATCAAGGTGTAGAAGTTCCCCCTAATATTCCTCATCAGATGCTAAATGAAAGCGATCGCAATCTAGAATTCTTGGTCATTTCCCAGCCTCCCAGTCATGGCGATCGTATTGTTGTTAGCACTTTATAGGGTAAGCACTAGTACCTCTGCGCGAAATTCAAAATTCAAAATTCAAAATTAATACAGCTTCAGAAGGCAGAAGGGAACCCACCCCTTAAAAGAGTGGGATTGTTACAAGGACGTTTTATACCGCACTTCGTGCCGCTTCGCTAACGCTGCAAGCAGTCTCGGTATAATTATTGTTTTTAACTGGGCTTTAAACCCAGAACTAAAGTTTTAATTAATACTCTTAACATAAGTGCCTTCTGCCCTCGACCCTCTGCCTTTCTTTGTAAGCATTTCGTTGATTTTGTAGACGCGGAGCAGCTTCCCGTAGGGTATGGTCTGTTCTCTTACAAAGTTTGGTTTTATAGAAGTTGCGTGCGCTCTTTAAGAGCGCCCTTGCAAACTTCTCTTACCCAAACCGACCCACTCTACAGTTTACTGATGCATTTACAAAAAATTCCCACTGTGCGAACAGTGGGATAAAACAATCTATTTCGATTCAGTTTTGACTTTAACATTCTGGATATGAAATCTAGATGAAATCCTCCTACCTCAATTACATAATTATCTAGCCTAGAAAACTTTCCCAATTGGGGACATCTACCCAGCTTGCTGTTTTATGGGATTGATGGGATAAATCCATCAATAATTGCGAATAAACTCCTTCTCGCAGTGATGGAACTATTTGTTGTTGGCGGTCAATTCCTTGTACCCATTGGTCTACTACGCGGATAAATGCTGAAATGCGTCCATCGGGGTGATTGTGGGGAAACAGCAAGTTTGGCGGGATTTCGATTTCAGTTAAGCCTGTACCTAGTTGGGAACCCCAAACCCGGAAACCGTGGATATAATCTTTTTGATTTTCGCTGCCCAATACTAAAGTACCGCGATCGCCATACAGTTCTAACCAATGTGTTCTAGGTGCATGGACAACTGCACTAATAGTAAGTTGGCAAGGTGTACCATCTGCTAATTCTAAAGACAGCACACAGGTATCATCTGTATTCACTGGCTTACTTTCGCCGCTAGCAGGGTCAATACGTGTGGGGATGGCGGTACTCAAATGGGCGCTTAATCGGTTTACTGGGCCAAATAACCAGTAAATATAATCGAAGGCGTGAGAACCTAACGACCCTAATGCACCGCCTCCCTTATCTTGAGAAGAATACCAGTTCCAAGGGCGCGAAGCATCTGCACGTGAGGAACCTAACCAATCAATTCTAATTAGACGTTTGTTGCCTACATAACCTGCTGATAATAGTTGTGCAAATCTTTGCCATCCGGGGACAAAGCGAAATTCAAAATCTACAGTAGCAATTACGCCTTTTTGTTGCGCTAATTGATACAGTTCTTTAGCCTCAGCTACGTTTAAGGCTGTTGGTTTTTCGAGTAATAAATGTTTGCCTGCTTGCAGTACTGTTTTTGCCATTTCATAATGCAAAAATGGTGGGGTGGCAATGCTGACTGCTTGCACTTCTGGCAATTTCACAATGTTTGTGATTTGATCGCAGGCATGGGGAATCTGATGAGATTGAGCGATCGCTTTGGCTTTATTGATATCTCGGTGATAAACAGCTACTACCTCAGTTCTATGATGTGCTTGCAAACCAGGAATGTGGACTTTCTGACCAAATCCTGTACCTACAATCGCTACGCCAATCTTTTTTTGAGTCTGTAATGTAGAAACCATGTTAACAAGTCAAAATTCAAAATTATCACCTCTGGATCAACCCGGAGGTTGGAAATCAAGATACATTTAAATGCATCGTCAAAACTTATCTTAAAAATCTAATCGTCCAAGGATAGCGATAATGTTCACCTTTGTAAGCTTTGATTGCCGCAAAATTTACTAAGAATAATTGTAATATTATCATTGATGAACTTAATAAAAACCATAGCAATAATAAAGTATCTAAAAGGGTTTTGATTTCTTTTCCTGTACTATTAGTAGTCACTGCTATACCACAAATAGTTAACATCATCAACAAAGATACGATAATAATAATCAAAATATAAAGTGTTAGGGAGATTTGAAAATTTAAAGATTCTTTACCCTGAAAATCAATCCAAGGAGATTTGACTTTATTAAATCGCCAAATTATCAATGGAAATAAAATATTTAACGGTAAATACAAAGGAATTCCCAGAAATACCAAACCAAACAATAGCATCCAAGCTAATAAAGCCGAGAGATGGCAAAACATCGCCCAGATAAGCATTTGTCTTTTTGGTTTTTCTCTCATGACTTTTTATTTAATAGGTGGATTGAGGAAATAATTCCCCATCCTAGTATCTATAAAAAAAGCCAAACCAAAATTTAAAATTTGAGGATTTCGCGGTCATAGTTTTCTGGGAGGGGTTCTATTTCCCAGACTATACCTTCACCAGGTTCTAGGGCAACTTCTACGAAGAGTTGTTCTACAGCAGTTGTGGCGATATCTTCGTTATTAGGGAAGGGCTGTAAATCTTCGGTGAGTAGTCGCAGTTTAAAACCACCAGGAATAGCTGCGCCTACTGTAGCGTTACGCAATTCAAACCGCCAAATGAGTTCATCTGGTTCGCCTTGGGGTATAACTACAAGTTCGTATGTTTGACCTGCGATCGCAAGTTGGCGAGACAGGATAGAATCTGGTTGTGTTGCTTCTACACCTCTACCAGCACCAAAACTCAATTGTAAATTCAAGCGTCCCCAACCGATATTTTCCGCTGCTTGGGTAACGCCGCTTTGCAACCATTGCAACACTGACCATTGTTCTGGTAGTCCCAAACGTTGTTGATATAAGCTTTGTCGCCAACCGCCATGTTCAATTAACCCACCCCAGAGTTGAAAAGGGATGGCTAACCGGGGTGTAAGTACTTCGGACTTTCCCAGGCGAGCAATTAGGTTTTGGGCTTGTTGTTGTGATAGGGTTGGCAGAGGTGGAATGGCGCTGCGTGTGATTGCTTGCGGGCAAAGTTCTTGAGTCACCGCTAACACACTAATATCGTTTATTATGTCAGTGCCATCAAGAGCATAAGTGCGATCGCCTGCATCGTAACTGCCCCGATTTTTCAGTTGTTCATGGGTACAATAGCCCCAAACCCTCACGTAGCCTTCATCTGGTTCTACTTGCACTGCTAAATAATAATCACCAGCCCAACTAGATAAATCCACCCATTCTTGAGAAACACGCAATTCACTACCATCAATACTTTCACTGGGAACCAAAATAAATCTCGTTGCGTCTACTACAACTGCTGTTCCATTTACCAGTTCCCAAAAACTGGGTAAAACAGTGGTAGTTGGCCAGACCTTTGCCTGTAATGTAAAATCCTCTTGTATCCAAGACAAGACTGCACTCAGGCAAAGTTCATTAATATAACCTTGATAGCGAGAAGTGGGGTTAGAAAAAGATGGACTCTGAAGATCCGCCAAATTTTGAGTGTTAGCAGGAATTTCTAAAAATAAATCCGTGGCTTTGGCAAAAGTAAATGTAGTCATGGCGGTTGGTTAATTGGTCATTGGTCATTGGTCATTGATTGTTTCTCCCTCATCCTCCTCATCTCCCCAATCCCCAGCCCCTAAACACCGTAGTAACTTTGTAACCATTCCTCCATTACTGTACTCATACCTTTGAGTAGGTCTGGAGTGATGGAAATATGCAAGGTGTCTCGACTCCAATTAGCTAAAGATTTCAGCAAATTTTCCCTAGCTTTTGTTAGTCGTCGTGAGACTGTATACTGCTTCATTTCTAGTTGTTTGGCGATTTTATCTTGATTGAGTCCGTGAGCGTAGTATAGTTGCACAATCTGTTGTGCTTCTGGTTCTAATTGAGCGATCGCAGCAACTAAAAAAGAGTTAATTTCTGTTTGTTGAGAAGTTCTAGTTTGTTCTTCTTCTTGGGCAATAATTTCTTCAATCAAGGAGGGTTGTTGATTCCCAGGCAGATTATCAAGTAGTTCCCACGAATTATCTCCACCTTGGGCAATATTTAGAGATTCGGGGGTGGGATAGAGGTATTTGCGTGTAGCTTTTGCAGCAGTTAGCAACCACTTCTCAATCGTTGGGATGCTGATTTGCTGCTTATTTTGAGAATTATAAGCTGTGGCGATCGCTTCCCAAATGCGATCGTCTGGTCGAGACAGCTTGCGGGAAGTCCCGGTTGTAGTGGGAACATAAAAGGTTTTAAAACAGTTCCAAGCGAGAATACAAGCATGAATATCATCTTTGGATAAACCAGCATTTTGCAAAGCTTCCTGCAACCGTTTTTGGGAGATTTTGCGTAACAGTCCCCAATCTGTACAGATATCAACTTCGTGGCGTTGGCGTAGAGTTTCGCGGATTGCACTCGCAAACAGAGGCCCAGCATAGTTTTTTAAGGTAAAACCTTGGCTGGGGTTAAAACCTTTGAGGACTCGATCAATTTGTGCGATCGCCACCTGAAAACAATCTGATAATTGATACTGGGTACTGGCGAAACCATTCACGGTTTTTTGGGATACCCAATAGCAGGTTTCTTGCAAGTAAGCAGCCAGATGTTGCTTCGCTAGGGACTGAGATTCAGGAACCTGCCAAAACTTATACCAATAAAGCGCCCAAAAATATTCCGAAGTTTCTTGCGGTGTGCGTTTGACACAACTTTGCATACTACTACGCAATCTTGATTCTGTCGCCCAATGACTGAAGCGATCGGCATCGAATTGCACAAATGTTGAAAAGATTTCAATGATGCTTTGCCGAGGGTGCATAAAAAACTCGAGGCCTACCTAGGGGTTGCTGAAAAAGAAAAAGAAGCTGACAATATATAGATTATCTGACTAAA
>JAVRCF010000145.1:0-12921 GCA_034530935.1 Aulosira sp. DedQUE10 | reverse complement strand
TTTGTTATTTCGGCGAACCCATTTGTTATTTCGGCGAACCCATTTGTTATTTCGGGGTACTCATTTGTTATTTCGGGGTACTCATTTGTTATTTCGGAGTACTCATTTGTTATTTCGGGGTACTCATTTGTTATTTCGGGGTACTCATTTGTTATTTCGGCGTGTCCATAACGCACTCCACGAAATTACTAGAAGAGTTGAAACCTATGCAAGTCAACAGCCTAGAGCGTAACGCACCATTTCCAGTTCTAATACCGTTTCACAAATACGTTGGTAAGGGCACGGCAATGCCCATTGGTGTCAACTTAAGTCAAAACGCTTATTCCACAAGCGTTTTACCCCACCCCTAACCCCTCCCCTTGGCAAGGGGAGGGGACGTTTTGGCTTTAGACAAAACCGGGGTGGGGTAACGCGGATCGTGATGGTAGGTGAGTAAATTCAGAATCACGCCTTCATAAGGGTTTTACGTTAAGTTGACACGTATGGGCAATGCCCATACGTGTCAACTTAAGTTCAAACGCTTATCCCACAAGCGTTTTACCCCACCCCTCAATCCCCTCCCCTTGGCAAGGGGAGGGGAAGCTTTGCGTTAGCAAAGCTGGGGTGGGGTAACGCGGATCGTGATTGTACGTGAGTAAATTCAAAATTACCTCTTCATAAGAGTTTCACGTTAAGTTGACACGTATGGGCAATGCCGTGCCCCTACGAGGAATCTATCTGTATCAAGGTTTTCGTGAATTGCTATAAGCCAAAGATAACTATAGTTAGAAAATTACAACTCTTGAAAGGAGCATGGTCAAATGAGTCGTCAATCATTGTTAGATCCAAATCGTTCGTATACTTTTAGTAATTACTTTGAATTAGGCTTTGCTATTGACGATTTAGTTGCTGAATTTGGCTATTCTTTCGAGCGTAAATTTTTTGATTTACCAAAATATGCCGGACAATTAGACCGACTTAGTAACCTCAAACAGCGAATTGAAGAAGTATTACCTTATGTAGATTTAGAAAACGAAGCTACACGTCGAGAAATACTAATTGCACCTATTATCACCGACTTAATCCACTATTCACACGCTAAGTTACGAATTGAATATACTATTAAAGTTGATAATCAACTTCAAGGTAATTTAAATTATTACCTGCGAACACAAAATAATTTACTTGTAATTGAAGCAAAACAAGCCGATATTAACCGAGGATTTACACAACTAGCAACTGAGATGATCGCCTTGGATAAATGGACTGATTCTACTCAAACAGAAATATTAGGAGCTGTAACGACAGGGAATGTTTGGCAATTTGGCATATTGTACCGCCAGCCAAAGCTTATTGAGCAAGGTATTAATCTTTATCGAGTCACCGAAGAGTTAGAAGATGTAGTTAGAATTTTACTAGCCGCGCTGAAGAATGATTAGACATGATGAAGATTAAGGGGACAAGGAAGCCGAGGAGAAATCCCATTACCAATTACCAATTACCAATTAACCATTACCCATTACCCATTACCAATTACCAAATCTAAAAAATATCCTTCCGCTTTTGCAATAAAAAGGTAAGTAGCAAATAAATAGCTGTATGCAACAATAAATATCCCCAATTTTCATTTAAATTTTCCCAGTTGGCATTGTAAACTGATGACGGTTTAAATGGCTGAGGAATTGTACTCCCGTCAGGCAATTGAGTTGGTGCTGGCACTAAGCTATTCACATTGACTAAAGTGCCATAGGCTCCTACTGACCAACGACTTAACATCAGCCATGATAAGAATTTATTTACAGCGCCTTCGGTCTTAAATAAAACGCCAGAAAAGATAATTTGCGGTAGTAGCAGTAATGGTAAAGCACTATTTGCTTGACTACTATTTTTGACAATTGTAGATACAAGTAAACCTAAACTAAAACTGGCTAATAAAGTGAGAAAAGTTGTTATTCCTAACCCTACTGGCCAAGAAATTAATTGAGGATGGGGAGATTTAAAGCCGAGCAGAATAACTGCAAGCATCAATAAAGTTTGCACAAGTGCCAAAGTTGATAAAATTGTCACTTTAGAAGCAAGATAAGCTAATAATCCTAAATTAACTAATCGTTCTCGTAAGTAAATTGCCGATTCCTTGACAATTTCTTGCAAAGAACTGGAAAGTCCTACCCATAATGCGGCACAAGTAAAGACAAATAATACTTGCAAGGCTAATAATGCCAGAGATGGATCTGGTTCCTTTCCTAAAATAAAGGGTGTTTTATCTCTGAGTGCCAAAATTATTAAGCCAATGCCGATGGGTGCGGTTAAAAGAGCAAGTCCCAGATTCACGCGATCGCGTACAATTAATTGCCAGTAACGTTGCGTCAATAAAAACCACTGTTGCCAAAATGAAACTTTTTTGCGGGTTGGTGCAAAAGACTTGGTGGATTGGATATTGCCAAAACTTATTTGACTAGCAATGTAATGTTGATAATAGGGAGATTGCTGAAATTGCATCGCATATTGAACAACTTCTGACTCTTGTTCGAGTTTGATATAAATATCTGCAAAGTCGCTGACACCAAAAAACGTCAATGCTTCTTGGGGTGTACCAAAATAGCAGAGTCTACCACCCAAACCGAGAAACACAATGCGATCGCATTCGGTAATATTGGCTGTCGCATGAGTCACTAAAATAATTGTTCTCCCGCCTTGATGCGCTAAGTCTTTCAATAGCTGCATCATCTGTTTATCTAAGCCGGGATCGAGTCCGGAAGTTGGTTCATCGAGAAAAAACAATTTCGGATCAGCTAGCAATTCTACGCCGATGCTAACTCGTTTGCGTTGTCCACCACTCAAATCATTGATTAAAGCATGACGGCGATGAGTCATTTTAATTGCTGCTAAAGCTCCTTCTACCACAGATTGCAGATTAATATCCGGTGGTAAGCGCAGCTTGGCTGCATAGGTTAACACTTCCACAACAGTCAATTCTCGGTGAATAATATCATCTTGGGGGACATAACCAATTTGGGTGCGGTACAAATTAAAGTTTTTCTGCAAATCTACGCCGTTTATCTGCACTGCACCGTGAGTAATTTTCTCAATTCCCAAAAGTGTCCGCATCAAAGTTGACTTACCTGCACCACTCCCGCCAACTAAAGCCACAAACTGTCCTGGTTCAATCGCAAAAGTTACATAATCCAGTCGCCGTTTACCTTTAGTTTCCAGAATTAAGCCGTGTGCTTCTAGACGAATGCGATCGCCTTGATCGAGAATTTCTAAATTATCATCGCGCACCACCAAGGTAAACGGCCCTATACGGATTTTGGCACCATTTAACAGTACTTCTGACCCAACCACTTGTTTACCGTTGACAAAAACTCCATTAGCGCTGTAATCCCGCAGGATGTAGCGTCCTTGACTATCAGTGTCTATGGTGGCGTGGCGACGGGAAACTGTGGGAGTATCTAACTGCAAGTTAGCTTGAGGATCGCGTCCTAATAAAACTGATCTTTGTTTTAACGGAATTGTATGAGTTGTTGGTGTAGTAACCGAATGTGCATTGCAGGGATTGAAATATCTTACCTGAATCAATTGACTGGGGTTTTGGGCAATTTGAAGTTCGACATCGTGGTTTAAGTAATAGCCTTTTGTGGGGGTAATCAGAGAATGATTGACATATAGTTTATTGCTACTGGGTTGTTGTCCATCACCGTCATAGATGCGATAGTCTAAGCCATCTTGTCGTAATACTGCTTGACAACGAGAAACAACATTCCAGGTTTGGGGAACCACTAAATCAGCAATATTTGGGTCTCGTCCCAAAATATGCTGTTGTTTTTGTAACTCAAAGTATAAAATCTCACCTTGATTATTTAACTCTAAATAAGGATTTGTGCTTAAAACAGTCTGACTTTGTGAAGGTGGCTTTAGCATAATTTTGGGGCTGGGGGCTGGGGATTGGGGATTGGGGACTAGGGACTAGGGAAAAATAATTAATAAGTTTTGACTTTTGACTTTTGAGTACAGACGCGATTAATCGCGTCTCTCCGACTCTTGACTCTTGACAAATGCCAAATGCCAAACATCAAATAGCATCATCCAGAAGATTCGATATAGTTCATGCTCTCTACTTCTTCTGAATCTTAAACAGGTTGATTGCAATACTTATTTACTTATCAAAAATTAATTTTATTTGAAGGGAATATATTAAATTAATATACCAAAAGTTTATGATATTGAAAAGTTAATTACAAATTATACGTAACCACTGACAAACTAAAATATTATGACATTAACACTGTTGAATAATCGTTATCAAGTTCTACGTGTAGTTGGTAGTGGAGGCTTTGGGGAAACTTTTTTGGCTGAAGATATTCAAATGCCTTCTAGCCGCCGTTGTGTAATTAAACAACTTAAACCTGTGGCAAATAATCCGCAGGTTTACCAATTAGTACAGCAACGGTTTCAACAGGAAGCAGCAATCTTAGAAGAATTGGGCGATCGCAGTCATCAAATTCCTAAGTTGTATGCTTATTTTGTCGAGAATGGGCAATTTTATTTAGTCCAAGAATATATTGAGGGTCACACTTTAACCCAAATTATCCAACAACAAGGATTACTGAGTGAAGGTGCAGTTAAGGATATTTTAATTAATATTTTACCAGTTCTGGAATTTGTCCATAGCAAGCGCATAGTCCATCGAGATATCAAACCAGACAATATCATTTTGCGTTTTGCCGATAACAAACCGATTTTAATTGACTTCGGTGCAGTCAAAGTATCAATGGGTACAATTATGACTAATTCTGGTAACTCCAGTCAGTCAATTGTCATTGGTACACCAGGGTTTATGCCAATGGAACAATCGGTAGGCAGACCAGTTTTTTCCAGCGATTTGTATAGTTTAGCACTAACAGCAATTTATTTACTGACAGGTAAATTGCCCTCAGAGTTCCCGACAGATCCCGGTACAGGGGACATTCTCTGGCGGAATTTGGCATTTAATATCAGCCCAGATTTTGCGGCTGTGTTGGATAAAGCAATACAACAATCACCACGCGATCGCTATCTCAGCGCGAGAGATATGCTAGCAGCATTGCAGACTCAGAATTTACCAACTGTACCTATTCTCAATCCCACATTAATAACTACACCTACTGCACCAGTCTATGTCTCAACACCAACAGTTGTATCGCCACCACAGCAATATCAACCGCCAACTCCCCCGCCCTCGCCATATCCAAATCCACCTGTATCTAGCCAAGGCTTAGGAACTTGGCAACAAGGTGTGATCATTGGCGGTGCGATCGGGATAGTTGTTGTTGGTGGTTTGTGGCTAGTTCAAGGAAAATCATCCAATCAACCGCAGGTATTAGCAACTGTATCCCCTTCCAGTTCACCTACAACATCACCACCAATAATAGAAAAAAACACAAAACCAAGTAATTTCCCAACCACAACTTATTCTAATACACCAGTTATCAAACCTAGTAATAAACCAATAATTCCTGTTAAGACAAATCCTCCTGCAACAGATAACTCTTCAGTTACGACAGCAACAATTACAGAAGCAGAAGCAAAAAGTTTAATTAATAATTGGCTACAGGCAAAGCAGGTAATGTTTGCTCCTCCCTACAATCCTCAACCAGCTTCTGAATTAACTACTGGGAAACAATATGAACAAGTTGCAGGATATGACGGATCAATTAATTCTCTCAAAACTGACGGTCATTATTACAAATATGGTTTACAAAAAATTGATGGGATAGACGAATTTTCAGTTAATGGTAATCAAGCAATTATTCAAGTAAAAGTTACGGAAGACCGTACTCTTTTTGACAAAAATGGCAATGTTCTGCCTAAAGAAACTGATTTTAAAACTAGAACAGTGCGCTATAATTTACAATTTGTAGAGCAGCGCTGGAAAATAGCTTCTACTGAAATAATGCCTAATTAATTATGAGATTTTTCTCGAAATTGCCTTATCTTGTACGAATCTTAGTCATTGCCACAACTGTTGCAGTTAGCGTAGTAGTTTGTGGGACATTACTGATGCGATTTTCGGCTTCAAATCCAGCAGTGCAGGCTAGTAATGCTCCAACTACACCCATTGTAGTTTCTGCTCAACCAACATCAACTTTACCTGCGCTACCAACAGAAGTTTTACCCACAAATTCTACTCCTATAACCATAGCTAGAACTAGCTCGGTTAACCAAAAAACTAACTCTAATCAGCTAGCTTATGGGCATTTCCCCTATACACAAGCCGATCCAAACCAAATGACGCTTGTTGGTAGCTATGCTAGTGGTGCAGATCAGCGTTTTGAGTCTTTAAATACTGAAGTTGTACAAGCATTCATGAAAATGACTTATGCAGCCAGAGAAGTAGGTATTTGGATTATTCCTGTTTCTGGTTTTCGCACTATAGAACAACAACAAAAATTATTTCAACAACAAATCAAGCGCCGAGGTTCTGAGAAAGAAGCCGCAAAAATTAGTGCCCCTGCTGGATACAGTGAACACCATACAGGCTTTGCTTTAGATTTAACAGATGGTAAATACCCCAAAAAAGATATTAATTTAGAATTTGAAAAGACTGACGCTTATCGTTGGTTGACTAGCCATGCTAAAGAGTTTGGCTTTGAATTATCTTTCCCCCGTAACAATCCCCAAGGTGTAAGTTTTGAGCCTTGGCACTGGCGATATGTAGGTTCGGCAAATGCAGCCTCCGTATTTGCTAATGCTAGAAATTAGCGATACAGCAGGGAACAGGGAATAAGTAGTAAATAATTCATAATTCTGATCAAGATGTTATGACTCAAGCCTTAGCAAAAATAGTTACTTTCGATGAATTTCTTGCTTGGTATCCCGAAAATTCTGGGGTACGCTACGAACTGCACAATGGGGAAATAGTGGAAATGTCACAACCTATCGGTAAACATGAGAAAGTCAAAGGATTTTTGGTAAGAAAGCTATCTGTAGAGTTTGACAAATTAAATCTTCCCTACTTTATACCCAATCAAGCAATAGTAAAACCACCGGGAAGAGAATCAGGTTATTTCCCAGATGTATTGATCGTAAATGATGCGGCTTTAGCTTCAGAACCTCTTTGGGAAAAAGCTTCTACTATTATCAATGGAATATCAATTCCTTTAGTAGTCGAAGTTGTGAGTCAGTGCGTTGCGCGGGTTTCCCGCGTTGTTCGCGCAGCGTCTCCCCTTGGGAGAAGCAACTGACGAACCCGTAAGGGTTAGTACTAACTGGCGAGATGATTATTATTTAAAACTTGCTGATTATGAAGAAATGGGTATTGCCGAATATTGGGTGGTTGACTATGCAGCATTGGGTGCTAAAAAATTTATTGGCAATCCTAAACAACCGACTTTTTCACTTTATCAATTGATTGATGGCGAATATCAACTTACTCAGTTTCGGGGTAGCGATAAAATTCAATCTCCTACATTTCCCGAATTAAATTTGACAGTCGAGCAGATATTTATAGTATAGTCAAACACCAGGCATCATCATCGTGTTCATCATACCAGCTTTACTTCGCAGAAGACCGGAAATGAAGAGCTAGCTGGGTTTCTATCTTTTGCGCGTACCGCTTGTGCTCCGAACTTGGGCTAACCTTCCACAAGGTCACTTAGCATGTTGAGGCGAACGGGTGGCTTATTCGGAAGTTCAACAGTAATAATGAGACTGCCGCCCATCGCGTCAATGTAGTTTCTGAGGGTAGAAAGTAACATATCTGATTCTCTTTCCAGGCGCGACACGTTCGATTGCGGCATTTCCAAGTTTTTTGAAATTTCCGCTTGTGTCAGCCCTGCGGCTTTTCGTAGCTCCTGCAAGGTGAGATATTCCAGTTCTAATTCTTCCGTCCGCGCCTGTATGCGCTCCTTGCGATCGTTCGGCAAATCATCCCATATACTTTGTAAGATTTTCCCTTTGGTCATTGCTCTTCCTCTTGTAACTGGGTCAAATGATTGTCAAAGCGTTTATCGGCCTTTTTGATCAGTTGCTTGTAAAATCGTTTTTCACTCGTGCCAGATTTATCGCCAGCGACCAATAGTATAGTCAAATTAAGAATGAGCATTCTACTTACGCCAGAGCAAGAAAGATTTATTCAAGCCAAACTGCAAACAGGCAAATATCGTAATGCACAAGAATTGTTAGAACTGGCTTCAAGCTACTAGATGAATACTAGCAAGCTGATACTGAGTGGATAAACTCTGTGCGGACAAAAATAGATGCAGCAATTACAACGAGCGAACAAACTCCACCTACCGATGGCAAAACTTTCGTTAATCAAATTCTTGAACAATTTCAGCAACTGCGTGAGGCGCAAGTAAGTTCCTAAAAGCATGAGCAATTAGCAGAAACGAGGTAAAGTATACAATAATAACCCTTGTTCTCACTGACTGACACTAATTGATGCAAACGCTGCTTAACAATCGCTACCAAGTTATTCAAACTTTAGGAAGCGGTGGATTTGGTGAAACTTTCTTAGCAGAAGATACCCAAATGCCGTCCAAGCGTCGCTGTGTCATTAAACAACTCAAACCGATTCAAAACAACCCCCAGATTTATCAACTAGTACGAGAACGTTTTCAAAGAGAAGCAGCAATTTTAGAAGATTTAGGTGGTGCTACAGACCAAATTCCCTCCTTATATGCTTATTTTCAATCAGAAGGGCAATTTTATGTAGTGCAAGAGTTGATTGAAGGACAGACTCTCACGGCAAAATTACAACAGCAGAGAATATTAAGTGAAAGTGCAGTTAGAGAAATATTAGTAAATTTATTACCAGTTCTAGAGTATATTCACTCCAAGCGGATTATTCACCGCGATATCAAGCCAGATAATATTATTGTGCGCGATCGCGATAACAAACCTGTACTCATTGATTTTGGTGCAGTGCGGGAAACAATGGGAACGGTATTTAATTCACAAGGCAATCCTACCAGCTCGATTGTGATTGGTACACCGGGATATATGCCTAGTGAACAAGCAATGGGTAGACCGGTTTTTTCCAGCGATTTATACAGTTTAGGAATGACAGCAATTTATTTGCTGACTGGGAAACAACCGCAAGAATTAGAGACAGATCCGCGCACAGGTGAAATTATATGGTCTCAACACGCCTTGAGTGTGAGTCCGACATTTGCCGGAGTGATAGATAAGGCGATCGCATATCATCCCCGCGATCGCTTCGCCACAGCCAGAGAAATGCTACAAGCCTTGCAAATTGGGGCAAATACCTTTCCGCCAACAGTCCCTTATAACCCCTCACCAGTAGCACCAACACAATATACAGTTCCCGTCAGTTCTGGCCCATCTCATCAACAAAATACAATTCCTCTTAGTCCAGGGCCATCTTATCAACCTAGTAATCCCAGCAATGGACAAAGAGGAATCTTTATTGCCAGTCTAATTGCAGGTGGTTTGATTGGCGCTGCCATCATTATTGCTTTTGCCCTCAACAACAAACAACCTCAACCCATAGCGCAGTCAACACCCTCCGCTACTGAATCTGCTACCATCCGCAATCAACCCCAGGAGACTGCAACACCAACTCCTAGCGAAACCCCATCTCTGCAATTTTCCCCCACAACACCAACGCCAAGCAATCGCCCATCGCCAGAAGCCGCCATCCAAAATTATTACGCCAATATTAATCAAGGACAGTTTCAAACTTCCTGGAACCTGCTATCTCCTAGCTTACAAAGTAATAGAAAACTCCACCCCAATGGTTATCTTTCCTATATAGATTGGTGGGGAGGTAGAGTGCAAAGTGTAGATGTGACACAAGTTAGTTTAGTGGAAGCAAATGCAGAAACAGCCACCATTGATGCGCGTATGCAATACTACCTGAAAACTGGAAAAGTAGTCTCTGCTTCTGTGCGTTTTTCTCTATTATGGGATGCCCAAAATAGTAGATGGGTTGTTAGTGATGCTAGATAGTTTATGATTCGTAGTCAGTAATTTAGTGCTTCAAAAATAACAATGAATATAAAAGTTTAAATAAGAAAGGACTACAGCCCTGCGAACCACTCATAGCCCTGATCTTCCCAGTAGCCTTTCATTGGCAATAAATTGCTGAAGAATTTTCTCAGGGAACAATGGTAATTAGAATTTACATTACCTTAGTGCTGAGTGTCGAACAAATACTCAATGCTGATGTACGCTTTCCTACAAAGTTATAGTTACTGATTTACTGATATCTTGCACCATTTTCGCATTTAGTGAAAAAATTGCGATCGCAGGCGGTAGCTTCTGAAGCTGATAATACTATTTTCTAGCTTCAGTTGGGCATTTGTCATTTGTCCAGTAGATTTCAGATTCCGTCGCTACCCTTCTCCTGACAAAGACGTACTCGCGTTCGGTAACGCTTTGAGCGATCGCAAAACTCCACTATTGTGAATTGTTTGTCCCCCTTATTTCCCCAATCCCCAACCCCCATTCCCCATTCCCTGGTATACATTGAAAAAGGTGATGTCTAGCGACAAGCCACTAACAGGATGTCAAAATTAATTTTGATAGGTTCGTAGTAACACTTTAGTGCTTAAATATTCAAGGACTTCAGTCCTGACTACTAACTAATTAATCTATCAAAAAAAGCTTGACACACCACTAGCCGTCCACGCTTTTCAAAGAGCATGACAATAACCCTTCTCAACAATCGGTATCAAGTTATTCAAGTACTCGGTGCTGGTGGTTTTGGCGAAACCTTTCTGGCAGAAGACACTCATATGCCTTCTCGCCGTCGCTGTGTAATTAAACAACTCAAACCCATCAGTAATGACCCGCAAACCTACCAAATTATTCAACAAAGGTTTGAGAGAGAAGCCGCTACTTTAGAGTATTTGGGTAAAAGTAGTGACCAAATTCCGGAACTTTATGCCTATTTTTCGGAGAATGGGCTGTTTTACCTCGTTCAGGAATGGATTCACGGTCAAACCTTGAGAGATATTGTTGAAGCTAATGGTCACGTCAGCGAAACTGCTGTAAGGGAAATTCTTTTTAGTCTTTTGCCTGTTTTAGAATACATCCACAGCAAAGGTATCATTCACCGGGATATCAAACCGGATAACATTATTGTCCGTTCCCCTGATAGCAAGCCAGTTTTGATTGATTTTGGTGCAGTCAAGGAAACTATCCGTTCCATAGTGACTTCCCCAGGATACCCAGTGAACTCAATGGTAATTGGTACACCTGGGTATATGTCCAGTGAACAAGCTTTAGGACGACCAGTTTATGCTACCGACATCTACAGTTTAGGCTTAACAGCAATTTATTTACTAACTGGCAAACCACCGCAAGAACTAGAAATTAACCAACAAACTGGGGAAATACTCTGGCAAGATTACGCCCCTAACGTCTCGCCTAGTTTGGCCAGGGTACTAAATCAGGCAATTAAACCCAATGCTGGCGATCGCTACACAACTGCCAGTAAAATGCTTTATGCTTTGCAGTCTGCTAGTTATATTGCACCGCCCACAATCATCAGGCCTGCCATGGCTGCGGCATCAATTCGGCAAACTCAGCCATTATATTCCGCACAACCACAAACAATTGCTCCCAGAAATTGGCAAAAACCTGCTGCAATTGTCAGCAGTTTAGTCGTGGGTGGGTTGATTGGTGGTTTAGTAATTTCTAGCATGAGCCGCCAACCAGAATTGGAAACATCCATTGTTCCACATTCCACCCGCTCACCAGAACCCTCAGCTACCCTTTCTCAACCTACCGATACCCCCATTGCTTCCCAAGCTTCACCAAATGCATCACCATCACCTGTGCAAGTGATCCCTGCACCTATTCCTACTCTTAACCCCAAAGTCGAATCCAATTCCCCAGAAGACACAACATCAATACCAGAGCAAGCGCCAGTTACTTCTGATACTCCAGCACCAATTGCTACAACAGCACCACAGCCAAAAACCGAAAATCAGCCACCTGTAGTTGCTACACCAGAGGTGCGTTCAACACCACAGAACAACAACCAGCCGCCCAAATCAGCTAGCAATAACATCAAGCAAAGCGTTCCTGCATTTCCTACGGGTACATCAAGAAGTAACGTGGAAGCTACTCTTGGTAAGCCAGCTAGAGATTTAAGAGGCGTTTGGCGCAATACCCGTGCTGTCACCTATAAGGTAGTGCCAAACCAAATTGACGTAGGCTATTTATTTGATCGTAAAACAAAAGCGCTGCGCCAAACCGAAGCCGCCTTTGCCCAATCGGTAGACCCCCAAGTCATGCAAAACACTTTAAATGGAATGTTAGGCGGTCAAGCTACAGAAGATATTAAACAGGGATTGCAACAAATACAAAGTCGCAAGTCTGATAATTTCCAGTTTTCCCAAGGTTCAGTTAAGGGTCAGATTGTACGTCAAAACTGTGATTTTATTTACATCAGTATTTGGGATGCAGACTTACATGATTTTGTGAGTCCTTCAGCAGCCAAACAGTGCAGCTAGTTCGTAGTCAAGACTAAAGTCCTGAATTTTAAAGTACGCTTTATTACGAATTAGCATCCGCATGGCAAAATTTTATCGTCGCTTGTCACGCTCAAATAGCCCAGCCAAGCGATCGCCCTTTGGAAAACTTGGATTGCTTCTCCCCTGGCGCTTTCATCGCTACAGTTAGCTAAGATGGCAATAAAAATGGCGATCGCGGCGGCAATTTCCGAGCGTGATTGCTCAAGGGTTGCGATGGGAGTATCCTTCGTCTTGAGTGCTGTAAAGCCCTGCAGAGTGGTAGCGGGGTGTTTAGCCTGTCGTGAGTAAAAGACCGCCGTAAATTCATAATTCTGATCCACTTAACACTTCTTATCTAAAATTTGCTTAACTCTCGTTTACGTTACAGTTTTTTAGGGAAAGCTAGATCCAATAGAAGACTGGGTAATCCCTCTTTTATCACTTTCGGGAGAGAATAATCTGGGATGCTTACAGAATA
>JAVRCF010000144.1:0-12982 GCA_034530935.1 Aulosira sp. DedQUE10 | reverse complement strand
CCCAGCCTCCCCTGCTCACCAAAGTGATTGTATATTTTTTTAGTTGGAAGTCCCTAATATGTTGGGTGCCGTGCCTCTACAAAGATCTTTAACCCAAGCGTATTGATTCATTATGGAGAGATTTACCTAAATTACATAAATTTGCTGCGATCGCCCTATTAACAACTGGCATCTAGTGATAATTACTGGCTTATATTCTCTAAATTATACTTTACCAAAATTTCCTAAATTAAGTATTTAATATAAAGATTGTATAAAAACAAGAATTTCAACTTTCAATACTGGTAATCTTTGGAATAGTTTAGTTATTCTCACTGAAAAATATTTTTCAAAATTAACGAAATTATACCTATATATAAAATACCAGAATAGTTATGTCCACCTATTTAAACGACCAATTATATTTACGCAAGACAAAAACAATATTTTTGCCGAAAGCTGGGACAATTCTTGGAAAAGTTTGCTTGATAGGGATCTGTGAGATCTTGTCCTTAGTCAGCATCGTGGTTGATGAAGCTTCAGCTACTCAGATCAGCGTCATTAATCCTAGTCCCTCTACTTGTATTAAAGGTAAGGATGCTTGCGTCAAGAAGATTAGCAATGAGATTCTGACAGACAAGGAGGAAATCAATATATTTTTGCGGATTGAATCCGCGACAAATAGCTCCAGCCAAGAAGGTTACAATACAGATGCGCTTTTAAACAAGTCTCTCAATCACGAAACAGAGAAGGCTTCTCACTCATTGAAATTAAGTGATGTACCAATAGTCAATATCGGTGGTACAGATTATCGTGAGTTTATTTTAAGAATTAACGAGCCAAATTCAATAAATAATAATCAAGACTTAGCAAAGATTGTTTTGAATAAGTTAGAGATTTTTCTGGGAAATGCTCCTAATTTAACTGATTATCCAAATTTTGATGGTAATGCTCACAAAATTTTCGATCTTGAGCAAAATTCGGTTCTACTTCAAGATATCAACTCTGCCAGTGGTAGCTATGATTATTTTGTCTATATCAAGGACAGTTTATTTTTATCCAAAGTCAAAAACAAATCACCGCAGAAATATGTTTACCTATTCTCTCAATTCAGTGATGCTGAGGGTGGAGTAGAAGAATGGGCAGTGAGAAAGGTAGATAAAGATAGTATTATCCCGCCTATACTACCTGGAGTAGGGGCAGTAGGGGCAGGAGAAAGTTTATTAGGTTCTGCAATTGCAGGACTAGGATTACCACAGATTGTTGGTGGTAAAGCTTCTACTTCTAATTTCATTAATCCGCCAAATGTAAATAAGCGCTTACAGGAAATAGCCGTTCCACACTCAGAAGCACCAATACGAGCAAGACAAAACCCAACTGAAACACCAGAATCAACAACTTGGTTAGCTTCTTTGATTGGAGTTGGTTTACTAGTTAAAAAAAGGTCAATATTACGTCACCGGAAGATTAGGAAATAGGATAATGGGTAATGGTGAAGCAAGGGCGAAAAAGAGACTGAACTATTAATAACTAAAATTTATTTTCCTACTTCCTAGTTCTCTGTTCACGCTGAAAAATGGCAAATATGAGAAATTTTACCTTCAAAAATCAGATGATATACCACTCAAATCTTGTTCGCTCATTGAGTTGAGCAATGTCCACAGATGCAAACTCGTAAAATCTGGTATTGCTATAAAAGCGCCGACTTCTAGTAGGATTTTGGGATCGTGGGTAGAAGCTATACCAATGGTGCGGATACTAGCACCGACAGCAGCACGAATTCCTGAGGGTGAGTCTTCTAAAGTGATCGCTTCTTCTGGTTGAATGCCCAATTTAGTCAGAGCAGCTTGGTAAGGTGCAGGATCGGGTTTACCCGCTGTACAATCTTCTGCTAAAACAATTGTCTGAAAAGCTTCTTTTATACCTAAAACTTCCAGCATAAATTCGGCATTTAATCTAGGGGCATTAGTTACTAAAGCACGTTTTAATTGATGTGTATCTGTCCATGCTAGTAGTTCCAAAAATCCACTCAGGGGTTTTAAATTAGACGCAAGTTCTCGGAAAAGTGCTTCTTTTTCATCTGCAAATTTTTCTCCATCTGCGGGTGATAATTGTGGCAAGATGTCTTTGACAATTTCTGGGTTCAGCCGGCCACTTATTCTGGATTTGTAGAAGGTTTCGTCAATTTCTATGCCATACTCGGCTAGCTTTTGTTGCCAAGCCTCGTAGTGTATGGGGTCAGTGTTGACAATAGTACCGTCTAGGTCAAAGAGAATTGCAGATAGCATGGATTTTGGTATTTTAAATATTTGTTAAGTTTATTTACATAATTGTACATGGTTTTTTTGTTTAGATTTAATCCTGGTTAAAATTCCCCATTGCTGCTTGCTATTTTCTTTACTGCCATATGAGTTACCTTTTCGGTAAAATAACTTGGCAGCTTTGGAAGGCATAAGTTAAGGATCATGGCAGAAGCACAGATTGGGATTATTGGTGGCAGCGGTCTATACAAAATGGATGCACTCAAAGATATAGAAGAAGTGCAAGTAAATACGCCGTTTGGTTCACCTTCTGATGCTTTAATTTTGGGGACATTAGATGGCAGCAGAGTAGCTTTTTTGGCTCGTCATGGTCGTCATCATACGCTATTGCCATCGGAGTTGCCATTTCGTGCTAATATCTATGCAATGAAGCAATTGGGCGTAAAGTACTTAATTTCGGCTAGTGCGGTTGGTTCGTTGAAAGCAGAAGCTAAACCACTGGATATGGTGATCCCAGATCAATTTATTGACAGGACGAAAAACCGGGTTTCAACATTTTTTGGTGAAGGAATTGTGGCTCATATTGCCTTTGGCGATCCGGTTTGTCATAACTTGGCTGGTGTATTAGCAGATGCGATCGCTTCTTTGAATTTACCAGAAGTAACTCTGCATCGTGGTGGCACTTATGTATGCATGGAAGGGCCAGCATTTTCCACAAAGGCAGAATCAAATCTTTACCGCAGTTGGGGTGCAACAATAATTGGCATGACGAATTTACCAGAAGCAAAGTTAGCTAGGGAAGCAGAAATTGCCTATGCAACTTTAGCACTGGTAACAGATTACGATTGTTGGCATCCAGATCACGATAGCGTGACGGTGGAAATGGTGATTGGGAATTTACAGCGCAATGCAGTTAATGCTCAAAAGGTGATTCAAGAAACTGTACGCCGCTTGAGCCAAAATCCACCGACTAGTGATGCACATTCGGCTTTGAAGTATGCAATTTTGACTCAGTTGGATAAAGCACCAACAGCAACAAAAGAAAAACTGGGATTGTTGTTGCAGAAATATTTGTAGATTCGCTGGGTAATTGGTAATTGGTAATCGGTAATCGGTAATGGGCTAAAAACCTTTTACTTTCCCCCGCCAAATTTCCTTGGCAAACTACCAGTCTGAAAAAAGAATGCGACAGGCAGATGGGTAGGGAGCAATGTTCCTTGAGTCTATCGGTTGGAAGATGAATTTATCCTCAAAGCTTTGATGATCTAAGGAGAGGGGACTAACTGGCGTGCCAAAAGTATCGCGCTCAAATTCCTTCAACGAAGACACCTCTAGGACACATCCATGGAACGCATTGCATATTTGGGACTCGGCATTATAATCATAATCCCTCTTTTGTTACTCTGGGAAAAGAAAAATAAGAGCCAAATTTTTAACTGCACACAGAACGGGCATTTGAACGTTTATTTTCTAACATAATGCCTAAAATCAAGGTTTTTGGTAAAAGTCTTATTCTGTAAGCATCCCAGATTATTCTCTCCCGAAAGTGATAAAAGAGAGACAACTTTAGCAAATTTAGCAATCTTTGCTAAGACAAAATTTCCTTTCACATTGGCAAATCATCGCTCAAAAGGTAGAGATTATGATCGCTGAATTATCAAATTTACGGGTTGCAGTATTAGCAACCGATGGCTTTGAAGAACCAGAACTCATAGAACCTGTACGGGCACTTAAAGAAGCTGGTGCAAGGGTAGAAATTCTCTCGACCAAATCGGGACAAATCCAAGGGTTTCGGCATCATGATAAAGGTATAAGTGTGAGTGTCGATCGCCTGATCGATGAAGCACAAGCTAGTGAATATGATGCAGTATTGTTGCCTGGTGGAGCACTTAATGCCGATACACTAAGAATGGGGCCAAAAGTGCAATCTTTCCTTCAACAAATGCAGCAAGCAGGTAAGCCATTAGCCGCTATTTGCCACGCACCTTGGGAATTAATTTCTGCCAACTTAGTGCAAGGACGCACCTTAACTAGTTATTACACGATTCAAGATGACATCCGTAACGCAGGTGGTAACTGGCTAGATCGGGAAGTTGTCGTAGATGGAAACTGGGTGACAAGCCGCCAACCAGATGATATCCCTGCATTCAATCAAGAAATGTTGAATTTATTTGCACAGTTTGCACCGGCAGGATCTAGCTCACGTTAATCGTGGGTTGTGATTTCAATTAGCGATCATCTGCAAAGTGCGATGAGAGCGGCGGGCTACGCCTACGCTAAATTTTTCAATACTACAAACTACAGCTTGATTAAAGGAAAACATTGATTATGCTCAACAAACTACTATCTACCGGTCTAGTAGCAATATCTTTATCTCTGGCGACTGCTTGTGCCCCAACTGCTCAACAAGACCAAAATACATCAGCAGCACCATCGGGTACAACTCAGCCTGTACAAACAATTGAGACTACATCACCAACCACCTCACCAACTACCTCATCAACTACTTCACCAAGTACCTCAGGACAAAATAACCTCAGTTCCTTAGATAGACACTTTATGACTGAAGCTGCTCAAGGTGGTTTAGCAGAAGTTCAATTAGGACAACTAGCATCACAACGCGGCGCTAACAATACAGTCAAACAATATGGACAGCGCATGGTTCAAGATCATACCCAAGCAAATAGTCAACTCCAACAGCTAGCAAAGCAAAAGGGTGTGACGCTACCAAAATCTCTCAACAGTGAACATCAGCAAGTTAAACAACAGTTAACAAAGCTTTCTGATCGTAACTTTGATCG
Source organism: Aulosira sp. DedQUE10 (assembly GCA_034530935.1). Classification (GTDB taxonomy): domain Bacteria; phylum Cyanobacteriota; class Cyanobacteriia; order Cyanobacteriales; family Nostocaceae; genus Aulosira. The sequence goes on along the minus strand of JAVRCF010000144.1, from coordinate 7,941 downwards.
CCAATATATGAACCACATGGTTCAAGATCATGAAAAAACTGTAAGCTTATTTCAGCGTGAAGCTCAAGAGGGGCAAGATGCAGACGTGAAAGCATTTGCCACGCAAACATTGCCCACCCTCCAAGAACACTTGCAACAGGCTCAATCTATTGCTAATCCTGCAAGTTCAACCAGTACCCCAACGTCAAGCACCACTCCATAACTAAGGGATAGGAGATTGGAGACTGGGGACTGGGAAAGATTGATGTTCATATTCTGGTTGTAGGCACGTAACCTCTGGGATTCTCGCTGAAAAATAGGGCAAGGGCATTGGTAGAAATAGCTACATCTGAAAATTTCTTTGATGAAAGCAAGGCATTGAGTCGGGTTGCAAAACTTGCTTTACAAAAGATTGGAAAGATAGAGTCTCGCGAAAAGCAAGACAAAACTGACTAGAGTGAATCCCCAAATGAAAGCAAGAGTTAAAGTTGGAACAATCCACTTAGAAGGCACTTGCTTTAAGTGCGGCAAATACTCCAACCTCAAACTTTTAGGCAAAGCAAGTCTTTGCCCAGTCTGCTACAAAAAGTTTCAGTTACCCTGAATTGAACAGCAAATGCAGATACAAGATAGACAAATTCTAGTTTTCGTCTTATTCTTCGTTACGCTTGTCGTTACTGTAATTAGTGCTAGCCTGCTCCAAGTCTAAAGCACTGCTGATGGCAAAGATGGTGCATTAACGAAAATCTGTTTTAGCCCAATACGGTTCAGTTAGAGCCAAAAACTTTAACCTGCGTAGGTTGGGTTTCGTTCCTCAACCCAACATTTTTCGGGGTTTGTTGGGTTTCACTACGTACCCTGCGGGAAGCAAGCTACAACCCAACCTTGTATCTTAGAAGAAGTGGTAGACCGTCCCAACCTTGGTCATATTAGACCGTAAAGTGCAAGGGGCACCACAACAATCTCTATGAAAGAACTCGAACAGTCGCCAGGGTCAAAGCTTTAAACACTGATATTTAAAGTATACAGTCCGCATCAGGCAAGGATGAGTGAAATCAAAGAGATGAATTGAAAATAGGGTACATAAAAATTGTGAGAGTTTTAAATGGATAATCTCTCGACTTGGGTAGGTATTGGTGTAAGTAAAGCCACACTGGATGTTTATATCCGTCCCATCGGTAAACCCCCGCACGCAACTTCTCTTCGCCTGCTCTGAGGGGAGGTTTTGGCTTTAGACAAAACTCTTGTGGGGTGACGCGGATCTTGATGGTAGGTGAGTAAATTCAGAATCACGCCTTCATAAGGGTTTTACGTTAAGTTGATACCAATAAACAGAGTGGCTCCCCTACCCATCTGTCGCATTCTTTTTTCAAATTGGTATTACATATTTTGGAGGGGGTTTGGGGGACGCAACCGTCCCTCAATCGGGGGTTTGGGGGAGAATCCCCCAATATGCTGGCTTTTTCAACAACTGACCAATCAATCTCTAATTACCTTAACCCAAGCGTATAAAAATTAGGCAATTACAGTAATATCGGTACTGGTGAGTGCTGCTCTATTAAATAACTGGCCTATCTGAATTTGTGCAGTGCTACCAGTGCCATCAGCATCAAAGAATAGGTTACCTCGAAGGCGATCATAGATAAAGCGATCGCTTTCTGTTGTTGCTTTTGTACCAGTCCGGAACAAGCCAGGATCAAGTGTACCCGGTGCTTGGCTAAGGCTGAATTCGGATTTAGAGATGACAATTTTGTCAACGTTGGAGTTAAAGTCGATAATGGTATCAAATTCACCTGTGCCAGTTAAGTAAAAGCGATCGCTATTACTACCACCAGTTAAAATGTCTCTTCCTTTACCGCCAACTAGCAAATCATCGCCATCGGCACCTAGCAACGCATCATTGCCATCTTCTCCATAAAGGTTGTCGTTACCATTTCCACCCTCAAGTGCATCATTGCCACTACCACCATAAAGGGTGTCGTTGCCATTGCCACCTAACAAGGCATCATTGCCATCTTCTCCATAAAGGTTGTCGTTACCATTTCCGCCTTCGAGTGCATCATTGCCACTACCTCCATAAAGGAAATCATTGTTCTGATTACCTGTGATTAAATCGTTACCAGCCAGACCCCGGATAATATCAACTTTGTCAGTACCGATGAGGATATTGTTACCGGAGGTGCCGTTAATGGTATTGCTAACTAAGTTAACAGTCAGGTTTACTGTCGCTGTAGCAGTACCACCTTTACCATCGCTGGCGGTGTAGGCGAAGGTATCAGCCCCAGAAGAACCAATGTTAGGGGTATAGGTCAAAGTATTATCAGCATTTTTTACTACTACACCTTTAGCAGGGCTAGTGAAATTACTGATGGTCAATCCATCTTTTTCTGGGTCGCTATCATTTGCCAGAACATTAATTACGACAGGCTGAATATCTGTAGTTGTAGCGCTGTCATTGTTGGCGATGGGGGCTTCATTTACATCGGTGACAGCCAAGGCGAAACTAGCAGTAGCATCGGGGGTATTGCCTACAGTTGGGTCATCAACTGCAACCGTGACGCTGTAGTTGGATTTGGTTTCGTAATCTAGATTTGTACCAGCCTTGAGATACAAAACAGAATTGGCGATTTCAAAGAAGCTAGCATCTGCACCAGTCAGACTCAAATTATTTGTACCCAGTCCATCATCCGCGATCGCAATCTCTGCTAATTTTACGCGGTTGGTGGTGTTGCTATTCTCAACTAAGCTGGTGGTTGTGTTGTTGAAGTTAACCGCAGTTGGGGCTAGGTTAGGAACTGGTAAGTTAAATCTTGCCACACTGGGGTCATGATCGCTATCCTGGTCAGCAAACTCAGAATTGATATGTACCACATCATAGCCATCAAGTTTACTTTGCAAGTTCGTACTTACAAGGATATGATCCAGAGTTTGAGCATTACCCTCAAAGTTGTAGGTATAACGTTCATTTTGGGGCAAAGTTTCAATTAGGGAAGTCAGTCCAGCGCTTTCTAAGATGCTGACAGGGTTGGAGAATTCAAAGTCATTTAAGTCGCCTGCTACTACTACATTGGCGTTGGGGTTGATTGCTAAAATACTTTCAACAAAGTTTTTCACCACCGTGGCTTGTTGATTGCGCTGAGTTTCGCTAGTGAGGGTTGGTGGTTGATTCGGGCCAAATAATGGTTGGTCGCCGCCTTTAGAGTTAAAGTGATTCCCAATTACATATACAGCTTGACCATTGAAAGTAAATTCACCAACTAACGGCTTACGACTGCTAGTAAAGGCGGAGTTGGTGGGGTCAATCAAACCAGGACTATTAGAAACTGTAGGAACACCAGAAACGTTGCTGACTGTGGTGCTGGAGGTGGAAGTACCACCGGGGCGATCTACAAAGCTGACACGATTGGAATTAAACAAGAAGCCCACCCGGATATTTCCACCAGGTTCACCGCCATTAGTATCGTCTACTGGGTCAATTTGGCGATATTGATATGTGGGGCCACCAGCAGCAGTAATGGCATTAATTAATGTTTGGAAGGTGGTGCTGGCATCAACTACGCTATCATTCGTCGGCCCGTTATTGTCCTGAATTTCTTCGAGACTAATGATATCTGGCGATCGCAGATTATTGACAATCCGGCTAGCAAGGTTGTTAAACTTGATTGCACCATCCCCTATGTCAAGGTTTTCGACGTTGAAGGTCGCAACTGTTAGTTGATCAGTGGTAGGAGTAAGGGCTGTAACTTCCTTAGTGAGAGTGTCAGAGGTAACAGTCACCGACGTTGGCAGAACTTCGTAGTTGCTGAAGTTATAATCAACCACGCCTGTAATTGTGCCCAAAGTGGCACCCACGTTAACTTTTGGTGAGCTACCAGAGGTAAATAAAGTATCATCAATTTGGATACGCTCTGGATTAAAATCATTAGCACTAACTGCAATACCACCTCTGGCTGTGCGTCCAGTAGCATTTGCGCCATTATCAGCTAACACCCAAATTTCCCCAAAGGAATTTGTCGGGCTAACAGCTACAGGATTATTTACCTGTACCCGCATTCCTTCTAAGCTTTCGTAGAAATCAATACCATCTTCGGCTGGGTCGAAAATGCCATTTTGTTCTACATTGCTGGCATCGTTTTCAATGACTGTATTCGGAATGGCACGTCCACCATCACCAAGAATTGTGGCAGCAGGTAAAGCGTTACCACTGGAGAGTTTAACAATCGAGGGACTGGTAATTTGTGTAGTCGTTAGGTTATTAGCATTACCCCCTGGACGGAATTCTGTCACCGTACCGCTAACCTTTACAGAGTCTCCCACTTGGACAGTTGGTGCTGACGAGGTGAAAACGAAGATAGCTTCACTAGTGCGGTCATCGCTGTCTGGGTTGGGGTCTTGAATGTAGAAACCGTTGGATTTCAAGGCTGTGACAATCCCCGGAACATTTGTGACATTTTGCCCAGCTAGCGGGGAGGTGTGACTGACTCCTTGAATATCGCTAATTCGGACGGGTGGTGTAACTTCAAACACAGCAACCGTCTTGCTAACTTCATTCGCCGTGACTAACAAAGGCTTGCCTGTGGGACTATCAGCTGCTGAAATAAAGGTCAGCCCTTCGGGTGCAACATCTTCTGGTGTGTTAATGTACTGAACAAAAGTCGGCGCTTGAGGATTTGTCACCTCATAAACAATGACATCGCCAGTGCGTTCTAAACCGATAAAGGCATAGGTGCGGTTGTTGATAACTCCGATCGCAACACCTTCTGGTTCTGGCCCTTTATTATCACTCCGGGTGTCAAAGGTAGCAGCCGTCCCATCTGAGTTAAACAGAGTTGGGACTCTGGTTGCGGTGATTTGTTCGAGTTGATCGCCACTATCAAAAACTTGCTTGCCGCTTGCATCCCATATTGAGAAGGAACGCGCCCCAAATGATTCTATCCGATCAAAGTCTCCATCTCCATCTGTATCACCTGTGGCATTGGTTAGTTGCAATCTTCCCAAGTTGGCGTTTTGCTTCAGGGTGGCTGCATTGGGGAAAGCTGTTGGATCTAAAACATATCCAGCCGCACCAACACGAATTTCTTCATTAAATCCTGCGTAGGCACGGGAATCACCTTCGTTAGCGGTGATGTAGTAGGTTTGTCCATTAGCTGTGAAACTAGCGATCGCATCTGGCTGATACAATCCAAATACTGGCCAGTTCTTAATATTGATACCGCCATCTTGATCACTGGCATCAATGCCATTGCCTGGAAGGTTGTAGTTCTTCACACCCAAGGGCAAAATGTCAGTGATGGTAGCGCTGGCAATATCCAGAACTGCGATCGCATTATTTTCTTGCAAAGTAATCCGCGCAGTTTTTCCGTCTGGAGATACAGCAATGTACTCTGGTTCTAAATCCTGTGCCACCGTCGATCCGGGGCCAGTAATTCGCACACCTGCGGCTTTGAGTGTGGCAATCTGACTATTGAAGCTGGTAAATGTAGCTTGGGCAACAGTTGCACTCGCCACGCCGCCGGAAATGTCAATAATACTCACAGAACCTTCAGGATCGACGGAATTTGCTTGCCCGTAGCTGTTGGGTTCTCCCTCATTGGCTACTAATACCTTCTTACCATCGGGTGTGAAGGTCAGCATATCAGGTAATGCACCTACAGCCACCGAGTTTAAAAATGCGCCATCGGCAGCGTTGTAGAAACTCACCTGTCCGGTTTGTTGGGCGTTGGTGGTGCTGTTTTGAATGGCGTAGGCGACTGCGACAATGCCATTTTTCACCGCAACACTGTTGGGGATGGCTTGCGTACCTGCGGGGGGTGTAAATCCTGTGGTCAACGAATTAATTAAGGTGAGTGCCCCGGTGTTGCTGACGCTATAAGTATCCACTGTACTGCCTGCAACTACAAACAGGCGATCGCTTCCTGGATCAAAAGCTGATATTTCCGCGCCATTAGCACTAGTAAAGCCACCAACTTTTTGCAAAGTGCTGGAGTTGTTGTTGGTAATCGTAATATTTTGCGAGGTGGTGCTACCTAAAGCAATACCTGCTGAAGGTGTCCCAATTGTCAAGGTAGCAGTTTCAGTTGCTTCTGCGATCGCATCATCTGCAACGATGAAGGTAACAGAACCACTGGTTTGTCCGTTGGCAATGGTGATGGTATTGCGGCTGAGGTAATAATCTCCGGCGGTGATACCTGCACCCGAAACTCCTAAATTCACCGTCTGATTGCCAGAAACCGCGTTGGAAGCAGTAGCAGTTACAGTGATGGCTGTTGTATTAGCTTCGGAACCAGCACTAGAACTGACAGATAAATTAACTGTGGGAACAGCAGCAAGATCATTATCTGCGATCGCAATATTCTGAGAACTCGTGCCGAGGGTAATACCAGCAGAAGGATTGCTGATAGTCAAAGTTGCTGTTTCTTCGCCTTCAACTAAAGCATCATCTTTAACTGTGAAGGTGACAGAACCGATTGTTTGTCCGTTAGGAATTGTGATTGTAGTGCCGCTAAGGGTATAATCCTCTGTCGTAATACCAGTTCCTGAAACCCCTAAGTTAACTGTTTGGTCACCGGAAACTGCATTAGAGGCGGTGGCGGTGACTGTAATTAATGTTGTGCCTGCTTCAGTTCCTGTACTTGGGCTAACAGATAAGTTAACTATAGGAGTGCCACTAGCGATCGCAAAATCTGTCGAGTTTAGTGTTCCAGTTGTCCCATCAACACTAACCCAATTGTTCTGCTCAAGAATCTGAGCCTTGAAATCAGCAATAGATAACCCAGTACGGGAACCATTGTACTGGGCATTTGCAACAATACCGGAATTGGTAATATTGAGAGCAGTTGAACCAAGTGTCAGCGCACCTGCACCTGACCCTGCATCAGGTACGTAAGAGGTATTGGTACTATTTAAGTTAGCTGTCCCACTGGTAATAAAGCCACCAGTTGAAGCAACATTAATCCCGAACAGCAGAGAACCGCCATTCGCTGCATTCCAGGTTGTTGCAGTTGCACTAGATGTAAATGGTGAATTGGTAGACACCGTTCCATCACTTCGCTGATAAATAAAAATCTGATCGCCACTACCAGAAATCCCATTTAACCCATTACTACTGATAGAACCATTGTCTGAAGTAGAAGGCGGGCTATTGGGAAAGGAAAGAACAACAACTGTACCAGCAGGTACGAATGTGGAAGCTGTCCAAACTGCAAAATTTTCACTACCGCGCCAACTGCTAGCGGTACTTGGTTGTTGATATGAAGCATCAGTGAAACCAAGCATGGTTCCAATATCTAAATCTTTGAAAGTAACAAATGCCAAGCCATCAGGTGCGCCCGAACGAAAACCAACAATCGCAATATCACCGATATTCAAAATTGTAGGTGCCATAATTTATAAAATCAGAGTTCAGTAGTTTTGCTAGTGTAAATAATTACTCTAATTCCATGAATAAGGGTTAAGAAAAGATTATAGGTAAGTAAATTTACTAAAGATTTATAAATAGCTGATTTAATTTAAGATTTACGCAAGTGTCAAATTTTTTCCCTAGAGATAGTCTGTCGCTTTAGTTCTCTTGCGTGAATAAATTCGTAGTCAGGACTTTAGTCCTGGATTTTGAAGATAAATGTAGGTTGGGTTGAGGAACGAAACCCAACAAAACCCCAGCAATATTGGATTTCGCTTGCGCCTCAAACGCCACTTGCTTCTCCCTTGGCGCTAGCGTCTCCCTTTGGGAGAAGGGGAGACGCTACGCATAGCTTGCTTCCCCGTAGGGGTACAAGCCGGGAAACCCGTAAGGGCGCAGTGGCTCCCCAACCTACGCGTATCAAGGTTTTTGGCTCTAACACCAAGCGTATTGTGATATACCTCACAAATATGGAAATCGCTATACCTTGTTAAAGAAAGTCGTGACTTTGTTAAAGAAAGTCGTGACCTTGTTAAAGAAAGTCGTGACCTTGTTAAAGAAAG
>JAVRCF010000143.1:0-13249 GCA_034530935.1 Aulosira sp. DedQUE10 | reverse complement strand
TAACAAATGGGTTCGCCGAAATAACAAATGGGTTCGCCGAAATAACAAATGCGTACGCCGAAATAACAAATGCGTACGCCGAAATAACAAAGGGAGCATCTCTTCCGGTGCAAAAACCTTGATAGCCCTCATCCCCTAACCCTTCTCCCATTGGGAGAAGGGGAATTAAAGTCATTTCTCCCCTCTCCCAAACCCTACGGTGTACACACAAATGCTCCGGCTTCGTTGCCATCTCGCCTTGGAATGAATTCTAAGGCTAATAGTTCAAGTCTACTGAAGTAGACTAAGCAGTATATTTCAGTCCACTTGAGTGGACTTTGACTATTAGCCCTACACTTCAGTGTAGGGCGGGATGATGGTAAGTGCGATACTTTGAGTGTCACAAAATTTGAGTCCTTTAATGCATAGCTTAGGTATTTTTTCGACTTGTGTGTACACCGTAGGGTTTGGGAGAGGGGCTGGGGGTGAGGGAAGAGAGTTAAAGTAGCAAAATTGGGATGCTCCCGTATAGTATCTTGTATTTTGCATAACCCAATTCCCCTTCATCATTACTAATCCTTTGGCTTGTAAGTTGAAGCAACGTGTAATTCTTTCAACTGCTTGACATCTACCCCAGAAGGTGCTTCCGTCAACAAACAACGGGCTTGTTGTGTCTTCGGAAAAGCGATGACATCACGAATCGATTCTTCCCCAGCTAGCAACATCACCAACCGATCTAAACCGTAGGCGATGCCACCATGCGGCGGTGTACCATATTCAAAAGCCTCCATGAGAAAGCCAAATTTATTTTGGGCTTCTTCGGGAGACAACCCGATCGCTTCAAACACCTGTTCTTGAATTTCTCGCTGATAAATCCGGCGACTACCACCGCCAACTTCAAAGCCGTTAAATATTAAATCGTAAGCTTGGGCGCGGGCGGTTTTTAAATCACTCAAGTCATCGGGATGGGGTGCGGTGAATGGGTGGTGTAATGCTTCCAGGCGTTTTTCATCAGCATTCCACTCGAACATCGGGAAATCAGTAATCCAGAGCAAGTTGATTTTATCTGGATCAATTAACGCAAATTCTTTAGCGATCGCTTGCCGTAATCTATCTAAAGTTTTGTTAACGGTAGTTGTATCACCAGCCCCAAATAGCAGCAAATGACCGGCTTTTGCACCTGTGCGCTGTAAAATTTCTTGTTTTTGTTCAGGGCTGAGGTTGTCTTTAATTGCACCAATGGTGTCAATTTCCCCGTTTTCTCTGACGCGGATGTAAGCTAAACCTTTCGCGCCTGCTTCACTAGCTTCTTTGAATAAGTCCCCACCTGGTTTGATGCGGACGTTAGAAATTGCATCGTTACCATTAGGAATCGGTAAGATTTTGACAATACCGCCATTGGATACAGCATCACGAAAGACTTTGAAACCCGAATCTTTCAAGATATCGGAAACATTCACTAGTTCTAAACCGTAGCGAGTATCTGGTTTATCACTACCGTAACGTTCCATCGCTTCAGCGTAGGTGAGACGCGGGAAGGGATGGTGTAACTCAATTCCTTTAACAGTTTTGAAGATATAAGAAACTAACTTCTCGTTCAGTTCAATAATTTCTTCTTGAGACATGAAACTCATTTCCATGTCCAATTGAGTAAATTCTGGTTGTCTGTCAGCGCGTAAGTCTTCATCGCGGAAGCAACGAGCAATCTGATAATATCTGTCCATCCCAGATACCATCAGCAATTGTTTGAATAATTGCGGTGATTGTGGTAGGGCGAACCACTCACCAGGGTTAACGCGACTGGGGAGAATGTAATCCCGCGCCCCTTCTGGGGTAGAACGGGTAAGTACAGGGGTTTCAACTTCAATAAAACCTTCCACGTCTTCCAAATAGCGACGCATCGCTTTCACAACTTGATGACGCAATTGCATATTCCGCGCCATCCGTTCGCGCCGCAAATCCAAATAACGATATTTCAGTCGCAAGTCTTCCCGCACTGTTTCAGTGTCAGCGGTGGAAACTTGGAAAGGTAACTGTTTGCGGACACCGTTTAGCAAATTAATCTGATCCGCGTAGATTTCCACTTCACCTGTGGGAATGCGGGAATTTAAAGATTCATTGGGACGTTGTGTTACTCTACCAGTGATTTCCACAACGTATTCATTCCGTATAGCATTAGCTTGTTCGTAGGAATCTGGGGTACGTTGCGGATCGCTGACAATCTGGACAATGCCAGAGCGATCGCGCAAATCTAAAAATATCACGCCCCCATGATCGCGGCGACGGTCTACCCATCCGTACAAGGTAACAGTTTCTCCAATATGTTCTTTTCGGAGTGCGCCGCAATAGTGAGTTCGCATAGTAGTTAATTGTGTTCTTCAGCTCTAGATGGGCAGTAAAATGTCAAAGCTTTCCCATTATCTAGCATCAATAGTATCTAATTGAAGTCAAGATGGCATAATATCTGTTTAATATTGGGGTCAAAGGTCAAAGGTCAAGAGTCAAAAGTTTGTCTCCCTTATCCTCAATTCCCTTAATGCAAGAATCCCACGTGCTACTAGCGGTGGGAGTATCAAAGACTGTAGTCAGCACTTGAGTGCTAAAAAATTCAGGGCTTCAGTCCTGACTACGAATTTATTAGGGCTTTTGCAAGTGTCATATTTTTCCGACCAAAGCTTTCCAGAGTCAAAAGTCAACTGTCCATAAAACTTTGACTCTTGACTCTTCACCCAAATATATGTGCCAATTGCGTAAGTACCGTTTATATTGCCTTAGAGAATTGTTTTTCTTTGATTCTCATGTGGTTATCGAAGATAACGGCAATGTTTCTCACCAGCAATCTGCCAATGTCTGTAATCAAAATGTAGTTTTTTGATAAACTAACCAGTCCATCGGCTTCTAAAGGTTTCAACATCTCTAGTTCATGGGCAAAATATTCATCAAAACAGATGTGATATTTATCTGCGATGTCTTGCTTATGTAACTGAAAGTGAGACATAATGCTCATGATGGCATCTCGTCTCGTAATGTCATCTTGAGTTAGTTTGATGCCTTTACTCATAGGCAACACACCCGCAGTAATTGCCTGATAATAATCCTTTAATTGTTTGTGATTTTGGAAATAGGCATCTTCTAGCATACTAATAGATGTAGCTCCAAAACCAAACAATTCTGTTTCAGCGTGGGTAGTGTAGCCTTGAAAATTACGCTTGAGAGTGCCATTGCCTTGGGCGATCGCTAGTTCATCATTAGACTTAGAAAAATGATCCATACCAATGAAAAGATACTCATTATTTGTGAGTTCTTCAATGGTCATTTTCAAAATCTCTAACTTTTCCTGCGGCTGGGGTAACGCTTCTTCCGGAATATTTTTTTGTGCAGGTTTAATCCACGGAATATAAGCAAAGTTAAAGACTACAATCCTATCTGGGTCTAATTCTATGGTCTTTTTCACTGTTTCCCGAAAACTCTGCCGGGTTTGATATGGTAGACCATAAATCAGGTCTACATTCACACTTTCAAATTGGGCTTCTCTGATCCAACTCATGACATCAAAGAGCATTTCTTCTGGCTGCACACGATTAATTGCAACTTGCACTTGGCGATTAAAATCTTGAATGCCAAAGCTAATGCGATTAAAGCCAATTTTTCTGAGAAATAAAATGTAATTTCTATCTACATAGCGGGGATTAATTTCAATTGAAATCTCTGCTTCTGGATCGATAGTAAAATTTTTAGTAATATGTTTCCACAAAAATTCTACTTGGTCGCGATCTAAATAATTAGGTGTACCGCCACCCCAATGAATTTGCAGGACTTGGCGTTCAGAATCGATTAAAGCTGCTGTTTGTTTGATATCTTGAACTAAATGTTCTAAGTAAGGTTTGGCAATATTCTTATTGTTAGAAATTACCGTATTACAGCCGCAAAAATAGCACGCACTCTGACAAAAAGGGATGTGGAAATACAAAGACAGGGGAGTTTTTCGTTGATTCGAGCCTGCGATCGCATTTTGCAAATCAGTTGTGGTAAATGCTTCGCTTAACTCAGTAGCAGGTGGGTAACTGGTGTATCTAGGTGCAGGAGCATCATATTTTTGGATCATCTCCAAATCAAACTTGACACCAGGTAAGAGAAAAACCATCAAAACCTCCGAAGTAATGCGCGCTTGTGGGGAATGGGGATGAGGGTGATGAGGGAGAGAGATGAGGGGGGATGAGGGTGACAAAGGACAAAAGACAAATGCCAAATGACCAATTTTGGGGTTAGACAGGATTAGCATCTCTCGATCCAGCAAATAACACTGCCGATGCTCATCCCTGCTATTTTTTTCTCCCAAAAATATTTAACTATTTATATTTGTATAACTATAAAGGTATTAATATTTCTTTATTTTTGTCTGTCGGTGAAGGCACATTTTGGCATGGGCATTGGGAATGGGGCATGGGGCATGGGGCATTTGTCCTTTGTCCTTTGTCCGGGATGAAGCGCGTCATGCGAGGTTTTTAAACAAATCAATGGCAGATTTTAACCTTTCCCTAGACTTGAGCTACTTAACTAAAAGTCGTACTTATATCTTTTTCCCGCCAGCGTGGGTTATCTACACAGTCTACCTATCGGAGAAAATTGGTTACTGGCGCTATATCTTGATGTATCGTCATTTGGAGAAAAACCCGCACTACCAATTTTATCCCCTGTTTCGCAAATTTGAGAGTTGGTGCCAAGATGAGAATCGGCATGGAGATTTCTTTAAAGCATTGCTGCGATCGCAACCGCAATTATGGGATAACTGGAAAGCGCGGTTGTGGGTGCATTTCTTTTTGCTGACGGTGTTTGTTACCCACACAATTACAGTATTTGAACGCGCCAGCTTTTACGAATCCATCGGTATTCATCCGCGCAAGTATAATAACCAAGTGATCGCACAGACAAACAACACCGCCGCTAGAGCATTTCCGATCATATTAGATACCAATCACCCTGAGTTTTTCTGGCGGTTAGAGCAGTGTTACGAGAATAATCAGAAACTCACAGAGATTAACAAGAGCGATCGCCCTCAGTTTCTCAAGTTCTGGCAAAAATTACCAGTCATTAACGCTATCATCTGGCATATGTTGCGGATTTATCTCGTCAAACCCATAGATGCGGAGTTAACAAGAGAGACTGTGCGATAGGGGATGAGGGAGAAATGAGACAGCTAATGGTGCGTTGCGCGACAACACACGCTACAAGCAAGCATTTTTTTTTAATTACACAGGTAGGGGCACAAGATTGTTCATACGTGTCAACTTAACGTGAAACCCTTGTAAAGACGTGATGTTCAGTTCTCTAGCTTACCATCACGATCCGCGTTACCCCACCCCGGTTTTGTCTAAAGCCAAAACGTCCCCTCCCCTTGCCAAGGGGAGGGGTTAGGGGTGGGGTAAAATGCCTGTGGGATAAGCGTTTGAGCTTATGTTGACACCAATGAACAATGTTGTGCCCGGATGATTTGTACTGTATATTTTAAAAATCAATAGCTTTAATTAAGTAGTCCAGCATAGTAATTTAATGTTGCTGGATAAGTAGTAACTAATTCTTGGGTTTTCAGTTCGGTTTCAGATAAACTTTCTTGATACTCTTGATGTGTTTCTAAATTATCTTCCCAAGTCAAATTTTCAATACCTAATAATTTTGCCAGCGCATTGGTTGTGGCTGGTGAATTAAACAGAAATTCTCGGATTTTTAACTCATTTTCGCTGAGTGTAGGTGTAGCCTCAACTCTATTTAAATTTTCTGTAATCTCAGGTTGCTGTTTTGTCCATGCAGGAACCCAGTTATTAAAACCAGCTAAATTTTTCGGGAAATTACTAGCGGCTTCTTTGATTAATCCTTGGAGAATTTGGGCATGGGGTCGCAGCTTGAGAATTAGGTTTGGTAACCAAGGTAATAAAATTTTGTCGGGAACTGTGGCGAATAATTTACTTAATAGTTCTACTACAAATTTACTGATTCGGGGTGCAAATGTCAGAGATAAGATAAAACCATTTAAGTATTCTGGGAAAGATTTAATTAACATTTCATTGTTAATCACATCATTGAAGAATTCCCGAATTTCTTCGATTTTTCTTAATGTCAGCAACCATTCAGTTGTCCACAATAAACCAATTTTGGCGGGGTCGTCTAAACCTTGGCTTGATTGTTTGACACCGATTAATAGTTGACTGCGGTTACAACCTAGAGATAAAGCCAAACTTTCCAGTGTGAAAATAAAATTCAACATCCCGGCGATTTGTTCGGGAGTTGTTCCCCTATCCGCGAAGGCTTGGGGTAGTAAGGTGGCGTAATGACCGTAGCCTGTAGTAACAAAACGCTCGATCCATTCCGGTAAGCCTGTGGGGGTGGTGCGGTAATAATGTACTAGCCTGCGGACTCGCTCAAATACTTGTGGTGCGTCGCTGACACCAGTTTCTTGTTTGAGGAGAGAAATTGCGTGTTCTCCAAGTTCTTGCGTTAATCTGAGGCTGCGCGCATATAAAATGCTATCTTCTGTGGCTTTGAGTACATCGCTGGTTTGTGCTTGTGGGGAGAAAGCCAATTGCTTGAGACGCTGTTCTAGAACTTGCTCGATGCTGACACCCTCATAACCGAGCATGATAATATGGCGCTGGTATTTACCGATGCGAATTTCCCAAGATTCTTGAATCGGTTTTGAGCCAAGACTGCGATCGCCCATAATTGGTTTTACAATTACATCACCCAACAAATAATGCAATCGCCACAGCACATCGGAACAGGGTAGAAGTTCCGGTTGCTGTTTAAAATCCATTAAGGCGCGTTGATTTGTTTGTGCAAGTAGGTTGACTCCCAATGGTTTAAGCCTGTCGTACACATCTTGCGCCAGGGGAGGTAAAGAAGCATAACCAACCGTACCAATGCGATCGCCTCCGAGTAAAATTTGGCAAAGTTGGTAAATATTACGTTTTTTCGGAGTGCGGTCTTTTTCTAGACAAGTTATGGCTGCATCTTGGAAATCGTAGGGTGTAGGGTGCATCCGGTTCCGCATTCCAGCTAGCAGCATTGAGGTTTGGTAGATAGCGATGGAGTCGGCTGTACTAGCTAAATAGGCATTTTTTCGCGCTAATCCGACAATATCAGCGCACCATTGCAATAATTGTTCGGTATCGGCGGCGGCTAGTTCTGGGGGACGAGTTAAAAAAGCTGTGAGGGTAGAGTTGGTTGCTACAACTGGACTGGGTTTAGTTTTGGTTGCTTTCTCTTCTTTATTTAAAGAAAATCCCTTCAACCCCGTCACCTTGAGATTCTTTTTCCAAGTTGCTTCCGCCAGCGACACCGTACCCGCCGGATGATGAAATTGGTATTCGATAGCAGCAAAACTCGAAGGAATTAAACCGTATAACCATTTGGTTTGGGTGCGTTCCGGTATCTCCCACACATTATTATTAGTGACACTATATTCTTCTACATCGCTAGCTGAATGAGCTGCACCGCAGATATAGATAGCTTCCGACGGTGCAATATGATTCGCCGCCATGTGTTTTTTCATGCAAGTCCACATATAGCGTTCGCGCTGGCGATCGCTTTCGATATCTTTGTCGCGGGTTCCTAAACGCCGCAGCAAGCTACCGATGAGAAACATCACTTGGCGGTAGGTGTCGTAATCTGCGCCAATAATTGCCGTTTCCACATACTCATCCCACCATTCCGAAAAGTGGCGGGTATTGGAGTTTCGCAGTAAAAAGGTTAAAAATTGGTCAAATGTTGGTACTAGGCTACCTACTTCCACACCAACCGCCGAACCGTGCATTTTTGCTTCATCGCTGGCGGGTTCCTCCGACTCCTCAACAGGTTTAGTATCAGGAGGTTCCCACTGGAAAACAAAATCAACAGCCCGGTCTACAAATACTAACTCAGTTTCTGGGTGTTGGAATGCAAATGCGATCGCTTGATATTCTGCCGAAGCTTCGGTAATCGGTGCAACCACACTCAACGGCATGATTTTGGGCGAAAAATGCTCTGATTCGGCAGCAAAGGCTTGTAAAGCGACGGGTAATTTACAATCACGTAAATTCTCGACAGTGTTTTGCAAGTCTTCGCACAGTTCTAAGTAGATTACTTTCGGCGGCTTTTCGCGTAAACGTCTCACCATCTGCAACGCTGAGGATGGCGAATGGTGACACACCGGGAAAATTTCTAGAGGTTCGCTGCTAGCCTTTTCTACATCTGCTATTAAAGCGGTTAGCATTTCGCTTAAAGGTTGAGCATCGGTAGCGAATTTTTCCGCAGCGTTGAGGAGTTGTTCTTGGAGGGCGTTGAATGCGGTGGGTAGGTTAACCATAGTTTAGGGGGTTGAGTTAACTCGTGGCGATCGTCATTTGTCATTTTTAAAAGACAATAGGCAAGAAGGCAATAGGCAATAGAAAAATCCCCACCAGACTCAACGCCATTGATTTATCGAAGAACGGAACAGGAAACGGGGAAGAGTTAAGAGTTCCTGTTTCTAATCAAAGTTTAATACCCCATCTTCTATAAGTTACTTGTTTGGGTTGGGGTTAAATCCACCTACAAAACCAATCTGTTCCCTGTTGCCCGTTAAAAGGGAACTCTTAACGGGATTATCTTCTTACTGCTGAATAAATCTCGTCAATAATTCTTCACGAGATAATTGCAAACACAAAGGCATAAACTCTTGTGGAGATAACTCTAATAAACTCTCAACAACTCTCGCTAGTTCTTCATCCACAGAACCAAACCTGTATTTCAACAAAATTTCCACAACTTGCCGACGCTCTTGCTGTAATCCTTGCTGTACTCCTTCTTGTACAGCCTGCGCTCTAGCTTCTTCGTAAGTTTGAGTTAAACTCATCATTAGCTCCCGATCATCTTCAAGATTGAAAGTTCAAATTATTAACTAAATCTCGCTAATAATTCTTTACGAGATAATTGCAAACACAAAGGCGTAAACTCTTCTGGAGATAACTGTAATAAACTCTCAACAACTCTCCCCAGTTCTTCATCTACAGAACCAAACCTGTATTTCAACAAATTTTCCACACCTTGGCGGCGCTCTTGCTGTAATCGCTGCAATCCTTGCAGCAATCCTTGCTGCAATCCTTGCTGTAAACCTTGCTGTAAACCTTGCTGTACTCCTTCTTGCACAGCCTGCGCTCTGGCTGCTTCATAAGCTGGGGTTAAATTCATGATTAGTTCTTGATCGTCTTGGGTTAATTCTTGCTGAGTCATAACATTGATTCGCCATCTGTAAACTATTTCTAAAACATTACTACGCAATAAATTGTCTTGTGGTAGCGCCACTAATTCTTGCATAGCTTGCTGTTGAACACTTCCTCTACCTAGCAGCCTAAACCACAGCGTTTCTTCTGTCACAGGTAATTCGTTAATGGCGACGATCGCGGTTCGCAAACTATTAGACAGAAAATACACTCCAGATAGCCAGTTTTTTAACTTTAGTTTAGCGCCAAAACTTGAAAGCAGTTCTGGGGAAG
Organism: Aulosira sp. DedQUE10; assembly: GCA_034530935.1. Classification (GTDB taxonomy): domain Bacteria; phylum Cyanobacteriota; class Cyanobacteriia; order Cyanobacteriales; family Nostocaceae; genus Aulosira. The sequence continues at coordinate 3,764 of JAVRCF010000143.1, read as the reverse complement.
CTGAGGGTGATAAAATCCACAACCGTGCTAAATTATCCTCAGCTATAGTTGCATTTTCTCGTTTGGCTTGGCGTTGGGAATCTGCGATGACTGTTAACAGCTTCAAAAGGCAATTTCGGACTTCTGTCTTGCTGGGTTGATTGCGAAACGGTTCGAGTAAAGCTGTATTCAGCACAGCTATTCTTCCTAGTAATCCCAGGCTTTGTGCTTGTGCTGAAGATGTCGATGCTGGTGAAAACAACACATCAACTTGTCGAGCCTCATCAATCACTTCTTTATTAACTTCTACCTTACCCAAGGGTGATAGTAGCTCTTCTAAAAACTGCTTGGCGAACTGATCGTGAGGTTTGCGGGTCATATTTGCACTGATTGACTGTAAATTTGTTGACAAAGTAGTTGAGGGCGATACCTACGCCTTGCTCAATTTCCAAAAAGAGACGCGATATATCGCCTCTGTGAGACGCGATTAATCGCGTCTCTACAAATTTCAACTACAGCACCAAAATCTGACGAACTAAAATACTCATCACTTCACCCTGATTAAGAGTTGGTAATAGTGGACTCCAGTCGCCTACGTTAGCGTAGCCATTTACGTGCAAACGGTGAATAGTACTGGTAACGGCTTTTGGAGAACCAATGAGTATATGTTTAATTGGTTCTCTTTTGGGGGAAGGCTTTTCGGAGGATAGATTCAAGGCGGGTGTATCTAACCCATCGCTGGGTAAATACTGTCGTAAATCAGACTGAGCTAGTTGGGAATTTTGCGATTGTGTCATTATTGTATTTAGCTCCCGAAATAGGGGGTGAGGGAAAGGCGATTGCAGGTTCTTGGTGGAATGGGCGATCGCCTTTCTTATTCTTAATATACAGTATTATTTTATACTTGTAAATATATTTTTAAGTGAAATTACATAGAATTTTAGACATCAATTGCTAGTAATTATCAAGAAAAGCTGATGAATCAGAAAAGCGTAGTAAACTTCGCGATTTATTTATGGTTACTGAGCTTGTCGAAGTCTGGGGATTATCTTTGCACAGACGCGATTAATCGCGTCTTTTGACTTCTTAACGCGATCGCCTGTTTGTTTTGGATTCCTCATAATATAAATACAGCCCATGTCAGCATCGGAGGCTTTATGTCACTGACAGTTGAAGATTTAGAAAAAATGCAGCAACAATACCCCGACTATCGCATGGAACTAGTTGAGGGTAATATTATTGTTATGAGTCCATCAGGATACGAATCAGATGAAGTTGCAGCTACAATGGTGTCCGAGTTACACAACTGGGTGAAACCGCGTAAGCTAGGAAGAATAACAGCTTCTAGTGCTGGTTTTAGATTGCCAAACTCAGATTTGCGCGCACCAGATGCTTCATTTGTATTAGCCGAACGCTTACGTCGCTCTCCCAAATCTTTTGCTCAATTGGCTCCTGATTTGACTGTTGAAGTCAAGTCCCCCAGCGATAATTTAGATGATAAGAGAGCTAAGATTCAAGAATTTCTGAGTTTGGGAACTAAAGTCGGAATTTTACTTAATCCTGATGAGCAAATTGTGGAAGTTTACAATTTGGGAAAAGAGGTAATAGTACTGCACAATGGCGATTTACTAACGGTTCCCGAACTGCTTCCAGGTTGGGAAGTACCAGTTTCTGATTTATGGCCTGTAGAGTTTGATTAACAACCGATTGAGACAGTAGAAATTAAAAAGTAAAAAGTAAAAAGAGAATTCCCATAATTAAAACGCGTAGCGTCCTATAGCAAGATCCCGTAGGGTACGAAGTGAAAAATCTGAGGCTTTAAACCATTTTTTCTTTTTCTTTCTTTTGCCTTCTTACAAAGTTAGGCGGGACGGTTAAGGCCATAGGTGTCAACTTAACATGAAACCCTTGTCAAGACGTGATTTTGAATTTACTCACCTATCATCACAATCCCCGTCACCCCACCCCGGTTTTGTCTAAAGCCAAAACCGCCCCTCCCCTTGCCAAGGGGAGGGGTTGGGGTGGGGTAAAATGCCTGTGGAATAAGTGTTTTAGCTTAAGTTGACACTAATGGGTTAAGGCATCCGCCTACTTTGCGCTTTTAACTTCTCACTTTTGCCTTGTTTGGTGAGGATTATCAGCTATAAGTAGATCGGTGTAAAAATTATTGTTGGGATAAGACAGAGAGCAGAGGGAGAAAAAGTTTGAACTTTATTTACTTTGTAGAAAATCTTGATTAAATTAACTCTAAACTTACTATATTTTGACCATAATTAGCGACTAAGATAAATAATTTCAGCCATCGAGAACCTAGTAAAATTTCCTGAATTTCATCTCCAGCAAATACAGGAATTTCCCACTCTTGAGCATCTATTATTACCCTACCAATATAAACATCAAATTCAGTTTCTCCTTGAGCAGTTCTTAATTTATTTTGGCGCAAAAAAGACCAATCAAGACTTTGTACATCTTGTTTGTTCATAGCTAAAAATTCAGTGAATCCTGTATCTAACATTGTTTCTACAGTCAAGCTGAAGTCATCCCCTCCAATTAAATCAATTTCAAAGTAAACTTGACCTTTATCTCCAAATCTTCCCTCAATCATATTGAGCCACTAACTCCGGTTTCGTTAATGCCAAAAATATGATGAATCACATGAGGATATTTTTCTCTGGCCATTTTACTTGCTACCTCTTGATCCCGATCAATAAAATAATCCCCACTATCAGGTTCAATAGCAATGTACCAACCATAGTATTTATCTAGTATTTCTGGTTGTAAACGCTCAAAAATCACCCAACAACGCTCATAAAATGCCTGTCTTCTGGCTTTTTCTTGAGCTTTTTGTGCTTCTGTCCATTGAATTTCCGGAAATACTCTCCCACGTCTCACTATTCTTTCTGGTGAAGAGTGTGTCATATTTTTGACTTCATTAAAATTTATTTTCTATATTTCATTATAAAATGCCAAATGCAATTTCATTTTCTAATTCTGATACAACAGAACAATCAAAAAACAAGCTCTATATAAATGTGAGTGAAATTCTAGATCAGAACCCAGTTGTATCGAATGACCCAATTAAACCTTTGTTCTGAATATTCCCATTAACTTCTAGTTGGATCTAGCTCCTGAGCATTATTATGAGAGGAGTGAACGATCTTTAAAGCTCCTTCAAGCTTATGAGTAATTTGCCAGAAATTGAACGTGCTATCAGCCAACTATCAGCCCAAGAGCTTGCTGATTTCCGAGTCTGGTTTGCTGAATTTGATGCAGAAGTATGGGATCGGCAGTTTGAGGAAGATGTCGCAGCAGGTCGGCTTGATAAGTTGGCTCAACGCGCACTGCAACATTTACATGAAGGACGTTGTACTGATCTGTGAGATATCGTGCAACCCCTGATTTTTGGTATCACTATCGACAGTTACCGAGCGAGATTCAAGAATTAGCCGATCAATGCTACGAATTACTCAAACAAAATTCTCGGTATCCATCGCTACACTTCAAAAAAGTAGGTTCGTTTTGGTCGGTACGAATCGGAATACACTATCGTGCCTTGGCGGTAGAAGAAAATGATGATATTGCTTGGTTCTGGATTGGAACTCATGCAGAATATGACCAGTTATTGCGAGGTAGTTAACGCTAGCTAACAAAATGAGTTCGCCGAAATAACAAATGGGTTCGCCGAAATAACAAATGGGTACGCCGAAATAACAAATGGGTTCGCCGAAACAGCAAATGGGTTCGCCGAAATAGCAAATGGGTTCGCCGAAATAGCAAATGGGTTC
>JAVRCF010000142.1:0-13271 GCA_034530935.1 Aulosira sp. DedQUE10 | reverse complement strand
ACCCTTGACCCTTGACCCTTGACCCTTGACCCTTGACCCTTGACCCTTGACCCTTAACCCTTAACCCTTGACCTTTTGCATTCTTGACTATGGCTATATCTCCTTCTTTTGAAGTTGATCGTAAGACTCCGGCTTGGAAGACATTCCTGAATAAGTTACGTCAGATTCCTTGGACTTGGCGAATTACTTTCGGATACCTAACAGTAATGTTATTTCTCCCGATCGCAGCCATGTTTCTCAAAGCGAGTACGGAGCCGCCAGCTAGATTTTGGGAAATAGCTACCAGTCCCCTGGCATTGGCTACATATAATGTCACATTTATTACATCTATATTCGCGGCTTTGCTGAATGGGTTTTTTGGGACTTTGATTGCTTGGGTTTTGGTGCGCTACGACTTTCCCTTGAAACGCATCATTGATGCCACCGTAGATTTACCTTTTGCACTGCCAACATCGGTAGCAGGTTTAACATTGGCAACCGTGTACAGCGATAATGGCTGGATTGGTTCGCTGCTAGCACCACTAGGAATTAAGGTGTCTTTCACCCGTGTGGGGGTAGCAGTAGCAATGATCTTCATCTCGCTACCATTTGTAGTCAGGACAGTGCAGCCAGTGCTTCAGGAAATGGAACATGAAATTGAAGAAGCAGCTTGGTCTTTAGGTGCTTCTCAATGGCAAACTTTTTGGAAAGTAATATTACCGCCTTTATTTCCCACAATTTTGACTGGTGTTGCTTTGGGTTTCTCGCGTGCTGTTGGGGAGTATGGCTCTACTGTAATTATTTCTTCCAATACACCCTACCAAGATTTAATTGCACCAGTGCTAATTTTTCAACGACTAGAGCAGTATGACTATTCTGGTGCAACTGTGATCGGCGTAGTTTTACTAGCAATTTCCTTGGTGCTGCTTTTAGCAATTAATTTCTTACAAGCGTGGTCAAGAAGATATGACGGTAGATAAGCCAAGTTTTCACTCATCTGCATCTGATAAAGCTACAGTCAAACCCAAGCAAACCAACAGTTGGGTACCCACACTTTTGATTGGGATTGCGATCGCCTATTTAGCGCTGGTTCAATATATCCCAGCTCTCAACGTTTTTATCCAAGCCTTCGGTAAGGGGGTGGGCCCGTTCTTTGCTAACTTGTCCAGGCCTGCCTTTCTCCATGCAGCTTGGCTAACGCTGTTACTAGCAGTGATAGCTTTGCCGCTAAATACAGTCTTTGGACTTTGTGCCGCTTGGGCGATCGCTCGTCATAAGTTCCCTGGTAAGGCTGTAATCTTAAGTATTATTGACCTGCCTTTTTCTATCTCTCCGGTAGTTGCAGGATTAATGATTGTGCTGCTTTATGGGCGAAATGGCTGGTTTGGCCCTTGGCTGCAAGCACATGATATCCAAATTATCTTTGCCTTTCCAGGGATGGTACTAGCTACGTCATTCGTGAGTATGCCTTTTGTAGCTAGGGAAGTGATTCCAGTTTTAGAAGAGTTTGGCAGCGATCAAGAAGAAGCAGCCAGAACATTGGGTGCAACCGATTGGCAAACATTTTGGCGCGTTACTCTACCTAGTATTCGCTGGGGTTTACTTTACGGCTTAATTCTCACCAATGCCAGAGCAATGGGTGAATTTGGTGCTGTTTCGGTTGTATCTGGCAATATTGCTGATAAAACTCAGAGTTTACCGCTATTTGTAGAGGATGCTTACAAACAATATGAAACGGAAGCTGCCTTCTCTGCTGCTGTACTGTTGGCACTCCTAGCAGTAGTCACCTTGGTGTTGAAGGAGATTCTAGAACGAAAGACCCGCATTAAAGATGTGGATTGAGTTGGGGACTGGGGATTGGGGGACAAGGGGACAAACACCCAACACCAAATGACAAATGACAAATGACAAATAACAATAAACGTATCAGGGTGAGAATTCCTAAGGACTATCACCAAGAACCTGTGATTTCTCGCCTCGTCTCTGAGTACGGACTAACTGTGAATATTACCGCGGCAATTTTGGGAGCCAATGCTGTTGGAGATGGTTGGTTTGACTTGGAACTACAAGGAACAGATGCCCAAATTCAAAGTGCCGTCACCCATCTCAATGAATTGTCTTTGCAAGTATGGGATGATACAAACTCAAGTAATTGGTAAGTTTTTGCAAAATTAGCGTGCTCAAGTTTTAGTAGTTACAGCATATTTAAGGTAAATGAATTACACAGGTAGGGGCACAACATGTTGTGCCCTTACGATTATCTGTACTGCTTTGCAATGTGCTGTAACTCTTACGACGTATAAGCCAAGGGAAGCAATAAATCAAGATCTTGACCTTTGACCTTTGAATCTGTCCGAATTTTCTCCTACTAAATTAATTTAATATCCCCAACATTGATTTTATTGGCACGTATTTATTTAATTGAAATATGCATAATTAGTAAAAGGTGGCAACCTCCAGCGATGGCAAAGCGTCTCATCTTTAGTTGTAGATGTGATAAATCCAAAAAATCAAAAATATACTTACGTGATTAAACTATAGGCATGAAATTTAAAGTTTTACTTGGCTCTTTACTTTCCCAGATTAAAGGAAAACATTGGTGGGTAAGTATCCTCTTGTGGATAGCTTTGGTTGCGCCAGCACAAGCAGCTGTAATTTTACGCGTCGCCATTGAACGGGATGTTAATCAGGTAAAAATTGGTAGTTCGACAACAGCAACCGTCAAAGATAGTACTGGTCGGACTTTGGGACAATTACCAGCAATGAGTTCATTTTATGCCCAAGCTGTTCCTGGTGGAGTAGCTTTGGACAAATGGCAATCTGGTTTATTTTGGATTGAGCCAACAGGTAAAGGATTCGTTTATATTGGCGATCGCTGGTATCGCGGTAGAACTCTAGTAGTTGCCACAGAAAAAGGCGTAAGTGCGGTGAACTGGGTAGATATGGAAGAATATCTCTACAGCGTCATCGGTGGTGAAATGGATGCCCAATGGCCCCAAGAAGCCCTAAAAGCTCAAGCGATCGCGGCCCGTACCTATGCCCTTTACGAACGTGAAAAGCAGCGTAATCGTAATCCCATTTACGATTTAGGCGATACCCCAGATCGCTGGCAAATTTACAAAGGTGTTAGTAGTGAATCTCCGACTACTTACGCCGCAGTAGATGGTACAGCTGGACAGGTACTAACTTACCAAAACCAAATTATTCTCTCCGTCTTCCACGCTTGTTCTGGCGGACATACTGAGAATGTTGAAGATGTTTGGTCTAGCAAGGAACCTTACCTACGTGCTGTTCAAGACTACGATCAAAATATCAGCGAGTGTAACTGGGTGAAAACCTTCTCACCTGCTGAAATTAGTTCCCGCATTTCTGGTATAGGCAATGTCAAAGATGTTATACCTGAAGTCTTCTCACCATTCCAAAGTGTAAAAGTACTCAAAATTATCGGCGACAGGGGCACGAAAGTCCTACAGGGCGAAAATGTACGAACTGCACTCAGGCTGAAAAGTACCCGTTTTCGTGTCACTAGAAGCGCAGATGGGAGTTTTATCCTGCAAGGGCTAGGCTATGGCCATGCTTTAGGGATGAGTCAGTGGGGAGCCTACAATCTGGCTCGACGCGGAGCAAACCACCTCCAAATTTTAGGGCATTATTACCAAGGTGTAGCCCTAACACCTATTCAAGCGAAGTAGTTTACTCTTACACTTTATATCTTTATTTAGTGATGATTCAACAATAATTAGGGCTTGCTGAATAAGTCTCTAAAGCAAATCTAGAAGCCACACAGCTTGTAAAATGGTTGTTTCATCGCTCAGGTTCCAAATTTACCCAGCGCTCGCTAACGTTAGTGCAAGTGTTTTGAGACTCTAGATGTTATAACCTTGCACTTGCTTGGTGTAAAAAGGCTTGAATTCCTTATCTGGACTACCTTACACTTTTATTAAGCAAGCCCTAATTACTAATTCGTAATTCGTAATTAAACTGATAGCGTAGCGGTAGCGAGTCCTCTGCGGTACGTCAGAGTCTCCAACCTCTACAAGTATTCCTTTGGTGACAACTCTCACCGCTAATTGCAAGCAGTGTGCGTTACGGCTCTCAGATTTACAAATGAGACTTGCTGCTTCACGGGCTGACTAACGCCTAAGCCTCCACAGCCAGGAATCGGTAGTCCAATCGACCCACGGTTTAAAATATTCAGTGCTGAATTCCAATCACGGTCAATAACCAATCCACAAGAACAACTATGAACACGGACAGCAAGAGTTTTCTCTACTCTTTCACCACAACTCTAACAGTTGATACTTGTGCAATTACGAATTAGTAATACCAGTTTGAAAAAAGAATGCAACAAATACATTCTTAGGGACGCAAAGCTTTACGCCCCTAAGAATGATTGATATGTTGCAAAGATTGTTTGAATTGATATAATTACGAATTTTTTTATGTCTTTTGACAGATGTTGCAATCAAGGTAAAACATAGTAAAAAAAGCTTCTAGTAGGTCTGATACTAGAAGCTGGTCAAACTATTGCTTGGTAATTGCAGTATATGCATTTCTGATTAACTCTCTCTTCTACTAGAAGCATTAGGCTTGGGGTTTAACGACTGTTTCTAAAGAAATGTAAATTGATAACAATTTAGTAATCAGTCCCGTTTTAGGGAACTTCTACATCTTCTTTAGTGCATCATGGCGTGCCCTCGGAATAATTATCATTCTTTTTGAGTGTATATTTTATTTTCTGGAAGCCCCTAAAAAGTTAGTTTTGTATAAGGCTGACCAATTTTGTTGAATCTAAAGTCATTATGCTGAAACTTTATGGTGGTACTCGTAGTCGTGCGTCAATCATCGAGTGGTATTTAGAAGAATTGGGAATTCCCTACGAATTTGTGCTCCTGGATATGCACTCAGGTGAACATCATAAGCCTGAGTATTTGAAAATTAACCCAATGGGCAAAGTTCCAGCAATAGTGGATGGGGACTTCCAGATTTGGGAATCAGGGGCAATTTTGTTGTATCTTGCCGATAAATATGGCAAAAGACCACTTTCACTGGAGGAGCGTGGTGTGTTGTCGCAGTGGGTATTGTTTGCCAATGCTACTCTGGGCCCTGGAATTTTTGGAGAAGAAAATCGAGAAGGGGAAATGCCTCGTTTGTTAACTCCCTTGAATCACATTTTCCAGCAGCAACCTTTTTTACTAGGTAATGAATTTAGTGTTGCTGATGTAGCTGTGGGATCTATCCTAAGTTACATTTCGCTACTGCTGAAGCTAGATCTTAGTTCTTATCCAGCCGTATTGGATTATATCAAACGTATGTCTGAACGTCCGGCTTTTTGCATTGGTAAACGAGCTTAACCACATCTGCTCAGTAATATTACGTAAGTTCGACGAATTGAAACCCCACAACAACCTAATAAACAGTTAGCTAATTTGTTAGTTAAAACTACTCTCCGAGCAAGATGGAAATCACTTTGATTGAACAATTGGAAGAAAGGCTGCGGCAGGCTATGCTCAAAAGTGATGTCTCAGCCTTAGAAGAACTGATTGCTGATGATTTAGTTTTCACAACCCATACTGGTGAATTAATTGATAAGCAGACTGACTTAGAGGCACATCGTTCAGATATTCAAAAACTTGTCCTATTCCAAGGTCAACAACAGCGAGTGCAACTCTACGGTAATACAGCGGTGGTGACGGTCAAAATGGAGGTTGCTGGCACTTTTGAAGGTGAAGCTTTCGTAGGCATATACCGATACACAAGGGTTTGGGCACAGTCACAGCCCCAAGGAAATTGGCAAGTTGTCGCTGGTCATGTTAGCCAAGTACTACCATAACGGAAAGCTGATTCACAACCACCAGTACAATTAGCGATTGCTTTGAATTATGCTTTGCGGTACTAGTACAACAAGGCAAAAGTAAAAAGTCGTCTTGGAAAGTTCTGATGCCTTCTCCTGTCGGAGACGCTACGAGTAGCTTGCTTAAGAGTAGGGGTAGAGCAACCCTGCTCTTAACGGAGGAAACCTCTCTACGAGACGCTACGCGCTAAGCGTTAGCGCAGCCTCTCGTAGAGAAGCTATACCGAAGGCTTTACGCAAGAGACTTAGAGCAAAAGTAAAAAGAAACAATACTTATACTTCAAGCTTTTTACCCATTTTAGATGGTAGGTTTCTCTTACAAAGTTTGGCTTTATAGAAGTTGCGTGCGCTCTTTAAGAGCGCCCTTGCAAACTTCTCTTACGGTTAAGGCATCCGCCAACGCCAGTTCGCTCAACTCTTGGAACCCTCCGAAGTTTTGTGGACTCAGACCGTCCCCACAACAGCACTCTCCGCACACGACTGGCTCAACTTTGCGCTATTTCCGCCGTGACGCACTAGTAGGCTGTTGCTTGAACTTTTGGTAGAAGCATAATGTTTAATTCCTACCTACTATTAAGACCATACCAATAAACCGCAGTCTATCTGCTTTTTAACTTATGGACTTTAAGTACAGGTGGAAAAACGGCAACCCGCCAAGTCGAGATCAAGCAGCAAAGAGCGAGCATTTGTTAGATGAAAGCCAGTTTGAGAACGAACAAGACCGCACATTAGCTGAGGACATGGCAAGGAAACATTTAAACGTGCCTCTAGCAACTGCCGATCAAGACCGTTCTATATTGCCACAAGCTGCTTCCCCTGAACAGAAGCAAAAGTAGTATTCATCGCGGGTAAAATTAATTCCCTCCAACCAGCTTATAAGTAACTAGCTTTGGGGGGAAACTTGCTCTTGAGAGATTACTCTCATGCGATCGCATTATGGCAATAATCCATCTAACTCGATGAAAAATTGTCAACACCCCTGTACCTGAACTTGGGGATCAGTAAAATCTAAAATTTGTTGAATTGTCAAATTATTCGGTTGATTTGCTTAACGTCCAGTATGGGACTTGCTAATATTTATTATTTAGATACATCATTCATTTTTTCTATAAAATTTATTTGCTGATGAATAGACTAAAGTAGGGGCACAAGATTGTTGTGCCTTTATACTGAGTATTTATTTTTATGAAGCAGCTTTTGAGACGCAAAGGTAATTCTGATATCTTTTAGAGACATATTACTAGAAACGCAAATTGTCTGATAAATGACATTGCAAGGGTGTTTTAATGCAATCTCAGAATGTACCCAACTATTTGCCGCAAGCAATTTTAACTACACTTTTCTGCTGTTTACCGTTTGGAATTGTGGCGATCGTCTATGCCGCTCAAGTGAATACAAAGTTGCAAGCAGGAGATTATGAAGGGGCAATGCAAGCATCCAAAAGTGCCAAAACATGGTGCTGGGTATCCTTTGGTTCAGGATTAGCTGTGTTCTTAATTTATATTCTCCTAATAATTCTGGCTTCTATGGCACCGCAATAATAATTATGCAGCGTTAAAAATTGGAAAATTTGTACATACAAAAATGAACATAATTTCTCGTCGCTCATCTTCTATATCTGTAAAAACTTTGAGAGTAGCAGGACTTTCTGGCATTATCGTCTTAGCTGCGATTGTTCTCTACTTTTTCAACCCTAGTAATTCTTCTATTTACCCTCCCAGTCCATTTCGAGCGCTAACTGGCTTATATTGTCCTGGATGTGGTACGCTACGAGCCTTACATCAGTTACTCCACGGGCATATACTCAAGGCTTTTAATTTGAATCCGTTGATGATGTTAGCGATGCCTTATTTACTTTATTCTTATGTATCCTATAGCGCGCCTGTAATTCTTGGCGAAAAAATTCCCCAAGTTTTTATTAAACCCACCTGGATTTGGCTGGTGTTGAAAATTATTTTGGGTTATTGGGTACTGCGAAATATTCCCTTTGCCCCGTTTTCTTGGTTAGCACCTTGAAAAAACATAGCGATGCCTGCGGCAAAGACGACGTTTTCATACGCAAAGTGTACTTCATTAACCTGAACATTTCCTATTTTTTTACTTCTCAACCATTCATGAATAATTAATGCCGATTAGCTTACCTGCGTTTGCATAAACCAATCAAGAGTTGGTGAAAATTCATCAAGGCTATGACGGGATATTCACGAAAAACTAAATTAGTCAACTTCTGGTGAATTGACTAGAGGAGAATGTCATGGACGAATTTGATTATGTTGTCATTGGTGCAGGGTCGGCAGGTTGTGTACTAGCCAACCGTTTGACAGAAGATAATGAAACCACAGTGTTACTGCTCGAAGCTGGTAGTCTTGATACCAAACCACAGATCCAGGAGCCTGTAGCATGGACGACATTATTGGGCACTGAAATAGATTGGGCGTATTTTACGGAAGCAGAACCATATCTTAATCACCGCAGAATATTTTGTCCGCGTGGCAAAGTTCTGGGTGGTAGCAGTTCCATAAATGCTATGGTCTACATCCGGGGTAATCGTCGCGATTATGATCGCTGGCAGGAGTTAGGTAATCTAGGTTGGAGTTATCAAGATGTCTTGCCATACTTCCAAAAATCTCAAAACCAGCAGCGTGGTGAATCAGAATTTCACGGTATAGGCGGGCCGCTGAACGTGTCTAATTTACTACCTCCTAATGTAGTATCACAACACTTTGTCAAAGCAGCCGTAGCAATTGGTTATGAACACAATGATGATTTCAATGGCGCACAGCAAGAAGGCGCAGGAATTTACCAGTTGACGGTGAAAGACGGTAAACGGCAAAGTACCGCAGTGGCATTTCTGCATCCAATTCGCGATCGCTCTAATTTAACCATCACCACAGGGGCATTAGTCACCCGGTTACTATTTCAAGGAACGCGCACAGTTGGGGTAGAATATCTGGACAATCATACAATCCAGCAAATCAGGGTGAAGCGTGAAGTCATTCTCAGTGCTGGTGCCTTTGAGTCTCCTAAATTGCTGATGCTTTCTGGAATTGGCAAGGCAGAACATTTAGAGGCTTTAGGAATTCCTGTTGTTGTTGATTTACCTGGTGTTGGTGAAAATCTCCAGGATCACCCATTTGTAACTGTGGCCTATGAAGCCACTCAGAATGTGCAACCTGCATCCACTAGCAATGCTGTCGAAGCTGGCTTGTTTTTGCATACCGAGGGTAATGTTAATACTGCACCTAATATCCAGTTTCACTTCGGCCCAATCTTGTGGGTGAAGCCGGAATTTGCTCGTTCTGTCCCTGGGTTCACCTTTGCACCTAGTTTAGTCCAGCCTCAGAGTCGTGGTAGCCTCAGCTTACGTTCTTCGTCCCCAGAAGATCCACCAGTAATTCGAGTAAACTTTCTCCAAAGTGAGTCTGATATGGCCGCACTGGTTGCAGCAATTAAAATTTCTCGGAATTTGGCTGCTGATGATGCTTTTGATAATTTCCGGGGTGAGGAAGTTGCCCCTGGCGCTGACGTGACTAGTGATGAAGCAATTCGCGCTTATATTCGTCAAACCTGCGATACAACATTTCACCCAGTGGGAACCTGCAAGATGGGTGCTGATAACATGGCTGTTGTCGATTGCCAACTGCGGGTGCATGGTGTTGATGGATTGCGGGTTGTGGATGCATCGGTTATGCCGACTATTATCACAGGCAACACCAACTCATCCACAATTATGATTGCTGAAAAAGCCGCCGATTTAATTAAAGGCGTGGAGAAAATGGAGCGATCGCCAGAAGCAATACCAGATGGGAGCAAAATAAAGCTACACAAGAACAGCAGGTGAGTAGGGAAATAATTACGAATTACAAATTACGAATTACTAATTAATTATTAACCTGCTTGCCAAATTCTGATAGTTTTATCCTCGCCGGCGCTGGCGAGGGTTTGTCCATCGACACTAATATCGAGAGATAAGACGCTGGCTGTATGTCCTGTGAGGGTTTGCAACAATTTGCCATTTTGTAAATTCCAAATTTTGATTGTGCGATCGCCGCTACCACTGATCAAGGTTTGCCCATCGGGGCTAATCACTAAACATTGAATCAAACCTGTATGTCCTTCCAAACGCTGCTGTAGCTGTCCTGTATCTAAGTTCCAAAGGTTGATGGTTGTACCAAAGCCGCCACTGGCGATGATTTGTAGTGCTGAACTCACAGCCACAGCACGCACAAAGCCAGGGTTATTTGTCATAGTGCGGAGTAATTCGCCTTTGTCAAGCTGCCAAATTTTAATTGCTTTATCGCTGCCAGCACTGATGAGCAATTTACCATCGGGGCTGATAGCTGTGGTGTAAACAAACCCACTATCTCCGGAGAGAGTTTGCTGTAAGTTGCCTGTCTCCAGTTGCCAAATTTTGATTGTTTTATCCCTACTCCCAGAGACAAGAGTTTGCCCATTGGGGCTGATGGATAGGGAATTAATTAAGTCAAAATGTCCTCTAAGGACGCGCTGGGGTTTATTAGCGCTAAGATGCCAAATCTTGATTGTATTATCGCTACTGCCACTCACTACAGTCTGCCCATCAGGAGCGATCGCAGTTACTATCCAAATGCCAGTTTCATTTAGTACCCCTTGCTGCTTGCGTGTTTGCAGGTTCCAAATCTTGATTGTCTTATCATTACTGCTACTAATCAGGGTTTGAGAATTTCTACTGAAGGCAACAGATCTGACAAGTTGCGAGTGTCCATTTAAACTATAGGCAAAAACCGCTTGTTGGAATTGCGGCTGAGACTGAACAGGTGTAGAGCTGCGCTGCATAGACAAAATTTTCTCCCGACCTTGCAGCGCCTCCGCAAAGTTAGGATTGATAGTTAAAGCGCGATCGTAATCTGCAAGTGCAGCATCATATTTGCCCATTTGCAAGTAGGCATTACCTCGATGACACCAGGCCTCAAAATAATTGGGATTCATTTGCAAAGCTCGATTAAAATCTGTAATTGCACCTTGGTAATCCTGGCGTTGAGCCTTATCTAACCCCCAATAGTCATAAGCTTGAGCATTGTCTGTGGATTGGGAAAAAATGGGAATTGTTGGTGGCACACTAAATATAGGAGTATGCAAATCTTGCAAAACTTGGGCTGCTGTTTGATACCTTTCCCCGACAAAATGCTTTAGCAACTTATCGAGAATTTGCCCTAAATCATCACTAATGCTTAAACTTTGCTCTTTGACTCGTTCTCGCCATAGCCACCGCGCTTCTCTCACATCATAAAGAGCGTCCGCAAGATTACCATAGGCATCGTGTAACGGTAAACACCGAGTTAACAGCCGCGTACAAGTCGCACCCAAAGCATATAAATCACTGGCGGGATAAGCGTATCCTTGCATTTGTTCCAAAGGAGCATAACCAATCGTATAAATTCCCGTACCCTGGCGAGCTAAGGTAGTTTGTGTGACTTGTTTAGCACCTCCAAAGTCAATTAGTACCAATTTGCTATCGTAGCCCCGACGAATGATATTTTCTGGTTTAATATCCCGATGAATTACATTACGCTCGTGAATAAATTGCAGAATCGGCAATAAATCAGCTAACAGTTCCCGAATTTGTATTTCACTAAAAGCGTGTTGTTGCAGTTCTTTTGCTAAAGTTTCCCCAGCAATAAATTCTTGCACTAAATACAAGTTTATTCCTTGCTCAAAATAGGCAACTAGCCGAGGAATTTGGGGATGATTTTCTCCTAGTTCAAACAAGCGCCTTGCTTCTTCTTTAAACATTTCCGCAGCTTTTTTGAGTGCGCTGGTTCCTTGTACTTGGGGTACAAATTGCTTAATTACACAAGGTGCATCTAATCTATCTATATCTCTGGCTTCATAAGTTTTACCAAAACCACCTTCACCTAATAATCGATTAATCCGGTAGCGGTTTTTGAATAATGTGCCAAAGTTGTTTGCTCCGCAACTGGTGCAAAATCTATTGCTTTCGGGGTTAAAAGGATTTGAGCAATTGGGGTTTTGGCAGATTTGCATATATTAGTTTTAGTATGTGTAATTTAATATTTCCTCTAGGAAGCCTGAGCCAGCATCTAAAAAAGCTTGGATTAGAGAATTTAAATATATTTAAAACTGTAAAATAATTTTAGTGTATAACAACCATCTCCGTAGACATCTGCGGCTCTGGTACAGCAAATGCAACTGTCACCTCAATGCATAAGGGACTTCCAAATAAAAAAATAATTAATCGCTTGGGTGAGCAGGGGAAGCTGGGGAAGTAGGGGGAGAAAAAATTTGATAGTTATATTCCGATGCAGGAATTGAGTAATTTATTCCTTGGAAGTCCCTAACTGATAAATCTGGGTTTCGACTATTGACTTTTAATATCAAGTTTGGATAATTAGTGATAATTCCCGCATCTGTGGAAAAACGCAAAAATGCTTTCTACTCCTGGTTCTTGCGCCCTGCTCCCCTACGGTATTAATGATAATTAGTTGCACTAGCTTGATTTTTATCCTAAATTTACGGATACTAAATTATTGAAGGTATTGACCCAAAATAAATATGAAATCTCTGCACCGTCCTGATCTCTATGGTTGGTCTACTTTCAATCCGGCAAGGAACATTGATTTTAATGGGATTGCCTGGGTTCGTCCAGAGGGCAATATCCTGATTGATCCGGTAGCTTTATCAAATCACGATTGGAATCACTTAAACTCTTTAGGTGGTGTAGCTTGGATTGTACTGACTAACTCTGATCATGCCAGGTCAGCTAAAGACATTGCCGATCAAACCTACGCTAAAATAGCCGGGCCAGTAGCTGAAAAAGACAATTTCCCGATCAATTGCGATCGCTGGCTGAGTGATGGTGAGGAATTAGTCCCAGGATTGCGGGTGATTGAACTCCAAGGTTCTAAAACGCCTGGTGAACTAGCGCTGTTACTAGAGGAAACAACTTTAATTACTGGGGATTTGGTGCGGGCCCACAAAGCAGGTACATTAACCATATTGCCAGATGAAAAGCTGGTGAACCGTGAGGCAGCTGTGGCATCTGTGCAGAGATTAGCAAATCTCACTCAGGTAAAAACGGTGTTAGTCGGAGATGGTTGGTCAATTTTTTGGGATGGACGCGATCGCTTAAAGGAACTGGTGACCAAGTTGTAATCAGGGAGAGGTTAAAAAGAGGAAAGGGGGCAGGGAGCAGGGGGCAGATTAAAAAATGAGAACTTCATACCAATATCAAGTGCGATTCGTTTGCTAGAAATTCGTTACATAAGTAATGGAAGGATTAGCAGCAAGGTTAAAACCTTGACAATTTGATAACCATGAGGGTGAGAGTCCCTTCCCGTAGGTGCAACGGTGAAAGCATCACCCCTAGCAAAGAAAAGCTAAAGGTGATACGTGACAAGTTAAGGATTTTTTCGGTTTGTCAAGAGTCAAATGAAAGGAG
>JAVRCF010000141.1:0-13284 GCA_034530935.1 Aulosira sp. DedQUE10 | reverse complement strand
TATGATTTCATTCTCGAAGCTCTTTTCTATGCAGCTTCAATGTAAATTGATATTAACCCTCTTTTGTTACTCTGGGAAAAGAAAAATAAGAGCCAAATTTTTAACCGCACACAGAACGGGCATTTGAACGTTTATTTTCTAACATAATGCCTAAAATCAAGGTTTTTGGTAAAAGTCTTATTCTGTAAGCATCCCAGATTATTCTCTCCCGAAAGTGATAAAAGAGGGATTAACCCACAGGAACGTAAATATTCAGATGCAGTTACCCCTGTGGCGATCGCTTTTTCCTCAATGGTAGTTTTCTCTTGCTCAAAGAGGTATACCTTGATGGATTTGGTTCGCTTTATGGAGTTACTTACCATACCTTGTTTTACTATGGGACTAAGTGGCATAGTTAGAGACTGCACTGAGGGACTTGGGGATAACCGGAAATCTGACAACAGTGTGTGGTTTCGATTGCGGACAATATCGCTGCTATTTTTGGTATAAACTATACTGCATTTAGATGCCGACAGTGAGAGTACTGTAACTATTGTGATATAAATACCATGAGGTTAATATCTTGTGGTTCATCTTGTAACTGACACTGAAGCCCTAAACCTTATTGTTAATTCTGCAATTGCTGGCTGGGATGTAGTGATTGTAAGGATTATATGGCTATGTCCCCTGCGTGCGATCGCGTAGTGGGTGCTATCCATTATCGTGAATTAAATTATACGTAATTACAATTATTTATAGGTATTATTTTTCAATCTGTTTATTTATTAAACAGTAGATATATTACAAAGGTAGCATTTTGTGATACAAGATAAAACGATTGGTATTAAAGGCACTGTCAATTAATCTAGTTTATTGATAATAGCCTTAGTAATAAAATGACCCTATTGAACATACCTTGTTTTAGTTACAGGAGTGTACGGCGACAGCAATAGTCTGTTGTGGAGGGCGACTGTAGTAAATCATATACAGAGAGGGTTGTGGGGTTCTGTGCCAAGCCGATTAACCTTTGACGTAATGCTGAAAATAATTGGGTTAATTTGCCCTCAGAATACCTCAATTATGGGGATTGTCAGAGTTTATTTTTCAGTTAATTATTTATTTTGATTGACAAAAATCAAACCCAATTTCACTTAATTGGGGTAATTAGTGTGTGAATTGGGGTAGTTCGGAGTAAATACGGGGGTGAGTTCTCCCACCGTATAGTTAAAGTATGAGTATTGACAAATAGATTACTGAGAAGCTTGATTTGCACGTTATATAGAAGAGAAGTTATGGCAAGAGCGAGTAAGCCAGCTGATTCGGTTGAGTTGGCGCGCATCATGCGGAATAAAGATACGGAGGATGGTATAGTAATTAGCTATCTCCAGTCGAAGAAGCGAGGGCAAACTGAGTTAGTATGTGAGGCGCTGCGGGCGTATTACCTACCGTTTGCGCTATCTACTGCCGGGGTATCTGGTGTTGAATTGCAGTCAGCCCTCCATGATGCGATCGCGCAACTTGAAGTTCAGATCATTAAGATGAAACGGACGTTTGGGATGGAGGGGTTGCCCCAGATAGTTCTTGTTAATCCTCATAGTGGAGTTTTCTCGCAAGGTGCAACTGGGTTACAACCAACAGTTGGAACTAATGGCGTGGGAGGAACTCCTGTTTCAGCTAATTCGGTTCCCCCTTCAGTTTCTTTTTTTGATTCCACTGGGCCAAGTCCTGTGTCGTTACCTGTTGCGACAGAACCAGTCGGATCAAATGTTTTGGGAGAAGATTCCGAAGATGATGGGTTTTTTAATGATGAGGAGGATGACCCAAGCGCAAAGGTGATGAAATTCAACTTGATGGCGAGTCGATGTCCAAGGCTTTATTGCTTGCTAGAGATGAATATTGGCGTGCGATCGTCAGATGGTTGCGCTCGAAGATGGATGAGGATATTGAAGAACTGGTGTTTTGCGGAGGGACTGCGGATTACATTCGTCCAGAAATAGACACTTACTTCCATAAAAAGGGAATTAAGGTATCTTGGCACAGTAATATTTTTATACCTGATGAGATATCTTCCGGTATTGGCAATCGGATGGCGGATGTCTGGGCGCTCTACCAATATATGATTATTCAGTTTGATGAGTTGACTGGTTATACCCGCTCTGAGGTTGTACTGCTAACTAAATCCGCTGAAGGTAGTACAGATGAAGAAGTTAAACGTAAGTATAATTTTACGCCTTGTGAGCGACCTAGTACCTTTATTGCCGTGAACGAGAATGTTTGATTGACTCAGAAAAAATAAGTGTAGTTACAGTTTTTATAACTACACTTAATAAAACAGTTGTTTTCTAACTGAATCGTTTGATTTTAGTATGGCTGTTGGTCTAACACTTGGGAGCAATCAACAGGAGAATTGGTAATTTCTGGAGAGTGTTTAACCATAAGGTTAATTTGCTCCATTTGTGCATATTGTTGTTCCCGTTTCTTGCGAAGTTCCCATGATTTACGGTTGTAAGCCAACAAGTCTTCTAAACCCATGTTGAATTTGTTTTGTGCGAAAATCAACAATTGTTCTGTGGTATAACGACAATCTTCAGGACGACCAAAACAGATTTCAAACTGAGTCTTAAAAGCTTGCCAGTCAAAATTGTCAGACTCTAATTGCCGTTGTGATTCGCGTCCGTAAAGGTCACGAATTGAATAGAAAATCGTGTTGTATTTACGTACATTGAATGACTCAAGCTTGAATTGTTCCATTGCCGAATCATCGATTGTAATAACTTGAGATTTAGTGGATTTATTAGCAGCCATAATTGTCTCCTAGATGAGTTTTTCACTATTAGCTGCGTCAGCATTAGTCAAAAAAGACAATCCCACTCTGGATGAGCGAGATTTCTTTATAATTAGATGACTTCTAAGTGTTTTGCTAATAGACGTTCGCGTTGTAGCCAATTACGTTTGTTGACTTCGAGTAGTTCTTCTAAGCCCTTGTTGAAGTGCTTAATAGAATAGTCAACCATTTGTTGTACGCTGTATTTGGGGTTTTCAACTGAGCCGAATGTAGCAATAAATCGAGATTTGAACTCATCCCATTGTTCTTTATTCCAGTTAGTTTGAGACTGCGCTTGAATAGTTTTACCCCAGGTTTCTTGTAGCCCATAGTAAACTGCTTTGAGCTTGCGCTCGTTGTAGGAAGCAATTCGGTAAATGCCCATTGCGTTGTCATCAATTAAACTAACTTTTTTTGTTTTAGCAGTCATAATTTTTATCTCCTATATGAGAGTTACTTCTTAAATATTTGAGCGTCAGCTATAGTGCTTTCTCTTCTTTATTTGGATGTAAGTCCGTGTAAAAAATAACAATCTTAAATTGGAAATGAATACTAACGCCTCCGCTACTATCCTGTTTTCAAAAATTTTCAGCGTTCATTCAGCCTCGATGGGAGGATCTATAGTAAAACTCTGTACAATAAAAAATTGTTATACGCCATGTGAATGGCAAATGCCGGACGTTTCCGGTCAACAATGAGAGGAACTGATATGACTCTTAAGCGGATGGACAACGTCGGCATCGTAGTAGAGTCCCTCGATGCCGCCATTTCTTTTTTCGCCGAGCTTGGCCTCAAGCTCGAAGGGCGAACCACGATCGAAGGAGAATGGGCCAGGCGCGTCACCGGACTAGGTCTCCAGCGCGTTGAGATCGCGATGATGGTCACCCCCGACGGCCACAGCCGGCTCGAGATCTCGCGATTTCTCACCCCGCCTGTAGTCGCCGATCACCGGAACGCCCCGGTGAACGCGCTCGGCTACCTACGCGTCATGTTCACTGTGAACGACATCGACGAGACGCTTGCCAGGCTCCAGAAGCTCGGCGCGCAGCTCGTCGGCGAAGTAGTCCAGTACGAAGACGCGTATCGGCTCTGCTATATCCGCGGCCCCGAAGGACTTCTCATCGGGCTCGCCGAGCAGCTCGCGTAAAGCGTTCCCGTATAGGTGCAGAAGAGCACTTGCCTTGTAGCAAGCGAACGGCTGTTGGGATACTTTCATTGGCGTATAACAACCCGGTTGGAGCGGACTATCGAAAAATCTTAGTTTGGATGCAAAGGTTACTAGCAGCCGCTCAACCGGAACGTAGTATGAATTGCCAAAGGAGGGAAACTGATGAGTTCATTTGTGCTTTGTCTTCAAGATGTTGATAAAACAAAACTCACGGTTGTTGGGGGTAAAGGCGCAAATCTGGGGGAGCTTTCCAAGATTGAAGGAATACACGTACCAGATGGCTTTTGTATTTCTACTGAAGCCTTTAAAAGAATCACTGGGGAAACGTCGTCGATTAACGAATTACTCGATCAGTTATCGCATCTATTGGTGGATGACCGGGATAAAATCAGTGAACTTAGCGCTGAGATTCGCAGGGTGATTGAAGGGATAGCCATTCCTCAAGACATTAATGAAGCGATCGCCCGCCTCCTCTCCAGGTTTGATGAAAAAAATGCCTATGCAGTCCGATCCAGCGCAACTGCTGAGGATTTACCGACAGCCTCTTTTGCAGGTCAGCAGGATACGTATTTGAACATTATTGGCAAGGAAGCAATCTATCAGCACATCAGCAAGTGCTGGGCATCGCTGTTTACCGAGAGGGCAGTAACCTACCGCCTGCAAAACGGCTTTGACCACCGTCAAGTCCACCTGTCTGTGGTTGTTCAGAAGATGGTCTTTCCGCAGGTGGCAGGAATTTTGTTTACTGCCGATCCGGTCACTTCTAACAGGAAGGTGTTATCCATTGATGCCAGCTTCGGCCTTGGTGAAGCCTTGGTTTCCGGTCTGGTGAATGCCGATCTCTATAAAGTACGTCACGGCAAGGTGATCGACAAGAAGATATCCACCAAGAAGCTGGCTATTTACGCCTTAAAAGATGGCGGTACGAAATCACAGGAGATTGAGCCTGAGCGGCAGAATCGGCAAGCGCTGACGGATGAGCAGATATTGATGCTTGAGCGCATCGGCAGGAAGATCGAAGAACATTTCGGCCACCCCCAAGACATCGAATGGTGTTTGGTTGATGACACATTTTATATTGTCCAGAGTCGGCCAATTACTACTTTATACCCCATCCCTGAAGCAAGCGATCGCCAAAATCACGTTTATGTATCTGTTGGTCATCAACAAATGATGACCGACCCCATGAAACCACTAGGATTGTCTTTATTCCAGTTAACAGCTGCTCGACCCATGTATCAAGCTGGTGGAAGGTTGTTTGTTGATGTCGCACCTGATCTGGCTTCACCTGCTAGAAGAGCAATTATAGTCAATGTCCTGGGAAAATCCGATCCTCTGATAAAAGACGCATTGATGACCATCCTAGAACGGGGAGATTTTATCAAATCTTCACCAGATGATCAGCAAGAACAGAGTCCTGGTAAAAGCAATAAAGGTAGATCACTTGCGGATTTTCAAACACTAAACGAATACGATCCAACGATCGCTTCTGATTTGATTAAGCGTAGTCAAACATTGATCGCAGCATTAAAACATAACATCCAAATTAAATCAGGACTGGATCTGTTTGATTTTATCCTGGAAGATATCCAACAATTAAAGAAGAGTTCATCTGATCCACAAAGTTTTGGTGTGATTATGACTGCTATGAATGCTTCATCATGGCTCAATGAAAACATAGAGAAGTGGTTAGGTGAAAAGAACGTAGCAGACACGCTTTCTCAATCTGTACCAAACAATATTACTTCGTCCATGGGTCTGGAGTTATTGGATGTTGCGGATGTGATTCGTCCTTATCCAGCAATCATTGAATATTTACAACATGTAAAAGATGATAGCTTTTTGGATGAACTGGTTAAGTTTGATGGTGGACAGTCAACCCAGGATGCTATCAATGCTTATCTCAACAAATACGGAATGCGATGTGTCGAGGAAATCGATATTACCAGAACTCGCTGGAGCGAAAAACCAACTACACTTATCCCCATGATTCTCAGTAACATCAAAAACTTTGAGCCTAATGCCAGCGATCGCAAATTTGAGCAAGGGCGACAGTCGGCTTTGAAAAAAGAACAAGAGTTATTAGAGCGATTGCAGCAATTACCGGATGGTGAACAAAAAGCCAAAGAAACAAAACGAATGATCGACCTGGTTCGGAATTTCATCGGTTATCGTGAATATCCAAAATACGGCATAATTAATCGCTACTTCGTTTATAAGCAGGCTTTACTCAAAGAAGCCGAACAACTCGTACAAGCCAACGTTATTCATGAAAAAGAAGATATATACTATCTCACTTTTGAAGAACTTCGCAAAGTGGTACGCACAAATCAACTGGATTACCAGATCGTCAGCAAACGAAAAGACGAGTACAAACTATATGAAAAACTAACTCCGCCACGTGTTATTACGTCTGATGGTGAAATCATTGCTCTTGAGTACCAACGAGAAAATCTCCCAGCCGAAGCTATTGTAGGTCTACCTGTTTCTTCTGGAGTTATAGAGGGACGAGCACGTGTCATCTTAAACATGGAAGATGCCGATCTCGAAGATGGAGATATATTAGTCACCTCATTTACTGACCCTAGCTGGACACCATTGTTTGTATCGATAAAAGGCTTAGTCACCGAAGTTGGTGGACTGATGACTCATGGAGCAGTTATCGCCCGTGAATATGGCTTACCAGCAATTGTCGGAGTGGATAATGCTACCAAACTGATCAATGACGGACAGAGAATTCGGGTTAATGGAACGGAAGGCTATGTAGAAATTCTATATTAAAGCGAAAATTACTTTCATTGGATTTTAAATATTGAGGATTAATCTTTCTGTTAACGTGGTAGCCTAATAATTCATTCAAGCCGATGCCGTTTATCGGCGCGGCTTAATTCAAGCGTTATCCAAACTATGAAGCTGTGAGCCTGTCAATTAGATCGAGCTCAGTTAACATACTCTCTAATGATTACTTAATCTATGAGTTGAATTCTAGCCATCCAGTACCTTTTACAAAGAGTTCTCCGAGACTAGACTACCTGACTGTAAAGAAATATCATCTTTGTTTTCTTCTTCTAAAAGTGCTTCAATTTGGGCAAAAAGCTTATTAATTTTTTTAAGCTTTTTATCATCATTCCAGATTTTACTTTTTCTAAGTGCTTTGTATATTTTGTCAGCTTTTTCTTTTTGCTCCTGGTTATGAGATGGTGGCTTATTTTCTGACTGCTTTTGAAGAATATTTCCTACTAAAATCCTAATTTCAGATAGCGATAGACTC
Source organism: Aulosira sp. DedQUE10 (assembly GCA_034530935.1). Classification (GTDB taxonomy): domain Bacteria; phylum Cyanobacteriota; class Cyanobacteriia; order Cyanobacteriales; family Nostocaceae; genus Aulosira. The sequence goes on along the minus strand of JAVRCF010000141.1, from coordinate 6,042 downwards.
TCTGCAATCGCCTTATCTAAAACTTTCTGTCTTTCACTATCATTTTTTATCCGGTTAACTTCCTTGGCTTTTGTATATTCAATGTCACCTTTTTGTAATGCCGTTTGGATATCTAAATGGAGTTTGAGTAAGGGAAGGCGATTAGCTACAAACGACTGCCAAGTAATTTTTCCTAACTTTGAGAATATATCTTGTATGATTCGTCCTTCATCACTAACCATAACGTTATGGTTAGAATTGCCTTTAGTTTCATTGTTCATGTCATAGAGCAGTTTGACTACTGTCTCTTGGTCAATATCGAGTTCTTCGGCAAGTAGTTCAAGAATTCCGATAGTTTCCTCATAAGCGTTGAGGTCTTCCCTCTGGAGATTTTCAACTAGGCGTAGTTTGCGAGCTTTTTTTTCGTTGCACTCAATAATGAATACAGAAATTTCCTCAAGTCCTGCAATTTCACAAGCTTTGAGACGGCGTTCACCAGCGATAAGTTCATACTTGTCTTCTTCAATCTTTCTGACGGCTATGGGTTCTAATAAACCCACTTCCTTAATGCTATCGGCGAGCGACTTGAGCTTTACAGGGTCAAAATAGCGACGAGGCTGACTCGGCGGAAGGATGATTTGAGATAAAGGTAAAGTGGAATCGGACAAGGTTTGTTCTTCTTCGTCTCCAAATAAATTATCAAGTCCGGTGAGTTTTTCTAGTTCGCGTTTTTGGCTCATAGTTGAGTAATGTATTTTGTAATTTCTTCGAGTATGCTAATTGCGGGGTGGTTTTTCTTGTGGAGTGCAAGTGGTAGATGTGCCTGAGTCGCGTCAGGAAAAGCTGTTGATTTAGGAATGGGAGCAGTGACGTGTATGCGCCCTTCAACTTGTTGTTTAATCTCTTCCAATATTCCTGTGTCTTGAAGATTACGATTATCGTATTTGGTTGGAATTATACAGGCAATTTGTAATTTCTGGTGTCCTCCTTTTTTGAGCCGGGCGATTGTTTCTAGCAGTTGGTTGGTGCCAAGATAGCACTTATACTGTGTTTCAACAGGAATAATAACGTGTGAAGCAGCTACTAAACTCATAATGCTTAGTATTCCTAGAGAAGGCGGACAATCAATCAAAATATAATCATACTGGTCAAGTACATTTGAGAGTGCAAACTTGAGCCGTTGGCGGTTGTCGATGGTCAGATCATGGAAAATTTTTTGCTCTGTACCTGCTAATTGGATATTTGTTGGTACAAGGTGCATTCCGTGAATCGGTTTTTCCCATACATACAGGGGAGTTTCTTCTGCGATCGCACTATAAATAGTTTGCTCAGTTTTGAGCTTAATTTCCCCTAATCCCATAAAGGCTGTTAACGATGCCTGTGGATCCATATCTACAAGTAGTACACTGTGTTTCTGGGCGAGATGGTATCCAAGATTGTGTGTAATTGTAGTCTTAGCAGCACCACCTGACTGATTAAAAGTTGCGATTATTTTGGTTGATGACATATGTTAATGAAGCGATTTTGTAATCCATGTCAGCGATTCTACCAAACAGTGGATTTTTATTCTGGATTTCTATAAAAAAATAATGCCAGTACCAACAATTAACCCTGTACGTACTAGCATTATTCAGTTAATTGGGTCTAGAATGGAGGTTCTTCGTCTAGGTCTTCATCTGTCGAGGTAACGTTATCTTCGAGTAGTTCCTTGGCAAAATCAGGAGTTTCAGACGAGTTAGGGTTTTTGCTAACCTGAGTGAGTTCGTTAATAGGCTGTGCTGAGATAAAGTTTCTGATCACGAATGTGGCAATCTTTTCTTTGTACTCACCCCTATTATCTACTATTAAATCGAGATATCCTTCTGCGGTACCGTGTACGCCTTCGCCTTGTTCGTTGATAACGACAGCAGGTGCGCCTTTGGAACGAAATGGGATCTCGTCAGCGACTACTCCCTCCTTGGAACGGTAGTAAAATTCCGCAATCCCGAAGGCAATCAAGGAACCTTCTTTGTCGTGAGTTGTGTTGACTGACTTAAGATTAACAGTTGCAGTATTATGAATCATCTTTGTTTGGTTTGGAGATTGATTAAATGGTTTATCGCCTACGATTTATACTGCATAGGCGATTTGTAATTTCCTAGAAATTGGCGTTAGCTACAGCCTGCGTTTCGTTTGGTGCAGAAGTGGATGTAGATTCTTCCTTACGGGGTGAACCTAACAATTCAACAGTTACCCGAAGAGTTTGAAGCGTTAATAGAGGAGAAAACCCGATCATTCTGCGGACGAAAGTTTGTTTTTGATGCGTTTGAGCAGTTCCTCGACAAGCACCCCAAAGGGTATTTTACCGTGATCGCAGAGGCGGGAATGGGGAAGAGTGCCCTTGCTGCAAAGTACGTCTTGGAACACCACGCCATCTGTTATTTCAATGTGCTAGCAGAGCAGCGCAATCGACCGGAATTTTTCCTAGAAAGCATTCGGCAGCAACTAATTCGCCGTTACGAGTTGCAGGGTGCAGAGAAAGTAAATTTAGCAACATTGCTAGAAAAAGCAAGCCAAAAGCTTCTGCATGATAAGCGATTAGTGATTGTGGTGGATGCATTGGACGAGGTAGAGCAGGAACCTGGGGAGAACCTGTTGCATTTACCCATGACGCTGCCCGATCGCATTTACTTTTTACTTACGCGACGACCTTACAGTCTACAGAAGAAGCGGTTAACAGTCTCACCAGGAATTCCGGTGAAAGACTTGGATTTAACAACACAAGAGCATCAAAGCTTTAATCAAGCAGATGTAAAGGCGTATATTTATCTGATGCTGCATCAGGATTTGACCCATCAAGTCGCTTTGCAACAGTGGATTAAGGTGCGTAACCTGCGGGAAGAAGAGTTTGTAGAGCAGGTGGTAGCAAAGAGCGAAAACAATTTTATGTATCTGCGCTATGTATTACCTGCTATTGCAGGGGGAGTTTATGATGACCTTACACTGAAACAACTTCCGCAGGGACTTCAAGAGTATTACCAAACCCATTGGGTACGGATGGGAATGGATGATATTGCCCAAGAACGAATAGTGGTAGTGCTATTTATTTTGGTAGAAGTAGGTACGCCAATTCCCTGTGAGATTATTGCAGCAGTTTCTGAGGAAGAGGAATATGAAGTATACCATATTTTGGAGGAAAAGTGGCGTGAGTATTTGAGACACCAAGTAATTGAAGAAGAACTGTGCTATAGCATCTACCATACTAGTTTCCTTGATTTCTTAAAAGCAAAATGGGAATTGAAGCCAACCCGAAAATTATTTCAGGATGTAAATCAACGGATTGTAGATTACATAGAACAGGAGATGACTTGAAATGAAGAACCTAGGCGATTTCAAAAAAGTGAAAAGTCCTGCTAAGGAACGAGTTTACTTTGGAGTCTACCCTTATAACCTGATTCGTTCGGGCAATTTACAGAAGTACTACCAACTGCTTTGCAATTTTGATTTCCTGTTAGGTAAAATTCAACATCCAGCATTTGGGGTACAGGCGCTAATTGAGGATTACGATTTACTGGATGATTCTGAGGTAGAGAAACATCCAGATTATAACCCTGAAGTAATTAAGGCATTGCAATTAATCCAGGGAGCGTTGCGGTTATCTGCTCACGTGTTAATGGCAGAGCCGACACAATTAGCGTCGCAACTATGGGGTAGGTTGCAGAGCTTTGACATACCAGAGATTCAGAGATTGTTGCAGCAAGCAAAGCAAAATCAAACGTTTTGGTTGCATCCTTTAAAGTCGAGTTTAACTCCCTCTGGTGGAAGCTTACTACGTATTCTCACAGGTCATAGTGATTCAGTCAGTACAATTGCTGTAGCTCCAGATGGCACACAAGTGGTTTCAGGGTTGGAGAACGGTGTACTCAAGGTTTGGGATCTAAAAACAGGGAAGGATCTGCTAACTCTAATAGGTCACTGTAAATTAGTGACAGCGATCGCTATCACTCCAGACAATAAGCGAGTTATTTCTGCTTCAGAGGACGGTACTCTTAGAGTCTGGGATCTAAGCCAGGGAAAAGAATTGTTCACACTTGCTGAGAGTGGATACATTGCGATGGCACTTGCTATTACTTCAGATAGCAACTGGGTTATCTCCGTAGGAAGGAACGAAACTAAGGATTGGTGGAACGGAAGTATATGGCATAATTGTATAACGCTATGGGATTTGAAAACAACAGAGCATATATTTTCAGAAGAAATTCTATTAAACAAAAGATATACAGAAGAGATTAAATTAGCAGATGCTGTGGCGTTGTCTTCAGATGGAACCAAGGCAATCTTCTGTTCAAGTTTTAGTGAAAAATATAAATTTTCTAGTTTAAAGGTTAAAAATTTAAAAGGTTGGCATGAAATTCTAAAGGTTTCAAATTCCGAAGCTAAATTAAACCCCAACCATTATATTACTTGGATTAAAACTAAATTATTAGAGCAGCTTAATCAAGAGAACCTCATAAGTATAAACGATAGCATAAGCAGTATAAGAGATAGCAGGAGCCAGGGCAAGATAACGGCTGTCGCTGTCACTCCAGATGGTAACCAAGCCATTACTGGGTCAAAAGACAGCACACTAATTGTCTGGGATATAGAAACTGAACAGCAAAAATTCAGGCTGACGGGGCACTCTGATGCGATAACGGCAGTTGCTATTACTTCTGATGGTATGCAAGCCGTTTCTAGCTCAAAGGATAGAACTCTAAAAATTTGGGATTTAAAGACAGGTGAGGAAATATCAACTTTCACCGACTTTAATAATTTGGTAGATTCAATTGCAATTACTCCCGATGGCAAATATCTTATCTCTGGTTCAAGAGACAAGACTCTTAAAATTTGGCATTTTAATCATAAGAAATCTCAAATCTATAAAAATCAGGAAAACTATTCCAAGCTCTGCTTAAAAAAAAACAGTAATTCATACTCTTCAAATTCATACTCTTCAAGAAAATCAATCAAAGAATCAATAGTTATTGTTATAGTTATTGTTTTTTATGTTTTCGCATTGTTTTTTTCAAAATTATTATTTGATCTGATTTTTAATAAAGTATTAATACTACTTGCTCCTTTTTTAATATTTTTCTTAATTATTTTTCATCTTATTTTTATTGGTTTAACTATTTTTAGTTTATTTTCATGGTATTTTCCCCTATTTGTTAAAGAATGGACGATATCCGAAAATGACTCAGATTCCAAAAATGCTATTACTGCAATTGCCATTACTTTAGATGGCAATCAAGTCGTTTATGGTTCAAAAGACAATACGCTTAAAATTTGGGATTTAAACACAAGACAACAGCTTTATAACTTAAATTTTCATCGTGATCAAGTTAGCGCTTTAGCAGTAACTCCAAAGATAAATTATATCATTTCTGGTTCACTTGACAGGACTTTAAAAATTTGGAATATCAAAAATCCTAAGAAAGTTATTTATCTCAAATCTTGGGGTAAAATTGTCTAGAATAGTTTGCATTTAATTGTTATTATTTCTCTTTTTCTACTCTATTTATTTTTTTTATCAATTATAATCACCTCACCTCTTAATCAATACAAGTTATTGTCAAGCTTGTTCCTGTTACTAATTTTTGTATGTCTCTCAGTAATCTTAGTCAGCCTTTTTATTCTTTTCATAAATAAAATTAATCACAATCAAATCACCGCAATTACCATTACTTCAGATCGTAGCAAAGCTATTTCTGCTTTAAAAAATAAAACACTTCAAGTTTGGAATTTAACTAAACAGAAGCAAATTTTCGTCTTGCGAGGTCACAGAGATTGGGTAACCTCTATTGTATTGGTTTCAGATAATTACCTAATTTCTGGCTCAAGAGACAAAACACTCAAAGTCTGGAACTTAAAAACTCGTAAAGAATTGTTTACATTAATTGGTCATGCTGCTCCAGTCACATCTGTTGCTGTTACTCCTAATGGCTCACACATTATCTCAGCATCATCAGATGGTGTTCTCAAAATTTGGAACTTATACCAATTCTCCATGAAGATGCACTAAATTATTAGAACCAGAAACTTTCG
>JAVRCF010000140.1:0-13290 GCA_034530935.1 Aulosira sp. DedQUE10 | reverse complement strand
GTTTACTTGAATATCTGGCCCTCTCTAGCAAACTTTGCGGTTCTAGTTTTTTTTCTTTAACTAACTCTGGGATAACAACAATTGGATATTCTGGTGTCTTTGCCATACTTGCACTAACTCTTCATACTGCAATTATCTAAATTCACAACGCGATTACACAATCAACAAAATACTGAAAATCAACCAACTTTTTTCTAATTTATGGACGTAAGAATTAGAAAATTATCAGTTCTCGTACAGCATCCCTTCTGGATAAGATTACTTCTGAGTACGCTACAAGCAACTAAGATGAAGTCTAGCTTTGACTATCTAGAAGACCTTCTTGCGGACAACTATCCAATCATCGCCTGCGAATCTCCCCTCCAAGAACGTCACCGCCTCCTCACCCGAATCATTACTTACTGTCAGGAAGCAGGCAAAAAAGCCTACATCTGGAATCTCAGCGAGGACAGTATTAAAGAACTAGTAGTCAGCGCCGAAGAAAATCTGATTCTTCGAGAATTTGACGACTATAAACCTTCGGTAAAACAAAATAAAGAAGACTATTTTCAAGTACTCAATTTCTGGAAGGTTTATTCTGGCACTGGAGTATTAATCGTTGAGAATATCTTACCTTGGATAAAAGAAAATACACCTAAAGAAACCGATTTTATTATATCAGAATGGATTAAATCGTCGTTAATCAATCTCAAATTTCATACCAAAGATAGTGGCAAAACTACTATATTACTAGGAGCCAACGCTGATATAGCAAGCGAAATAGCGGCAGAAATTCCCCTATGGAGTCAAGAACTACCAGATGTACAAGAAATTATTGACAGTTTAATTAAAAGCAAAAATTTTTCTTTCACATATACGGAACAAGACTATTTAGAAATTGCTAACGCTAGTGCTGGTTTGTATATTTCTGATATTATGTATTGCCTAAACGATATTAGTAAAAATCATGATTTAGGAAACTCCAGTGAGATAGCCAAGCTTCTGCTATCAAAAAAAATTCAACTGCTCAACCGCTTGTATGACATCGAATTTTTACCTCCGCCAAAAGTTCAACTTGGGGGATTGGAACTCATGCAGCAGTCATTCAAAAAGTTCAAGCGATTGCTTACCCCGCGTGCCAAACAATATAATCTGCGTGTACCCAAAGGGATTATGCTTGTGGGGCCACCGGGGACAGGAAAATCACACTCAGCAAAAGCCTGTTCCCAGAATATGGGTATTCCTCTTATCATGGTCGATTGGGGCAACTTTAGAAGTTTTGGCAAGCAAGCAGAAATGAAGCTTAAACGCTTGTTGCGACTGGCAGATAGGCTCAATCAAGTAATTTTGTACTTCGACGACTTTGATAAAGGCTTCGCTGGGGATGATGACCTCGCCAAACGGCTTGCTGGCCAACTGCTGACATGGATGCAAGAGCGCACGTCAGATGTACTGGTCATCGCGTCAGTCAACCGTATGGAATGGCTGCCACCCGAACTCACCCGTGCTGGACGGTTTGACTATTTATTTAAAGTAGACCTGCCCAATAATGGAGAAAGATATAGTATCTTCAAACTGCACGCTGCCCTGTTTGACGAACGCTTTCGCAATGGCGGCGACCCCTGGAGCGAGGAACAGTGGCGCAGAATTCTTAAAGCCACCAATCGGTGTGTAGGTGCAGAAATCCAGACAATTGTAGAACGCGCCGCTAGTACCATATTCTGCGAAACAGTAATAGAAGATACCTACGCATCAAGCAAACTCCCCGCACTCGAACTAACAGTCGAAGCATTGCTAGAAGAACGCCGCCAGATTAACCCGCTTGCCATCCGTGAAGCCGATAGAGTCGAATCGATGCGTAACAAAGCTGACCAACAAGCTTTACCTAGTAGCCCCCTCGATGAAAGCAAGTTTGCTGTTGGTAACATCGAGATTTTTAGCTAATGAAAGGAGGCAGAATACAGAATTCAGGAGTCAGAAGAACTCCAGCCATAAAGGAAGGAGTTTCGCGCTGGTGGTTAAAAACTTTTTTGTTTTGCTTAACAAATCTGATGAGGCTTTAAACCAACAGTTAAGAGTCATTCGTACAAAGTCCTCAAGCCTTACGCAAGCTTTCTCCTGAATTCTGACTCCTGAGTTCTGAGTTCTGACTACTTCTTTGTAAACGTCATAAATCAATTCAAAGTTTCATCATGTTTGAACGAAAGCAAATGTAGCCAAAACATTTCAACAGATCGTAATGCTTGCCATTTATAACCACTCTATTACTTTATTTATCTAAAACTATGGAAGTCACAAGACAAACAGCTCAAACCAACATTCAAACTAAACAAGCACAAAATCCAGAAAAAAGCCTATTTTTCAAAATTCTCAATATCGTTGGGCCAATTGCTGGTTTTACTGCTGCTCTCTCACCCCTACCACTATACTTTTGGACTCACCAGCCCCAGTATCTACCTATTGGTGCAACCTTTATCAGCAATAATCAAACAATTCAACTCGAACTAGCAGACGATAGAAAAGAATATGCCCACGGACTCAAATTTCGTGACTCGATTCCCGAAAATCACGGAATGCTATTTGTCCTCAACAAACCTGAAGAAGTTAAACTTTGGATGCAGGATACGTATATTCCTTTAGATATGATATTTCTGCAAGACGGAGTTATTAAATCAATCGTAGAGGCGGCTCCTCCCTGCAAAACAAAAACCTGTCCTAAGTACGATTCCATCTATCCTGTTAACCAAGTTATCGAACTACCTGCTAACAGTACCAAAACCCTCAACCTCAAAGTAGGCAAGAAGCTCCATCTCGACTTCAACCCAAATCAAACACAGAATTAGTTGACGGACAATTTATTTCACTGGGTAAATTAACGGTAAAACACCGTAATTACACTACCTCACATATCAATTACTGACCCCCGATATAGTCTATATCGGGGGTCAAACATTATGAAATAAACCACTGATTTAAATCTTGAAACTTGTCAATCCAATTTTTCTAATTTTTTACTAATGATTTACTGAAAAACATAGTGTTTAAAAATGGAAAATTCTTAGATGCTTTTACGGATATCAACCTTATAAAATAGATTCACAAGCGAGAAGTTGGAGCAGAGATTTGCTCCAATCCAAACTATGTACTAGGGGCAGACTCCGCCAACGGAATAAAGCAGTAATTCAGTCGTAATTACCCCTACAAAGTTTCATCCAGTAATTTCCGAAATCATCTACTTTTTTTATGAGAACAGACTACGAATCTAATTTTAGCAACGATCGCATTCCTTCCTACGAAGAATACGGATACTCCACTCCCAGCCGTCGCCGTCGCAACTGGAAAGAAAACGCCAGCATCGCCGGACTAATGGCAGTTGGTACTGGCTTGATGATTGCAGATATCTCCATCCACCACATGGTGATGGCATCACTGGCTTTTGGAACTGGCATTGTAGCGTTACTACCCAAGGAAGCAAACTTGCTACTTTCCAACTTCGAGAAATGGCAGCGCAAGTATGGCATCAATATCTATACCGTCTTGTTCTGCTTGGTAGGTGTAGTATTTATGTTGGATATGGCCGCTGCACCTGCAAACGCCCAGTTCATGCAAAACGCAGAGGACTTTTTCACAGAGTATTTTACAGGTGTTGACGCAGACATCATTAAATACGTATTCGCAGTACTGCGCGGTTTGTTCTTAATTTACCTTGGTATTGGTCTGATCCGGGTCGTTCAATCAGCCAGAAACGACGAGGATTGGCAAACAATCGCCCGTACACCAATTATCGTTGCCCTCACAGTTGTAGTTGGAGATTTGCTTGCAGGACTGGTAACAGGCTGAGGAGCCACTCGTCAAAAAAGCCACCACGAGTGGCACACTTCAACAAGTGCCACTCATCAAGATTTCAAAAACTGACTTTTGCCTTTCGTAATAATGATAAGAGTTCGGGAATTTCGTACTGTTAACCGCGTATTAGGAGACCAACCACGCCTCGGGCCATTCCCCGCCGACCAAATTGTTCCCTGGAGTGCGATCGCTCTCATCTCCTACATGGTAGTTAAGGGTTTTATGCAAGCTTCCTGGCTTGCAACCGGAATTGTAACCGCCTGGGGATGGGCAACCTGGTGGACAGTAAGTTCCAACAAAGCCTTTTTTGGTAAGTTTGTCGGCACGCCCCGCATCACCCGTGGCTATAAACCATTTGTCTCCCTGGTTAATCCTCTACAACCTCAACCCAAGAAAAAGCGCAAGCTTAAAAAACGCAGATAAAGCTTCTCAATTAATAAATATCACCGAACGAAACTACAGGCTATGAGTTCGACCGCCTCAACGAAAATAAAGCACAAAATTGGTAAAAAATCTCTCGATACCGAACAATTAGGTGTTGTCAAAAATCTGACACCGTTTGAGGATATTACCCATTTAGCCGGGATTGCAAGTGTTTCGCTTGCTGGTCGTAGAGATATCGGCGCACTCATCCTCCAGAAAAAAGAGGATATTCAAATCAAGTTCTGCTTTGACGTACAGGGAATTCACACGTCTTTACCAGAAGAACAGATTCTCCCCATTTTTGAAAATATTGAAGGCGGACTCAAAGAACTTCCCGAACGAGAAACCTTGACAATTCATCTTGGTTCGTTCACTGATGACTTTCTCCGGCAGCAGGAATTAAAAAAGATAGAGGATAAATGCGATCTAGAGCAATTAACTTTATTAGTGCGATCGGAACGTCTGCGAGCAAGAGAACTCACTAAAGCGGGAACTCGTAAAAACAAGTTCTTACGTTTCTGGTGTACCTATAGTATCCTGGCTTCTGAAGACAGTCGCTCAAATGATGCGATTGAAAAAACTATCAAACAGTTGCAGAACGCCTGGTTCCAATTTACTGGTCAAATCCACGGTGTTCGGCAAGAACGAATCGAAACAATCTTACGGGATAGTTTTACCTCTGGGTTTCAACGGTGGGAACAACTTTTTACTAACTCAATGGGGCTTTCAGTGCGAGCAGTCACAAGTGAGGAAGTATGGTCAATTCTTTGGAGTCAGTTTAACCGTAGCGACGCACCCAAACTTCCCAATCCCCTCATATTAGATGAAGAAGGGCTTCGAGAAGTTCAAACCAGCGATTTCCATATTCGCCACCTGATGCTGGAGAATGAAAAATCTGTCCCGTTTCTCGATCGCAGCTGGGTAAGACTGCAAGACAAGTATATCGGCGTTCTTCAGTTTAGCGAAAAGCCCCAAGGGTGGGTAGACGAATACGCCCAGCTTCGATACCTCTGGGAGGTAATATCCAAAGAAAAAATCTCCGACACTGAGATTATCTGCCAGCTGTCTAAAGCTAACCAGGGACTCGCCAAAACTGCTCTTCAACGGATTACTAAACAGTCAATTACCTCCAGCGCGATGTCTTCCGAGAAAGGGTCAATTGACGTAAAAGCCAATATGAACATTGAGGAGGCAGTTAAGGCACAAGAAACTATCCTCAGAGGCAGTCTCCCGATCCATACTGCTGTTGTTTTTTGTGTTCATCGTCATAGTCGTCAAAAACTCGATGAAGCTTGCCAATACCTTTCTAGCTGCTTCTTACGACCTGCTGTAGTTGATAGAGAAATCGAGTATGCTTGGAAGACATGGTTACAATGTGTACCTGTAGTCTGGGAAAACCTACTTACAAGACCCTTTAACCGTCGCCTCCCCTATTTCTCATCAGAAGTTCCCGGACTCATGCCGATAGTTAGAACGGCTACGGGAGATAAATCCGGGTTTGAGCTAATTGCTGAAGAGGGAGGAACCCCAGTACATCTCGACTTGTACAAGCAGCACAAAAATCTCGCTATTTTTGGTACTACCCGTGCAGGTAAATCTGTCTTAGTAGCAGGTCTATTAACACCTGCTTTGGCTCAAGACATTCCCGTAATTGCACTTGATTATCCTAAACCCGATGGTACTAGCACGTTTACCGACTATACCAAATTTATAGGAGAAGAAGGAGCGTATTTCGATATTAGTAAAGAATCGAACAACCTATTTGAATTACCTGATTTAAGGGGGTATGAGCCTGAACTTATTAAGGAGAGGATGACCGATTTCAAGGAATTTCTGAAATCAACATTAATGATAATGGTACTAGGGACAAACCCTGTAGGGGTAAGTCCGACAATGGTATCAAATATCGAAAGTATCATTACAATTACCATTGAAACTTTTTACAACGATGAAGATATCAAACTTCGGTATAAGCTAGCCCTAGAAAATGGATTGGGAACACCTGAATGGGCAGATATTCCCACACTTAAAGATTTCTATAATTATTGTTCGCCTGGGTTTATCAAACTCGATTCAATCACCAATAATAGTAAAGAAATTCTTGATGCTCTTGACCAAATCAGATTGCGATTAAAGTTCTGGTTAAACTCACGAGTTGGACAATCAATCGCCAATCCATCTAGCTTTAAAACTGATGCCCGACTACTGGTATTCGCACTGCGATCGCTTGGGAGTGAAGCTGATGCCGCAGTCCTTGCCCTTAGCGCCTATTCCGCAGCCTTACGTAGAGCTTTATCATCTAAAGTCTCAATATTTTTCTTAGACGAAGCGCCGATTTTATTCAGTTTTGACAGCATAGCCGAGCTAATTGGTAGACTCTGCGCCAACGGTGCAAAAGCAGGTATACGTGTAATTTTATCTGCCCAAGAACCAGAAAGTATTTTCCAAAGTAAGTCTGCCTCCAAAATATTTGCTAACATCACAACCCGCCTTATCGGTCGGATTCAAACATCGGCAGTTGACCCATTTGTTAACAGGTTTAAATATCCTTATGAAATTATTTCGCGTAATAGTACCGAAGCATTCTTCCCAAAACGTGAAAGTATTTACTCGCAGTGGTTACTTGACGATAATGGCAAACTTACTTTCTGTAGATATTATCCTGCTTATTGCTTGCTTGCAGCCGTAGCAAATAACCCGAACGAGCAAGAATTACGCACTCTCTTCCTCAATAAATATGCCGATAATCCAATGCTGGGTATGGTGATATTTTCTGAGGCATACATACAGATGCTTCGGGGAGATGAGTTAAGCGAAGAAGCAAAACAATTACTGGATAACAATAAGCAATTAAAGCCAGCAAAAATTATAGAAGAAAAACTAACGAAGAATCTGGGTTTGGAAAAAGAAGAATCAATAAATCATAAACAAGTGGCTTAATTTTAATTGTCACATTGGTTATTTTATCCACCAAAAGTATGAAACCAAAGTTCAAGTTTAGTAAGAAAGGGGCAATAATCGGGTCAATAATTGGTCTGGTTACTTTACTCAGTACAGCACCCAGTTATGCCTTTTCAATTGACGATTTCTTTAAGGTTTTAGGCAAATTCAATAACTATTTTGAGGAAACCAAAAACGAACTCACCGCAGCAGCTAATGAATGGGGTGGGATGAAAAGCGAAGCTAAAACTGCTATTCAGACTGGCAGTATGGATATGCCAGACCCAGTAAATTCAGCCGAAAAGCTCAAAGAGCAACTCAAGGAAAAGGGTAACTGGAATGAAAGTAACACAGTTGAAGGTGCAGTATCAGCAGCTAACGAACTGGAGAGAGAAACCACCCGTGCCACGATCGCCAGCGTCTTAGGGGAAGTCGGTCAGGAACGTACCAAAAATGAAATAGAAGCAACTGAACAAACTGTAGCTGAGGCCAAAGAACTCGCGGAATCTGCACAAGCAATGGATGCTTCACAAAACATCCTCAAGGTAATTGCTGCCCAAAACTCGCAAATTGTCTCAATGTTGGGGCAATCCCGCACCGACGGACTGCAAGCACGGCACGATGTCCAGCAAACTAACTTGATGCTAAGTCAACTTGCCGAACAAGGGGCAAGCGATCGCCGTCGTCAAAACCTGATGATGGACGGTATCAGTGCCCAGTACATCGAAATCAGCGGGTTTAGCAGTCTCAAAACTACTGCTGGGCAATAATTCACCCTAATTAGTTGGTCATCTCTGCAATTGAGATGACCAAACCTTCACGCCTGTTAACCAAGTGCTATGTTAGAACACCTCATAATTGCAACCGACCCATTTTTTGGACAAGACATTTTAGAAAATGCCGCCGCTGGAGCGCAACTAGTAGCTGAAGGTTTCAATGAACTTTGGCAAGAAACCCTCAACGGTAGCTTGTATGGCTCGATGTGCAAGGTTGGTCAGTTTTTTGCGATCGCCACACTCACCCTTTTTATGGTTGAGTTAGGCAAAAACTGGATAAATCAAGAAGATATGAAAGCTCTCTCCAGTTGGATATGGCCCATCCTGGTTATCGGGCTACTAGCTAACAATGGCACTTTACTCAGAAGTGGAACACTCGCCATACGAGGATATATTAATACTGTCAATAATGACATTCTTGAATTTACCGCTGCCGGAGCCAACCTAGAAGTAGCATTCAATCGCGCAGTTGGCAATATTGCCCTCCAGCAGCAAGTAGGGGCGGCAATGGAAAGATGCCGCTCAATCCCTGGTAACACGCAAGATTCAATCACCTGCTTGCAACAAGCAGAAGCAGAACTCAAAACCTCTGCGCCCGATCTATTTAAAGGAGAAGCCCCCGACAGCGGTAGTTGGGAGTTTAACCCACTTCAGGCTTTATCTGATGCCAAAGATGCGCTCAACGACCTCTCCCCCGGTCAAATTGCCGAAAAGATTGGTAATTCTATCACCAGTACAATCGGCTCGATGATCACCGGATTTGTCGCAGTCATCCTCCTCGCCCTCAATAACGCCTACCAGTGGGGTATCGAATTCACAATGCTTTTAACTGCCCTACTTGGGCCATTGGCAATAGGCGGTTCACTACTCCCCTTTGGCGCGAAACCTATTTTCGCTTGGCTAACTGGTTATTTCACCGTTGGAATGGCAAAACTCTGCTTCAACATGATTATTGGTTTGTGCGGACAACTTATTGCTAATTCCGAACAAAACCAACCGATGATATTTCTCCTTTTTGTTGGGTTGGTTTCTCCTATCCTTTCATCTGCATTAGCCGCAGGTGGTGGAATAGCTGTTTGGACAGGATTAGGTAAAACAGTAGCATTTGGATCTGAAATTGCAGCAGGAATCGCTACTGGTGGAGCAAGTACAACTGCAACGGTTGCTGTCAATGCCACCAAATTTGTTAGTTCCAAAATTAAAGTTAAAAAGTAATTAGTCAGAATTCAGAAGTCAGAATTCAGGAGTCAGCTAAGACATTTCAATATTTGATAGTTTGGCAAAAAGCACATCAGTTTGTTTTATTAGTATATCAATTTACTAGTAAGTTCCCTAAATCGGAAATATATGCTTAAACCTAAGTCTAAATCTCAACCAGCCCGCCTCCTCAGTTACGGTCAATCTACCTCTACACCTATTGCAATGGCAATCACCATAACAGCAGGAGCAACTATCTTATCTATCCTATTGCAAATTGTAAATATTGGTATGAGTTCTAGTACAAATCGTCATGTCAAAGGCATGACAGTTGTTCAACTCCAAGATGGCTCTATTTCACCTGGTAAATTTGCTGCTCCCAACGAACGCGAAGACGAAACTATCAAACGCTTTATCTCAGATAGCATGATTAAAATGTTCGGTTGGAACGGAATAATCGAAGCAACAGAGAATGGCGAAAACGTTACCAAACCTGATAAAGGAATAGATGTTCAAACAACAAAAAATAGTAGAAAAAGAATTCCGACTAGAGCTTGGGAAGCTGCATTCGCACTATCTGAAAATCAAGATTTTCGGGCAAACTTCCTCAAAAAATTAGCAGAAATTGTCCCAAATGGTGTATTTAACGGTGAGGTTCAAGTCTCACTCGTCACCCGCCATATCTCTGAACCCAGAAAAATCAAGGATGGAAAGTGGGAGGTTGATTATATCGGCACGCTTGTAAGCTTTGATAGAAATGAAAATCAAGGTAAAGGAATCGCCTTTAACAAAACAATTACTGTCGAAGCTATCGATACTCCCAAGTTACCAGCCAAGCCAACTGAACTTGATAAAAAAATTTATTTAGTACGAGAGCCAGGTTTAGAAATTACTCAAATTCTTGATTATAATCTCGGCAAAAAAGAAAATAATTAGTAATTAGATACCCAAATATGTTACAGCTACAAGATGAGGCTTCAAATAAGCATGAATTATCTTCCGTAGATAGTCTTTTACCAATCGAGAGTAAAGATATAAAACCTTTAGAAGATGAACTGGAGGGATCACAATATGAGGTAGCTGAAGAAGATGATCTGGAAGTAGAAGACCCCGCATTAATACAAACTAAACACGATTTTGTCACATCCCCCTGGTCAAGATTAGGAATTATTGGTGGTGCATTCGGTGCTGGGTTCCTAGTTATATTTGTTGTCCTCAACGGCATGATGAATGGGGGTGGTAAAAATGCAAAAAAACCAGAAGTAACCCCTACCCCCACTCCCACCGTTGCGGCATCTGAGAAAAAAGATGGGGATGTTTATGCCAAGCTTGCCCTTGCCAAGCAACAGGAAGAACTTGATGCACTAAATGGTAAAGGCAAGACGGAAGACAAAGAAGAGAAAAAGGAAGCTACTGAAGAAGAACAATCCAAAAACAAAGAGAAAACACGTTCTACTCGACAACGAAGGGTAGTCACTCAAGAAACTCCCCCTACTTCCAGAAGACGTGTATACCGAGAAGAAGCACCCGAAACTGTTAGACCAAGACGTAGAGAAGTCGCCTCACAGCCAATACCACCTCTGCGTCCTAGCGCTCCTCTGCCAAAACTTGCCAAACAAATAGTTGCCAGCAACCAGAGTGTCGCCAAAGACCCAATAGCCGAACTCGAACGCCTGCGTAGTCTGGGTTCGGTTGGTAGGGTTGATTATATGTTAGCCAGTACCACAGTAAGTGAACCTACAAACCCAACAGTACAAGAAGTTACAGCTAAAACTGAAGAAGAGGTAAACGAAAATGTAACTCGCAATCAGTTCTTTGCACAAGAGCCAGAGGAGCTAGAAACTAATAATCGAAACAAATATGCACCTGAATTTAGCTATCAAGAAGTAGCTAACTCCCAAGGTGTAGAGTCAACAGCGCAGCAGTGGGCGCGTCAGGTTGAAGTACCTATCTATCAAATTAATAATAAACAAGCGCGGGAGGAACGCTATAAGGGGGAAAATAAAGACATTGCTGAAACCGCGATCGTAATGTTAAAAAAATACGGCACTCTTGAACAAGATGGGTCACGTATTTACCGTAGCGATACATTTGTGATTCGCCAAGAGGGAAACACTGTTAGCATTCACCGCCGCAGTGATGAACTATTTGGGTGGGAAAACTCCTTGATGGATTTTAAACTCAACAAAAAAGAGGAACCCAAAATAACGAAAAAACCTACGGAGATGTTACCTGTTGAACGTCAGGAGTTTCTGATAGTAGCCTAGTACTTGGGCGACAATGGCAAGCTCCCTGACCTCAACAATACCGACATCCGTGATGTAGCAAATAGCTTGGGAAGTCTTGCACCGGCTGGCACGATTAAAACCCTGGAGTATTTAAACAAAACGAGATATTGCATACCCTCAATAACGTCCTCATCCAGGCTGATAAGGAAGAACTTACACTAGGTGAATTTACCATCAAGCGATCGCGCGACCCCGAAAATAATCGAGCCAGCCTGCAATTATTTAAAACTACTGAAGAGAAAGGTACTCAGGAACTTGTCCGGTTTGACCTAACTAAAACCGAAGCTGGGATTACTAAAGAGGTCAGCAAGATGAACATCTCTGACTACGATATCAACCAAGTCAAGTTTATTGCCCAGAACGCCAGCAAACTCAACTTGGAACAAATTTTTGGTAACGAACAATCTACACCCACAGCCGCAGCTGCACCCAAAGAACGAGTCATACAAGCAGCTGGCGATCTGCCTGTGAAAGTTCACCCATATATCGCTGAGGAATGGGCGAACATGGTCAAGCATGGTAGCCCTGACTGGGGAAAGGCAATGAACCAGGGTAATGAAGAGATTCTTCAACGGATAAATGAGAATGACGGCAAGTTACCAATTGCCGACCAGAGGGAAATGTACTTCAAGATTTTAAACCATAAGACAAATGAAGCTGAAAAGAAAGGAGAAACAGTCGTCGATTTTGTTCCCCTCAAAGACATTATGAGCGACTTACAACAATGGCGAGGGGAAGAAATTCGGCAGCAATATACCCCAACTGAACACATACCCTCCCCTCAACGGCAAACTGTTGCGGCTGCATCTAAAAGCAAGTCGAGAGAAGTTGAATTGTAAACTAACTATCACCAAATTGTCTAATACCAAGTTTGCAAAGTCGCATTGAAAATATAAAAACTTTGGTTGAGAAGTTATCCTAATTTGTACAAGTTACGAAATTTAAAAAGCTTACTTTATAAGCTTTTAACTGATTTTGAATGATTAGTCTCTTTACTTAAATCAGTAACGCGATTAAAACAAAAATTACTACATAAAGCTCACGCAGATACTCAATGTCGTATCTCAAACAAAAAACCAAAAGTGAGCTTAACATCCGAACTAAAAAATAGAAACTCACCTATCAGGAGATGGTTTGACTCTAGACTCAACAAGATAGTCATCAAGATAATCGCTAACCATAACCAGCTATTAGAAAATCAAGAAATTATCAGACCAGTTGATGGGGTAGATTTCCCCTTAGTAGGAAATGCGATCGCCAAAGCACTTGCCAAGTACTTAGGAAACATCTATGAAGATAAAACATGGTTTACTAATTGTCTTGCTCAGGTTGGAGCAAAAGCCCTCAAAATAGAATATGCCTTCGATTATTGCATTACAAATTCAAATTCACTTGAAGAAGAAGCTCTAAAGTGTATGCTACTGGGTGCATTAGAAAATTATGCTCGTAGCCGTAATATTCATAAGATTATTCAACCTTTTATACAAGGAGAAAAAACCCTTCAACTTGAAGCACAATACTTCAAAAAATGGCTTCCTAGTATCCAAGATACATCTCAAATCATCGGTATTGTACCCCGTACCTGGCAAACAGTAGCTAATCAAGTAAGTGGAAATATTACCTGCAATGCTTCATATCCTTTAAGTCAATATCTTGGAGGTGCTGATTGCCAGATAATTGCTGGAAATACTCTCATCGATGTACGAACAACTGCCAAAAAGCGTCCCTTCTCTCTAGAGAATTTTTACCAACAAATTAGTTACGTCCTGCTTGATAGCAATGATACCTATACAGCATTTACGGCTGTTATGAGGTACAGTAGCAGCAACTAGCAAACCAGT
>JAVRCF010000139.1:0-13357 GCA_034530935.1 Aulosira sp. DedQUE10 | reverse complement strand
TTTTATTTTCATATAACCACAGTTGTTGACGATAAACTTCTGCCACTACCAGTAACATCTTATATTGTCTGTTGCTTAGTTCACGCTAAGGCGCAAAGTCGCAAAGAAGAATGTGAGAGTGGGATCTAAAAGTTGCTTGCTGTATTGTCAAAATTGACTAATGATGCCAGGGTTGAAGATAACTTTATTTCTAGATAAAATATATGTGTATAATAATGACTCATTGTTTGTTTTCCTAAGTGGAGAAACTAATGGGTCGCGCCAAAAAGGTTGTCCTGGCATATTCTGGGGGAGTAGATACCTCAGTGTGCATTCCCTACCTCAAAGAAGAGTGGGGTGTAGAAGAGGTAATTACGCTTGCAGCAGATTTAGGCCAAGGAGATGAATTAGAACCAGTTCGAGAAAAAGCTTTAAAATCGGGTGCAAGCGAATCTCTGGTGGCGGATGTTAAAGAAAGCTTTGTGAAAGATTACGCCTTTGGAGCGATTCAAGCTAACGCCCTTTATGAGAATCGTTATCCCTTGGGAACTGCGCTAGCCCGTCCACTAATTGCCAAGATATTAGTAGAAACAGCCCAAAAATATGGTGCTGATGCGATCGCTCACGGTTGCACTGGCAAGGGTAACGATCAGGTGCGCTTTGATGTCTCCTGTGCAGCCCTTAATCCCCATCTCAAAATCCTTGCACCTGCACGGGAATGGGGAATGAGTCGTGAGGAAACGATCGCCTACGGTGAACGTTATGGTATCCCCACCCCGGTAAAAAAATCTTCTCCTTACAGTATTGATAAAAATTTGCTCGGTCGTAGCATTGAAGCTGGTGTGTTGGAAGATCCAGCATTTGAACCACCAGAAGAAATTTATCAAATGACTAAAGCGATCGCTGATACCCCCGATCAGCCAGAATACATTGAAATTGGTTTCCAAAACGGTATTCCGACAACTCTCAACGGTACTGCAAAAGCCCCAGTTGATCTGATTGAACAACTCAATCAAATAGCCGGAAATCATGGCATCGGGCGGATTGATATGATAGAAAACCGCTTGGTGGGTATCAAATCGCGGGAAATCTACGAATCACCTGCGATGGTAGTGTTAATTCAAGCACACCGAGATTTAGAAAGCTTAACTTTAACAGCAGATGTCAGCCACTACAAGCGTGGCATTGAAGAGACTTATACCCAATTAGTCTACAACGGTCTGTGGTACAGTCCCCTGAAAGCAGCCCTAGATGGGTTTATTCAACAGACACAAGAGCGAGTTTCTGGCACTGTACGAGTAAAACTTTTTAAGGGTAATGCCAACTTAGTCGGGCGTTGGAGTGACAATTCCCTTTATACCCCAGATTTGGCAACCTACGGCGCTGATGACCAATTTGATCACAAAGCAGCTGAAGGCTTTATTTACGTTTGGGGTCTACCAACGCGCATTTGGGCACAGCAAACTAGGTAAAGGCAAAAGTAAAAAGGCAAAAGCTCAAAGAAATGATTACTTTTGCCCTTCGGGTGACGCTCGTTCCTCGCTACCGCTACGCTAACGCCATTTGCTTTATGCCGGGGAACCCGTCCACTGCAATGGCTCACCTTTTTACTTTTTACTTTTTACTTGATTATTCTCCCGCCGCACGCTTGACTTGGCGAGATTCTAACCACAGGGGTACAACAATCAAGGCCACTAAAATTAGTAAGGCCGCGATCGCAAAATGGCTAACCCAGGAAACCAATTGTTCTAAAGAAACAACTCTTCCCGCGAAGAAAGCTAATGTCACCATCACACTAGCCCAAGCACTAGCCCCTGCTAAGTTGTATATAAAGAATTTTCCGAAGGACATATCAGCTATACCAGCTAGAGGCGCTGCAAAAATTCGCAATAATGCGAAAAAGCGGCCAAAAAATACAGCTTTACCTGCATTTTCACTAAATTGGGCTTTAATATTTAGCAGTTTTTCTTCAGAGATCCGGAATAACTTACCCATTTGAAGCAAGAAACTCCAACCTCCGAGTCTACCAATCCAATAGCCGCAAGTGCCACCAAGCACAGCACCGGCAACGGCGTTCCCAAGCACCAACCAGTAATTAAGTTCATTACTGCCAGCTAAAAACCCACCTACAAGGGTTACGGTTTCGCCAGGAAGGGGAATGCCTAAATTTTCTAGCAAAATTCCCAAAAATATTGCCCAATAACCATAATGGTGGGCGAATTCCTGGATGTTTTCTAGTGAAATCAACTCAAAAGACATTCCGCACCGCCGTCTTTACAAATTTTTACTTGTATTATAATCTTGGCTCCTTTTTGGCCGGCCTGTCAATCAAGCCACTTACAGGGTTTTATAGTCTCTAGTCTATCCTAAAATATTCACTATTAGCTATTGACTATTGGTCATTAATAAGTTATTAGCATAACCGTATAGTTACCGATGGAAATTATAATCTTTTTATAAAAAATTTATCAAAAGGCTAATAAATATAAAAATATTGTAAAAGCTACTTAGGATACTGCCATTCTTAGGGGGTTATGCCTATATTGATGAAAGTTAAAACAAATTATACGGCATAAATACTGAAACAACTTGTCTCAACAGCACTGCTGTAACTACCCTGAAATTGGGGTAACACGGTCAATACTGTTACAAAGGCAACAAGGTATTAATGCCTGTTTTTTGTTTGTTATAGTGTTGCAATTAATTCAGTGAAATTCATGACTCTAAAACAGAAACTTCAAGTGGTTTTGTTCAAACCCCAAGGCAGCATCGATTTGGAGGGTGGTATAGCTTTAAGTAAGGAGATGGATAAAGTAGTACCGGAATCTCACCAACTCTGGGTAATCGATCTAGCCGCAGTGGATTTTATGGATAGTTCTGGATTAGTCTCCTTGGTGAAAGGATTGAAAGCTGCACGCCACAGTGGATGTCGCTTAGTTCTTTGCAACGTAGAAGCACCTGTCCGGCTGATTTTAGAACTGACTCAACTGGATTCAGTATTTGAAATTTTTGATACTTATGAAGATGTTCTTTCTCTCGTCAATGATCGCAGACTCGCTCTAGCAATGTGAATTTCTATTCCATCGCAAAATGCATGGTGAGGTCAATAAATTTTAGCAATTCTTAATAATTACTTAGATTAAGATATCCTCGCCATGATTAACGATAACAGACTGGTGCTTACACAGCTTCTTTAAATTTAAAATATCCCAGAGAAAACCGCTCATTTAGCGTTTACAAAATACCTTAAGGGCAATCGCCCTTGGGGCATCTACATAAACTTATATTTTCTTGTTTAGATTTTAGACTTGCTGGCTAGAAAAAAGCAGGGAGACAAGGGCGCAGAAGAGGAATGACAAATCAATCTTAGCTCTTGACTCTTGACTTATTAACTATTTGGCACGGGAGAAATAGAAGTTTCTTCCGATGCTGGACGAGGGAAACTCGGCAAATCAATGCCACTATGGTTAGCATTACGGCTTTTTAGCGCCAATCGGTAACTTACACTTTGTAATTCTGCTTGCAGTTGCCGATTTTCTCGTTGCAGGATTGATACTTTTTCTCTCACCGGAGCCATGCGCTCCTCGAATTTACGACGATAAATTTGAGGTAACTCCTGTACTACTTGCTCCAACATCCGACTGCGATCGGTCAATTCTTGCACATTCTGCCGCAATTGGTAAATTTCGCCATCACGCGCTGTAATCTGCTCTTGGTAGAATGTCACCTGTTGTTCAACAGCTTGCAATTGTTCTTGCAAAGCTTGCAACTGCTTGCTATCTTGCTCCGGTTCCGGCTTTTGGGGCATAAAACTAGTATTGCCCTTTACCAGCCGGAAGAGTTCTTGAGATAGCTGTTGCACTAATTGATCGCGAAGTTGCAACTCTTGGTGCAGTTGCGATACTTCAGTAGAGAGAGCTTGGATGTTGGATGTATCAGATTGGCTCACAGTAGCTTACAGCTCCCATTCAGAATCTTATGCACTTGTAGGTAGAACTGCGGTCATACTTGCTAAAGCAAGTACTTGTTAATTTAGCATTACTAGCCAAGTTAGTCAGAAAAAAAAGCAGATTTTTTTGAGTTTTATATTACTCAATTTTAAGTGCCGAGGAAGCAAACCTCAGCACTCAATTTGCTTAAGCGGTTACAGCCACTTGAGCAGCTTTTTCCTCGTGAACATCCTGTTTAATAGTCAGGTAGCGAATTACTTCTTCGCTTAAACGCATGGCCCTTTCTACTGGGGCGATCGCAGTTCCCGGGCCAGTATAGTTGAATTGAATGTAAATGCCATCCCTGTGCTTTTTAATTTCATAAGCTAGACGACGCTTTCCACGATTTTGAACTTGGATATCTTCAGCACCGTGTTCTTTGAGCAAGTTTTGATATTTATTAATCGCTTGCTCTACTTGTTCGTCTCCCAGATCGGGACGCAGGATGAACATTGTTTCATAAACTATCGACATGGTTTTTCGTCTCCTTATGGACAAATTGGCTGCTGAGAATAATTTATACAGAGAACGCTAACAGCAAGCTCAGTACCAATCAACATCTGAAGCAACAAGGAACTATAATCTTACCAGTTTTCAAATTGAATCTTGAGCCAAATTAGCCTAAGTTCCGAATCTCTTAGCTAACTCACGGTTAATCTTGGATCACAGCTTGTAATTGCATCCAAAAGGATATTAATCAAGGTTATGGCGCAGCGCTATGTGCGAGTTCAAAATCAGGAAGGACAGATTTACTATGGGTTGCTACAACTATCCCTCAATGTCCAGGTGCTAGATGCTCCCCCGTGGTTACAGGGACAAGCAACAGATTTAATCTTGGAACCAGAGGATTATCAAATTCTGGCTCCTTGTGCTCCTTCCAAAATTGTTGCAGTGGGGAAGAATTATGCCGATCATGCAGCAGAAATGGGGACTCCCGTACCCAGTGAACCACTCCTGTTTCTCAAGCCTCCAACATCAATTATTGCCTCCGAGACCGAAATCAAGTATCCACTACTATCACAACGAGTAGACTACGAAGGCGAGTTGGCTTTAATAATTGGCGATCGCACCAGTGATTGTACCCCAGAGTCAGCCCAAACTAAAATTTGGGGTTACACCATTGCCAATGATGTGACTGCAAGGGATTTGCAAAAAAAGGATGGTCAGTGGACGCGAGCCAAAGGTTTTGATACCTTCTGCCCTTTGGGTCCTTGGATTGTCCGAGAATTAAATCCTGGAGCGAGATTGCAGACTTTTTTAAATGACAATGCCAATCCAGTACAATCTAGCTGTATCGATCAAATGGTATTTCCACCAGATTTTTTGGTGTCCTATATCAGCCAAGTGATGACACTGATGCCAGGAGATGTGGTACTCACAGGTACACCAGAAGGTGTAGGTTCCTTGCAACTAGGCGATCGCATCCGGGTGGAAATTGAAGGCATTGGTCGCCTAGAAAACACTGTAGTATCTCGTTAATTGCTATCGCACTTGCATATAAACAGCATCCGAAATTGCGGGAATTTCTGCGTAACGTCCCATCAAAGACTGGGCAACAGAATATACTACTGCTGCCACTAGACCAAGAAAGATTGTGCTGGCTACTGTTTGAATTGCAAAATCTATCCCAGGGAGTGCGACCACCCGCAAAACTATGCTGCCAAGAAATACAATAATGTCTAAAAGAATTGCCTGCATAGTGTTGTATCGAATGAAATGATTTATTTTTTCATTTCTGACCACCAAAAAGAATAAAGCAAAGAAAACAATTAGTTGTCCAAATTGTCCCAAACTTCCGTAAACGAGAAGTATAGGCTTAAGAGGTACCAGCAGCACTTGTAGCGCCGGAAAATCTCTGAACAAAGACACACCGAACATCAGTCCATCAATCAAGGGCAGTAAATAAGGTAAGCAAGCAAGAATCCGGTCCCAAACCGTTGTAGACCCGCGCCAAGCCATTGTGCGTTCTCCTGTGGCAAAAATTCAACAGTTACTTGAGCCTAGGATAACGCAGTTACTTGCTCTTGCTAGCAAATCTAATTATTCTATATTGGCAATGCGGAAACCCATCAAACATTCATACTGCTCTGGCTGTTGTGCGGTGAGTTTGCTGACTTGTTGACCGCAACGCAGTTGACCTTGACTCCAACGGGGTTGGCCACTCCTATCAGCCATTAAACAAGACTGGCAAACCTTCCCAGGGGCAAGGATTTGATCTTCCATTAAAATGACTAGCATCTCATCCCTCCTGTAAATCCTCACTGTGACCCACATTTCACTGAGGAAAGGATCGGCCTTTTAGACGCTCAACCAGTAGAATTACCAGAGGCTCCAGCTTTACTCAGTCTAGACTGTGGGAAAAGTGGATTGTGATTCACAATGAAAATGAACGCCTAAAATAAACCTCTCAGGCTTTCTGGGGCAAAAATGTGGGCGATTGCAACTCAAACAAAATTGTCCAGTAGCCTTTAAATTTATTGTATGTTGTCTATATTTTAGAGAGGAGTTTTTTAGTTAAAAGTAATACACATAACTTTTACGCGGAACTGGGGATTGGGTAATTGGTATTTGGTAATTGGTAATGGCGATGAGAGAGATGAGAGCAACAAGGAACAGGGGAGAAATGCCCAATGCCCAATGCCCAATAATTTATTGTCAAAAGCCATTGAACTATAGACTTTGAAATATGTAATCTTGACTGTGGACTGTTGCTAAAATGTGACACTCAGCCGAAATAAACCGTTGTGCAAATTTCCTCAAGGATAGTGGAAGTGACAAAGACAAACTCGGACTTTCTTAACTCTAGCGATCCAGCGATCGCAGAGCTACTTAATCAAGAACTACAGCGTCAACGTGACCATTTAGAGTTGATTGCTAGTGAAAACTTTACCTCTGCGGCTGTACTGGCGGCTCAAGGTTCCGTACTGACAAATAAATATGCTGAAGGACTTCCTGGTAAACGTTACTATGGCGGTTGTGAATTTGTCGATAAAGTTGAGCAAATAGCCATCGACCGTGCAAAACAGCTTTTTGGTGCGGCTCATGCCAATGTTCAACCCCATTCTGGCGCTCAAGCAAATTTTGCGGTGTTTTTAACACTGCTTGAACCAGGTGACAAAATTATGGGAATGGATTTGTCTCATGGTGGGCATCTAACCCACGGTTCACCTGTGAATGTGTCCGGTAAGTGGTTCCAAGTAAAGCACTACGGTGTTAGCCAACAAACAGAACAACTTGACTATGACCAAATTCGCGAGCTGGCGCTAAGGGAGCGTCCTAAGCTTCTGATTTGTGGTTATTCGGCTTATCCCCGGATCATTGATTTTGAAAAGTTCCGCAGTATCGCAGATGAAATCGGTGCTTACCTACTGGCTGATATTGCCCATATTGCTGGTTTAGTCGCAACTGGTCATCACCCCAATCCGATTCCTTACTGCCATGTTGTAACTACTACTACCCATAAAACTCTACGTGGTCCTCGCGGTGGTTCAATTTTGACTGGCGACGCAGAATTGGGTAAAAAGCTCGATAAATCTGTTTTCCCCGGAACTCAAGGTGGCCCTTTAGAACACGTAATTGCTGCAAAAGCCGTTGCTTTCGGTGAAGCACTCAAGCCTGAGTTTCAAACATACTCTGCCCAAGTGATTGAAAATGCCCGTGCGTTGGCAACTCAACTGCAAAACAGAGGCTTAAAGATAGTATCAGATGGCACAGACAACCATTTAATGCTAGTAGATTTGCGGTCAATTGGTATGACAGGTAAGCAAGCAGATCAGCTGGTGAGTGGCGTAAATATTACCGCCAACAAAAACACAGTTCCCTTTGATCCACAATCGCCATTTGTCACAAGTGGTCTGAGATTAGGTTCACCAGCCATGACAACCAGAGGCTTAGGTGTTGCAGAATTTACCGAGATAGGTAATATTATTGCGGAGCGGCTACTATCTCCAGAATCAGAGGAAGTTGCTGCTGATTGTCGGCGACGGGTGGCAGCATTATGCGATCGCTTCCCCTTATACTCTCATCTAGAGATTCCTGTACCAGCCTTAGCATAGGGAATGGGGCATGGGGAATGGTGTATTGGGCATTGTCTCACTTGTCCACTCAATCCCTAGCCCCTAGTCTCTAGTACAGGTCAGCGTAAATAAACAACCCATTCAAAATCTCTGAAAACCTTAGAATGTATTCATTTTGAATTTTGAATTTTGAATTCCGCCTTGCGGTACTAGTCCCTCGACAAATTACTTTTTGAAAATACAGATGCCTCCTGAGATTTATCATCTGATTTCCTTCCTAGTTGCGGCTGTAGTCGTTCTCTGGACAACGCCAGATATTAGGAAAATAGGTATAAAAAGTGGACGTGTAGATCAACCTGGTGGACGAAAAGTCCATCAGCGCCCGATGGTACGCCTGGGAGGAGTTTCTATTTTCGCAGGGACTGTCACCTCTCTACTCCTTGTCTGGTGGCTAGGTGGATTTGGTAGTCTACCACCAGACAAAGAATGGCAAATTTGGGGTGTCACCTTAGGTGGTGTCGGCTTTTTCCTAATTGGTTTAGCCGATGACTTACTTAACTTGTCACCTTTGTCCCGCCTGCTAATGCAAGTAATTGTGGCGGCTGGTGCATGGAAAGCAGGCGTAAGTATAGATTTTGTGACCATTCCCACAATGGGGATTGTTAATCTAGACTGGCTGAGTTTGCCGATTACAGTTATTTGGCTAGTTGGGATGGTTAATGCCATTAACTGGATTGACGGTTTAGATGGATTAGCTGCTGGCGTATGTGGAATTGCTGCTGTTGTGATGCTAGTTGTAGCGCTATTTATGCACCAACCAGCCGCCGCCCTCATCGCCGCCGCCCTTGCAGGTGCAGCGCTGGGATTTCTCCGCTACAATTTCAACCCCGCCCAAATATTTATGGGAGATGGCGGGGCTTATTTTATGGGATTCACCCTAGCTTCTGTAGGTGTAATTGGTCTGGTAAAAATCCCGGCTTTCACAGCTGTATTATTGCCTTACCTAATTCTCGCTGTACCGATTGTCGATATGTCAGCAGTGATTTTAGCTCGACTGCGACGGGGTAAATCTCCGTTTACAGCAGATAAAAGCCATCTGCACCATCGACTACTCAAGGCTGGTTTATCCCATCGTTGGACGGTTTTGTTTATTTATTCTTTAACCCTGTGGGTGGGAAGTTTAGCATTAGCTATTGCTGGGATACCCAGTGGTATTGCTTACGCCTGTGCTGGTACTTCGCTCTTGAGTTTCGCTGTTTGGCGAGTTTGGAAACTATCTAGGTAAAATCAAGTATTTTAGATTTGTAATTTGGGATTCAATCTAAAATCCGATGAGTGCAGAAATTATTTGTGTTGGTACAGAAATGCTGCTGGGAGATATCCTCAACAGCAATGCTCAATTTCTAGCAAAACAATTAGCCCAGCTAGGTATTCCTCACTACTATCAAACAGTGGTGGGAGATAATCCAGAACGGCTGAAGCAAGTTATAGAAATTGCCATTTCCAGAGCGCAAATTTTGATTTTTACAGGTGGCCTTGGCCCCACACCAGATGACCTTACCTGTGAAACCATCGCTGATTTTTTTGGCGTTCCTTTGGTAGAACGTGCTGAAATCATCGAAGATATGGCTGAGAAATTTGCCCAACGTGGTCGCGTAATGACTCCTAGCAACCGCAAACAAGCTTTGATTCCTCAAGGTGCAGACATTTTACCCAACCCAACGGGAACAGCACCAGGCATTATTTGGCAACCCCGTCCAAATGTAACGCTTTTTACCTTCCCTGGTGTACCCTCCGAAATGTACCGGATGTGGGAAGAAACAGCAGTACCCTATCTGAAAAACCAAGGCTGGGGTAAAGATATTATTTATAGCCGGAGTTTAAGATTTTGGGGAATTGGTGAATCTGCTTTGGCGGAAAAAGTAGCCCCATATTTTAATTTACTTAACCCGACAGTGGCACCTTATGCAGGTAACGGAGAAGTCAGGCTGCGAGTTTCTGCTAAAGCTGATTCGGAAGCAGCTGCTGAGGATTTAATTACGCCTATTGAAAAACAAATCAAAGAAATTGCTGGCTTAGATTATTACGGTGTTAATGATGAGAGTCTCGCTTTAGTTGTTGGTAAGTTATTACAGATGTCGGGAGAAACCCTATCGGTAGCTGAATCCTGTACAGGTGGTGGACTGGGGCAAATGTTGACCGCAATTTCTGGTAGTTCGGAATACTTTTGGGGTGGGGTAATTTCTTATGACAACTCTGTGAAAGTAGGGTTGCTAGGAGTTAACCCAGACGATTTGGCTAAATTGGGTGCTGTTAGTGCTTCTGTTGCAGAACAAATGGCAATTGGAGTCAAAACTCGTCTTTCTACCAACTGGGGATTGAGTATTACTGGTGTTGCAGGCCCAAATGGTGGAACAGATATCAAGCCTGTGGGTTTGGTTTACATTGGTTTAGCGGGGCCTAAAGATGAAGTAGCCAGTTTTGAGTATCGGTTTGGCACAACGCGGAATCGGTCTTATATTCGCCATGTCAGCGCGTCTACAGCATTAGATGTGTTGCGACGGAAGTTATTGACGAGACAGCAGTAACACGATTTCTCAATACTGCAAGGAATAAGGAGCGAGGGATAGAGGAATGAAAAAACCTTTACCCCTCGGACTACAGCTGCGATTCATCAACTACTTTCGCTCAAATGATGCATTATTTTCTGGCTTGAATTACCTGTAAACTTCCACCTGCATATAAAGTTGGTTTACTAGCTTCAAACCCAGTTTCTGCTAACAAACTTGGTAAATCAGTCTTGAGTAATTGCCAAGCTGTTTCTGTTTCAAACAACAGCAAAAACAATGATACTCCAGGCCAAAATATCGGATTTGTGGGAGCGTGAAAATCTACTAACGTAAACACACCCCCTGATTTAAGTACTCGATAAACCTCATTAATAATTTGTCGCAATTGCTCAGGTTCCATTTCGTGTAATGCCACACTTGTATGCACTACATCAAATTCAGAATCTGCAAAGGGCATATTTTCTGCAAATGCTTTCACATAGGAAGCGTTAGGCACATTTTGCTTCGCTCGGTTCAAAGATAAGGGAGAAGCATCCAGCCCTGTTACGTTTTGTGAATATTTCACCAAAAATTGCGTTGCCTGACCACTACCGCAACATAAATCTAAAATCTTAGTGTCTGAGGAAATGGTTAAGCCTTGCAAAGCTAGTTGCCGAAACCGAGTTTCACCGCCTACACTTAACGCCGCTAAACCTGATATACCGTCATATAACCATTGATAGCGATAACTCCAGTCTCTTAAAATTGTTGCCATGACTTCTTTAGAGTCCTATTAACCTTTATATTTAATAAAGATATATTGTTAACATTAGTAAAAAAACTGAAAGGATTGGGGGAAAGTAACTGCTATGGGTCGTGTAGGCGTTTTATTACTCAATCTCGGTGGTCCAGATAAGCTAGAAGATGTTGGGCCGTTTTTGTTTAACCTGTTTTCTGATCCAGAAATTATTCGCCTACCATTTCGGTGGCTGCAAAAACCCCTAGCTTGGTTTATTGCTTCCAGACGCACCAAAACATCACAAGCAAACTACAAGCTACTCGGCGGCGGTTCGCCACTGCGGCGGATTACGGAAGCGCAAGGAGAAGCGTTGAGGGAACAATTGGGCGATTTGGGACAAGAAGCAAAGATCTATTTGGGAATGCGTTATTGGCATCCCTATACCGAAGAAGCGATCGCTCAATTAACTCAAGATCAGATCGAACGTTTGGTAATCTTACCGCTATATCCACAATTTTCCATCAGTACTAGTGGTTCCAGCTTCCGACTTTTAGAAAAACTGTGGCAAGAAAACCCAAAGCTTCAACCTCTGGAATATACTGTCATTCCCTCCTGGTATAAACAACGGGGCTATCTCCAAGCAATGGCAGAACTCATCGCCCAAGAACTTGATCAATATCCCAATCCCGATGAAGTTCATATTTTCTTCAGCGCTCATGGTGTGCCTAAAAGTTACGTTGAAGAAGCTGGCGACCCTTACCAGCAAGAAATTGAGGAATGTACTGTTCTGATTATGCGTACCCTCAATCGTCCTAATGTCCATACGTTAGCTTATCAAAGTCGTGTGGGTCCGGTAGAGTGGCTGCAACCCTACACTGAGGATGCGCTGAAAGAACTAGGGGCTAAAGGTGTCAAAGATTTAGTTGTCGTACCGATCAGTTTTGTCTCAGAACACATTGAGACATTACAAGAAATTGATATTGAGTATCGTGAAGTTGCTGAGGAAGCCGGAATTCACAACTTCCGTCGCGTACCTGCTCCCAATACCCATCCAGTATTTATTAAAGCACTGGCAGATTTGGTGATTGATTCTTTAAAGCAGCCAAGCTTGAAGCTATCACAAGTCACCCAAATGAAGAAGAAGGTGAAAATGTATCCCCAAGAGAGTTGGGAATGGGGTATTACAACTAGCGCTGAAGTCTGGAATGGTCGGATTGCTATGCTTGGCTTTATTGCCCTAATTATCGAGCTAGTTACCGGTCGAGGACTACTGCACATGATTGGCCTTTTGTAACCGCTACGCCGAGTTAACTAAAGGCTGAAGTTTCAATTTTGGATTTTGCGTACTCCTGCCCAGAAGCAAGCTATGCGTAGCGTGTCGGAGACAAAAGTTGTCAGGAGGAGCCACTGCGCCCTTGCGGTTAAGAGGCTTAACGCAAGTGGCGTTGGTTTCCCTCTGTAGCAAACTTTTCATGACGGATTTTGATTGACCCCATGCATTTACCCTTAGGCTTCCCTGCGGGACGCTGCGCGAACGCTCAGGTCTAAAACTCTTTCTTAAATCAAGAATCGTAGATTTTGGCTTTCTTCTCCCAATATACGCATGAGAAATCTAGACTCATAATCAAGTCACGGACTAAAAGAGCCGCACTCAAATCAAATAGGATTCCTTTAGTTACATTTATTACAAGCTTCTATAATATAGGATGAGCAAAGCCGTTGTGTTGAAAAAAATTCAAAATATAACTGTTAATTTATGCTCATGCTGGATAAAGTTTACCGCAAAATCCAAAGCTTAGAAGTGCGGAAAAAAATATATAGATATTATTATGAAATAAGTAGAAAGATCATGACCAATTCGGTCTTTGAGCAATTGTTTCCCCTAAAAAGAGATGCTAGAGATGATACCAGGAAAATATCTTTAGCTATCAAGTCGATACTTGGCGTAACTCTCGAAAAATTGTTGATGAAATTCTTAACTCAATTACTAATATTGATAACTGATAACTCACGGCTCTCAGGTAGCCCATTTTTTTTCTAGAACCGCAAAGTTTGCTAGAGAAGTAACTTCTCAAGAGTATCCAA
>JAVRCF010000138.1:0-14435 GCA_034530935.1 Aulosira sp. DedQUE10 | reverse complement strand
TTGGATACTCTTGAGAAGTTACTTCTCTAGCAAACTTTGCGGTTCTAGTTTTTTTAAACCCAAATTTTGACAACGCGACCTTGCAGTTGTTGTCCTAACCAAGGTGTATTACTAGAAAGTGTATGCAGATTTTTGCTCTCGACTTTCCAATTTTGCTGCGGATCAAATAACGTTAATTCGGCTTTTTGATTTGGTGCGATCGCACTCAGTTTGTCTTGCAAACATTCTGCGGGTCGATTACTCAAAGCACGCCATAATTCTAAAGCTGTAAATTCCCCAGTTTCTACTAGATGTTGCCATAACAAAGGTAACGCCAACTCGAGGCCAATTGCGCCTGGAGGTGCTTCTGCAAAGGCTTGGACTTTTTCTTCGTAGGTGAAGGGTGCATGATCAATGGCGATCGCATCGATGATTCCTGTACGTACCCCCTCACGTAACGCTACCAGATCGCTGGGATTGCCTAAGGGTGGATCTAAATGCAAGCTGGTGTGATAACTTTTGACTGATTTGGTGTCTAGTAACAGATGCATCCAAGTAGTGCTGGCGGTGATCGGTAAACCAGATGCCTTTGCTGATGCAATTAATTGGACACTGCGCGCCGTAGAAACACGCATAATATGGACATGGGAATTGCCTGTGGCGGCTACTAATTCTAATAAAGCTGCGATCGCAGCTGTTTCTGCACTGGCGGGTATCGGCGGTAATCCCAAACGAATCGCATCAGGCCCTTCTCGCATGACCCCATTGGCTGCTAATTGCTGGTCACAAGGCCAAAAAGCTACTGGTTTACCTAAGGGCAGCAGATATTCTAGCACCCGCCGCACCAGTCCCAAATTTTCTCTTGGTTGAGCATCGGTAAAACCAACAACTCCCGCCGCCGCTAAATCGGCTAATTCTGTTAATTGCTTTCCCGCCAGATCCAAGGTAATTGCACCCCATACCTGAAGATGGGGGAGAGGAGAAGATGAGGGAGAAATTCCTCCTTGTCCTTCTCTCATTTTCTGCAACTGTGCCACAAAAGCCGGGTTATCAATCGCTGGGGATGTGTTGGGTAAAATGCTGACTCTGGTAAAGCCGCCTGCCGCCGCTGCTTGCAACAAAGATGAGATGGTTTCTCTTTCTTCAAATCCCGGTTCACCAGAGTGGCTGTACAAATCCACTAACCCCGGCCCTAGAACTAATCCCCGACAATCTCTGATTTGAGTATCAGAATTGATATCGGTAATGTGCGGGGCGATCGCTTGGATGTAACTATCAGCAATTTGCACATCAGCTAGTTGATCTGTTCCAGAAACCGGGTCAATCACCCGTACTTGTTGTAGCAATTCAGTTGTCATGTGAGCTATTAGCGTTTACCTATCAGTGTCTTAACTGTGTGTCTATTTTGATTTATCTTTTGACCGACAGCTTAACACTGACCGCTACAATGCTCCAGCTGCGGTTTTATCAAACACCCCGCCACCTAAGTGAGTAGTGATGTTCATTGCTTGCAGCACTGGTAAACCATCTAGTCCAGATGGATAATCAATGACGCTGACTGCGCCATTACCCTGGCGGAAATTCCAGAAGTTGTCTGATGGTAAACCCAGAATATGACATAGTAAAGCTTTGTTAGTAGCGTCGTGAGCCACTACTAATCCAGTTTTAAGTTGACTTTTTGATGCCGCTTGCACAATTGACTGCCAAGCTGCAACGCTACGTTCCCACACTTGCTGTAAATTTTCCCCTTCGGGCATTTGTACTTGTGCTGGTTCTATGCGCCAGCGTTCTAACTCTCCTGGAAACTCTTGCTCTATTTCTGCTTCTAATTTTCCTTCCCAGAGTCCGTGGCTGATTTCTCTTAAACCATCTTGTAATTCCAACTTTACACTAGGATGGTGGTGCAATATAATCTCTGCTGTTTCCTTGGGACGCAGCATTGAGCTACTCACGGCAAAGTCAAATGGGATATTTTGGAGAAATTCCCCGGCTTTTTGCGCCTGTTGTCTGCCGTTGTCGTTGAGGGGAACGTCAATTTGTCCCTGAAACCTGGTTTGGCGATTCCACTCGGTTTCCCCATGACGTACCAGTAACAATCGTACTCCTTGGTGTTCTGGTCGCAATGAGGGCAGAGCCTCTCCTGCATGTTGTGTCTGATTTAACGATTCTAACTGCACAGGTTGATCCAAACCGCCAGCAAAATTTAAGACAGTGATACCACAGTTAGATTGCTGTACCGAATGGTAGCGGCTGGGGGGAATTCCTAGCGCTGTGCTAATTAAAGCGCGGTTAATGCCGTTATGCCCCACAATCAAAATTGTTTCACCTTGATGATGGGGTAAAATTTCTTGCCAAAACTGCCTAGCTTGTTCGTACACAGCCAGGACAGGAAAATGTTCTCTGCTCCCCTCTGCATCGTTAACCAGCATCCGCAGTTTGTCAGGGGTTTCTTTCCAGATGCGGTAGTCTGGGGCAAACTTTTGCTTGACATCAGCAGTCAGCATTTCTGCCCACAAAGGTAAGTCTATTTCTAGCAGTTGATCGGAAGTTTGGTTAACAGCAGAGGTTTCAGTATGAATCGCCAACTCACTTTGGATAATCTCTGCTGTTCGTTTTGCTCGCTGTAACGGACTACTGTAAATCGCGTTAAATAAAATATTACTGAGGGCCTTGCCTACTTTACTGGCATCATTTTGACCTTTTTCTGTTAGTCTTGACACGTCAGTGCGCCCTTGGATGCGCTTTTCAGTGTTGTAGGTGCTTTGACCGTGGCGCACAATGATGACACGGGTCACTATCTTGCCCTCCTCTCTCTAAAGGACTAATTTTACTGCAAACGTGGTTAATAACTGTAACTTAATTTTTACGAAGAAAGATAGGGGATTGGAGATTGGGGATTAGAATTTTAATTCAGCACTCAGCACTTTCAAGGCAGTTAATTACAGGAAAATCCCACAACCAAACCTAAAAATCTCTATTCTCTAGCCTCTAGTTCCTAGCCCCTAGCCCCTAATTTTATGTTAAAAGCAATTTCGTTTGCGATCGCTCTTTTTGCGATCCCTTTGACTAATTACACCGATACTCAAGCAATGGTTACTACCAATGCTAATTATCAAATTTCTCAGAATCCTCATCAGTCAACAGGATTAACTGTAGAACGTTTAGGAGTCGGTGGGGTAAAACTTTCTATGCCTGAGGCACAAGTCAGAAAAATTTTAGGTAAACCTATAAAAGTAGAAAATAGTGATAGTGCCGCTATCGGTAAAATTCGTACCCTTAAATACCCAGGTATCACACTTGATTTAGGTGAGGGTTTGACACCAAGTAACTTTACTGTTTATCAAATCAAAGTAACCAGTGCTAAATATGCCACTATCGATGGCGTAAAAGTAGGTGATAGACAATCAAAAGTAATGAGAACCTATGGCAAAGCTGAAACTTACCAAGAGGATAATTTTACTAGAGTAAATTACGGAATGGAAAACCCTAGCCCTGCTGGTTTAAATTTTACCTTTAAGAATGGCAAAGTCATCGAAATTCTCTGCTTTTATGTGATGACATAACCTGATTTTTTGTTGTTGCAATTTTTAATTGCGCCTACTTAGACGCGATGTCTGACGACAAGCCGCTACGCGTCTACGCAAAACTCAGGTGTCTAACTTTCACAACTTCCAAACAATCAGATATTTGTGATAAACTACGGCAAGGCGACGGGTTTATAGTCTATTGAGGTTTACCACTGTCAATTGTCTAATTCTCAGGAAAAAGATTACCAGATTGGCGCTGGTATTTGTAGGGATATTTGCGTTGTATCAGATTAGAGAGCGAAATTCTGATAGTTTGAGGAATTAGGTTATGGCTTTATCAATTGTTAATTCTAAACTGAGCTATATCTGCATTCGCGTTCGGCTGCAAGGCCATACCCAACCAGTTATCTCACAATTAATTTCTCGTTACGGCGTAACCGTTAATATTGCAGCAGCTATTTTAGAAGAACATACTCAAGAAAATGCATGGTTTAATTTAGAAATTGCAGGTGATCCTCAACAGATAAAAGCTGCACTTGCCTACTTACAATCACTAAATATAGATATTGAGCAGCTAAATATTAAAAGATTGGGAGAAAAAGACCAAGAAAAGCTGAAACTATTGTGTATGAACACAGATTTGTGTGAGTGCAAACAGTCAAAGTCAAAAATACCAAATGATACCAAAGAAGTTGATTTGAATGTTAAAAAAAATCGAGCTAAGTTTCAAGTCTCTATTCCTCAAAATTACCGTTATTCTCCAGTGATCGGCGGACTGGTTGCTTGCTATGGTTTAACTGTGAACATTGCTAGGGCTTATTTAGATACAGATAATAAGCAAGATGGAAGGTTTGATTTAGAAATTTTAGGAAGTCCCCAACAAATTATTTTTGGGTTGAGGTATTTAAAAAAACTTGGTTTACAAATTTGGTTGTAATGCAATATAGCCATCTTATTGGATTAGTAATATTTATTGTGAGGATTGTTATTTGCTATTTGTAAATTTGATGTAGGGTGCGTGATGGCTTTAGCCTAACGCACGCCTTACAATATATTACTCATGTATTTGGTTAGAAAAAATATCGAAATAAACTAACTACCTCATCAAGACAAGGTAGGCGATGCGGAATCAAGAGCAAAAATTCCGAGTAATGTAGCGCTTTGCGCTTCCCGTTAGGCGTACCCGTAGGGTAAGGTATTACAAATTAGTAATTAATTGTGAAAGCTGTACAAAGATGCAATAGTATAAAAGCGTATGGGTGAGTAACCCTATTTTCCCAGTTTACTTGCCGAAAACGCTTAAATTTACTTAATATTTCAGCTTTTATGGTGGCTATTGTTACTCAAACACAACTGCAAGAGTTGCGTCCAGGCGATCGCGTTAGATATCATGGTGTCGATTGGGAGATAGAAAACTACAGCACATATCAAGATCCGCACGGGTATTTAACTGATGAGTGGTTGCTGAGTTCAAAAGGAGACTCACAATACTACTTATTGAGAGAATTTGATCCAAACCACGAGCCAGCCTCTGTAACTTGGTATCTTGCTAACCCATTACAAAACCCTCGTCTGTTGCTACCAGATTCCCAAGAAAATATCGTACCCAGATTATGGCAGGATATGCAATCTCAAGCAGAGCCATATCCGGAATTACAACTTTTTTATAAACGTTATTACTTTGAGTCACAAACCGAGGGAGACTATCAGACAGAAGGCAAGATGAAAGCTCGAATTACTTGGGATTATTGGGATGAAGAGCATCAAATGAATTTAGCCATCGAAGCTTTTCTTTATAAGCAATTAGATATTTATTCTACCAAAATAGTGCATCCTGAAGAATTTTCTCACATTCAAAAATCAGCAGAAACCAATCAGATTAATTCTATAGATAATATCTTAAGAATTGTGCAATTTTTCTTTGCATCTTTGCTCTTGCTTGCAGGAATTTTAATGATGATATTTGGATAATTTTGGAAATGCCTAATTCCTTATTTATTGAACAGCATGATGATGGTATTGCCTTTTATATAAATGGAGATTTGCAATTTGATACTGCTGATGAGGCAATATATCATGAGTATTTGGTAATTCCTGCTATAGCTTTGGCAACTAAGAGATTTCCGCAAACGAAATTGCGCGTGTTGGTTTGTGGTGGTGGTGATGGATTAGCTGTCAGAGATGGATTAAGATTTACGCAAATTCAAAATATTGATCTAGTTGATTACAATCCCGAAGTTTTAGAACTAGCAAGCACTGTATTTAAACCTTATAATTTGGGAAGTTTAGACTCAGCAAAAGTCACCGTCTATACCCAAGAAGCATTTGCATTTGTTTGGGAACTGCCAAATGATTATTATCACGTGATAATTTGTGATTTTACCTATCCCCATTCTTCAGATGACACTACAATATACAGTCGTGAATGGTTCCAAGAACTAAATCGTGTGCTTATTCCTGCTGGAGTAATTTGCACCAACGGCGTTTCTCCCCACAACAGAATAACAGGTTTTTGGTGTTTATATCAAACGCTGCTATCAGCAGATTTGACAGTAAAGCCTTTACAGCTAGCAATACCCTCATTTTCTGATCATGGATATGGGAATTGGGGCTTCTTTTTAGCATCACCACAGGTAATTACGCGCCATGAAATAGAAATACTAGATTTCCCCGATAGTTTACATTTCTTAAATCATAGCCAGCTACTACAAGCCTTCATCTTTGAGAGTGCGATCGCGGAGTCTCGGCATGAAGTTATGATTCATACTCTGGAGAGTCCGCAACTTTTTTACTATTTGCTCAATTCTCCATCCAAACTAGAAAATTTTGGTTTAGAATCTGACGCTAGCATTGATTTTTTGGATATTGAAGATATAGGAACAGCCCAAATTGGAGAAGGTGATTTACTAAATTTAGAATCAGTCGCCAAGTTTTGGATAGAAAATATTTATGCTTTGCCCGAAACACAGGATAATTCACCAGATATAAATCGATATTTACCTGTGCGTCACCGCTACCATAGCCAAAACATGACATCAGCATGGCTAGCGCACCTCAAAGAATTATTGGCAGAAATAGATATTAAGCAATTATTGCAGAGTTTGTTAGCCAGAGCGCAAGATTTACCACCACAAATTGCCAATGATTTGAAAAAATTAGCTGATAAAGTTAATCATAATCAAGCATTAGCAACCCTACATCCGCAAACTGTTGAGTTAATCGCCATGCTATCGGTAACGTTGTTAATGGCAAATTTAGTTGCACCAGATTCAGTGTTTGCTAAAGGTTTCTCTTCTAGTAGTAGTGGTAGCAGTAGTGGTAGCTATATCGGCGATGATAATAGCTTTATGAATAAATTTACGGGTTTGTTCTTAACTGGAATAGGGGGAATGTGGCTACATAGTTTATTGTTTCCACCAAGGGATGAGTAAGTTAGAATCACAGGAATAATATGATTCATGCAGATAAGTAATTCAATTAAAAGTAAATCCAAACAACAGGATTTAGGATTAAATATTAGAAAATTAAATACAGAAGAACAACATGATTGGAACTTATTAATAAAAACCCATCCCAATGGTTGCTTTATGCAAACTTCCATCTGGGCAGATTTTAAAGAAATAGAAGGATATAAAACCTTTCGCTATGGTTTATTTTTAAATAATGAATTAAAAGGAGGATGTATTTATTATTTATATCCCCAAAGCAACAAAGCCAATTTATTAATTGCGCCTGGTGGGCCAATCTTACCAGAAGCATATCCAGAGCCGACGCTACAAATATTGTTACATAAAGCCGAGAACTTAGCGCAAGAATTAGGTGCGATCGCACTGCGTATTGAACCACTATGGCTAGAAAAACCAGAGTATCTCAAAAAATTTGTGCGCGCGCCTGCTGATTTATTACCATCGGAAACTTTATTAATAGATTTACGCCCAGAAACCAGCCAAATTTTAGCTGCGATGAAGCCGAAAGGACGCTACAATATTCGCCTGAGTCAACGTTATGGTGTGACAACAAAATTTAGTAGCAATTCTCAAAAAATTCCCTTATTTTATGAATTGTTTTGGGAAACTGTGCAGCGTCAGCAGTTTTTTGGAGAACCATACGGCTTTTTTATCAATCTTTGCCAAACATTATTTAAATCTGACATGGCAGAAATTGGTTTAGCCTATTGGCAAGGCGAGATAGTGTCCGCAATTTTAGTGGTATATTGCGGTAATATTGCTACCTATTTATATGGCGGACGGAGTTTAGCACATCCAAAAGTAATGGCTAATTACAGCTTACACTGGGAAGCAATGCAAAGAGCTAAATTGCGGGGTTGCCAATTTTATGATTTTTATGGATTTACCCAAGATACAAATCATAGTTATGCTAAATTTTCTCAGTTTAAAAGTCAGTTTGGTGGTCAGCCTATCAAAACTATAGGTGCTCATGATTACTTCTTTTATGACCAGTTGGCTGATACTTTAATTAGCTTATTTCAAAACCTGGCAGGTGGTAGCACATGAACGAAAAATTGATTACTATAATTACTCAATTAGGAGTTATTTTACTAGAATTAATCGTAGGGTTTAGCTTATTTTGGCTGGGACAGTTCGCTTACCAAAAGCTGTTTCGGCGGCGGATGGAATTAAATTTAGAATTGTTTGTTAAAGATAATCCTGCTGTGGCTGTGGCATTAGTAGGTTACTATTTTGGCATAGTCATTGCTTTAGGGGGCGTTCTCGGTCAAAGTGCAGAAACTTGGCAAGATAAAGCGCTGAATTTAATTAGCTACGGTGCAACAGTGATTTTATTAATGTTAGCTGGTGCATGGGTAGGCGATAGATTAATTTTGCGCCATTTTAATTGCGAACGAGAAATTATCCAAGACCGTAACATCGGTGCTGCTACTGTAGAAGCTGGAAACCACATTGCCAACGGCTTAATTTTAAATGCTGCTTTAGCCGGAGATAGCGGTGGCTGGTTGGTAGGAATAGTTTGTTGGTTAATTGGCTTGGGATTACTTGTATTAGTAAGTTTCGTATATCCCAAAATTACTAAATATAATGTGTTTTCAGAAATTGAAAAGCGCAATAACCCGGCGGCTGGTGTGGCTTTAGCTGGGTTGCTCATTGCTACAGGTAACATTGTGCGAGTCGCTTTTGCAGCCGAATTTGAAAACTGGATTGTGAGTTTTACCCAGTATGGATTACTACTATTATTTTGCTTAGGTTCGCTGGTATTAATTCGCTGGTTAGCCGATTTAATTTTAGTACCTGGCGTAAAAATTTCTGATGAAATAGTCAATCAAGAAATACCAAATGTAGGTGCAGGTTTAATTGAAGCATTTGCGTATATTGCAGCTTCATTTTTGATTGCTTGGTGTCTTTAATAAATTATGAATTATGGATTAAAGAGATAACGCTTAGGCTGTGGAACAGAATTTAAATAGTAATGTAGCAAACGCAAATGATGCGTTACGGCGTATTATCTAAATTCTCGTTAAAAACTATAAATTACTAACGCCGTAACACATCCTACAGAAGAATATAGCAGTCATATTTGATTGGTGAAAAATAGTACATTTGTAGCTCTTTGTTTTCTGTTCCCTGTTCCCTCCTCCCTACCTCTAAGAGGATGTTTGAAAAGTCCTCTTGTCTGTATCAAAACATTTTAGATCCCCCTAAATCCCCCTTAAAAAGGGGGACTTTGATTCCGGTTCCCCCCTTTTTAAGGGGGGCTAGGGGGGATCTCTGAGTACCTAAAATCACAGCCAACCACTTTTCAAACAACCTCTAAGTTTATCAACCACTGATATATAGATAATTCCAGTTAGCCATGCTCTCAGATTGGCTTATTTGTCTTGTCAGAATTTGGGCTAATAGCCTAGCCTTTGCTTGATTATCTTTTTGGTAGTCGCATATATGAATATCAATTGTAACTTTTGCTTCTTCTGGCCAAAAGTGTAATGCTACATGAGATTCTGCTAGTAAGATAACTGCGGAAACTCCCTGCGGCACAAATGCATAAGCAAGTTCACCAACAACAGTCAGTTTAGCTGTCTGGGCAGCATTTTTGATAACTCTGATAAAATCTGCTGTTTCCCAACTGAAAACAGTCTGTGAAGCTGGCAAAATTGCGTAAAAATGATGGGACTGAATCACCTCTGCAAGTCTTGGGTTTTAAATCATCAAAGGCAATTGTAGGCTTAAACCTAACAGTAGCATGATGCTTGTATATGATACAGAAGTATAGTATGATAACCCAAAACAATATGCGTTTAACTACATTGCTGCAAACATAGCGCTAGCTGTAGCTGCCTGTCGTTTAACGGATGCACCAAAAGGAGCGTCACCCCAGCACCAAAAGGGTTAAAATGAAAAGTTTTTCACAGTTTAATCCTACCAAGCTGACTTAAAAAAGCAGCACGGCAGGAAGCAGGGAGTAGGAGATAAAGGACGGGGAAAAAGAACAAATAACGAATGACAAATGAAAA
The DNA here is from genome assembly GCA_034530935.1 of Aulosira sp. DedQUE10. Classification (GTDB taxonomy): domain Bacteria; phylum Cyanobacteriota; class Cyanobacteriia; order Cyanobacteriales; family Nostocaceae; genus Aulosira. The sequence continues at coordinate 4,445 of JAVRCF010000138.1, read as the reverse complement.
ACCACAAAAAATGTTCATTTGTTATGGGTATATGCAGTTCATGAGGACTAATTAGAGAAAGTCATTGATATGCCATCGATGGAAATAGAAAGCTGATCTCTACCTGTGCCATCGTTGATTACAAATATCTTAATTTCAAGATTGCGGTCAACAATATATTCATTGAGAAATTTCATTCTTTAGAAGAATGCGATCGCTTACATTTGTAATGTATTTTTTTTAATGCGAGGACAAATGTAACAGCCACAGGAGCATCTATGATTGCTTAGTTAAATCCAACACATCATAACTATTGCCTAGGCTAATTAGACTCACAATGACCAAAGTTTTTATTCTAGATGCCAACAAACAACCCTTATACCCCATACATATCAGCCACGCCAGAAGGCTATTGTCGCAAGGAGAAGCAAAAGTATTCCGGCGATATCCATTCACCATTATCCTGAAGGAGGCTCTTAGCAATTCTAAACTCGAGCAACTTGGTTTTAAGATTGACCCTGGTATAAATTAACCTGGTACAGTACAGCGTACATAAAGCTACTACCTGAAACAAGCGAAAAGCTTACAAAATAAGCATTTTTAATTTTAACTTTTGACTGTTGCCTTTTTGTACTAGTACAGAAAGGTCTAAATAAATCACCCAAAGCCAGGAATACAATTCTTTTAACTTTTGCGGAAAGTCTGAGCGGAGGTTTCCTCCGAACAGAACTTTCCAAGACGACTTCCGCCTTGCGGTGCTAGTAGCACTGCAAGAAATTCGCGGATTCCAAATTCCAAAATTTTGTGAAGTAGCCTTGTAGCCGATTTTGTCGGTGTGTAATGGTAGCAAATAGCAGCCGTACTACATAGCAAAATTCATATTCCAAAGAGAACCCAAAGGGTAGAGTAAGGCTAAAGGTAGCTTATGGTAAGCTAAAACAACTCTAATTTGTATATGTAATACCAATTAATATTTTGGATTTAGAATCGTCTTGTACGTCTTGGGTTCTATGAATACTTCTGTACCAATCATTGAGCAAATTGGTATCAATCTGCTCAACCTCTTGTGCAACTCTGCACTGTTTCAGTTAAGCGACTTCTAGCCAGTCGTTTCGAGTATTTATATTTAGAAAATTAATACAAATTCAATATGTAATAGCTTAGCTTGATTTTTGCCTGCTGTATTAAAATAAACATTTTTTGGCTTCCACAAGCATTAGTACTACTATCATCATCAAAGGCAAGAGCATCTGTTATTGATGCCGATTGCTTGCCAAAGCAAGGAATATATATGTCAAAGTACAACATCTTGAAACCATTGCCAAAAGACCAATGGATGCTTAAGAGTCAGGAACAAGAAAATGCCTAAATTAGATAGACCCCAACCCCCTATATTTGAGCGAGTGGAAGATGAACGCTTGCACCGCAAACAACGCCTAGCCGCAGCCTTTCGTTTGTTTGCTAAGTTTGGATTTAATGAAGGCACAGATAATTATATTACAGCTCGCGATCCAGAGTTTACAGATCATTTTTGGGTAAATCCCTTGGGGACAGAGTTCCGTGAGATCCGAGTTTCCAACTTGATCTTGGTAAACAAAGATGGGGATGTTGTCAAAGGCGAACAGCCGATAAATCGGGACGCTTTCACCATCCATTCTCATATTCATGCTGTTAGACTTGATGCGATCGCGACAGTCCACGCCCATTCAATTTATGGTAAAGCTTGGTCTAGTCTGGGTCGCTTGCTTGACCCCCTCAATGAAAATTCCTGTGCTTTCTACGAAGACCACAGCGTTTTTCATGACTGCACAGGTGTGTTGCTAGATACCTCCCAATGTCAGCGCATTGCTGAAACATTAGGGCATCATAAGGCAGTAATTCTACGTAACTATGGTATGCTAACTGTCGGTCACTCAGTAGATGAAGCGGCTTGGTGGTTTATTAACCTAGAACATTCAAGTCAAGCACAACTTTTAGCTGAGGCTGCGGGAAGACCCCATATTATTGAACACGATACTGCGCGGTTAACAAAAACCCAAATGGGAACACATTTGAATGGCTGGTTATGCTTTCAGGCGCTTTATAACAGAATTGTGCGCGAACAACCGGATTTGCTGGAGTAACACTCGTAAGCGTTCAGTCAACTTAAATAAACTTAAGCTATTACGCATTTAAATTGTATATTTCGCGCTCAGATTGTCACAATAAAACTGGATTTTATTTGGTATTAATAAACTTAGAAAATTCAAAATTATGGATTTACAACTAAATAGCAAAGTAGCGTTAGTGACAGCTGCTAGCAAGGGTTTAGGTAAAGCCACAGCCAAACAATTTGCCCGCGAGGGTGCAAAAGTTGTGATTTGTGCGCGCAGTGAATTAGTTGATAAAGCTGCTGCGGAGATAGAAAGCGAAACCGGAAAAGAAGTGCTAGCTGTGCGTGCAGATGTTAGCCAGCAAGCTGATATTGAACGGGTAATTAATGCGACAGTGCAGAAATTTGGTGGGTTAGATATCCTGGTTACCAATGCTGGGGGGCCACCTGCGGGCACATTTGACGACATTGATATTGCCACTTGGGAAGCCACAATTAATCTCACTTTGCTAAGTGCAGTTCATTTAGTGAAATATGCTTTACCCTACCTACGCCAATCTAGCGCCGGGGCGATTCTCACGATTACTTCCACTTCAACCAAACAACCAGTGCAAAATCTGGTTTTGTCTAATTCAATTCGCCTAGCGGTAATTGGCTTAACAAAAACACTCAGCCAAGAACTAGGTAGCGATCGCATTCGCGTCAACAGCATTTTACCAGGCTGGACATACACAGAACGGGTAGAAGAATTAGTCAACGCCCGGATTGCGAAAAGTGGTAAGACCAAAGAAGCAGAAATAACTGCTATTAATACAAATATTCCCTTGGGTCGCATGGGAACACCAGAAGAGTTTGCCAATGTAGCCGTATTTCTGTGTTCACCCGCCGCCTCATTTGTGAATGGAGTAATGCTGCAAGTTGATGGTGGAATCAACCCAGGGATATTTTGAGAGGAGTCAAGGGTCAAAAGTCAAAAGTCAAAGGTCAAAAACAGAAAACTTCTGTAGGATGCGTTAGCGTCAGCGTAACGCATCAAGCTTCGGGAAATGGTGCGTTACGGCTTTGCCTAACACACCCTACATCTACTAAATTGGCTTCTCGGATGCTCACAAGCTTTTTCTCTATAACTCTGCGGCGGCTTGTCTAGGAAAGACTTCTCCTGCTAAGTAAGCATCAAAGTGTTCTTGAAAGTATAGCCAAGAAGTCATATCTTCGACATCAAGTGATGATTTTGGCGCTTCCTTATATAGAGGAATGCGAGTATTAATTTCATCTTGGAATAACTGGGGTAAATCAGAGAAACCATTAACTTTACCACCAATAGCACTATAAATCAGCTGACCGGGGCGATCGCTCATTTTCATCCAAGGAAGCCATTGACCAATCCGATCCCAACTCAGTTTAAGTTGGGAAACTGAGGTAAGTTCTGAGTTTGATAAATCTCTAGTGGGTACGGTGAGTTTAAATAATTCCGCCGCTTGATAAATTTCCTGGGGGCTGTAATCAGCAAATTTCGGGTTTCCTGCTAAAGGATTGGGGTAAGTCGGAAAGATATCAAACACAAAAGTTGTGCTGTCACCCTCTACTTGCGCCGGAAATTTGCCCTTAAATGTACCCTGCACAGGATTATTCGCCACGTGCATCACCGGTACTGTCTCCCCTGTCCAAGGATTCTCCCATTTACTCAATTTCTCTTCTGTTTCTGGGTCAAGGTAGTACGTCAGTTCCCTAGAGGTAAAATCCCAGCTTCCTTCTTCTGTAGCAATACATCTACTCACACTCATGCCTAAGATTTTAAATAAGAGTTTTCTTTTCTCTCCTGGGATAAAGGCGTAAATTTTACCTTTCCATACTAAGAAAGTAGATTCGCTAGCATCGAGAGAAGAACGTGTTTTCACCCAGTCTTGGGCATCCAATTCTTGAAGTTGGGCAACCATCTAGAGCATCCTGTATATCAAAAATGAATAGTAATGCGCCAATTATATAGAAGACTGAAAAATAAGGGGTGTGTTTAGGGAGTGCGATCGCTATGCTAGTATCGCTGTGCGAAAGTCAAAAATCAAAATAATTATATCTTTTACTATTCTCAATCTCAGTAGGGATAAGGGTTTAGCAATGCTCATACGTGTCAACTTAACGCGAAACCCTTACCAAGACGCGATGCGTGAATTCCTTCGCCTACCATTACGATCCGCGTTACCCCACAAGAGTTTTGTCTAAAGCCAAAACGTCCCCTCCCCTTTCCAAGGCTACGGTGTACACACAAATCGGAGTTACTTTGAGATCCGGGTTTTACCCCCCTTAATCCCCCCTTATAAAGGCTACGGTGTATACACAAATCGGATTTTCTTTCTAGATCTGGGTTTTACCCCCC
>JAVRCF010000137.1:0-14692 GCA_034530935.1 Aulosira sp. DedQUE10 | reverse complement strand
GCCCTAGTTAGTCTTCATCTCTATTTTTCTTTCCCGAAGGTAACAAAAGAGGGATCAGGGCGAACCTATTATATACTCGGCGGCTTTCGTAATTATCTTAAGTAAAGGTATAAAGTTAAATGGCTAGCAAACAGTTCTCTATCAGCAAAATAGCAGTATTCTTAACCGCTGTAACTGCCCTTAATTTCTGCTCTACTCAGGCTCAAGCTTCATGTACTTCCCCCCTCACAAGTGGAGACTTTGAAGCACAGACTAGACAAAGACTCAGCAGCCCTTGGGTTGGAGAAGGTAGAGTTGGCGTTGATATCGGATTGGGCTACAGCAATGGGGGTAAAAACAATGTCTGGATGCGGAATACTTCTGGATGGAATGGTATTCGTCAACGCGTTAGACTACAACCCAACACTCAATATAAGTTAACAGCATATATACGCACATCGGGCAACGTTACAGACGGTTATTTTGGAGTGCGAGATGCTAGGCAGAAGGTGTTTTCAGAAATCAAGTTTGGTAGCTTACCTCGCTACACGCCTCTGACGCTATCATTTAGAACCGGCAATAAAACTCAGTACAATATCTTCACAGGATTCTGGGCATTGGGTCAAGATAGCTGGGTTCAGGTAGATGACTATAGCCTGACAGGTGGTTCCTGTGCAGATGTGGAACTGGTTCCAGCAAATAATTAAGAGGCAGGGGGGCTGGCTTGAGACGCGATTAATCGCGTCTCAACGGACAGGGGGAAAGAATTAGAGATTGATCATTTGTATCAGGCATTTCGTGAAATGATATTAGTCGTTAGGCACTTTTGCAAGCAATCTATTCTACTTCAGTAAGCTGCACCCCGCCTTCACAACACCGTCATTCCATCTGTGAAGTGAGATAATATAGCAATGAACTCCATTTGGGGTCTGGCAATGCAGCTAGAAGATTATTTTGACTTTTTATCCGAGGATGATATTCGCATCAAAGGACATCGCATCGGCATTGACAATGTGCTTGATTATTATTTGGAAGGATATACACCAGAAGAAATTGCGGCTAATCTACCAACTCTAAGTTTAGAGCAGATTCATGCTACTGTTACTTACTATCTCCATAATCGAGCCAGCATCAATGCTTCTTTATCACGTTTAGCTGCATGGCGTGAACAGCGTTACCAAGAATCGGTTGCTCATCCTTCACCTTTGGTACAACGTCTCTTGAATATTAAAAAGTCAACTGAAGTATGAAGTATAACATTAGGGAAAATTGTAGGTTGGGTTGAGGAACGAAACCCAACGTTTTCCCGAGTTTGTTGGGTTTCACCTTGCTCAAGGCAACCTACATCAGATGTTTTGCGTCTGAACCCTACGATAGCACAAGAACTCTTGCTAATTTGGGAGACGACTGAGGCAGAAGAATGGATAGATCAGTTGGAATGGATTCCATTTTAAATCTATCGCTCTTCATCCTACCTCATGACACCACACTCCTCCTCCATAACACCATCATTCCACCTCAGAACAGGAAACTTCGAGTTTGAAACAGGAACATTCTCGTTTGGAACACGAAACTTCGAGCTTGGAACAAGAACGTTCTCGTTTGGAACAGGAAAATTCTCGTTTGGAACACGAAGCTTCGAGGTTGAAACAGGAACGTTCTCGTTTGGAACACTAAACTTTGAGTTCAGAACACGGAACTTGGAGATAAAAGCTTGAATGATGAAGCTGAGAACTGGAATTTTATTGTTCTGAGGAGAGTTGGGCGCGAAGATTTGCCAAATTTTCACGAAACTTGACAGTGTTAGGATGATTCACCCCTAATCGTGGCTCATAAATCTCCAATGCTTGCAGATACAATGGTTCTGCTTGTGTATAACGTCCTTGTAAGTAGTAGAGTTTTGCCAAATTGACATCAGTGATTTGCTCAAAGGTAGGATAATCAGGAATCTTTTTAGCAACTGCTACTATTACTTTGCAAAAAGAATGCTTTAATTCCTCTGCCTGCTCTAAAGCTGTAAGCTTATATTGGAAAAACTCCTGCAGCAGGGGATGTAATTGATAGACTCCCTCACCTTTCCACTGGAGTAAATGCAGTTTTAGCAATTTATCATCTCTAATTTCTTCTAAATCTTCCCCGTCTTCCTGTGGTAAACACTGTTCCACCAAATTCCAAAGTATGGGTGCGGTTGCAAATAAACTCAATAAACAGCCCAGTTGTTTATCGCTATCCTGTAATTCTTGCCAACTCAACTCAAAGGCTGCTAACACACCCCGTTGTGCTGTCATGTCGGCTTCTGGCTTACCAAGTGCGGGTTGTTCTAGTCGCTTTTTCTCCAACCGTCGCAGCATTTCTGCTAAAGATAAATCTTGTTTCCGCGCCAGATACCGCCCCACCAACTCTAAACCCAAAGGCAAATATCCCAGCCACTCACATAACTGTAATGCTATTTGGGGGGTGCGGTGATTTTCCTGTTCAACCCGTTCAACCCCAATAATTGACTTTAATAATTCCAGCGCCGCCTCTGGTTGCAATACATCTAAGGATAATTCTGCTATGCATCCCAAGTGCTGGCGAGTGGTAATCAGTATTTTAAACCGAGAAGATAGCGACGATAGGTAAGGTTTGACTTTCTGGTAATCAGCAACATCATCCAACACCAGCAGTACATCACCCTCACGCCAACGCCGCCAACAGTATTGCACTTGCGCGGGTAAATCGAAATCTGACGGCGGGTTTAAATCAAGCTGCGTTCTGGCAAACTGGACAATTTGCACGCCAATATCCCCAGATTTTGGCAACAACCAGCAAATTCCACCTTGATAATTGTCGCGGTACTGGATGGCATATTGTAAGGCGAGTTCTGTTTTCCCAACTCCACCCATCCCCGCGATCGCAGCAATGGTTACTTGTTGATTTTGCTGCAAAAGTTTGTGGAGTTTTTGCAATTCTTCCCCACGTCCAACAAATATTACCACTCCACTAAGGGGCAAATTTTGCGGTATTTCACTAAGGGGATGAGACTTTACCTGTTCCCGTTCAGGCGGCTGTAGTCAGAAGTTAAAGGTATTGCCAGAAATAGTATTAGTTCCGCCTTTGATGATTATCCCTTGATAATTTTCAATAGTTTGAGTTAATTGCGGTTGTGCTTCCTTTGCCAAGGCTGCGACAGCTTCAGCTATTTCATTATCTTTCTTTGCCGCTTCCTCTACTTGCTGCCCAATGAGATAAGCTTGACCGTAATCTAAAGGTTGTGTTTGAGCCAGTTCAATAGTTTTCGCTATAGTAGGTTCTTTGCGCTTGAGCAGCGATAATAAGTTACCACCTTGCTTTAAAGCCTTCTCGCCTAGGATTTCACCAATTTTTTCAAAAGCTTTCGTAATAACTAAGGTAGCGATCGCGGCTGCTGTCAGTGTCACAGGCTCCATAGTTTAAGCATTAAATACGAGATTATACTGATGGAAATTTTAATCTAGCCCAACTCATTTGGGAATAAATAATCCAAATCTATTAAGATTTACTTTGGTAAGGCTTGTTTGATAGCTATTTTCAATTGAGTAGAAAACATTTTTCATGCTAAAAGTCCAGCCCGGTGTTTTATAATTGCTTCCCTGTGTAACCAAAATTCTCTTCCTCCAGTATTTCATCCAACCAACAGAGATAAATGATATTTCTTGAACTCGTATTACAAAACTTTGGCCCCTACGCTGGTAAACAGGTAATCAATCTTGACCCAAGAAATAGTGAAAATTCTCGCCCTATTATTCTGTTAGGTGGAATGAATGGTGGCGGAAAAACCACCCTTATGGATGCAATTCGCCTCGCCCTTTATGGTCATCGCGCCCAATGTTCAACCCGTGGTAACTTAAGTTATAGCGATTTCTTAACTCAATGCGTTAATAGTAAAGCTGAGCCAGTTGAGAAAACGCGCATTGAATTAGTTTTTGAACATATCGAAAATGACCAGCCAGTAAAATACCGTGTTGTCCGTACTTGGGAAAAAAATCCTAAAGATGGTAAAGACCATTTAGGGATTTTAGATGCCCATGAATGGTTGGATACGGCTTTAGTAAATATTTGGGATGAATATATTGAAAATCTTCTACCTCTAGGAATTTCTAACTTATTTTTATTCGATGGCGAACAAGTTAAAGAACTTGCAGAACAGGAAGTACCACCGCCAATTGTAGTAGATGCTATTAGCGGACTTTTAGGGCTAGAGTTGGCAGAAAGATTAGCAGTGGATTTAGATATTTTAGTCAACCGCAAACGCAAGGAACTTGCTGATACTAAAGATTTGGCAAATTTAGAAGAAATTGAAGACAAGTTGAAAGAGGCTCAAGAGGCGTATAATGTAGAATCGCAATTAATTACATCTCTCCAAGAAAATTTAATAGCAGCCGAAAATAGACAGCAGGAAGCTGTGAATAAATTTATTTCTGAGGGTGGTAAAATTGCTGGAGAACGCAGCCAGTTAGAGAAACAAAAGCTAGAAAGAATTGGGGAAACAGAAAAAATCCGTCAATCGCTATGTGATTTAGCTGCTGATGTTTTACCTCTGGGATTGATTGCACCTCTACTAAATGAAGCTTACAGCCAAGGCGAAAAAGAATTTCGCGTTCAACAAGCGAAAGTGGCTCATGATTTATTAATTGAGCGAGATAAAAAGTTACTCAACTTGATTAATAAATTAGCTCTTGCAGACGAAGCAGTAACTCAGATTCAAGAATTTATCACCCAAGAAAATCAAGATTTAGATAACGCAGTCATCACTGAACCTTGGTTATTGGCTGATACAGAAACCCTGCATCAGTTAGATAATATGATTCATCATTACCTTGAGTATGCGAAAACCAAGGCTAAAGATAAAATTACATTTCTTCAGTCTCAAGAAGAAGAAATTATCACTTTAGAAAGGCAAATTCAAACCGCAGCCTCACCAGAAGAATATCAAAGGCTGGTTGATGAATTACAACAAGCACAACAGCAAGTTGCGGAAGCTAAAGCTGCTTGGGAAATAGCCAAACGCCGTTTGGAGGAATTAGCAACTGAGATTGACAATACTAAAAAATATTTAGAAAAATATAGTGAAACGAATATCGACCGCAAAAATAGAGAACATATAATCACATCTGCTGCAAAAGTTCAAGATACTCTCAAACTTTTTCGGAAGAAATTAACCCTGAGAAAACTCAATAAATTAGAAGTCGAAGTGACAGAGTGCTTTCGTTACTTGCTACACAAATCCGATTTAGTCCATCGCGTGGCTATTGACACTCATACCTTCAGTCTTTCGCTTTACGATTTAAACGGCCAGCCAGTCCCCAAACATCGCCTTTCTGCTGGCGAAAAACAACTTCTGGCGATCGCATTTTTGTGGGGTTTAGCACGAGTCTCCGGTCGTCGTCTTCCGGTAGCAATTGACACACCACTCGGAAGACTCGACTCCTCCCACCGCAGCAACTTAGTAGAACGTTACTTTCCTTCCGCCAGCCATCAGGTAATTTTGCTATCCACTGATACTGAAATAGGTAAAAAAGAAGTAGAGGTACTGAGAGAGAATGAAGCGATCGCCCACGAATACCTATTAGAATACAACTCCACCACTCGCCAAACAACAGTAATAGAAAACAAGTATTTTTACTAAGGTCAAACTAGATCCAATAGCCCGCAAGAGCCACTTCGCTACGCTGCTTATTTGCAACGAAATTTACCTGCTGAATTGGAATCTCAATTACAAACTCCGCACCTTTCCCTGGGCTGGAGATACAGTACAACGAGCCACCGTGTTTTTCAACCACAATCTGATGGCTAATCGACATCCCCAAACCAGTTCCTTTACCCGCAGGTTTAGTTGTGAAGAAGGGGTCAAACAATCGCTTTTGAACTGCTTCTGCGATTCCTAGTCCATTATCAGCAATTCGAATAGCAATGCGATCGCCTTCCAGAACTTCTGTCTGAATCCGAATCATCGGCGATCGGGTACAACGAAAACAATGCTCATTTTCCATGAACTCTTCCAAAGCATCAATTGCATTGCTGAGGACGTTGAGAAAAACCTGGTTCATTTTTCCGGCAAAGCACTCAACTCGAGGCAAATTTCCATACTCTTTAATCACTTGAATCGCCGGACAGCCTGCTTTCTCCTTCAAGCGATGGTCGATGATCATTAGTGTACTGTTTAACCCATCGTGGATATCTACTGTTTTGACTTCAGCTTCGTCATGACGGGAGAAGTTGCGGAAAGATTTGACGATTTCCTGAATCCGTTGAGTCCCAACTGCCATTGAAGAGACTATTTTTGGTAAATCTAGCCTGAGAAACTCTAGTTCAATTTCATTTGATTTGTTAGCAATCTCTGGAGTTGGATTAGGGTACTGAGTCTGATAGAGTTTGATGAGTTCTAGCAAGTCTTGAATATAGGAACTGGCATACTCAAGATTGCCATGTATAAAGTTGACTGGATTATTAATTTCGTGTGCAACACCTGCTACTAACTGACCCAGTGTAGCTAATTTTTCTGACTGGATCAGCTTCACTTGAGTTTTTTGTAAATCTTGCAGTGCTTGGGAGAGTTCCTTTGTCCTCTCTTCTACCCGGTGCTCTAAATCTTGAGTTAGCTTCTGTAAAGCTAATTCTGCCGCTACTCGTTCTTCAATTTCTTGTTGAAGACGTGCATTTTGTTTCTCCATTTCTGCACTAATATTTTGCAGCTGTAAATGAATTTGAATACGGGCTAGGGCCTCCGCTTGCTGAAACGGCTTAGTGATGTAATCCACAGCACCTAAAGACAGACCTTTGACTTTATCTACTGTATCAGCAAGGGCAGTCATAAAAATTATCGGAATATGTTTTGTTTTAGGATTTGCCTTCAATCGATAACAGGTTTCAAATCCATCAATTTCCGGCATCATTACATCCAACAAAATCAGTTTTGGTGGAGCATATTCAACTTGCTTAATTGCAATTTCTCCAGTAGTTGCAACTGCCACATCAAATCCTGCATCTGCTAGAGCTTCCGATAGCATTTCTAAGTTTGTAGGAGTATCATCAACAATTAAAATTAAATTTGTCTCTGAATTATGCATTTTTTTACATTTTTATAAAAAATTATCGTAAAGAATTACATTTTCACAAACTAGAACCTCATTTATTTATAATTGAATATACTTATTTAGAGTAGTTTGAAGTTTTTCTATTTGGAATTTTTGCGCTAAATGTTGTATTTCTTCAATAAAAGGTCTAAACCTAATATCCATTTTTTCTAGTTGATTTAATTTATTTTGTAGCGCTTTAATCCGACATTGTAATGCCAGTTCATATAACTGATTTAGTTCCTCCATTGGAGGAATAACTATTTCTTTTATAATTGGTAAGGATGTTGATTTGTCCTCATAAATCCATTCTAGTTCTAGATAAGTCTGTAATTTTTCAAATAGGTCAGATGCTTGCACAGGCTTGGGAAGAAAGTCATCGCCGCCTGCATCTAAACTCTTCTGCTTATCAGAGTCAAACACACTTGCTGATGAGACAATTATCTTTAAATCTTTCCAATCGGGAGAATTTCGCAAATTTTGTATCATCTCCAATCCATTCATCACTGGCATATTAACATCGGTGATCATCAAGTTAGGCAGAAACTCAGCAGTTTTTACTAATGCTTCTTGTCCATTTTCTGCTTCTACAATTTCAAAACCAATGGGTTCCAACAGATTAACTAATACAGACCGATTTTCCCAACGGTCATCTACTACTAGAATTTTTCGTTTTTCGCCTTTAAAACTAACAATCGTTTCCTGTTGAGAAACTTTAGATTTATTTGCCCATTCTTGTGCTTCAGGGATTTCTATATCAAACCAAAAAATGCTACCCTGTTCCAGTTGGCTTTGCACTTCTATAGTGCTGCCCATTATGGCAACAATTTTATGACTAATAGCTAAACCTAATCCTGTTCCCTCTGATTGTTTTTTAATGTTACCTACCTGCTCAAAGGGTAAAAAGATTTTCTCTATTTGCTCACTAGCCATACCTACACCAGTGTCTTCCACTTGGAAGCGAATTTGGTAGGTTAATGGTTTGTCTTGATCGCGATTTTTAATCTGCTGAATTTTTACTTCAAATGTGACAGTACCTTTTTCAGTAAACTTAATCGCATTGCCCAATAAATTGATCAAAACTTGACGCAAACGTTTTTCATCAGCTTGGATGCCAATTGGCAGTCGTTCATCAGGTTGATAAACAAAAGTAATACCCTTTTGTTCGGCTTTAATGCGACAAATTTCAGAAACTGCTTGCAGAAAAGAAGGAAAATGAAAACTTGTAGGATGCAATTCCATTTTCCGGGCTTCGATTTTGGAGAGGTCAAGAATATCATTAATTAGGGTCAGGAGGTGTGAGCCACATTGATTAATAATATTGATGCCTCTATGCTGTTTCTCTGTGAGATTTTTCGAGGTTTGAAGGATTTGGGCATAGCCTAAAATCCCATTGAGAGGTGTACGTAGTTCATGGCTCATGTTGGCAAGGAATTCACTTTTGGCTGTGTTGGCACTATCAGCAGCTTCTTTAGCTTCCTTAAGTTCGGTCGTGCGTTCCTCAACCCTGATTTCTAATTCTTCATTGCTCTTTGCCAAGATAGTGAAAGACTCGCGCAACTGCTGTGCCATACGGTTGAACGATTGAGAGAGAACACTGAGTTCATTAACATGGGACTCTTCTACTTGCTGCTCAAGTTTACCATCAGCGATCGCCTCAGAAGCCTGACTCAATTCCAGAATGGGTTGGGTAATCCAGCGAGATGTATAAAAACCCAACACAGTTGCTAGTCCTAAAGCTAATAAACACAACATAATTGTTGTACGAGTATTGGCATGAATCTGAGCCATAAAGTCTTCTTCAGGCACTACGACAACCATCAGCCAATTGAGTCCCCACTCATCGCGCCAAGGAGTGACCTGGACAAACTGATGCTTACTCTTGAGTAGAAAATCAATTTGCTGAGAATTGCGAATTTTACTGAAGTTGCCAAAGCGTTCAGTCAAATGTTTTGCAGTTGCTTGGATAAGTGGGTCTTTGCTCTCAAATACAGAAAGGCGTTGGGGTTTTTGATTTTTGATTGTGAAGGGTTGTTCATTACTAGAACTGGCAATCAAAAAACCATTGTGTTCAATAATAAAGGTTTTTCCCGTTTGGCTGACTTTCAATTGGCTCAAGAAATCACTAATTTGTGAAAGACGTTGTTCTGCAGCAATTACACCAAGCAGATTATGATTGGAGTCATAGATAGGACGACTAGCTGCAATAGATAAGTTAAATGGCGGTACTAACCAGTTATAAACCGGACTCCAAACCGATTTGCCTTGTTTTACGGCCTCTGCATACCAGCCCTCATTCTTGGCAATAAATTCTCCATTATCTTGAATAATCTTGGTGCGTTTGCCCTGGCTATCGGTTGCCCAACTATATAAATGAGTACTGCCCTTGTAATCTTTTGGAGATAATTCATCAATAGTAATGCGATTGTCACCAAAGAGATATCCAGAGGCAATATAATCACCTGTTTGAAACCCAAAGAGAATATAGCCGATATCAAATGATTTTATTCGCCTCCAGAAAAACTGTCCCAGTTGTTGTTTGTTTTGTAAATCCAACAAGCCCATATCAATCACATCAGAGGTCAGCAGAACAACCTTCTGAGGAACTTGCATATAGCTATCTAGGTGTTGATCTATGCGTTCACTTACTTCAGTTAGCAATCGATTTGCTAATTCATTAACAGCTTTTTGTCCATTACGTAGCGATAGATATCCCGTCAGACCCACAGTTGTAACAATTTGCATCACAAAAGGGACAACAAGAATTAAACGCAGTGAGATTTTTTTAGCTTTGCCATCTTTATAAATCTGGCTAGGGATGAGTTTTAATGACATACTCGAGTTTGTTGCTTTATTCAAATCTTCATGGCTTTCTAACTCTAAGATTCCCAAATTGGATGTGAAGTTTACATCGCTAGAATGTTCATTAACTACTTAGAGTGCGTGATCAGAGCAAAAAAAGTCCTGCTTTTGTTCATTATTCTGCTTCTGCGCTGTTTGTAAGCGGTTGGTTGACTTTGCATTTTAGAACGCAGAAGAAATATAACGATGGTAGCAGTGGAGCAAAATAAGTAGAGCGGATAAGCTGAGAGTGCAAAAGACCAATTTTTGAGGGCAAAAAGATTAAGTGTATGTGCCGACAGAAATATTGTCCATGTGAAAGGATCTTCTGTCTGTGGTTGATAGTAGGACTTTCTGATTGTGGGTAATGCACCTAGAAAATCAATCCCGATATTGATCACAAGGGCAATGATGGGAGAGCTAAACTGCCACCAAAGTAAAAGACTAATACCAGCACTTAATAGACACCCTCGGTCAAAGCGGTTCCAACCACCCTCACCATATTTAATGGCAAGAATGGCAATAATCAGATGACCAACTGCTGAACAGACTGGAACCCATATCGTGTTAACAGCTCCAGAGGAGTAATAGCTGGAGCAAAGGATGAGACCGACAATCGCCCAAATCCACCAAGTTACTCTATTGGGTCGAGTTTTTCCTTGATAGATACTAACTAGATACGGTAGAAAACCTAATAGGGAGAGAAAACCTGCAACTACACCAATTACCGCTTGCCAAGTAAACATTATTTTTGATTAATTTCCCAGTTTATGGATGAGCAGTAGATGCAGCAAATATACCCGACTATTAGAAATCACGCCTACACAAACGTAGGTGAAGCCTACGTTTGTGTAAGCCGCCTGCGCGGACTTGAGGAATTTGAAACCCTCGTACCACGCGGGTTTTGTATGTATAGCCACGAATTCCATTGGCCAAACTAATGATATTTTTACAAAAGTGAGATGCTCCCATCTAAATCAACATCAGGAAAAGAGCGAATTGGTCTATGCACCTTAGAGAGATCCGAGAGTTCGCCAGTTAAACAGATATCAAATTCGCTGTATTTGAATTCTCAAGCAGTTCCAAACATTCACGATAAAGTTCTTTGAACAAGCGCTGTTGTAACTCTACAAATGCTTGATAACCCTCAAGCACCCACTCCACAATTTGTTGCTCTGATTCAGGGCGATAGCGAACTACCATATTCAGAGCTTCTACAACATGCAAAAAGTGCCTAGCTTCTGCGCCGGAACCTTCATGCTTGCCGTGGATTAAAATATAGCACCAGGGATCATAACGATGACCTCGGATTTGGACAGGAGTAGTCTGTTCTTTGAAATAGCGGTCAAATCCAACTCCTTGGTTTTCATAACGGACAATCATGTCAATTAGGGCATACTCGCGATCGCCCAGCATTTCCGAAGCCGCATGAAATCCGATTGCTCGAATTAGGGAAACAACATCACCAGGTGTTCCCTGGTAAGCAGTCATCACATCCTTGACAATCTCATCTAACCAAGCAGGAACCTGAAAAAATTGGTTGCGATCATCGCTAGAGAGTCCTGCATAGTCTCCTGCTTTTGTGAGCAGCAATTGAGCTAGTTCACGATGTGTAATTCCGTATGCTCCTTCATCAGATGCCGCAACCATAATCTCAGCAGAAATTTGGAATCCTCTATCTGCCTCCTCAGTTACCAAGATTTCAGAGTCAGTAAACAAATAGCGAGACATGGCAATAGAACTCGCTAGCCTGGAAATCACAGCAGATGCATAGCCGTTGAAATATGTGTAACGCTGGAAGAAAAGATAGAACGAAATAGGACTTTGTGCTGCTAAACGCATTGTTGATGCTATTGTTTTCTCCAGATCAGAAAAGTCTAGGAGTTGGCTGAAAAACTTTTCAGAAAAACGTGACATAATTTACCTTCTATGAACAGGAATGCTCAATTAAAACTGACATCAAACCTAGCTAAATATCTGATGTCTGAAATACAAGTAGGCTGGACATATCCCAACCTAATTTGGGTTTAATTATCATATTATTCGCCGGTTTTGCTTTATAGCCTGAGTAATGCCACTGGATGCAGCGTCAAATGTTGATAGACTATTTTCTCTCGGTATTTTGCTAATTTTTACGTAATTTCATGCTTAAATAAAACGTTGTTTATCAAAACAAATTGAAGTTACTACTAACCTTCTTAAAGTCTTGATGTTGGAAAGTCTGAAAAAAAAATACAATGAAACTTCATGAAAATATTGTTGTTTTCTCCATTAAATTAAATTCGGCAAGCTATCATCTAACCCAGATTCCGCACTTCAAAATGTCATACATTGATACTTCAAGAAAATTTCCAAAAAATTGTTGGTATTATTAAGTATTAACACTGATATTTTCTCGGCTTTTGGCGTAGGCGTAGCCCGTCGTAGCGAAAAGTCGGAGCGGCGGTTTCCGCCGTTCGCGTAGCGTCTCCGTTCGCGCAGCGTCTCCGATAGGAGAAGGAGATTCTGAACTTTTCAAGATAGACATCGCTATTCAACCAGCATTAGTCTAATATTTGTAATATTGGCATATTACAAAACGAAGTGCGGAATGTCGGATATAAAGTATTCCTTTAACCTTTAATCATGGAATCCCCAATTGAAAGAATCAAACTTTCCCAAACCGCCAAAGACCAACTGCTTAAACTTCGCCGCAACACCAAAATTGACCAATGGAATATATTATGTCGATGGGCATTTTGCCGTTCTCTGGCAGAAGCAACCCCACCTTCCCCAGTCCCCATCCCCCAAGATAGCAACGTGGAATTAACCTGGCGCGTATTTGGTGGCGAAATGTCTGACATTCTTCTCCTCGCCCTCAAGCAACGTTGTCACAACGACGGTTACGCTACTGATAAAGAAACTCTAGCAACCCAATTTCGCCTACATTTGCATCGGGGAATTGGTTACTTAGCTGGCGATCCAAATATCAAGAAAATTGAAGATTTAATTGAATTAGCGGTGAAAGATTGACAGGATATAAATCATGGTGCGTTATGCTGCTGCTAACACATCCTACATCCTTTCAAAATCGTAAATGCTCTTATGTCGGAGAGCTACTTAGAAATTGAGCGTCATCGAGCTGCGATCGCACGCACTGACATCTCTCGTCCGGTACGATTGGCTATAGAATGGGCAATCCTCAATTCCGAAACTACCTTTTTTGACTACGGTTGCGGCTACGGTGGCGATGTCTTGCGCGTGGCAAATTTAGGGTACACCAGTGCAGGCTGGGACCCTTATTATTATCCTGATGATGAAATCACCGCCGCTGATGTTGTCAACTTGGGTTATGTCCTTAACGTCATTGAAGACCCCCAGGAACGTCGCGAAAGCTTAATCAAAGCGTGGGAACTTACCCGCAAAGTCTTAATTGTCGCTGCACAAATTCTAATTAACGCCCCAAGTAAAACACAATTAGCTTACAGCGATGGTATTGTTACTCGCCGCAATACTTTTCAGAAATATTACGAGCAAGAAGAACTTAAAAGTTACATTAATGAGGTACTAAATGTAGATGCTGTACCCGTGGCTTTAGGCGTTTACTTTGTATTTCGAGATGAAGCCGAAAAAGAAAGTTATAAAGCTATCCGCTTCTTTTCTCGAAGTTCTACGCCCAGAGTCCGCATACCCAGCAAGCGATTTGAAGATTATCAAGAACTACTCGCACCATTGATGGCTTTTTTCACTCAACGCGGAAGATTACCCGTTAAAGGTGAATTGAGTAATGAACAGGAACTACTGAGTGAATTTGGTAACTTCCGCCGCGCCTTTAGCGTAGTATTACAAGCTACCGACGAAGCCGAATGGGATGCGATCGCATATCGTCGCTCTCTGGATATCCAAGTTTATCTCGCCCTGACTCACTTTGAGCAACGCCCCTCATGGCAGAAACTCGCCCCAGAAATCCGTCACGACATCAAAGCCTTTTTTGGCAGCTACGAAGAAGCTTGTGGAGTCGCCGACCAAAAACTTTTTAGCTTAGGTCAACCCAGGGTAGTGCAAACAGCCTGCGAAAAAAGCAAAATTGGTAAACATACCCGTGGGGCCCTTTACGTCCACGTTTGGGCCCTTGCAGAACTCGATGCTTTGCTGCGAATCTATGAAGGCTGCGCCAGCCGTACAATTGGACGTGTAGATGGTGCCACCTTAATCAAATATTGCACCGATAAACCGCAAATCTGCTATCTGTTTTACCCAGAATTCGACACTGATCCCCATCCCGCTTTAAAAGCCAGTATCATTATTGACTTCCTGACCTTAAAAATCACCCACCGCGACTACGAAACCCGGAAAAATCCCCCAATTCTGCATCGTAAAGAAACCTTTGTCACACCCAACTACCCCCGCTACGAAGAATTTGCTAAACTCACCCAGCAAGAACAGCAACTAGGGCTACTCCAGCAAAAAAGCGATATCGGCACCCGTGAAGGTTGGGAAAAATGCCTCGCTGCACATGGTCTAGAAATTAGAGGGCATGAGGTTTATCAAGTTTAATTTGGGAATTGGGAATTGGGCATTGGGCAAGCTCGACATTTCAGGCTCAAAGGTGCAATTTTCCTGCTCAAAGCCGCAACTTTTCTGCTCAAAGCCGCAACTTTCCGCCTCAAAGGTACAACTCCCACGTTTCAAGCCACAACCCCCAAGCTTAAAACCACAACCTTCAGCCTCAAAGGTACAACTCCCACAGGCTATTAAACTCAATGAAATTGTCACCAATTTCATTGGTCTTCAAAACC
>JAVRCF010000136.1:0-14833 GCA_034530935.1 Aulosira sp. DedQUE10 | reverse complement strand
GAATAACTAGTCAACCCTTAAGATTGCTTTTTCATACTTTTTCAGCAAGCCCTAATTACTTTTTCAGCAAGCCCTAAATATTAAGTAATCATAGAAAATTATTTAGGATATGCTGAATAATAGTAAAACGCTGACTTATCAAGGCTTTCAGACTGTTGACGTAGAAAAAAGTGCAACCAAATAGGTTATGAGACGGAAAAATCCAGCATTTGGAATTGATTCCGTGACTCAAGCTGCGGCTGCGTTCAGCTTGAGCAGTGAGTAGAGTCGAACTGCTCAAAATCATCACAAATTAGCATGAAACTGTTCCCTGTTGCCTGCGCTGTACTGAGAGCTTCAAGAAGTGTTCCCCACCCCAACAAGAAGACTTTTTCAGCCAGCCAATTTGTACATGAGTTTCTAGTCTGAATAAAGGTTTCATACCTGAATGATATGTAATTAGTTTTTGTTTACCTACTTATGGATAGTCCGAGAATTTTGATTGTAGAAGATGAAGTTCTGATTGCCAGAGAACTAGAAACCAATTTAATGCGTCTGGGCTACACCATAGTTGGAATTGCAGTGGATGGAGCAGAGGCGATCGCCAAGGTGGCAGAGCTTCAGCCTGACTTGATTTTAATGGATATTGTTTTATCGGGAGACATCGACGGTATTGAGGCGGTAGAGCAAATTCATCAGACGGCTCCAATTCCGGTAATCTATATCTCTGCCTATGATGATGAAGCCATTTTGCAACGGGCAAAAGCAACACAGCCCCTTGGTTATCTGATCAAACCTTTCAACGAGCGCGTTTTGAGAACAACTATTGAAATTGCCTT
Source organism: Aulosira sp. DedQUE10 (assembly GCA_034530935.1). Lineage (GTDB taxonomy): Bacteria > Cyanobacteriota > Cyanobacteriia > Cyanobacteriales > Nostocaceae > Aulosira. The sequence continues at coordinate 14,015 of JAVRCF010000136.1, read as the reverse complement.
GGAGTTATACAAAGCCGAATCCGAGATGCGAAAAGTGATAGAGACGGCTCAACAAACCTCTCAAGGGCAACCCAAAACTGAAAGCCAACCTCAGCCACAGAAATTAAATTCTCTGTTTCAAAACTATCTGGGCATGGCAGCCCATGAAATAGGTAACTCTATCAGTGTGATTCAGGTCAGCGCCGAACTGTTGAATGAACTTGAAGCTTCACCCTTGGTAAAGCAGCGTGCCATTCAGCATATTCAAAATGCGGCACTCCGCATGAACTGGTTACGCGAGGATTTACTGGTTCTGGCGCAAACCGGAACAAATCAGTATCAGCTGCAATTGACGGAGATTGAGTTGTTGAGTACGGCTCAACAATTAATTGAAATAGTGACAGTAAACCAACAACGGCAGGATCGATTGCGGCTGCTGACTCAGCAAGAGAGGCTTGTTGTCCTGATGGATGAACGATTACTGAATTATCTGTTAAAGAATTTGTTATTAAATGCTCTGAAATATTCGCCTGAAGATACGTCGGTGTTGCTCCTGCTCGACCGACAAGCAAATCTAGTTGAAATTGAAGTTCGAGATCGGGGGATTGGGATTCCAGCAGATTACTACCCTTATATCTTTCAGCCGTTTCGCCGAGGCAATAATGTAGCTGGTATTCCAGGTACGGGCTTGGGTTTGGCAATTGTGAAGCGTTGTGTTGATTTGTTGCAGGGAGACATTACCTTCGACAGCGAAGTTGGCAAAGGTACAACGTTTAGAGTAACTTTGCCGATTGGTATCTGATAACTAACTAGACAGAATTAATTACCAATACCGTTGCCAATTTACGAGGGTTCAACGCCTGTAGAAAGGGGATGAATACGACCTAATGCAGTGAGCTTGGCAAAAATCTGGGTTAAGAAAATAGCTCAGGCATTTCCGGAAGCATTTTTAACATTTCACGAACATATCGAAAACCACGATCAACAGGTGTGCCGCAAAACGATTGATATATTGCAGCGTCAGATCTCGATTGATGACAAAGATGAGATCGCGAGATGCCTCTGCTAATGTATAGTACGCATCCGCTCGACCAAGTGAGTCCTCTAATTGTCGCTCGTCAACGGTAAACGGTTTAGAGAACAGGTAACCCTGTCCCAACTTACAGTTCAATTCTTTTAATTTTTCCAGTTGAACTGAGGTTTCTATTCCTTCTGCCACGATGTTGATATCCAGGCTGTCAGCCAGGACAATAATAGCTTTAATGACGGCATTTTGCCCATCTACATCAATCTGGCTAATAAAAGAGAGATCGAGTTTCAGCGTCTCAATGGGGAACTGATGCAAACAGTTCAAGCAGGAGTATCCTGTGCCGAAGTCATCAATACATAACCGAATTTGCAGCGATTTCAGCGATTGGAGGACTTTATTTTTATCCTCTGTCATTTCTAACAGATAACTTTCAGTTACTTCTAATTTTAAGTACTCACCTGACAAATGATAGTGTTGCAATATTTCTGCCAGCCGCTGACTAAAGTCAATTTGATTTAATTGCAACGCGCTTAAATTGACGTTCATAATCAAGTCAGAGTGTTGAGGAAACTGCTGTTGCCAGCTTCGCAGTTGCCCGCAGGCTTCTTGGAGAATCCACCAGCCTAACTCGTTAATTAGCCCTTTTGCTTCCGCGATCGCAATAAACTGAACTGGTGATACGAGTCCCCGTTCGGGGTGATGCCAGCGAATTAGCGCCTCAAACCCGACTAAACTGTTTGTAAACAGATGAACAATCGGTTGATAATGCAAGCAAAATTCCTGCTGTTGACCCGAATATGTGCTTTTTAAAATCGCTCGTCTCAAGTCTGTTTCTAACTGTAACTGCTCGGAAAGATTGACTCGTATTGCCGGATCGAACACAGTATATCCATTGCTGCTTGCTGTTCTGGCATGATGCATTGCTAGAGAAGCATCCGCGAGCAGATCGATGGCGTTGCTATAGCCAAACTGGCTGTGCGTAATCCCGATACTTATGCTGATAAATACTTCACAACTGCCTAAATCGAACGCCTGTTTCAAGCTTTGTTGATGAAATTGTTCGGCTAGCTTGGTTGCTGTCGATAGATCCGAGATGTTTTCCAAAATAATAATAAATTCGTCACCGCCAAAATAGGCGAGGAACTGTTCGGGCGCAAGGATTTGTCGCAGTTGAGTAGCTACAGTTTGGAGCAAGCGATCGCTTATCAATTGCCCAAATGCATCGTTGATTTCCTTAAAGTTATCTAAGCCCACAAATAACACGGCATACTGAGAGGTTGTATTTGTGGGTGTCTGTTGAATTAACTGATTGAGTTGCTCGATTGAGTACGGTTTGTTGGGTAAGTGAGTCAACGAATCCCAGAGTGCAGAGTGCTGCTGCGCCTGGGATACCGCTTCCTGCTTGTCGAGTCGGGCGGCGATCGCCGCTAATAATTCATCGACACTAAAGGGTTTCGTCAAATAATCGTCTGCACCCAAATTCATACCCTGACGAATATCTTCATGGTGCTTTTAGCAGTCAAAAAAATAAAGGGGACTAATGCCGTATCTAGATTCTGCCTTAATGTTGATAGCACCTCGTAGCCATCTGCACCTGACATCATCACATCGCAGAGAATTAGTTCGGGATGTTGAGACTGAGCCAAAGAGATCCCAGTTTGACCGTCTTCGGCTTCCACAACCTCAAAGCCTTCTGCTCCTAAAATGTCAAGAATTTCTTCGCGCAATGAAACTTCATCTTCAATGACTAATATTTTGCACATATCAAGTAAGTTGGCAAAAGAAAACTAAAAATGGATTGCCTTCATGAGTGCTTTCATTTATTAGGAGCCAAGGCAGTAGGCAGATTAGTCTCAATCGGTAGTTGAAGCGTAAACTGAGTCCAACCCGCTTTGCTACTAATTTGAACTTTACCGCTCATTCGTTTAACCAATTTCTCAACCAGTGTTAAGCCTAGACCATTGCCGCCTTGCTGCCAGCGATCGCTCTCTGGGGCCCGATAAAACGGTTGGAACAGATTGGCAATGAACTCATCGGGAATCTCTGCCTCGTTGCTAACAATGAGCGTAATCATCTGACCATCTGCATTTATTACCTCGGATGCAGTCAAATCACAACGAGCTTCTAAAACAATCTTGCCACCGGGAGCAGTGTACTTACATGCATTTTTAAGCAGTTCGCTCAAGATGCGCTTGAAATCTGCGGCATCGATTACGGGCATTGGCAAATAGGGTGGAATGTTGCTCCAGAGAGTTTGTTGGCGTTTTCGAGCCTGGGTTTTGAATGGTTCGACGATCGCTGGAATCCAGGTTTGTAAATTCAATTTTTCGGGTTGCAAGGGACGTTCGTTTGCGCCTAAATAATGCAAATCGAGCAAGTCATCGATCAGATGAATTTCGCGGTAACACTCCTGTTGCAAGCGATCGATATAGCGTTGCGTTTGCTCTGGGTTGGAAGCTTGTTGCAGGAGTTTCAATGCCATCATTATATTAGTCGCCGGACCTCGTAATTCCTGTGATGCAGTCCCAATAAACTTGTCTTTGAGCAAATTGGAGTGCTGAAGCTGGGCAACTTTCTGATGGATCTGGACGATTGTTGCTTGTTTAGTCAATCGACTTGTAATAGCGTTAAGCAACTCATCCGTTCTAAAGGGTTTTGTCAAATAATCATCTGCGCCTAAGTCCATTCCCTGCCGAACATTTTCGCGGGTCGCTTTAGCGGTGAGGAAAATGAAAGGAATCAGTGCTGTCTCTGAATTTTGTCGTAAGCTAGATAACACCACATACCCATCAGATCCGGGTAGCATAACATCGCAGAGGATCAGGTCAGGGAGATTTGTTTGAGCCAAATGCAGCCCCTGTGCCCCGTCTTCGGCTCCCATGACATCAAAGCCCTCAGATGCTAATATATCGAGGATTTCTTCTCGTAAGGGTGGCTCATCTTCAATTACCAGGATCTTGGTCATGAATCTGCTCAACTAAAGCAATCGGCAAGGTTACTATGATTAGAGTACCCTGATTCACTTGACTAGTAACATGGATTACACCTTGACACTGTTCCACACATTGCTTAATAATTGCTAGCCCTATACCCGTCCCAGGCAGATTGCCAACATTGCTACCGCGATAAAACGGGATAAATAATTTGTCCTGGTCTTCTAGGGGAATGCCAATGCCCTCATCTCGAATAGAGAAAGTTACCTGTTCGGGAGCAAAAATCAGGTCAAACATTACCTTTCCAGCGTCGAGAGAATATTTAATCGCATTGGAGAGCAAGTGGGTGAGTATGAGTTGCAAGACGATGGGATCGAAGCAAATTTGCCGACTGTTGCCCTGACTTTCAAAGATAATCGGGTGTTCGCTCGTCGTGAATGTCACAATTAATTCTTGACAGAACTTTTCTAAGTTAAGCGGTATGGGGTTAAGTTCAGCCTGATGTTTTCCTGAGCGGTTCATAACCAGCATATCGTTGAGCAACTCAGTCATGCGCTCCACTCCAGCAATGATGCGATCGTAGCGAATCTGGTTTTTTTCTGGAGTCCATTGATGAGCATAGCGTTTTAACGTCTCTGTTGCTACCAAAATCACACTCAGAGGTGTCCGGAATTCATGGGAAACCATCGTGATAAATTGAGACTTGAGTTGGTGCAATTCTCTTGCTTGCCGCAAAGCTTCTTGCATGGCGGCTTCTGCTCGTTTGCGATCGCTAATATCTCGCAGAATGCAGACTGTTCCTCCATGCGGTAACGATGAGATTGACAGTTCTTGGTCAAAGGGTTGACTATTACATCTATAACCAACGGTTTCTCCTCGCCAAAATTTCCGTTGCTGTAGGCTTTTTTCAATTTCGCCCTTCAAGCGAGCTTGTTGAGTAGGGTCATAGTGAATTGTCCAATTGGTCTGTAGCAAGAGACTGAAATCTTTGTAACCGTAGATTTTGGCATATGCTTCGTTGACATACACATAGTTCCATTGAGCATCTAAAATGGCAATTCCTTCACTCGATGCGGCAATCGCTACTGACTGTTGATGCATTACCTGTTGCATTCGCGATCGCTCGATGGCATAGCGAATGGAGCAAATCAGGGCATGGCTGTTAATTTGTCCTTTAACGAGATAATCTTGTGCGCCTTGCCGCACTGCCTCTAAAGCGATCGCTTCGTCTTTGAGGCTAGTGAGTACGACAATCGGCAAGGTTGGATCTGCTGCATGGAGTTGGGCGATCGTCTCCAAGCCATGAGCATCGGGCAGGGAAAGATCGGACAAAATCACATTAAAGCTGTGGCAATGCAGTTGTTCGAGGGCTAATCTCAGTTTTTCTACAACTGTCACCTTCCAGCTAGTTCGATCTGCGTTTTCCAGAAGTTCTTGTAAGATATCTGCATCTTCTAGGCTATCTTCAATTAACAGAATTTGTAGAGAATCATTCTTCATCATGAGTTTTGCCTATAGTGATGCCAAAACCGATTTTAGGGAACTCCAAGAAATAAATTATCCCAAATTGTAGGGGCTGGGTCACCCCGCCCCTACAAGTTACGGGCTTGGTAAATTGATGATTGGAATATTTTTGTATTTGGAAGTCCCTTAAAAGAGATATCTCCAAGATAGTAACATTCTGTCGTAAAGGAATATGAAAGAGCTTTTTTCACACAGAAACACGAGGGACATATTAAATCATATTAGGGACTTCCAAGTAAAAAAATATTCCATTGCTATTGTTCACAGTTGACTGTTAACTGTGAACAGTCAATAGTCAACGACTTGAAACGGAATAATTTATTTTTTGGAGTTCCCTTAAATAGAATACTAAAGCAACAAAGCAGTTAATTGGTATTGAGTTATGAACAGTTACAAAAATATAATCTAACAGGACTTACGCAACTGGCACACCCATCCTCTGGTATAAGAGTCAAGGGTTAAGGGGAGCCAGCTAGTAAGGGCGGGTTTCCCGACTTGTTCGCGCAGCGTCTCCCCTTCTCCCAAAGGGAGAGGCTAGCGCCAAGGGAGAAGCGACTGGCGTTCAAAAATTCAGGTTTTTTGGACTCTTGACTTTTGACCCTTGACAACCAATTTTTCTGGTCTGGGTAATCCCAGTTTAAGTCTAAAGCCGCTTTTAAACTCGAACAAGCAACCATATCTATCCCGATTTTATGGGCAAATTCCGCCAGCCCCCGCCCTTGCTGCCCGGCTATCACGCCAATCGCTTTTTTGAGCGCGTGACCCAACAAATTATATGTGTCTTCGACCTTGGATGCTCCCCACAAGGGGCTGGAATCTAGTGCCGCCCGTAGCTGCTTTGAGCCAAAACCCTTTGTTTGCTGTGCTAATTCGACAGTTCTCTCAATCAGCCTACGGTCAAGATCTTGGATAATTAGCGCACTACGAAATCTTACAAGTGTCGCCTGGGAAAAAGGAGCATTTTCACAATCAATGCAATCCAACACTAACTGCCAACGTCTATCCATGATCAATGCTTCAATCGCTTCCGCATCGGAGGCTCCTGTATAAGCTTGTAAGATTGTTGCCAAAAACTGGCGATTTTTACTGAGACTACTAATAGCACCCTAGAAAAATTACTGACATCGGGATGGGTAAGTTCAGCAAAAACGTAGAGCTACAGATGACACCCTTGTTTAAAGTTATTGATTGCTAAAAGGATTACTGAGTTCGGGATGAATGAGTTTATTAAATGCGTAGAGCTACGAATTACAAAGTTCCTTGGGTTCATTAAATTGGAGAAACAAGCGTGACTGAAAAGCAAAAAGATTGAGAGCATCGCATTCAATTTTTCTCCTGCATCAGCCATCTCTGGAACACCATTCAACATCCATTCAGTTAATTTGAGGAACTCATTATGCGTCGTATTGTACTACTCTCAGCAATGATTCTTGGTAGCACGTTTGCATTCAGCTCTGTTGCTCAAGCAGGGAGTACCGATGTTCATTTTAATGGAAATGTTGCTTCCTCCTGCACATTTAGCAATGTCCAGAATGGCACATTAGGATTAGACGTTGCCGGCACAACTCTCAGCAGTCTGCCAACCAGTGGTGGCACATCAGGTCAAGCCAAACTCACCTGTAATAACGTCCTGGCAACCCTCTCGGCATCTGCACCCCAACAAGCCACTGCACCTGCTGGCTATGACCATACTACAGCCATAAAGACGGTTGCGGTTACAGGCACAGGCGCAAACGCTGTTGCCATTGTCGCACCCACTGTTCCTTTCCCTGTGCCCCTGCCAGGTGTCACCAATTTGACTGTGAATATGACGACCACAACCGTTGGTCTAATCCCCAGCGGTGCCTACGATATGTTTGTGACGTTGACAGTCACCCCTTAATGAAGCGACGTGCAAAGATACAGATGCAGGAATTATAGCTAATTTGCTTACTTCCTGCATTGCCCTCCTCATAATTTTTTCTCTGCTTCTAATCCTTATATTTATTTCCAAAGTCAGGATCGGTCATCATGTTCTCCCGTGTTCAAAAGTCGACTTTATCCATGACTTTGAAAGCCATTCAACTGAGTGGCTGGTTACTATCAGCCACTTTTTTGGTCAATGGTGCTGCTTGGGCAAATCTGGGGGCATCCCCTCTGGTGATTGAAGCCCAGGCAAATCGGGGACAGGTAAAAGCGGTGCTTAATGTGATCAACTCTGGGGATACGCCGTTGCGGGCGAGGGTTTATACGGAGCCATTCACTTACAGCCGCGATCGCGGATTCCAAACAATACCCTCTGATTCAAACTATCTGGGTTCTTACATACAGTTTTCTCCCAGAGAATTGATCGTGCCACCTAGAACTAGCCGTCGGGTTCGCATGGTGGCTCAACTTGCTCCCAGCCTACCGAATGGTGAATATCGGGCAGTCATATTTACAGAAGCCTTGAATGAGTCAACAGACGCAACCGGACGCAAAGTTGGCATTATCACTCGAGTTGGTACGACTGTTTACGTCCGCAAGGGGGATGCAGCGCCGAACTTAGTTGTCGATCATGCTAGTTTCAATGCCAAGCAAAACCATCTCGAACTATTCGTCAAAAATATTGGCAATGCATCTGTGCGCCCAATGGTTCGCTGGTCGTTGAAGCAAGCAAACAAAGTATTTCGGAGTGGAGAGTTGGCACCTACTGCCATCATTGCTCTGGGCGATCGTAATTTAGCTTTAGCCGTTTCCGAAAAAGATCCATCGCCCTTACTCCCTGGTAACTACCAACTAAGTGGACAGTTGCTCTGGGGTGAGGACAACGCTCAGACAGTTCCATTTTCGGTCGATTTCACAGTACCTGCAAAGTAAGAACTGCACAATAAATACTTTTATCAGTAATCAACCAAAAACTTGGAAAAACGAACGTAAGAATAGGGATTGCAGCTATCCTGAATCTCCAACTCCCGAATTCTTCTTCAAGGACTCTATGGGGTCTCAATAGATTGCCAGCTAACTTGCACAAGGCTAAAAGCCACTTGGAATAACTGAAATATCATGTCCGAGTAATTAGTTATGATCCCCACATTCATTGCACCCCTCCCCGCATGCGGGGAGGGGAGACAAAGCACAGCTTTGGCGGGGTGGGGTTCTTCGGATTTAGTAAGTAATTAAGCGGACATGATATGAGGGGGCTGATTTTGCCTGCTGATTTTAACTCCAGTTACGTTTATGTTCCCCACTATTCCCCCACCCGCTATCGTCCACCCTGCTCCCCACAACGTTGTTGGTACGTCTCCAAAGGCAATCGGTATATTTACCATTACTCCCACATCCATTAACGAAAAAAAAATTGCTTTAATCCCATCAGGACTTGATCAAGAACCGAATCAATTAAGTGCTGATGAACAATCAAACGTTAAATCAGACGCAACACTGCTGGGACAACCTTTATCCATTGATTTGCGAGATACAGACTTTCCAGTTAGAGAATCTCCAATTGTACCGATTCCGGCAACGCAGCCTGAGACTGTCCCCACGGTTGTACCGAAATCTTTTGGTTCTCAAAAGGCGAGTCCGGTTGAACCTGTGCCTGTTGCGCCTACGGTTTCAGCAAACTCTGCTACTTTACCAGCAAGCGATGCCAACATACAGACACCGCAACCGAATCTGTCTCCCATTGCTCAAGTGCCAGAGGGCTTTACGGTGTTTCCGGTGGGTATTAATATTGGTGGGCGCAATGTCAATGCTGGGGTTTCTGTTCGGGGGCAGGAAAATGGCTCGAAGGCGGTTGATCTAGAACATTGGTTATTGCCTTATGATGCCGTGGTGCAAGCACTTAAATTAAACACAAAAGTTTTACCCGACAATCAAATCGAATTACGATCGCCCAGTCTTGCCGTTCGTATCGATCCGGCCAAACTCCACACTGACCCGAAATTGGGTCTAGTTTTTTCTGTGGGGGAGGTGCGATCGCTATTTGGAGTTCGGGTTGAGTTTGATCTCAAAGAGTACGCGATTGTGTTTGACGCACCCTGGCTGACGACACCGGGACAAAGCCCATCACTGGAAGATGCTCCGGTGCAGCTTGAAGGGCTACCCCGAATTGCATCGCCAGATATTTCTCTAGCTGCGATCGAACAAGAGGTTAACGTCAGTGGTGCAGATTCAACCCCAACTGCTTTCCGAGGAGATTTGACTGCGGTGGGTAGCATTTTGGGCGGTAGTTGGTTTGTGCGGGCAGACCAGCCCAAACTATTTAGTTCTAATAGCTGGCGGATTACAGATGCGCTGTTTCAACGCCAGACTGATGCTAATGATTATTTTGTCGGTACTCAGCCCCCCTTTTGGCAGAACCTCAGCCCTAACGACTATGTAGGCTTTACCTTCATTCAGCGCCAAGGCTACACACCACCGCCGCAATTTTATGGCGAAAGCGATCCGCGCCAACGCCTGCAAGCAGCACAGGTGGGACGAACGGTGTCTGGGCAGGCAGAACCAGGGACTTTAGTCCGATTGGTAAAGGGATTTAGCGATCGCATCATTGCCGAAACCCTGGTCGATTCCTCTGGTGTATATCGGTTTGAGAATGTCAAATTGGAAACCCCAGCGCTGGGCGGCTACTACCAGGTCTTCCTCTATCCCAAAGGACAATTAACTGCCCAACCAGAAATTCGAGACGCGACATTTTCCAATTTGCCCGGTCAACTTCCTGCTGGTGCTGCCGCGTTGATCGTTTCCGGTGGAGTGGGTCGAGATTACGTCAAACAGGATAATAACAGTCTCTTTGGCGATTTTTCCACATTTCGGGGTGGCATTGCTCAACGATGGGGCATCTCTAATAGCTTGACACTAGGCGCAGGCACTGTCTACGATCAGTCCTTGAGAGGACTAGCCGAACTCTTCTGGCAGCCTGAAAATGCCCCCTTAAAGGCAGCAGTTTCAGTCCTAAGCGGCAGCGATAATTCAGCATGGGACATCAATGCAGATGTCAGTTACGACCCATCGCAAAACTTTAGTGCCCGATTCACCCACGATCGCTTCTCCAGCCGATTTGGTGTCTACTGGCAACTGGCTCGAGGCATTACCTTACTGGGCAACACCAATAGTAATGATGCCACCTCTGGAGGTATTCAACTAAACTTCAGTGGCAGAAATTCTTTTACCTTTGCCCGCCTTACCTTTGACACCAAAAGTCACCTGCGCTGGAATCTGATTCAACGGTTGGGAAAACTTGAACTGAACTCTGTCGGCAATGAAATCAATTCCCAATCGGAGCTAAGTTTTTACCTGGGAAAGCACAGCGATTTTACAACTGGACATTCCTTTGTTCTCGGTTACGACACCTACAACCAAAATAGCAATGACGATCTAGTTAATCTTGCTTGGCGTTATCGCTCAAAAGAACGTTCCATTGATGGCACGCTGTTATGGGAAGCCCAATTAGGCTATGGTATCGGCTCGCGGGGTTCTGGCGTGCTTGCCTCTGTGGGCACTACAATTATCCCTGGCGTAATGCTCCGCGCACGCTATCAGGGCGTATCGGTGACAACAGGCGAATCGACTTTTGGTATCGAGTTAGTATCAGGGCTGAATCTTCAAGGTGGTATCACTCCTGGCGATCGTCATGCCAACTATTTACGGACTCAGGGTGGTCTTTTGGTGCAGTCGTTCTTTGATCGCAATAACAACGGCCAACGCGATGCAGGCGAGGAATTTTACACAGATCCCAATCTCGTGATGATCAATAATCAAATGGTTCAAGCTGCTAGGGCACAGGTTGACCGTGATCGCATCCTGCTACGTTTGCTGCCCAACACCTATCGTCTGGATCTGGATGCAGCAGGGCTGCCCCCCGATTGGCAGCCAGCAACCAGTGCTTATGCAGTTGAGGTTGTGGCTGGTAGCTATACTCCTGTGCTAGTTCCCCTCATCCCTGCCTATTCGCTCTCAGGCATTGTCACAGATAGCCACGGAACCCCATTGAGTGGTGTCCGAGTCGAAGCAATTCAGGTTGGCTCCGGCGTGGATTCCGGGCAGCGGCTCCTGTCGGTTACAAATGATGCCGGGGTCTACTTTATAGAACACCTGCGGCAAAGTAGTTATACGTTACAGGTGAATGGCAAATCCATTCAACCGAGTACAATCAAGCTAACCGAAACGTCTCCACCCTTTCAAGAACTCAATTTGCAACAATTAGAAATATCGGCTGTGTTGCAAAAACCATGACATAGAGAATAATCGCTTCTTCTTGCTAACCGGAGAACCAGAAGTGGGTAAAAGCGCGATCACGGCTTACCTCATTCAAACTCGCAACGATATTGTTGCCTATCACTTTTGTAGAGCGCAAGATACAGAACAGATGAAACCAGGGCGGATTTTGCGATCATCCTCATTCTCCAAACAATCATAACTCCATGCAGTTAAAGAAATTGCCTGAAACAGTTGCAACACAATTAAATGCGATCGCCTTTGAGCGTGATATCGAAAGACTCACCGAAAACTTTACTGGCCGCGAGTGAGTTTTTAAAGAAATTGACCGATGGTTGCAACAGGAAAATCAAAGGTTCTTCATTTTGACTGGAGAACCGGGAGTGGGGAAAAGTGCGATCGCTGCTTTATAGAGGAATATACCGGATTAGTCTTCAGGCTGATAACTAAATTCAGCATATAACCTAATTCAGAGGTTTAGTCACCCAATTTACACATGCTATGAACCCATATAATTCCTATATAGCGAGGGTTTTAACCCAAGTAACCCATTTTTTTATCTCAAGCCAAGTAAGTGCATGAGGTTTTCCTAGACACAGATCTTATTAGAAGTTTCTATTGACCTTGATTACAATTAATAAGAATTAAAAAAACACTCAAACAGGCAATGGGAAAATTAACTTTGTGGGCAAAGGTGGCAAGGAACGCATGTCATCATCCCCGCTAGTCAGTTAGCCCACTTGCAAACATCCAGGGTAACTCTCCAATGGGATAACAAAAAAAGATATTAGTTGTCAAGTCTGCCGAATAACGCCTTGTCGATACATTTGTTGACCGCAGCATCGGCTAAGGTATTCTGCTCACGCGGTATCCATAACAGTTCGTACTTGGTGAATTGATCTAGAAGCGATCGCGCTTGGGTGCAAAGCGGCCGCAGATGAGGTTTTTTAATCTTCCAAGTGCCGTTTACCTGGTTAACTACCAACTGGCTATCACCGTAGATTTTGGCTTGCTGTATGCCCAATTCCAGGGCTGTTTCTAGTCCCAGAATCAATCCGGTATACTCCGCCACATTAGAGGTAGCATCAGGCAGATAACGAGCAACAGTGTGTCTCTGTCCCTTCAATTCGATAATGGCAGCACCCGCAGCTTTACTTGGATTTTCACGGGAGCCGCCATCAAAATAAATTAGTGCGGTTTTATTCATCTAGGCTTCTAAAATCATCATTCTCTTAAATTAATTGTGCAGTGGACAAAGCCCAAATTTCGGTCATCGCCTACCTGTATTTGCTCCCTTTCATTTTGGCAATGGCGATCGCAACGGACATATGCAATCACCATTGCCAATCTGTAATGCTTGCTATGTAGGGGTTTGTTGCATTTGGCAATGATGCAATAGTCGCAATGTTTTTTCGACTCTAGTAAATTGGGATAGTTTTGTAAAGTATGTTACATTCTCACGAATAATTTAGGACTGCTAGAGTTATCAAAAAATAGCTTTAAAATAGAAATATGGTCAAATTTTTGATGATGTTTTAGTAATTATCTAGGAGATAATATAATGCAAACATTAAAAGCTATTTACGAAAATGGGGTATTTCGACCATTAGAAAAACCTAACTTAAATGAAGGAGAATCTGTCAAAATAATAGTTGAATCTACTAATCCTTTTACTCCTCAAGAAATGCTAAAACTCGCTGCTGAAGTCTATGGGGGATTATTAGAAACAGATATTGATGAAATTGAAGAAATAGCTTTGCAACGAGATAATTTTTTTGCAGATCAACCTGAACAATGAATCAAGGGCAAGTTATTTTAGATACTGATATTTTATCAGCAATCATGCGTCAGAATCCGCTTGTCCTCCCTAAAGCTCAAGCATATTTAGAGCAATATGACAAGTTTACATTTTCTATTATTACTCGTTATGAAATTCTGCGAGGACTGAAAGCAAAAGAGGCTAATAAACAAATTCAAGTTTTTGAACAGTTTTGTGCTAACAATATTATTATTCTTTTAACTGATGAGATAATTGTCCAAGCTGCTGATATCTATGCCGAACTCAGAAAACAAGGAACTCCCATCGGGGATGCTGATATTTTGATAGCTGCTTCGGCAATGGTCAATGGCATGGCCGTGATTACTAATAATCAATCCCACTTTCGTCATATTATTGGACTGACTATAGATAATTGGTTAGTTTAAATTTGGGTATTGGGCATTGGGGATGGGGAAGAAACTCCCCACACTCTCTTCTCGCCTCGTCTCCCTTGTCCCCGTTGTCTCCCTCATCCCTCTCATCCTCCTTCCATTCCCGCATAACTGTAAATCGAGGTAGTTTATCCTGTGACCATTATGTAAAAACAACAGGA
>JAVRCF010000135.1:0-15105 GCA_034530935.1 Aulosira sp. DedQUE10 | reverse complement strand
TCGGGAAACCCGCCCACGCGGCTGGCTCCCCTTAATCCCCTCCCCCGAAGTTTGCAAGGGCGGGGGGAACCCCCGCACGCAACTTCTCTTCGCCTGCTCTGAGGGGACGTTTTGGCTTTAGACAAAACTCTTGTGGGGTGACGCGGATCTTGATGGTACGTGAGTAAATGTAAAATCACGCCTGGATAGGGGTTTCACGTTAAGTTGACACGTATGGGCAGTGCCGTGCCCTTACAATTATCTGTACCTCAGCAACTTGCAATCTGCTGTATCTACGTCATTTTGAAATTTTCTTGAGTTTTTATTAGTAAATAAGATGCGTTTGACTTGGGCGACGAGTAGGAGTCAAAGCACGATGTATTAATTTGGTCAGTTTTAAAACAACACAGCCACAAAAGTTCTCTGTTTACATTCAACATTCATTCTTTTGTGATTTACATTCCAAAACGCTTTCTCTACCCAGCGAGATAATGCCTAATGGTACGATAACATCAGCATGAAAGCGTGAATACAAAACTCCTCATTTCTCCTCAATCACTCACGTCTGTGTTAGCGGAAAAATCATCACAGACTGTCATTATCGATACGCGAAGTCCAGAAGATTATGCTATTTCTCATATTCCTCAAGCCATAAATATTAGAGATTTTTTTACCTATCTTTTAGATAGTTCCTACCCAGCAGGATTAAAGAAATTGCAAGAGTATTTTGCAGAAATTATGAGCAAACTGGGAATATCAGGTGCGGAACGGTTAATTGTGTATGAAGATGCTTTAAATAAAGGATATGGTCAATCTTGTCGAGCAGCTTTCTTACTGAAATATTTGGGTTGCACTCAGGTATCCATCTTACATGGAGGATATAGGGCATGGTTGACAAGCGGATTTCCTACGACCGATGAAGTCCCATTACGTGAAAGCAGCATATTTAGATTGCATCCCAACGCTGATATGATAGTCACTACCGCCCAGATGCTGCAAGCAATTGACAATCCAACCATTATTAAATTAGATGTGCGCGACAGCGAAGAATGGCTTGGATTGAGTTCTTCTCCCTACGCTGTTGATTTTTGCCCTCGCAAAGGTAGAATCCCTAACGCTGTATGGTTAGAATGGCACAGTCTGATGAATTCTGATTTGGAAATCCCCACATTCCGATCGCCAGATGAAATTCTCCAAATTTGCCAGTCAGTAGGTATTACTTCGGAGTCCATTGTGTACGTTTACTGCTTTAAGGGTTCAAGGGCTGCTAATATATTGATAGCCTTAGAAGAGGCAGGAATTTCTGCCAGAAATTATTTTGGCTCTTGGAATGAATGGTCTCGTGACTTATCACTCCCGATTGATAGCAGAGTAATCTGAATAAGGTAGTCGGGATCTGGAGCCACTTATGTTGCAATCAGCCTGTAATACCGATTCAAACAATGTTTGCGACAGATAAATCATTCGGAGGGCACAGCACTGCTGTGCCCCTACCCATCTGTCGCATTCTTTTTTCAAATTGGTATAAGCTTGCTGATAATTAGCGATGCTTCGGTTGGGCTACACTTACGCCCATTTTTTTATACCATGCGGTTGCTTGCTCGTTAGCAAACCGAGTTAAGCTGCGTTTGCTCTGCGCGATCGCACATTATTATTGTTAGTTACTTAAGCAAACCGTATCTAAGTGCGATCGCCTCGATCTGAGATCATTAAAGAGCAAAAGCCAAGTCACTTTCAATCAACTTGGCACCTGTTAGGTTAACCCCACTCAAATTGCAGAAGTGAAAATTTGCGCCTCTTAGGTCTGCTAATGATAGATTAGCTCCCGTTAAATCTGCATTAGTGAGGTTAACTTCACTTAAGTTAGCTCTACTTAGGTTAGCCCCCTTCAGTGAAACTTGTTGTAGGTTTGACTTGGTTAGGTTTGTCCTCATTAGGTATGCCTTACCCAGGTCGGCTCCGCTTAAATTAGCTTGGCTTAAGTCTGCTGCGGTTAAATCAGCTTTACTGAGATTGGCTTGACTTAGGTCTGCCCAACTTAATTTTGCATAACTTAGATTAATTTCACTCAGCTTCACTGATGCAAGTACTGCACACCTCAAATTAGCATTAATAAAATTTCTTTCTCCCATTGCATAACGGCGGACAATTTCATCAGTTGTAACTCTGTCTAAAACAACATTTGATGCGTCTTGATAACACCATGTAGCTTCTAATAGTTTGGCAGCAGTGTTAACAGCTACCTCATCACATTTAGGCATGATTACACCATTGCAGCCATCCCACTGGCCGTTAAGCATAAAGGCAATCTCACTAGCAGCAGCAATTGAGTCAAATAGTAAAATAGATTCTTTGTGCTGTTTTAACCAGTTATTCAAACCAATCGAGATAATATTTTTCATTTCTATAATTTTTGGCAGTTTCAGATGATTAAGGCTCTAATACCGTTTCTTTGTGAAGCTGCATATATTTACCCCCGGCTACGCCGTCCCCCCTTGGCAAGGCTACGGTGTACACACAAGTGCTATCTGCAAGGGTTTCAGGCTTTATAGACCCTTTAAATTGTCATGAAGAGCGCAGCGTCCGCTACGCGAACGTCGTTCCTCCTCTCTACGAGACGCTACGCTTACCGCGTAGCTATGCCGTAGGCTTTACGCTGCTTGACAAGCTTCCAGAGCGATCGCACAACCTCAAGCTAGATGACGAAACCAAGTACTAGGGTGAATTCCAAGACTTCTGTGTACACCGTAGCTTGGCAAGGGGGGACTACAGGGGGGTCTTGATTATGTGCATCTTCATACAGAATTGGTATAACCCCTCTTTTATCACTTTCGGGAGAGAATAATCTGGGATGCTTACAGAATAAGACTTTTACCAAAAACCTTGATTTTAGGCATTATGTTAGAAAATAAACGTTCAAATGCCCGTTCTGTGTGCGGTTAAAAATTTGGCTCTTATTTTTCTTTTCCCAGAGTAACAAAAGAGGGATAACTTCCAGATATTAATCAACTCTGCTACCTTTAACTCAAGACAGAGGTAAAGGTAGCAGAGTTAGTTACACCGCCAGTTCAAAAAACTGGGGTTCTTTTTTGACTGACCGCCTCTTGGTGATAGAGCCTCTACAAAGACCTAAAACACTGATGCAGCCCATTTACAGCGCCCAGTCAAACTCCAAATGTCTGCAAGAACTAAGTTCTAAGTAGCTGAGTCTGAGCGTTCTACTTGCTGGCGAATGGTATCAATAGAAGCATTAATACCAGCTAGTTTGGACTCTAAATCATCTCGCATCCAAATCAAGAATTTTAATTTCCGCTCTAAGCTAGCTTTGTGCGAAATGGGTTCGCTTCCATAACAGGTATTACCCCAAAAAGGAAACATAGTTTACCTCTGTATAGCTTTTGTAAAAGTGCAATATACTGCACCACTTCATTCTGACTAATAATAATTAGACTGATGTGGGTAATAACCGACCTAAATTGTACGCGCTTAACGAACGCAAGCTAAAAGTTGTCTCAAGAAAAGGTGGAGATATTTGACCATATTGCCATCAATTCTTTTTACTGCTCCTTTAAACGTGTTTTTTCACTCTAGGCAGAAGAAAAATAGATGCGCGGCCCTCTGCCGTGAAGAACTTTGCAGCTTATAGTCTTACCGGATTGGGAGTAGACCATATTGACATCTACCGCCCGGCTCGACTAGACCCCGAAGTTCCTATTGAAGACACCATCGGAGCTCAAGGACTTTTTGTACTAGTGCAGACTGGCAGAAATAACTAATCATTACAAAATTCAACTCAGGACTCAGGACTTAGGACTCAGCACTCAGCACTCAGCACTACCATCACGACTGGTTAGAAACTTCTGCCGTGATGCACTAGCTAGATTGTTGAGTATCTCTAACTAATTTGTCTAACTCTTGCTGCATTTGCATATGAACTAATTCATAACAAGCATTCACATAGTTACGATCTTTGGCTGCATCGTTGCCATAGCGTTCAAAAATAATTGGATGACAGACACGAGTATGAATTTGCACAGGTAAAGGAATATTAGGTAGAGGGCCAATAGACAAGCCCCAAGGTAAACCTAAATAAATTGGAAAGACTCCTGGGTCTAATTGATATAACCAAGGCAATCCCCACTGATTTAATTGTTTTACTAAATCATAACAGTCAAATAAAACTATCAAGGTATCATGAGCGCCTACTGATATTAAAGGAATAATTGGAACTTCTTGTTTTAAAGCTAGTTTGATAAAGCCTTTATTACCTGCAAAATTAATTTTATAGCGTTGGCTGTGAGGACGAAACATATCATATTGTCCTCCTGGATATACCAGAACACTAGCACCTAGATCAAAAGCAGCACTAGCCATTTTTGGATGTGCGATAATAGCTCCTAATTTTTGAGCTAGTTCGGCTATTTGTGGACTTACCTTCCAGGCGTAAGGATGCATTAAACCATAGACCAAGCGCTGAGTTCCAAATCTCGAAAACCAATCGTACATCATCATAATCAAGTCTGGAGAAGCCATTCCACCATTATGAGAGCCAACTAGTAGTACATTTCCTTGTTTTGGTATGTAATGCCATCCGTCAGTTTTTACTTGAAAGTAGTAACGGTAAAGCCATTCCCAGACAGGCATTAACAACTCAATCAACTGAGCATCTCGCTCTTTTAATGACCAACCTGGTACACAGGCAGATACATTCTTTGAGGTTATAAACAAGTCATTGGTCATACATCTGTCATGCAAATTTTAAATATTAATCAATGAGAATTTCTCAAAAAGCTGCTTCATACACTTCGCTCAACATATCATGAAATTCCCATCCCATTTCTGATGTGTTTTCCAGAATTTTTCGATAACTTTGTTGAAAATTATCTTCTAATACCTATTCAAACAATGTTTGCGACAGATAAATCATTCCGAGGGCACAGCAGTGCTGTGCCCCTACCCATCTGTCGCATTCTTTTTTCAAATTGGTATAACTTGGATTTGATGAGCATTCCTAGTCATTGCGAGCGGAGCGAAGCAATCGCAGAGGTTGGGATTGCTTCACTCCACTATTACAGGCTACTAACAGTCCTAGGCAACTCCAAGAAGTAATGGTGGACTTTTGGTACAACCATTTCAACGTGGATGCAGCCAAGGGACGCGATCGCTTATTTGCAGGAGCCTACGAACAACAAGCCATCAGACCCTATGCTCTGGGGCGCTTTCGTGACCTTTTAGGTGCAACGGCTCACCATCCTGCTATGCTGTATTATTTAGATAATTGGCAAAATACTGCTCCTGGTAGCCCTGGTGCCCGTGGTAGATTTCAGGGTTTAAATGAGAATTATGCCTGTGAGTTAATGGAATTACACACTCTCGGCGTGGATGGTGGCTATACCCAGCAAGATGTCATCGCTTTGGCAAAGATTTTAACTGGTTGGGGAATTGCTCGTCCCAATCAGCAAAATAGTAATAGTCTCGGATTTTACTTTGACCCCAAGCGCCACGATGTTAGCGACAAAGTTTTTCTCAAAACCACAATTAAAGCCAGTGGTGAGGCTGAGGGCGAACAAGCCTTAGATATTTTAGCGCGCAGTCCCGCTACAGCCCGTCATATTAGCTACAAACTAGCTCAGTATTTCGTCAGCGATCGCCCACCCACGGCTTTAGTCAATCGTCTAGCACAGCGCTATCTCGCCACTGATGGGAATATTCGAGATGTCCTTGATACTCTATTCCACAGTTCCGAATTTTGGGACACAAAAAACTTTAATGCCAAGTTTAAAACACCCTATCAATACGCTATTTCTGCGGTGCGGGCAACAGGTATCGAAGTCAAAAATACAAAACCAATATTTACTTTACTACAACAGTTGGGGATGCCTGTTTATGGTTGCCCAACTCCAGATGGCTACAAAAACACAGAAGAGACATGGTTGAATCCTGATGCTATGACGCGTCGCCTTAACTTTGCCACCGCGATCGCTAGCGGACGATTACCGCTATCAAGTGTACCAACTCAGATGGACGCAGCTAACAATGTACCAGGAGTAACTCTGCCAGCCATCAAGGTAAAACCATCTCCTGTAGATAGCTTACAACTTACGAATACATTAGGTAATTCTTTATCCACTAAAACCCAAAGTGCGATCGCATCTAGTCCACCAAAACTCCATGCAGCCTTAATTTTGGGTAGTCCAGAATTTATGCGTCGTTAGCGGCAAAATCTCAAATTTGCAGCAGACGCAAGGGCAATTCTTTTAGCTAAATGAACAAAAATTATGTTTACCGACTGATTTGATAGTCCTAATAACTCGACACTCTGAGTTTAGAACACGAAACTTCAGCCTCATAACTCGACATTCCGAGCTTAGAACACGAAACTTCAACCTCATAACTCCACATTCCAAGTTCAGAACACGAAACTTCAACCTCATAACTCGACATTCCGAGTTCAGAACACGAAACTTTAGCCTCAGAACTCGACACTCTGAGTTTAGAACACGAAACTTCAGCCTCAGAACTTCACATTCCAAGTTCGGAACACGAAACTTCAACCTCAGAACTTAATACTGCGAGTTCGGAACTCAAAACTTCAACCTCAAAAATAAAGTGATATGAAAAGACGCAACTTTCTTCTCCAAGCGGGAATGTTTTCCGCCTCAGCCATAGCCGCCGTAGGAACTAATGCTTGGGTTGCTAGATCTGCTAGCGAGAATCGCAATCAAAAACGCTTGATTGTAATTTTTCTGCGTGGTGCAGTTGATGGCTTAAATGTAGTGGTTCCCTACTCAGAAACAGCTTATTACCAAGCAAGACCCAAAATTGCTATTCCCCAACCAGGAAAGGAAGGAGGAGTTCTGGATTTAGATGGCCGCTTTGGCTTGCATCCAGCCTTAACTTCCTTGCTCCCCTTTTGGCAGCAGGGTAATCTAGCATTTGTCCATGCTTGTGGTTCTCCCGATCCGACTCGCTCCCACTTTGATGCTCAATATTATATGGAAAGCGGTATTCTTGGGACAAAAAAGACTGGGGATGGTTGGATGAATCGTTTATTAGCTACTATCTCCAACAAAGCACCCATCCAGGCAGTAAATGTAGGAGAAACAATACCCCAGATTTTGCATGGTCGGATGTCTGTAGCTAGCTTACCATCAGGAAGAAGAGGAAATAATCCTCTGTCACTGGATCGTCCACAAGTAGGGGCAGCATTTGATCGGCTTTATGCTGGCAATGATAGCTTAAGTCAAACCTATCAAGAAGGACGGATGGCGCGTCAAGCCATCATGAAAGATTTGGATGATGAAATGAAGATGGCAAATAATGGTGCGCCATTACCTGATGCTTTTGCCAGAGATGCCCAACGGCTAGCTCAACTGATGGTTAAAGACTCTAAAGTTGAGTTAGGGTTTATGGCTGTGGGTGGTTGGGATACCCACGTTAATCAAGGTGGTAGTCAAGGACAATTAGCCCAAAGATTAAAAAAATTAGCTCAGGGTTTAGCTGTGATGGTACAAACTTTAGGGCCAATTTACCAAAATACAGCAATTGTGGTGATGTCTGAGTTTGGCCGGACAGTACAAGAAAATGGTAACGGTGGCACGGATCACGGACATGGGAATGTGATGTGGGTGTTGGGCGGAAAAGTGCATGGTGGGAAGGTTTATGGAGAATGGCCGGGATTAGCAACAGCCCAACTTTACCAGAATAGAGACTTAGCGATCGCTACCGATTTTCGAGATGTGATTTCTGCGGTGTTAGAACGTCACTTGCAGCTTGACCAAAAAACACTGAATCTTGTTTTGCCAAGTTATACTCCAACTCAGAAAATCGCTTTAATTTAACCCTAATAGGGAGTTAGTGAAATTTCAACTTCTTTAGAATGTTGTTATTGGAGTAACGCAGACATCGTTTCTATCCCTAATAGGGAGTTAGTGAAATTTCAACCGCCTCCAACAGTAGCGGATACGATTTACCAGCAGATGTTTCAATCCCTAATAGGGAGTTAGTGAAATTTCAACTCTCGTTGGATAGTCGTAGTTGGGGGGCCATTGATAGTGTTTCAATCCCTAATAGGGATTTAGTGAAATTTCAACCTTAAGTTTATATCCCAAAAATTCCGCGTTCGCCTGTTTCAATCCCTAATAGGGATTTAGTGAAATTTCAACTCAATTCCATGATGATCAAGAAACCTTTTGTACGTTTCAATCCCTAATAGGGATTTAGTGAAATTTCAACAGGTATTACACCTATTCAAAATTTTAGACTTCAAGGTTTCAATCCCTAATAGGGATTTAGTGAAATTTCAACTTTAGACAAGGAGAAGCATCAAAAATGATTGAAAGTTTCAATCCCTAATAGGGATTTAGTGAAATTTCAACTTCTATATTTACCTAGAGCCGATTACAATACGTGTTGCGTTTCAATCCCTAATAGGGATTTAGTGAAATTTCAACCTTTTGGATATCCTAGTCCCAATTATGAAACCGTAGTTTCAATCCCTAATAGGGATTTAGTGAAATTTCAACGGCGGAAGCCTGAAACAGAGTCTGTATTCAGTTTTCAAGGTTCTGTTGCGCGAATGAGCTAATAATAGCATAATACATTCTGGTTAATTACTATGTAAATGCTCAAAACCCAGTCTAGATAAAGTGCGCGGGTACTTTAGACTCAGTATCGCCTACAAGTCTTATGTACCAAGAATTTAGGCTCATTTGCCAAAATCGACTTTTAAACATCTACCTATTCGCGCATTCAGCCAAAAAAATATTATTGCTATTGTGCCTACTTAACACCACCGAACAGAGAATGGGCAAGTAAAGCTGCCTGAGTGCGATCGCGCAAATTCAACCGACTGAGAATATTTGTAACATAGTTTTTAACAGTATTTTCTGAAAGAAACAGCGATTGGGCAATCTCCCGGTTATTAGCTCCAGAAGCAATCAACCGCAATACATCCAATTCTCTAGGTGTAAGTTGCGCCAATTCTTTTGGTGGTTCAACAGAAGCCGCTGGTGTGGCAAGAGGCATCAGTGCTTTTTCAAACAATCCTGGGCCGAGTTGGGTATGTCCCTTGTAGACTAATAGGATTGCCAACATTAGTTCATCTGGTTCGGTATCCTTGAGTAAATAACCCTTCGCCCCCAGCCGCATCGCCTGGGAAACGTACTCATCATCATCAAAGGTAGTCAAGACGATAACCTTAGTGTCAGGATATTGTTGAGCGATCGCTCCTGTTGCCGCTACTCCATCCATCACGGGCATTCGGATATCCATTAACACAACATCAGGTTGTAGTTCAGAAATCGCCTCCAGCGCCCGTTGTCCATTCTCCGCCTCACCAATTACCTGCATCTGCGGGTTGGACTCAAGTAGACTCTTGATTCCTTGTCGAATCAGGAATTGATCATCGACTAACAAAATCCGAATCATAACAACAATTTTGATAATGGCAAAGAAACCGAAATACAACAACCTGTTCCCGATTCACTGTGAATATTTAAATAACCGCCCAGTGCGATCGCGCGTTCTCGCATCCCTTGTAGCCCAAACCCGGTTGTATTTTGCGTCGGGTTAAAACCTTTTCCATTATCCTCGATTGACAGATGAATCATTTCGTTCTGCACAAGTAGCCCAACAGCCACACTTGTCGCCTGAGCGTGTTTGCAAATATTTGTCAGTGATTCTTGCACAATCCGGTAAAGGGTGGTGTTTATTTCTGTAGGCAAGGTTAGGGGTAAATCAATTTTGCAGTCTGGTTTGATACCTGTAGTTTGCTGAAAATCTGTCAGCAGCTTTTCAATGCCCCAGTCGAGAGATTGTCCTTGCAACGGATGGGAACGCAAAACAGAAAGCGATCGCCTAATTTCTAGCAACGCCTCAGCCGCCAATTGCTTTGAATGTTTGAGAAACATCAATGCTTTGTCGTTATTTGATTGCCAGAACAGTAAGGCGTTATTAAGTTGAATAGTTTGGGCAGCTAAAGTGTGTCCGAGTCCATCGTGAATTTCGCGGGCAATTCGGTTGCGTTCTTGCAAAGTTGCCTGGTTTTCAATCCGTAGTGCATACTGTCGCAGCTGCTGATTAGTCATCTCTAATTGCTGATGAGCAATTTCTAACTGCTCTCGACTTTGCCGTTCTGCAAGTAAGGCGTTAATCAATAATAAAGCGAATATGAGCGTGAGGCTAAATAATAATATATTACTTAATCGCCAATCCGAGTCGATTACTTTGATCCTCTCATGCCTAATGTGTGCAGAAAAGAGCAGCGTTCCATAGGATAACAAAGATAAGCCCAAGACAACCAACTGTCCGGATATTTTAAACATCAGACAACTCCGGATCACTAGCACCAAACACAACAATAGAAAAACAGAGCGTGTAGATGAAGTGTCTTGAGTGACCGACAGCAGAATCAACCCAAATTCTAGAGCAGTATAAAATAATTGTGTTTTCAGCCTGACCTTTGGTAATAGGAAGCCCATCAAGCCGAAAGCAGCAATTAGAATAAGTCGCACTAGCAAAGACCAGGACAAGTGGAACGGCAGCAGAGATTCGATCAACACTGCCGTAGCTAACAACAGCCACTCCAGGTAAAGCAGTAAACTAAACGATGGGTAGGTCAAGCGAATCATAGAACTATTCCCATTAAATGGCCTTGGCGACGCAACCATATATATATTTTTTCCCGATTTTAGATTTTATTTTTCACGTCTAAAGCAAAAGCCCACTAAAAACCTAACCTCCTCACCCCATTCCGACGCTCTAACGTAGAAATTTCAAAGTCCTCTCATACAAGACTACGGTGTACACACATCTCTGTGCTGGGTGCAAAAAAAATGTGGTTTGATCCCCCTAAATCCACTTGGTTTTGTTTTCCTATAGCGGTTCTGAGTTGGAATTATATCGTTGCTTGTAGGGGCACGGCAGTGCCGTGCCCTCATGAGAGTATTTGCTATTTCGGCATACGCATTTGCTATTTTGGCGTACTCATTTGTTATTTCGGCGAACCCATTTGCTATTTCGGCGTACTCATTTGCTATTTCGGCGTACTCATTTGCTATTTCGGCGTACTCATTTGCTATTTTGGCGTACGCATTTGTTATTTCGGCGTACTCATTTGTTATTTCGGCGTACGCATTTGTTATTTCGGCGTACGCATTTGCTATTTCGGCGAACCCATTTGCTATTTCGGCGTACCCATTATTAAAAGTAACTTCAGACTTGTGTGTACACCGTAGCCTACAAGGAGAGAGGTTTTCCAGATACCGTGAAAAGTCAGATTTTGGATGGAAGTAGTTAAATAGCACATCAGTCCTTTTAAAATTGTCAAGCAATAGTGGGCATCTCGGATCTGTGGATGATCAAACTATTATTCCTGTATAACGAATCTATTTAGGATTTCGATAGAGCAGTTTAGACTGATTGACTATGCCTAAACTAGGAAAAAGGTCATGGTAAATTAAGTACTTTTTTACTGGTCAGATTAGGAACTTTTCTTCATGCGTCAAGCCATCCCAACTTTTAAGATTAGCTGGGGTGAATAAGGCAGCAACTTTTCCACAATGGAATTGGGTTATACCAATTTTTTATGAAGCTGCATATAATTCGATCCCCCCTAACCCACGCCAGTCGCCTCAAGTCGGGAAACCCGCCCACGGCGCTGGCTCCCCTTAATAAGGGGGGAACCGGAAAATATCTATCAAAGTCCCCCTTTTTAAGGGGGATTTAGGGGGATCTAAATATGTGTAACTTCACATTAAATTGGTATTAGCCGATTTATTGGTAACGGGTGCTTATATAAGCGATATATTCCAGCGTCGTTCTCAGTTACCCCCAGGCATCAAAAATTAATTTGTCTGATTAGACATAATTTAAAAGGAGAAAAAAGTGATCGAGAAACAAATAATTTCCCCCATCCTTTTATTTGCAACTATTCTTCTCTTAGGAATCACTGGTTGTTCCGGGTCTAAATCCTCCGATGCCTCCAATCCAGATGCGTCTGGAACTAACGTATCTCAAACTAACCCATCTACGACGAATTCTCCGAAAGCAGATACACCAGAACGCTCTCACAAGCGTGAGGAGATGCGCCAGCAAATTGAAGCAGTTCTCACCCCAGATCAGGTGAAACAGTTGCAAGCAAAACTGCAACAAGGAGAAAAAATGCGTAAAGCAGTGTTGAGCCTCAATCTCACCGCCGAGCAAAAAACTAAAATTCAGGATATTTTTAAGACTGCTTATCCCCATCGTCAAGGGGAATCAAAAAATAATTCCCAGTAGTTTAATCGTATGTAATACCAATTCAAATAATGTTTGTGACACATCAATATATTCTAGAGGGCAAGGCATTGCCTTGCCCCTACCATCTGTCGCATTCTTTTTTCAAATTGATGTAAGTCTGACTTTCCAGAAGAGTTACAGAAATTTTTTGCACTGTTGTTTGTGAATCGATTCTTATCAGTTAAAGTATGTTCAATCCAAAATTAATCGCCAATATAAAACTCGCTTTTATAGCAGTATTCCTAACAGGAACTAGTCTCTACGCTGTAAAAGCTCTAGGGCAATCTCAACCTAGCCCACACAAACTTGTGGATGAGGTGTGGCAAATCTTGAATAAAGATTATGTTGATAGCAGCTTTAACCATCAGGATTGGAAAGCAATTCGACAGCAATATCTTAGCCATAAATATAGCTCTAAACAAGAGGCATACAATGAAATTAGAGAAATGGTAGCTAAATTAGGCGATCGCTACACAAGTTTTTTTGACCCCCAGGAATATAAAGATCTCAATAACGATCTTTCTGGAAACCTCAGTGGTGTAGGGCTGGAACTAGCGGAAAATGACAAAACCAAAGCTTTAACCGTTATCGCCCCGATTGAAGGAACGCCTGCTTTTAAAGCGGGAATTTTGCCCGACGATGTAATTGTCCAGATCAACAATCAATCAACCAAAGGATTGAAAATTGACGATGCTGTCAAGCAGATTCTAGGGCCGGCGGGAACCAAGGTATCACTCACGATTCAACGAGGTGAGCAAGCCCAAATTTTTAAACTTACCCGCGCAAATATTGCCATCCATCCTGTAACTTACAACACGCAAACAACACCATCTGGCAAGATTGGTTACATTCGTTTGCCAGAATTCACTGATACTTCTCCCGCCCAGATGCACCAGGCAATTCAAGCATTGGAAAAACAGCAGGTGCATGGCTACGTTTTGGATCTACGCTCCGATCCTGGTGGACTTTTAGATGCAAGTTTGCAAATTGCCAGTATGTGGTTGAAAAAAGATGCGATCGTTTCTTTGGTAAATCGAGACCAAGTAAAAGAGAGCTTCAATGCCACAGGACATCCCTTAACCAATAAACCCCTGGTTGTGTTAGTAGATAAGGGGTCTGCCAGCGCTAGTGAAATTTTGGCGGGGGCGCTGCAAGATGATAATCGCGCCCAGCTAGTGGGAACTCGAACTTTTGGTAAGGGTTTAGTTCAAGCCGTACAGCCCTTAGAAGATGGTTCGGCATTGAAACTCACCATAGCCAAATACTACACACCCAAAGGTAGAGATATTAATCATATTGGCATTGCACCAAATATTACCGTGGAGTTAACCGAGGCGCAACAGAAAGCATTGCTACAAAACCGTACCTTAGGCACGTTAGCCGATTCTCAGTATGCTAGCGCCGTTGCAGACTTGAGCCAATTGATTCAGACAGGGGCAAACCCTGTGGGTTTACAGCATGGAAGTAAAAAGTAGAGACGCGATTAATCGCGTCTGTGCAAAGATAATCGTCTGTGCAAAGATAATCCCCATATGTCACCCTGCAAAGCCCAGCCGATGAGAAGTCTGCGAATCCTGTTTCAATTCAGTACTATTCCTTTGGTAAGGAAAGCAATCATGACACTAACGCATCATCAACTACTAATTGTCGGCTTTGTGTTTATTGTCACATTGGCTTTTGTCATCCGCAAAGATGCCCCTTGGGTGGCGCTGGATAAACAGGTGGCGATAGAATTCTTTTCCGCTGTCTCCCAGTCCCTGGCTGCTTTACTGGGGGTATTAATCATCTTTTTGACGTTTAATACCCAATTGATAGCTCAAAGGCGACATGAAGACTACTACACGCTTCAACTTCAGATTGACCAACTGATCTGTCTAACTCAGTCTCTTCCCTCCGAACTGAATAATTTCGCTCAAACCCTGATCGAGCTAATTAATTATTTAGTCCCTTTGCATTTAAAAGATTTCCTCATTTTGACAACTAACCCTCAAGTCCCACCCTTGGACAAGCTTTTACAGAATTTCAAGAATCAATGGTCTCAAGTGCAGCAACAATCCTCCATAGCTACTCATTTACAGCTACAACAAATTTTACTTGTGATCAATAACATCGAAGAAATTTTGGAGAGGTTTTCTAGAATTTATAATCACATCATTGAGATGAGCCGCTTTATTGTTGCGATCGCCAAGTTATCGTTTCTTTTGGGAATTTCGCTAGTATTTTTGCTACTGTTTGGCATTGTCGGTGTGCAAAAGAAGTTTCCCGATCTCAGCCTACCTGTAATTGTTTCCCTTGCAATCTGGGTGTTGATTGCTCTGTTGGAATTAGTACTTGATACTTGGTTTGTTTACAAAAACCTTTATGGTTCGTCAAGTCACTGTCTGCGGTTTGTCCGCTAATACAAAATATCCTCATTAACAGGAAGACGCTAACTAGTATGAGTAACTTAACCTTCCCAGATATCAAAGTTAATCACACAAACAATACATCTAAATCTCTAACTGATACAGTGCGTACTTATCTTAAAGAGATTGGACGCATACCTTTGTTAACCCAGGAGCAAGAGATTATTTTGGGGCAACAAGTTCAGCAGATGATGACAATACTTGCTACTAAAGAAAAACTGATTGTTAAATTAAACCGTACACCCACACTGCAAGAATTAGCTAACCAGATGCAGCTAAGTGAACAGGAATTACTTCAAAAACTAAATCAGGGAAAAAAAGCCAAGCAGAAAATGATTACTGCTAATCTGCGGCTTGTAGTGTCAATTGCTAAACAGTATTTGAAACGTAATACCATTTCTCTAAATCCTTGCTACAGATAATTCTCCCCCTGCTCCCTGCC
>JAVRCF010000134.1:0-15694 GCA_034530935.1 Aulosira sp. DedQUE10 | reverse complement strand
GCGAACGGCTGACTAGCGCTTTATTCACTTCAAAATAAGGATTTTCTGTGGTTGCGCCAATTAAAATGACTGTGCCATTTTCTACCCAAGGCAGTAGTGCATCTTGTTGAGACTTATTGAACCGATGGACTTCATCTACAAACAGGATAGTCCTGTGGTTGTGGAATTTGCGTTCCTCCTGTGCGGTTTCAATGGCGGCGCGAATTTCTTTAACTCCAGAGAGTACGGCATTAATAGCAATGAAATGCGCGCGAGTTGTATTAGCTATTACACGCGCCAAAGTTGTTTTACCAGTGCCTGGTGGCCCGTAGAAAATTAGTGAAGATATTTGGTCTAGATTGATGGCACGTCTTAGCAGTCTTCCTGTGCCGAGGATATGGTTTTGACCAACAAATTCATCAAGAGTTTGGGGTCGCATTCGGGCTGCCAGTGGAGCTTCCACTGCTGTGACTTGGGCTAAATGCTGATCGAATAAGTCCATAAATTAACAAATTTTGTAGAACCAAATTTAGAAGATCTGAATCATCAAAAAAGCCCGGTTTGTGCAAGATTATAAAAAATCGTTGCAACTAGACCGCGCTTTTTGACAATATTAACTGTATAAAGTGAGTTGCTCTAGCTCAACACCTGTAAGAATTACTCATTGCCTATATTGTTTTCCACTGTGAATAGAGAGCGGAATGATTAGAAAAATAATGTGCTGGCATTACATCTGCTCATTATGTTGACACTCCCCCGTTTATAAAACCTACCGTGTATACACAAGTCTGTTAGCAACCGGGGGCTTTAAGCATCACATCCGTAACTGAAATTTTCAGGCTATATTACTTCCATTGTTGATGTCTGCTTGAAGTTAATGAGCAAAATTCCGTTGATTTTCAAAGTAGTAAAGTTAAATTTAAGCATTGAGAACTTTAGAAAGCGCTACTAACTTTTGTTCTAGTAGTGTTTGTAACTGTTGAAGCTGTTCATGGCTAGCTCCCTGTAGTGAATCCTCAGATAGTTCCTTAATTTTTTGAATGACAGCTTTCACTTCTTTTGATTCAGATTTTTTGTGCTTTAAATATTTATCCTTAATTGCTTTAATCAGTTCACGGGTTTCTGGGACTGTCAGTTTTTCGTTTAATACTTTATTTGTGGCGGCAATTCGCTCAGAGGTTGCTAGTTCTTCCTTTATGTCAAGTCCTTTTGCTGAAAGTGTTGCCAATGCTAAAGCATGAGCGCCCTTCAAGCCACTTTGCCTAATTGCATCTTTTAAATCTTGAGGTAAAAATAGCATTGGCATAAGATTAGTTTTTACAGAACTTGGATTTAAGCCTAGTTCTAACAGTACTAAAAGTAGACTTTGCTCTGTATCTATAACTCCTAACTGTTCTAAACCTTGTTGCTGCTTTTCAGTACTAACATTGATGAGATTTGTTAGTTCTTTACTGTTACCATCTCTTTCTATTCGTTTAAGTACTGTTCCTAAGAGTGTAAATATTTCATCTATTGTTAAATCTGTAGACTTAGTTACTTCTTTAAATACCGCCTCTGCCTTATCTAAAGGGTTTAAATCCTCAAAACCAAGAAAAGTAATAAGTGCAGATTGGGTTAAGTCTTTAGGCATTGGAACCACTACAGCGCGAATGGTTTTCCATCCTAGAACCTTTGCACCCTCAGTACGCAGTTGACCATCAAGCAGCATATAGCGTCCGTTTTCCTGAAGTACCAGAATAACTGAAGAAATTTGCCCATGCTTTTTGAGTAAACGTGCTTTCGCTTGAATTGATTCTGATGTAATTGTCTGCCGAGGTTGGCTGGGGTTGGGATCAATCAGGTCTAAGTCAATTTCAACTTCTCCTGATTTATTTTGTAACTGTTCTCGAAGTTTTTGCAGTTCTGTTTCTAAATCTGGGGATTGGGTAGCTCTTAGGCGCTCCACTTCTGCCTGAAGCTCGGTAATCTTTTGTTCTTGATCTGTCTTTTGAATTGCACCACTGAACCTGTCAGCAATTCTTGGTAAGGCCACGGTTATTTTTTCTCCTTTTTATCTTTGATCAAAGCTGCTAAATCGTCTGCTATTGGTTTGAAATCTTTACAAGCAGGGTGCTTGGGACGGTAGGCTTGTAAAGGCAAGCCGTGAGCGCTAGCATTTTTGAATTCATTCGAGTTACGAACTTTGGGGTAAAGCTTCAAGTGTAACTGATTGGCAATTTCTGGCAACTGCTCCAAATATTGTCGATGCATTGCTACTGATTCATCATACATACTGGGTACAAAACCTAGAATTGGCGGTCTAGGGTCAAGATGTAATTCTTCTTCTGTGGAAATACACCATTCTACTAATTCAGCTGAACCTGAAATAGCTTTCATTTCTAATTGCACTGGTACTAAAATATGTGTTGACGCTGCCAAAGCATTGACATTGAGCATCCCCAAGGTAGCTGGACAATCCAAAATTATTAAGTTATGGGGTAATGAAAAACTCTTGAGGCGATCGCTTAGTGCATACTCTCCTCGTTTCCTAATTACCAATTCGTTTGCTATCTCAGCTAATAGTGGATGTCCTTGACAAACTTCTACATTGACATTGAAATCCTTCCAGACTGGAGCAAGAGACCAATTTCCTTTGAAATCCTTCGATAAAACTTCTACCAAAGTCTTGGATGCTTCTGCTGAGGCTAGTCCACAAAATACATCTAAAGAACGCTGTGGATCTAGATCCATCATTGCTACTGAAAAGCCACGTCGGCTCATTTCATAAGCAAGATGCACACTAAGCGTAGTTTTCCCTACACCACCTGCATTTGCCAAAAGAGAGATAACTATCTGCTTCATAGATTGCTTTTTGTCGAATTTTAAAATTCGACAATGATCGATTTAATATTTACTTTTAAAGATGTTACTACTGGTGAAAATGCCCTTAATTGAGACCGTTGTCTTTAGAGCTAAGATAGGCAGTTGTGTCTGCTACCATATCATGTCTTACGAGAAGTGCCTAGCTACTATTTTGACACTCTAAGAACTTTGACATACTCACCTATGTAGAACGTCGGTGATTCTTGACGGCTCACAGCAACTGTTTTGGTATTGACGTACTTACTTTTGAACAGCAGCCAGTCACTTAACTCACATAAGGCGTACTATTGAAACTTTTTCTGATGTCGTATTTTAAAATACGACATCAGAAATCTTAAATTTACTCATCTTATCAGAATTGCTCTTGGGATTGCTTGTTAGCGTTCTACACTACATGGCGGATTGCATCTAACAAAAACCTAGCGTGGTAAAACTTGCTAGAGATATTTTGGAAACCTAGAAAAATCGTTTTTGATTTTCTTTCGCGCAAACGCAATTAAGCCTTTCGTTTCACCTCTCAAGTTAGTTTTGCCGCTCTAGGTATTTTTAATATCCACCGCTGTGATGCTTGTAATTAATTCTTGAGCAACAGACTAAAACGCTAGGTGAGGGATTTTTTGAATACGTTCAGAAATTGTTGTGATTGCAGCGTTGCTTTTTTCAAGCAAAGTTGTGGAAGAAACCAAGTTGGTGTTACTTGATTTAATGGCACCAATCGAAATTGCGTGTTCCCAATCTTCAAAGTGAGTTGGTTTTACTTTTTCTACAAACTTAACAATCAACCGTCTGCCTAATACTGCCATTACCTCCCCAACTCCATACTCTGGTGAGTAAATGTGTTTGCCAGGATTTAACCATTCGGGTGATTCTGGAATAGTTTGGTTAGCAGCGCGGATGATAGCGGCGTAATCAGTAGGTTTAGATTCAGTCACAAAACTAGATTTTTGCTACTGGTGCTACTCGTCAGTATATCTCTAGTGGCAACTCTCCCGCTAACTACAAGCGATGTAGCAGAAGCATTTATTAGCAGCAACGCAAAGCTTATTTGTTTAAATATGCTGGTTAAAAATTATGATTGAGAGTGGCTCACTAGTACAATTGTTTAGAGATTCAAAAGCAATTCTGAAAAAATGCTCCTATCAGCATAGTGCAAAAAATTATGGGTAAAACTAAAAAATCAGAAAATGTTGCTAAAAAGGTAGTTAACTCTTCTGCAGATGGGTTATATGTGCTGGATGTATTTTTAATTGATGGCCCCATTAACGAGGAATTTATTGCTGAGAATCCAGTAGTGTCTCGAACTATTGAGATTAAAGGCAGTAATACTTTGGAGGAGCTTCATAAAATCATCTTCAAGGCATTCGACCGAGAAGAAGAGCATATGTATGAATTTCAAATTGGTGGAAATGGCCCGCAAGATCCCAATGCCAGAAGGTACGGTTTGAAACAAGCATTTTCTAGTTCCGGTTTGACACCAACGCCTACAGGCGATGTTTCTAGTACTTCAATTGCTGATCTAGGCTTATCAATTGATGAGGCTTTTGGTTACTGGTTCGATTTTGGGGATGATTGGTGGCACCAGATTAACGTCACAAACATCTTAGACAAGGCCCCTGCGGGCAAATATCCCAGAATTAGCAAGCGCATTGGAGTTAGCCCTCCTCCTGTTTAGCAATTTCGGTTTGTGTGCCCATTGCATAAATGGTGATGATAGCGCCAGTGATATCTAGTAACTCTAATAATGCAGGAATCGCTGTAAAGTCAAAAGGATTTATCTTTTACTTTCACCTGTGCCAATACTAAACTGTGTTCACTTGCCCAGGCACTTATAAGATGAAGTGCGCTTTGACCTTGATTGCGGTCATAAGAACCCCTAATGGGACTTAGACAAAAAACACCGATAAAATAACCTCAAACGCATATACCACAGGACTTTGACATCATTTTGATTTATTTGTTGATGTATATGGGTTTCAGGCGTTTTTATGTATTTGGTGTATTTCCCTTTCCCTGCAAAGGTTTGAAGCTTCTTTTGACATCAAAAATGTTTAAGTCCCGCTAATTGTCTTTCCATCTATGGGGATAATTTCTCCTCCCATCTTCGTTATCGGGTTTCTACCCATCTCAAAAAACATCGATTTAATGCTTCAGGGTCGATAAACTCAAACACTCGTCGAAATGTATCATCTGAGGGAATACCGTTTGGTAATGCCAAAAACTCTTGTAACCACGTTTGCTTACTGATGCCATAATTCTCGATGTCTTCCCACCCTTGCGCTCCGGCAATGATTGCCAGAATTGCAATTACTAAGATTTCTTGAAGTTGATGTTTTTTGGTTCTCTCTACTCTTGGATCTTTGATCTCCCCAAAATGCTCTACTAGACTTTGTTGAATACTGCCGATATCTGCTATTCCTTTTGACTTTTGCTGTTCATTTGCCTTTTGAAGCCCATCCCCAGATTTTGTTTCAAAGCCTTGTGACATCAACTTGACTCCTGAACATTTTTGGATCACAGCAGTGAAGTCTTCTCATTTATCTTGTTCTCAAGTCAAGTGCATTTTTGACACCTTTTTTTATGCTTATCTTACTTAATTTGTCAAGCTCACTTTATACTAAATTAGATGAGCTTACCCTGATTACCAGCATTGGTACTTTAGCTGCTTTCCCTACACTAAGTATGGCTGGAGAAAGTTACGCAAGTATACCTTCAAGAGGGCGAACTAAGCAAAAAGGAGCAGTAGGCTCATGGTCATTTATTATAAGTTTTGCCAATGGTTCACAAGATAGGTCGCTGGGGGCTTTCACGTCTGATGGTATTACCATCGTTACAAATGAGCGTACTAAATCCACAGGATTTGGAGTTTGGGAAAGTACTGGTTCTAATACATTTACCTATAAATTTCGCGAACCAATATATGAGCCAAACGGTAATTTAGCCGGGGAAGTTTATGTGGTTCAAGACGCAATTTTGAATGAAATAATTGATGAATTTAATAGCACAGGGAAAGGAACTGTATATGATTTAAATTGCAAGATAATTGCCGTTGAAAATACTACAGCCCAAGCAACTCGTATTAGAACCGAAAATTTCTAACTACTTCCAATTTATTATATGTAAGTTAGAAACTTAGTTAATACCTGTGAATGTTTAATTATAAAAAAGCCACTTCTGGTTGATTAAACAGTCCATCAATAAATATAATTTATTTCCACATGAAGAAGTTTATCTAAGTCTTCAGATTAGTCAATCTAATTAAAAGTTGTGATGATTTAGAAACTGCAAAATATGTTGAAATGTTATTTCTGGTTGTTCAATCTGAGGTGCATGACCGCAATTCTTCAGCTTAATTAACCTAGAGTCGGCAATATCTTGCTGAAATTTTTCTGCATCTTCAGAAGGGAGCATATCATCAGCCTCTCCCCATAAAATCAATGTTGGTTTGTCAACTTGGGCAATTCTATTCGCCAAGTTGCTATAACCACCAGTTTTGACATAAGAAATCATGGCATCATGCCAAAGGGGCATTTCTTGGTGTAGCATCGCACACTGAATAGCCAACAGTATTTCTGGAGCTAAATTAGCTACAATACTGCCTATATTTAATGCCAAAATATGCCGTTGACGTAGGTATTCTACAGCAAGAAAGTCAAAAGGAGGAAATAAGTATTTGCTAAAAGTGGGAGCACCCGTATAACCCAAACTATTAATTAATACTAGTGATTTCACAACTTCAGGATAAGTGAGCGTAAAGTCAATTGCAGTTGCACCACCCATTGATGCACCTACTATTACGATAGGTTGATTAATTAAAGTAGCCCAAAATTCGTAAAGGTGAATTTTGACGGTATCTGGACTGTATTTGATTTGTTTTTGCCTTTGTGTAAAACCAAAACCTAACAAATCTACTGCCCATGTTTGATTTTGGGACGCAAGTAATGGCAGCAAAAGACGGAACTCTAGGATGGAACTGTCGAAGCCATGCAACAACAGAATCGGTGTTCCTCCCACTCCTTTGTGAATGTAGGTTGTCAGGATTGGTTGTTGACTGAGGGAAGTTACAAGGGCAATTGTTTTAATACTATTGATGAAGGCGATCGCTTTTGGATCTGTTATTTGATTAACTTGTGATGGCAGAAAATTAGGTACTATAGTCGATATAAGCTCAAAAAGTAACTAACAATAAATCAACGAGAATTTCCTCACTCTTAAGAAAGAGATTGTTTGAAAAGTTTTGAGAGGTCAAATTTTATGCTAGTCGCCTCATCGTGATCCGGAGCATGGCAACATACCCCTGTTCTGTCACTCTCCGAAAACATT
Source organism: Aulosira sp. DedQUE10 (assembly GCA_034530935.1). Lineage (GTDB taxonomy): Bacteria > Cyanobacteriota > Cyanobacteriia > Cyanobacteriales > Nostocaceae > Aulosira. Next base: position 8,533 of record JAVRCF010000134.1, on the reverse strand, counting down.
TGCCATTTCTGAATTAAGCGAGCTTTTATCTACCAAGGGTTAACATGATTTTTTTCTAATAACAAATACAACACCCATTTTTTCCTAATAGGATAGCTTGTATTGATTGCCTGATGAGGCTTCTAGCGATTAGCCTCCCGGAGAGTGACAAAAGCGGGATACAACAGATTGGATATTTATGAGGTACAGCAACTAATTGAAAAAAGTAATGAGTAATAAGTAGTGAGTAATAAGTAAATTGAATACCGTCGCTTTCCCACTGATTCACTGCCGCTGTAAATGCTGCCTGTGCAGCTTCTTCAGCTACATCAAAATCTCCGACCAGCCGAATCAGAATAGCGACAATGCGCCCCCATTCAGTTCGATAAAGGGCAGCAATTGCTTGAGCCACATCTGTTTTTGGGATTGAAGCCATACCTTTGACAAAAAGACATAAAGAATTTTGGGCAAGGTGTCGATTTGAGCAATTGCCGTTCGACTAACTGATAAAGGGAGATAAGTTCAATTGTACTAGACAAAATTTTTGCACTCAGGTGTCGATTTGGACAATTCCCGTTCGACTTAATCACAAAGGAGGCAACCGAATGAAATATTTGCTGCTGATTTATATGGACGAAAACGCCATGAGCGACACCGAGCGGGAGCATTGCTATGGGGAATCTGCCCAACTCGCCCAGGACTTGCTCCCCTCAAGGACAATTTCTGGCGACGGCTCCACTCCATCCTGTTGCAACCGCAACCAGTGTCCAAGTCCGTGATGGCTCTCTCACTCGTGACCGATGGACCATTTGCCGAAACCCGCGAACAAGGATTTGGATGAAGCCATTGCGATCGCCACCCGCATCCTAGGTGCAAAAGTCGGCACCGTCGAAATCCGTCCTGTCATCGAAGTTGCGGGACTACCAGCACAGCCCTGACCGTCCTTAACCGCTTGAACTCAAGGAGAACTCTCATGCAAAACAATTCCAAAATCACTCCCTGTTTATGGTTTGATGATCAAGCCGAAGCCGCCGCTCAGTTTTATACGTCGATTTTTCGCAATTCCAAAATTGTCCACGTCAGTCGATATGGAGATGCTGGACAGGAAATGAAAGGAAAACCAGCCGGAGCCGTCATGACTGTCAGCTTTGAACTTGATGGTCAGCCGTTCACAGCACTCAACGGTGGTCCGACCTTCAAATTTAACGAGGCAATTTCCTTCCAAATCTTTTGCGATACCCAGGCGGACGTGGACGATTACTGGCAAAAATTGTCTGCTGGTGGGGATGAAACCGCACAGCAATGCGGCTGGCTCAAAGACAAATACTGTGTCTCCTGGCAAATTATTCCTCGCATTCTGATTGAGTTACTCAACCACCCCGACGAGGCAACCTCTCAAAAAGTGACCACTACCATGCTGCAAATGAAGAAGATCGAGATTGATGAACTCAAGCGTGTCGCTGCTGATTAGCGGTTCCTTCGGAGTTGCGCTTTGCGCTAATCAGCACACCCAACCCCTCGCAATCTAACTCAAAACCATTCAACAGGAGATTTCACAATGAAAGTCATGGTCTTTGTCAAAGCAACCCAAGACTCCGAAACTGGGGTCATGCCGAGCGAACAGCTTTTAACTCAAATGGGGCAGTACAACGAAGAATTAGCTAGGTGTTGCGGCTCGCAAACATAAACGCTCCGGCTTGCAAACAAGAAAATTGTTGGCTCACATTAATTGCAAATAAGATTACACTTCGGCTCACATTAATTGCAAACAGACTCATTATTATTTGCAACGGGCTTGCAATCATCCGACGAAGCTCAAATTAATTGCAAATAAGCCGAATGCCCACTCACCAACTGTTGCATAGAACAATATAAAATCCTTTGGGCGTTGCTGTCTGGAGTTTATCCCTTGAGTAATGCAAGCTTGTCTTTGACTTGCTGTCGGCTACTTTGGGTGTACCGAACCGTGGTTTGAATAGCTGGAGTTCCCTTTTTGGTGATATGACCGAGATAATAAGCAACCTCCTCCAAAGTCCATCCTGCTTCACGCGCTCGGTGAGCGAAATCATGACGTAGATCATGAAAAGTTACATCATGGATGAGTTCCCACTCAGAAACAGTTGCTTGTGCTTTAATGTTTTTCCACCAGCGATGAATGCCGGCTTCGGTCAGCCTTTCATTGCGCTGAGAGGTAAAAGTGTAATCACTCTCAGTATCTCGCCCGCCGTGATGAATATATTCATACATTGGTTTTCGGACAGCGTTAATTAGATCAATATCTCGCGCCTTACCACCCTTGTAACCGACGTGCAACCAGCCAACTTTGGGGCCAATATGGGTATGCTCTATCCGTAGCCAGGAAACATCACTCACGCGACAACCAGCCCAGTACCCCAATGCAAACACAGCCATGCTACGTGGATGACCATCTTTTTCAATCAGGTTGCGTAAAATATAACGTGTATTTTTTGTATTCTTCATCGCATTGTTTATATAGTAAAGAACTATGCGGATGAATATCCCGTTCTTTTTGAGTTTTTTTACGCAACGTGTCGGTTTCCTTGGCTTTCTGCATCAAAAAAGAACTTAACTTAGGTTTGTAAATAGTGGTAAGAGTTTCACTTGTAAGGGTACGCAGTTCAAATTGAGCTTGTCTGATTGATTGCAGTCGCTTGTTTCCCTGATGTCGGGATTGATAGTAAAATACTGAAAATAGTGCTGTTGCCAAGTCATTTACTGCCCAGAGTGTACTGATAACACTTTTAGCACCAGCACAAAGGAAAGCTGTTGAAAAAGTGAGAATATCGTCAGTTATTTCAGTCACACTTAAACCAGTTTCACAGCAAGATAGAAATACATCTTCTAACTGGGGATTGCGCCAACTTGGAGTTAATAACTGACTTAATGTAATACAGCCATCTCCTAAAAATAATGCGGATTCTAGAGGATTATCGAGCCGCGATCGCGCGTGATGACTAGAATGAATTACTTGGAGTTTTTGTATCAGTTGACGATAGTTGCTGACACTAGCTTCTTGACTACCTTTTAAACGTTGATTATTGGGAATATTATATAAATTTGCTAGTTGTTCTCCTTCCCAACTAGCGTAAGGTAAATCTTCAGTAGCATCTTCAACAATACCGTAATTCATAAGACTACTTACTGTGGGGCGGTTGTGACAAAATTCTAAAATTTGGCAGCTAGGAACATAACGAATGAGAAATTTATCCCCCAAATATTGATTTTCTCCAATTGGTAAAGCAGCAAAAGGAATTTGATGTAATGCCAGATGAGGAATAAGAATCAATTCATCAATATTTTTCAGATGTTGTGCAATTAAATCATTTAACTTTAAGACTTCAGCTAGTTCTGCTATTAAAAAACTAAATTGCTCTTTCCAACTATCTTGATTATTAAGATATTGCCCTAACCAGTGAGTTAGAATCGATGATTGTAAAGTCTCAAATCCCAAGTTAGTGCAAGTGTGCAAAGTAATTTGACTCTGCCGGATGATAAAGATATGAGTATCATTCGAGGTAGTATAAAAGTTCAGAATAGCTGTGGTGGGTAGGTCAATTAACTGCTGTATGGATGATAAATTCATAGGGCTTACTTGAATTTGACCAGCCAGGACAGGATCTAGACGGCGCATTTGTTCCCAAATTTGCTGTTTGTCAGCTTCCAAATCTGCAATTATTTTGTTATGAGCTTCGATAGCAGTCATAGCCCACTGTCGCGGATATTCTTCTTTCGATAAAACTTGTAAAGCAGATTGATGAGCAGCGATCGCCTTTTCTAAATTTTCGCTCCTATCCCCATGAATTCGGTGAAGATAGGCATTAGCCAAATTCATGTGTACTTCTGCCCAACCTTGAGGGAAGGCTGCTTTTGTGTAGACTTGTAAAGCTCCTTGATTAGCAGCGATCGCCTTTTCCACATTTTCTGCTGCATCACCTTTGAGTCTGTGACGATAGGCAGATGCTAAATTCATTTGAGTTTGTGCCCAAAGTTCTGGGAAGTCTTCACGAGTACGAATGGAAAGAGCATTTTGATAACAAGCGATCGCTTTTTCTAAATTCTCAGCCTTGTCACCGAGAATGCGATCGCGGTAAACAATACCTAAATTGTTTTGGATTTTTCCCCATCCTTCAGGAGATTGATCGCGAGTGAAAACCTGCATCGCAGCTTCACCAGCCTTAATCGCTAGTTCTGCATTCTCTACTTGATCGCCACGAATCCGATAGCCATAAACAATGGCCAGATTACTGTAAATTTCTGCCCAAAGTTCGGGAAACTGCTCACGGTTACAGACTTTCAAAGCATTGTGCAAGTAAGAAAGGGATTGTTCCAGGTTTTCTGCTTGCTCACCTTTTATTCGACGGTGGTAAGCATTGCCCAGCATGAATTGACACATACCCCATGCTTCTGGTAAAGCTTCGCAAGTCAAAATTTTAGAAGCAATTTCATACCCTGTAATGGCAATCTCTAAATTATTCGCCTCATTACCGTGTCGAAATTCTTTAATCAGAAGACTTAAACCTAAGAGGCTGGCGGCAATATCTTTTGCATACTTTGGCGAAATTTCAGACAACATAGCTTCTGTCTTTAATCGCAATACAGTTGCAAAACGTTCATCGAGTTTATATTTATTTGCTTCCAGTAATGGGTATACAACAGCTTTAGGATTTTCTAGGTTCTTGTCTAGGTTCTTGAATACTGCTTCAAATAGCTGAATCTGAAATAGTTCGCGGATCGCATCTTGAATGTTTCCCCATTGTTCAGGGAAATCTTTTTTGGTATAAATAGTAGCGGCTACCTCATAACCTGTGGTAGCAATTCTTAAGTTAATTGCTTTATCGCCTTGTGGAAACTCCCGAATCAGATTACTAAAACTTAAAATAGTTGTAGCAATTTGAAGAGATTGCCCTGATGGTATGTGTCCGAAAACATCCTCCAGCTTTTGTAAGTGTTGAACAAATTGTTCATCTAATTTATTCAGGTTGTTTTCTAGTATTTGATATACAGCTTGTGATTCTCCATTGTTTTCAGCAGTTGCTTGTAATACCTGCCCAAGGAATTGTAAATTTGAGTAAATTTGTTGAAATTCATTATTATCTAAAAGATTCAAAACCTGTTGAAAACCAGAACGTTCTGCATATTCTCTAGCTTTATCTCGTTCCCCATTAGTAATACAAAAAACGACCATCTCTGTGTATGCAAGAATTTCTTGTTCCTGAGAAATACCACCCCAAAGTCGGCTTTGTTCAACAGCTTCAATGGCGATCGCATAACCTTCAAAAGCTTCCGCTTTCATACCAGCAGCCAAAGCTGTTTTACCTAAACTCAATCCAGTTGTGATGCAATATCTAGGGAAATTGGTGGGAGTGAAGACTTGCAACGCAGCGCGGAGACAGTCAAGTGCCTCAGTAATTTGACCTGTTTTATAATAGGTATTTCCCAGGCTGGTTTTTGTTTCCGCCCATCGCTGAGGATAATCAGAAAGAGTGTAGACTTCTAAGGCGTTAATATATGCCAAAATCGCCTTTTCTAGATTCTTTTGTTTATTGCCTAAAATTCTTTGAGCGTAGGCAGAACCGAGGTTATTTTGACTGCTAGCCCAATAATAGGGCGATGCCGAACGTGTACGTACTTGTAGTGCGACTTGATAACAAGCGATCGCCTTTTCTAAATTCTGTGCTTCGTCGCCTTGAATTCTAACAAGGTAGGCATTCCCCAAATTATTTTGAAGGCTACCCCAAAGTTCAGAAAGTTGAGCGCGGTTAACAAATTTTAAAGCAGTTTCATAGCAGGCAATTGACTTTTCTATGTTTTCAGCTTTGTCTCCTGTAATTCTGTCTGTATAGACAAGGCCGAGATTATTTTGTAGTGTTGCCCATTGTTGGAGAAAACTGTCACGGGTGTAGATAAGTAGTGCATTATTACAAGCAGCAATTGCCTTTTCTTGATTATCGGCGCGATTTCCTCGTATTCGATTACGGTAGGCTGGTGCTAAATTTAATTGGATATTAGCCCAAATTTCTGGGACAACATCAGGAATAAAAATCTTGGCAACTGCTTCTAAACCTGTAATTACAATTTCTAGGTTAATTGCCCTCTTCCCCAAGGGAAACTGCCAAAGCAACGTACAGAAATCTATCAGGAGTAATCCTAGTGATAATTGTTCTTTTTTTGACTCGCTAGTAATAAACGTTAAGTTTACCCAACTACAAAACTGTTCATAAAAATTATCATTGAGTTGATCTAAGTTAGCTTGAAGTAGGCTGTAAACGGCTTGTAGGTTGCCTTTATTTTGTGCGATGCCTGCGGCGGGCGTAGCCATCGCCCACAAGATTTCACCCAAAAAAGCTGGAGGTCTAATAAAATTGGCTGTTGCTGAAGGCTCATTTCTATATAATTCCAGTTCTTCAACTAACCAATGGGCTAAATTTCTCAAAAAGTAAGCAGAACGAATATCTCCTTGATTAAACCGGATTTGAGCTATCATTTCTAAAGTTTCTACGAACCCAGCATCAACCAAGTGTGCATGTTTCCTGAGAATCTTCATTTCTCTGCCATGAGCACAGTTGAGTAGCTGTTTAATCAGTCTGAAATAAGCTTTTTGGCGTTGAGTAAAATCTGGTGATTTCTGAGAACCGAAGCCTTTCGCCATGACAATTAAATGTTTTGGGTGATTATATACATCATTCCCTGCCCCAAAAACTACGCAACATTTCCCCAAATTTGGGCTAACTTCTCCAATAGCATTTCGGCTAAATCTTGTAATTCGCTATCATCTTGCTGGGTTATTTCACGGGTAGCACCAACAGCAAGAGTATCTCCAGCTAATATTTCTCCTCCGGCATACCGCCGCTCAAATTCATCGCCAGTTCGGTAAAGAAGCTCAAATTTTGCCACAGTATCTGATAAAGGTTTATTGTCTAATACAGAACGTACTTGTACTGCCACTGAGTCATCAGTTTGTAGAAAAGCGATCGCAACTTCAAGACGAGTAATTTGCTGTAGGAGAGACTCAATCGGCTGGAGTTCTGACACTGCTAGCTGTGCAGGCGGATTCACTTCATCAACGGCTGGTGCAAATCCCAATAGCTGCACTGAATCTAGGCTTTCCTGAAACTGTATAGCTACATAGCCAATCCTATTTTCTATAGTATCTGGTAATAAAATGACAGTTTCTTGGGGTAAAACTGAACTGCATTCTAATGTTCCCACATTTGGAATTACCAAATCAGCTGCATTCGATAAAGCTGCTTTTACTGGATTCCAGCAATCTGATGAATTGAAATCTGTTGGTATTTGCAACCATTTTAAATAGCTATGAACTGCGTAAACTGCTAACGCATTCAAATAAACTCGCTTACCTTTTTCTACTGTGCTTTGTTGAGCAGCTAAATGTCTTGCTCTAGAATGAATTTCTAAATCTAGCGGAACCATTAACAAGGGTGAAGTTGTGCCGTTCATAACGATTGCTCCTGTTTATATCCCAAATCTTCGGCAATTTTTTGAAGTATTGGTTCGCATTTTCTCTTCCAATGCGAATTGACGGTTGTATAAGGAATGCTCAACTCTCGTGCTATATCTGCAACTTTGTCAGGTGGTTCTTTGAGTACACGTCTCTGGCTGAGGAATTGACAATTACACTGAACAGAAGAACCAGAATAACTATTTTTTAGCTTACCTTCGGGATCTTGCTCAATGTAAAGCTCCAATTTTAGACCAATCCGTTGCGTAGTTTTCCTTTGAGAGTTTTCAACTAGACCATCTAAACCACTCAAAGTAGAATTGGGTAGATTATCCAGCAGAGTTATTTCCCCAAAGTCGGAGGCTATGGGAGCATCTAAACTGAGTGGAGCATCTTTATCAGGAGAGTACAAATCTCTAATTCGCCAACCAAGGTAGCTATTGATCCACTTCAAAAAGCTTTCGGAAACTGAGGGAGAATTCAGATCAAATTTGGCAAGATTAAGGCTGATATACTCTAAAGTACGGTTTAGGGCTGCTGGATAGTCTGGATGAGAGGATTTGGCTAATCCTGGGAGTTGCTGAATTTCTAGTAGTAGTCGGTGCATGGACAATCGCCATTTTATGCTGTTAGGTGGTTGTTGACGTACCTCTGTAATTAAAGTATTCAACAGTTGATCTAAATCATCCATGCCATTTTTTTCAAAGGTGTGGTTTTGATGATAGACATTATCTCATTTAGGCAGATGCTTACACCAACGATATCCAGAAATTATCGGAAGCATCTTTTGACAAAATTCAACTAAATGCTATTCATAAGTTCTATTTCTAAGTTCAAAAATATTTCTAATTTGTGGAGGTAATAGACTGTTCCCACGGGAATTATTGCAAGTGAAACAAGCCAAACGCAAATTCGAGAGACTATTAGAGCCGCCCAGACTCTTGGGAACTAAGTGTTCAATGGTTCTTTCGGATTTGGTCATTTGCTTGCTACACCAGCAACAGCGGTTTCCATACATTTGTAACCCACCTTCCGCACCCAAAACTGTCACATCTCAATGAAACGGACATATTT
>JAVRCF010000133.1:0-15810 GCA_034530935.1 Aulosira sp. DedQUE10 | reverse complement strand
GGGGGGTAAAACCCAGATCTAGAGAGAAAATCCGATTTGTGTATACACCGTAGCCTTTTTAAGGGGGGCTAGGGGGGATCGAAAGTGCCTAAAATCACAGCCAATCACTTTTCAAACAACCTCTAAGTTGTCGCTGCTGGTTTCTTGCTATTTCCGTTGGTATTTACACTCGCAATAAATGACGTTGGCTCAGAACTAGGAGTTGGTGACTCACTTTTTTTTACCCGGCGGCGCTGGTTTTTCGGTACTCCTCCTGCCATGCTGTACTCTACACTGCTTTTGCCATATTTTGTTGCAACTCCCAACAGTATAAGTTCTGCTATGTCTCCCAATTTGCGCTCGGTTTTTAGCATTTCACTGTATAACTTATCTAAGTTAGAAAGGGCGCTGTTGTATGCATATTCTTGAGTTCGCATCATCTCAATGAGAGTGGAAAAGGCAGGTAAGGTAATTCCATTGCCCACATCTAAATTTGGATCAATTGAGTCCATGCTAGCGGCACGACGCACTGCTCTTTCTAATACTTTAGAGCTTCTTTTTTGACGAGCCATAATTTACACCTTGTCATCCAGTACGGTTAATATTCTTTACCTTAAAAAATTCCGTATGGATCAGCCTGAGAGTATTTCGGCAAATCTGTAATGGCTTTTGCTACACAAATATTTCTGTGATCATTAAGTGAATTACTGATATGAGTTAGCAAAAAAGTATAATGAGAATGTAATTTACGTTGTTGCTTGCGGAAAACACCAAAATGAGTGCGTGATTTACCGAAATGAGTAAGCGATAAGGCATTTTGAGAACCCATTAAGGCATTTTGCTTGCGGAAAACACCAAAATGAGTGCGTGATTTACTAAAATGAGTAAGCAGTAAGGCATTTTAAGAACCCATTAAGGCATTTTGCTTGCGGAAAATACCAAAATGAGTAAGCAATAAGGCATTTTGAGAACTCATTAAGGCATTTTGAGAACCCATTAAGGCATTTTGCTTACTAAAATCAACTTTATATATTTTTTGATCTAGCGATCGCTCTCACCAATCGCCAAAATGTAAAGTTTATAGGACTAAAGCTGCGTGTCATATTTTTTTCGTTTAGGTTGTCAAAGGTCAAAAGTCAAGAGTCCAAAAAACCTGAATTTTTGAGAGCCAGTCGCTTCTCCCTTGCGCGTCTCCCCCTCTCCCAAAGGGAGAAGGGGAGGCTGGGGTAGCTGGGGGAGAAAGAGCCTATTCATCGTCTTCGCGCTCTAAATGGAATAATTTAATTTTTGGAAGTCCCTAAATCAAGAAACTACCTGGCCAGATTCAGGATCTAAGCTCGACTTTATCCATTTTTACAAAACCCAAAACCTGACGCTGAAACCATTGTGGGACAGTAGTTTTGCTTTTTGGACAGAAGCGAACATCAGTGAGATGGAAAAAGTATTTGCCAAAAAGCCAGGGTTTTTGCCGGATAAAGAAAACCGAGTTCTTAATTTTGGATAAAGTCGAGCTAAGAGGATGTTTGAAAAGTCATGATTGATCTATCAAATATTGTTTTACTCCACCCTAACCCTCCCCTTGCAAAGGCTACGGTGTACACACAAGCCCTATTAACCGCACGAGTATTTGAAAGACTCCTGCTTCGTTGCCATCTCGCCTTGGAATTAATTCCAAGGCTAATAGCTCAAGTCTACTGAAGTAGACTAAGTACAGCATTTCATAAATCTGTGACAAATAAGCAACCGACTGGTAAGGCTTTGAGAGACTTAATAACGCTACGAACTTGTGAAATCTTGTACTAATCTCTATATTTGAGTCCACTTGAGTGGACTTTGACTATTAGCCCGGAACTTCAGTTCTGGGCGGTATGACGGTAAGTGTGATACTTTACTTTGACTGTCAGAAAAAATTTGAGTCATTTAAGGTATTTTTTCGACTTGTGTGTACATCGTAGCTTCATAAGGAGGGCTAGGGGGGATCGAATTCTATGCAGCTTCATAAAGAATTGGTATAAGGTACCTATAGCGGTTCTCGTTTGGATGCAATACACAATAGGGCACAGCATTGCTCATACGTGTCAACTTAACGTGAAACCCTTGCCCAGATGCGTAGGCGTAGCCCGTCGTAGACATCGCTCATTTACCATCACGATCCGCGTTACCCCACCCCAGTTTTGTCTAAAGCCAAAACGTCCCCTCCCCTTGGCAAGGGGAGGGGTTAGGGGTGGGGTAAAATGCCTATAGAATAAGCGTTTGAGCTTAAGTTGACACCAATGAGCAATGCTGTGCCCCTACGAATGGTCTGTATTTTATGCAATTGAGAACCGCTATAATTTTGTTCAAATATCAAATACGAATCCTATATGATGTACAGTTAAAGATTTATCATTAAGAGTGAAAGGAGCAGGGGAAAAGAGTTTTCAGTTTTTGCAAAGATGCACAAATGATAAATAAGAATTTAAGGTGCGTTGCTATAAGGCATAACACACCCTACCAGAGTTTACAAACATCCTCTGATTTTTCAACCGCGCCCCACAAGACTGGCGACTACTGTTGCTAACTCTGCCGGCTCAATGGGTTTAGGTAAATGTAGCTGATAACCTTCTTGGATGGCGCGCATTCTGTCTTCGGCTCGCGCATAGGCGGTGAGGGCGGCGGCGGGGATATTTCCGCCTTTTTCTGGGGGGAGCGATCGCACTTTGCGGATGAATGAGTAGCCGTCTTCCTGTGGCATACCAATATCACTGACAATCACATCTGGCTGATATTGGGAAATTAGCTGCAATGCTTCTTTGACTGATGCTGCTGCTTGCACTTCGGCTTGCACTTGTTGCAGTACTGTGGTGATAAATTCTCGGCTATCGGCTTCGTCGTCTACAACTAGCACACGCACGCCCGCAAGGGAGGCGTTGAGGAGTAAGGCAGAATCTCCTTCAGTGTGTGGCAAAGAATTCTCTCCCTTAGTGGTTGACAAAAGCGGCAACTTAATGGTGAATGTTGCTCCTTGCTGCTCGCCTGGACTATAAACTTGGACTGTACCACCATGTAGTTCGACTAAATGGCGGACTATTGCTAATCCTAGTCCCAATCCGCCATGCATTCTGGTGCTGGAACTATCGGCTTGGCGGAAGCGATCAAATACGTAAGGGAGAAAGTCTGCACTAATGCCGATGCCTGTGTCAATGACTTGAATTTGAGCATAGTTAGTTAAATTACCTTTGAACTTTTCCTCAACTTTGGCAAGCCTGATTTCTACCTTACCGCTAGGGGATGTAAATTTGATGGCATTGGAAAGCAAATTCCAGATAATTTGCTGTAAGCGTTCAGCATCACCGGATACTAAAAATTCAAAATTGAGTTTTTGGACTTCGTTTAAATTGGAGATGGTATAGGTTTTGTCTTGCACCGTAAATTGCAAATCGATTTCTTTGGCTTGAGCAGCGAGGCTGACAGTCTCTAAGCCTAATTTAATCATGGTAATTAAATTGCAAGTGGCAACAGTGAGACGCAATTTCCCTCTAATCATGCGCGAGATATCGAGCAAGTCTTCAATTAGCTGGGTTTGCATCCTCGCATTGCGTTCGATTGTTTCCAGTCCTTTAGTTGTTTGGGTGGGGCTGAGGTTACGGGAACGCAGTAATTGTGCCCAACCGAGGATAGCGTTGAGGGGCGATCGCAATTCGTGGGACAATATGGCTAAGAATTCGTCCTTCATGCGGTTGGCATCTTGCAACTGCTCGGTTTGTTGTTGTAAGGAAGTAATTAACCGAGCGCGTTCCATTGCGATCGCTATTTGATCGCAAACTGCTTGCATCATCCCTTTTTGATTCTCAGTGAAGCGAGTGCGGCTGCGGGAGCCAAAGGAAAGGGTTCCCAAAAGCTGTCCTTGGGCAATTAATGGGTAACTGAAGTAAGCTGTAATCCCTATGGCGCGAATCAATTCTGTTTTGGGATCGGTTGATTCTTGGACGTTCTCTAAAGCATTGTGACAACGTGTTTGGGCGGTAGTGCCACAGACTGCTGTACCCACCGCCAGGTATTCAATTTCCTTTGCCAGTTCTGGTGAAATTCCTGTGGATGAGGCGAGATGCATTACCTGAGAGTTGTCTTCAATCAAATAGTTAAGGTATACATCTAAATTAATTTGTTCAGCAACTTTACGGAATAAACTATCAACCAATGCCACAGGGTTCTGGCTGGATAATAATTCATTGGCGGTATGAAATAGCAACTTCAGCCTTTGATTATTAATAGATAAGGCTTTTTCTGTCTGCTTGATATTGGTAATATCTTGGAACACTAATACGCAGGTAGCGGGATAACCATGCATTGCTGGCAAGGTGTCGGCAAATACCAGTAAGGAACGCACACCTTGGATAGTATGCCAGTCTACTTCCAAACCATCCAGACGTTCTCCCAGCGCCACCCGTACCCCTGGCATTTGCTCGTTGGGGAGGCGTTTACCATTGGCATCGGTGTAATGGTAAAATTTATCATATTCTGATGCTGGGATACCCTTGGGAAATTCGCCCCCAGCTAATTCTTCAGCTGCACGATTGGCGAAGGTTACCCTTGCTGTTCCTGGTTCAATAAATAGTAATGGTCTGGGCATCAGGTTGAGGACATCTTCCAACCATTTTTGCTGATTTCGCAGCACGTCCTCGGCTTGCTTGCGTTCTGTAATATCTAAAAATGCCCCGATGCAGCCTCTAGTATTACCTTCTTCGTCAAACAGAGGTGCAACATATTCCACCAATGTGACGATTTTGCCATTTTCTTGCACAATATCAAGTTCACGATCTAGAACTTCTACGCCGTGAAGTGCAGAGTACTGCATGGGAAGTTCTTCAGGCGGAATTTCTCTACCTTCACGGTAAATTTTAAAACTGGGTTTTTCCTCATTTGGTGCAGTCAAAGAGGCATTTTTATCTGGCGAAATCCCCAAATTTTTGGCAAAAGCAGGATTGACTGTGATGTTTTGACATTGTGGATCTTCGGCAATGCCAATACCAATCGGGATGACATCGAGTAACGTTTGTAACTCATTCACCCGTCGCTGGAGATTCTTATTGAGTTCTACTATTTGTTCTTTGGCTTGTTTGCGTTCGCTCAAGTTAAGAATAAATGCTACCGACTCTTCGCGGTTTTCTCCTAGAAGTACGTAACCCACAAAAACCGGGATGTGGCTACCATCTTTGTGGATAAATATTTTTTCATAAGGCGTACAAGCGCCGTTAGGATGTGCTTGCGCTTGGGCGATACTTTGCTCATCCAAATGCAGGTATTCTGGGGGTGTGATTGCATTCCAGCTAATTCTCCCTGCTAATAAATCTTCCCGCGTGTAGCCAATCATCCCCAAAAATTCGTCGTTTGCCTGTTGGATACCGCCGTAAATATCGCCAAACAGAATGCCAATGACATTAGCATCAACAAAACTGCTGAGTTTTTCTTCGTAAAATTTTAGTTCATCTTGAACGCGATCGCGTTGGCGACTGAGGCATTCGACGACGGCTGCACTTTGCCATACCAAAATGGCGAAAATTACCATGATAATCATGGCAAACAGTGATACAGCAAAAGCCGTATTATATCTTCCAGCTTTTTGACCAAGAACAATTAACCACCCCAGTAAAAAAGGTACAGCGATCGCCGCAAATAATAACCTGCGGAACAATAAGCCGCTATCGCTATTGCTTGTAATGACTCGCATTAATCCCTTGCTTGGATGTGTCCACATAATTCCTAGACACAGCACAACAAACGTGAGTGCTGTGTGTAAAGCCATTGAAGTAGTATAATTAGTCCTGTAAAAAATCTGTACTTGATAGGCATAGCCAATCACCGCCTGGAAGGAAATCAAAGCAGCTATCAAGACGAGAATTTGGGAATACCAATAGCTGCGGTGGGTTTTTTGATGCACTAGCAACTCTAATGATCTACCAATAAGCATAAAGTTGAGTGCAGTGTTGAACCCCATTCGCCCTGGATGCGATGTCAATAAAGCGTTGGGTGAATCACGGAATAAAAACTCGTCAATTCCGAGATTCCCACTAAAGATGTATTGCACGACTGTTAATAAACCAATTAAGGTTACTGCTACGGTACACAGCCGGAAACACCAGAGGTAGAGGGAGTTATCAGCAGGTGAAGCATTTTTTTGTTTGTTGAATTTCTGGGCTAACCACAGTGACACACCAGTGAGGATAAAACCTAAGGCTGTATTAGCCTTGATTGTCACCATATTGGCATAGCAGCCACATTTAAGAAATTCAATCTCAAAACTCCAGCCAATTAGTACTAAACTACCAACTAAGATGGCGATCGCACTGCTGAGTTGTACCATCAAAGAACTAATGGCGGCTGAATCGAGAACCTGCAAACGCAAGCGGTTTACTTTTAACATTGAGGTTTTTGTAACCCCATCTAAACGGGCTGGTGAATGTTTCCTCAGGATTTACCATTATTTTGTATTTTATGCTACAGGAGGATGACTTAAATTTTCATCTACCTATATGCATATTTTCCCCTTTCGAGTTGGGAGGTGGAAATGAATCGATGGGCAAAATCTATCTAAATGTAGATTAGACATCTGGTGAAATGATGTACAGGCGAATACGCTTGGGTGAAGGTAATTAGAGATTGATTTGTCACTTATTGAAAAAACCATAAAGTTGGGGGATTCTCCCCCAAACCCCCGATTGGGGGACGGTTGCGTCCCCCAAACCCCCTCCAAAATTAGTTTCTATTTTTTTATTGAGTAACTAGTACAAGAAGGCTGTACCCCCTCTAGAGCAGCAAGCTACGCATAGCGGCAACCATAGGAGAAGTATAAAGGCTAAAAAAGGATTTCGGGTAATGCAGAATTAATTTTCACTCCTAAGCTGATACGCGCCTAGATCAAATATAGCGATTTTCAATTGCATAGAATACAGACCATTCGTAGGGGCACAGCATTGCTGTGCCCATTGTGTATTGCATCCAAACGAGAACCGCTATATTCTTGCGTTAGGGCGGTCATTGGTCAAGTGTCCAAAGTCCAAGCTAGCCTTTGAAATAGGACTTTTGACAACCAGTGCGCGAAATATACAAGTTTATTTGCGTAACAGCTTATGTCTATTTTAAAATTCCCATCTGTAGCTCGCGCCATCATCAGTAAAACGCCGTTCGCCAACTCCAACCACTTCCACAATGACTTCGCGCGGTGGTTGTGCCCATTCTCCTTCACGGGAGCTAATTTCTACAATTGTTTGATTAGCTTGTGTAAATACACTTATCTTCCTTAAGGAATAGTTTTTGTTTTCCTGATCATTTTTGCCATCATCTTCAAATAAAACGTATTCATTATTACCTTGCCAAATACGTAAATGCAGTTGGTCGAGTGGCTGTTCATCGACATATTGCGTCACTGGTTGCATGGGGATAATCGCACCACCCCGGACATAAAGTGGCATTCTTTCCAGTGGTGCATGGGCGAGAATATGGGTAGGGCCTGCGTAACGTTCACCACTCCACCAGTCATACCAAGTGCCTGCGGGTAAATAAACAGCGCGATATTCCACCCCAGGGCGATAAATCGGTGCAGCCATGAGAGAAGCACCCAGCAATACTTGATCGTAGAGAGTATAGGTTGTGCGATCGCGAGGAAAATGGTAAAGTAGTGGTCTTAGAATCGGAGCGCCTGTTTGTGCCGCTTCCCAAAAAAGATTGTAAATATAAGGTAATAGCTGATAACGCAGATTAATATATTCACGGCAGATATTTTCTGTGCGATCGCCAAATACCCAAGGTTCATGACGCGCCGTAGACATCGCTGAATGACCACGCATGAGTGGGTAGAGCATTCCTACCTGCATCCACCGGGCGAATAATTCCGCCGTGGCGTTACCAGCAAACCCGCCAATATCGCAACCCACAAATCCCACACCCGAAAGCCCCATATTACAGAGCATAGGTAGCGACATTTCCAAATGCTCCCACAATGAATGGTTATCCCCCATCCACACCGAAGACCAACGCTGCACACCAGCATAACCAGAACGAGTCAACACAAACGATCGCTCTTTTTGCCGATGACGCTGCAACCCTTCAGCACAAGCTTTAGCCATCATCAACCCATACAAATTATGCACCTCCAAATGCGTCGCATCAATTTTAGATTTTGGATCGCACCTTTGGTGCGCTTCCAGCGCAACTTGGATTTTGGATTGCTTCTCCCCCTCATCCCCCTCATCCTCCTCATCCCCAGTCCCCTGCGGCGCATCCAAAGGAAACCAAATCTTCTCCCCTCCATCCCCAAACGGGCGAGAATCGATCGCAGGTTCATTCATATCATTCCAAATTCCGGCGACACCAATATCCGTGAGGCTTTTGTGTAAATCACCCCACCACTGACGCACATCAGAACGTAAAAAATCGGGAAAAACGGATTTCTCCGGCCAAACATAGCCGTGAAATAACACGCCATCGGCTTTACGCACAAAATAGTCCTGATTTATTCCTTGATCAAAAACGTGATAATTAGCTTCTGGTTCATACTTCACACCTGGATCGATAATCGTCACAGTCTTAAAACCATTCTTTGCCAAATCACTAACCAACTTTGCTGGTTCAGGGAAACGTTGCTGACTCCAGGTAAAGACGCGATAACCCCGCATATAGTCAATATCCAAATGAATGACATCGCAAGGAATCCGACGTTGGCGAAATTCTCGCGCCAGTTCTCGTACCACATCTTCAGATTCGTAACTCCAGCGACATTGATGATAACCCAGCGCCCATTTTGGCGGTAGTGGCATCCTCCCAGTTAACTGCGTGTATGTACGCAAAATATTCGCAGGTTCAGGACCATAAATAATATAGTAATCTAGCTCTCCACCGCGAGTTTCCATCTTCAAAACACCGGGTTTTTCCGCACCGATATCAAATTGGCTCCAAAAAGTCGTGTTAAAAAAAATGCCATAACCCACATCTGGACGCAAAGCCATAAAAAACGGAATGGCTTGGTACATTTCATCAGTCAGTGCATCGTAATCTAAAGCATCCGTTGTCCAATTAGTTTTAACTTCGCTGAGTTTATCGAGAAACCCTGTGCGTTCACCAAAGCCATAAAAATGCTCATCAGCAGCAATTTGCTTCCAAGCTGCAACTGCACCTAGCCGCCAACCCATCCCCATATCGAGATTATCTTGGGCAAAGGGACGATTAGCTTTGTCAAAACAAACCATGCAACTCTCTTGCTTTTGCACGCAGACACGGATTTGCTCAGTTGTAATTTCTACCGATGCTTCAGTGTCCTGCACCTGAAAAGGAACTGTAGCCCATTCAGAATCATCCAGCGCCACCGCCCAAGAACGGCGAGGTATAAATTCTCCAGTTGGTGAAAGCCTAACTCGCAGTAAATTTGGCGCAAGTATGCTGATTTTCAGACGAGAATTACCACAGTCAAAATCAATAGTGCGATCGCCTTTGGCGCTGCGCTCCGCGCAATCGCTCCAATTTACAGCCTGCACACTACCAATGCTTGTCCAAGGTTGGTTAGTTGTGGGTAATTTTCCAAAATATTGTGGCATTGGGGACTGGGGAATGGGTAATTGGTAATTGGGATTGGGGAAGCAGAGGAGAAATGACAAATCATTGTTGACTTTTGACTGCCTTTAATTCTGCTAGACTACAACGCAAACGTGGCTTATCGGGGTTAGTCAAATCTAGTTTGTCCCAAGGTACTGTATAACCACCGTGGATTTTATGCGCCCCTAAAAGATGCAAAATTCCTAAGCCGAGTGTCCAAGCCGATAATCTTTCTAAAATTGCAGCGTAGCCAATGAGATATTCTTGAACCACCCAGTCTTCGCCTTGTGGTTCGGCGCGGACTTCTTCAATGCGTCCAATTGCTTTACCAGTAGAGTCTAATACCTGTTTACCAAGTAGCAATTCTAAATGAATTTCCTGATTTGCCACGATCATTCTCCTGGGATACGTTGGATAATGCGATCGCATAGCCATTTTTCATAGGCTAATGCTGGGGTTGCTTCCGCTTCCATCTCAACTTCTACATCAATCCCCACATCCCGCACCTTTGAGAACGGAATCCGAAATGGTTGACTATGTTTAGCACCCCATTTACTCGCAATTGTTGCTACCCAACCTGCCAAACTTGGATGTATCCGTCTAGCGAGGGTAGTTACTCCCACTTCAATATAAGTTAATCGTGGTGCTTCCCCATCCCGCACCTCCATAACAATCCCATCAACTTTACCCATTTTGCGTTGATTGCAGTCTACTAATTGGTTATCCAAAACATCTCTAATAATATCCATACAGTTGCATTCTTCTTTGCGCCTTCTCTGCGAGACGCTGCGCGAATGCGCCTCTGCGTGAAACAAAAAAATTTATACAACAACTCGATTCATCTAAAAATATCACCCCCCAATAAGCTCCAAAGGAATCGCCACAATTGCCATCACAAATGCCAGCACAATTGTAAATATCACCACGCCATTACTAATCCAGCCATTACGATACTTGCCCACATATAATTTATCATTCATCAACACCAAAAATGGCACAATTACAGGCGGCAAAATCACTGCTGTAATCGCCATTGAAAATAAAGTCAATTGTAAAGGGTCAATGCCAAATACCATTAATAAAGATGCCAAAAAAACAAACACAGTGTACACCAAACTAAAACGCGCTGCATCTTTAGGTTTAAGATTTTCGCCCCAATTCCAACCAAAAGCTTGAGCCACAATATAAGCTGTATCTAGAGTCACCTCTAATGCAGCACCAAAGCAGGCAATTCCCAGAGATAATGCAAATAGCACAAAACCCCAATAACCAAAAGATTCTGTTAGCATTAGCGCCGCTTGTTCATAACTATCAACCTCAATCCCTTTAGGTTTGAGTACCAGCGCCGCCACAATTAACACCCCTAAAGATACGATACTCCCAAAGCCCATTCCTAAACTAGCGACGGCACGATTCACACCAATATGGCCTTCATCCCATTTATCTTCAACGGCACCAGATGAGTAAAAATAAAATAGGTAAGGGCTGATTAATGCACCTAAAATACTGACTGCAATAAATAAATAATGTGCAGTATCTTCCTTTGGTAATGTAGGCAACAAACCACTACCAATTTGTGTTAGTGAGGGATGTAGCTTAAATGTAGCGAAAACAAATACTAAGGTAATTAACCCCAATAAAGAAATACCATTTTCAAGTAAACCAAACGTTCCTTTCCAAAGTAGCAACCAAATGGCAAAAGCTACAGGTAAAGCAAACCATTGAAAACTAATTCCTGTTAATAGTTGCAGTGCAATACAAACACCGCCAATTTCTGCCGCTAATACCAGAAAATCAACAACAATTTCTGCGAACAAGGGAATGACATAAAAGTTAAACCCGAAGCGTTCCCGTACCGCCGCCGCTAATGTATGCTTACTAACAGCCGCTAACCGCCCAGACATTTCTACCAAAAAAATCACACAAATTGTTCCTAAAACAATCACCCAGATCAGTTGAAAGCCGTAGATAGATCCCGCCTCTGCTGCCGTTGCGATCGCACCTACATCCAGAAAGCCGCCTATACTAGTTACAATACCCAATGCTATTTCCAAAATTTTCTTCATAGCTTTATTCTGGTATAGCCTTGAGTTTCTTAAGCGCTTGACTTTCTACTGCTAATTCTGCCAGAGATTTTCGCACCTCCGAACGATTTTTCTGAGCAATGGCTGTAGATATTTTTTCTGTTTTATCTGCTAAGATTAAAACCTTTGTTAAAAGTACAGATTTATCAGACGTTGGGATTTTTACAATGCTGTCTCTTTCTGTTAAAATTTCCGTTTGTGCTTTTTTCAACGTTGCTTGAGCATACTTATTAGGTACAGCATCATGTATCCAAGCATCACCCACCATATAAGCTGTTGCTGACCAAGAAGACACATTTTTTATATCCTTAGTCAGGTCTTCTTGAGAAGATTTACTACTACAAGAAGTTAACCATATCATTATTAAGAGACAATTAGTCAAAAATACAAATTTACCCA
This sequence comes from Aulosira sp. DedQUE10, assembly GCA_034530935.1. GTDB lineage: Bacteria > Cyanobacteriota > Cyanobacteriia > Cyanobacteriales > Nostocaceae > Aulosira. The sequence goes on along the minus strand of JAVRCF010000133.1, from coordinate 3,781 downwards.
TTTTGGTATTTTTAGATAAATCGTAGTCGATATATTATATTTTTGGCATTATCTTGATAATTGTGTACATCTCTCTAATGAAAGATTTCAAAAATATTTATCCTAGCTAAAAATAAAATTTTGTAAAGAGTGTAAAATAGTAACTCTACACTTTAGATAAAACTCCTATTTGATTATTGAAATAATATATAGGACTCATATTTGATTTTTGAAATACATTCAGAGTGCGTTATGCCTCAGGTTAAAGCACCATCCGCAGCTTTTGGTGCTGTAGTCTCGGCGATAACACACCCTTATATATTAGAAGAAGTTGCCGCCTAAATCCCGCTTAAGGAAGTGACATCTCAACATACATATACTTAGATTTGTTAAAAAATTAAACCGGATTACTAGCTATTAAAATTTCATAGCTATTTGCCTGTTATTTAATATAAATATCCTAAATATTTTGTGAGAAACTGCCAATGACAAAAGACAGGCTTCCCGAAAAATCTCACAAATCAAATTTCATTCCTAGATAATTAATCCGAAATTCAGCAAATTTCGTTAATCACATGAATATTTTTAGCAAATACATCCCCATAAAAGTAGATTTGCAGTTCTATCGCAGTGTAGATACGCTACAAATAAATAAAAGTTTACACTTAGAGTCCAGAATGCGCTGAAAGTAACTTTTCAAGTAAGTTCTGGTAAAGGTCGAAGAGATACGAAGGCCTAGGAAGGCAAGGAGAAATTTAGTTAGAAATTTTTCCTTGTACCTTTTCTTTGATTTCATAAGCAGTGCGTTAAGCACAACACATAACGCACCGATGATTTGTCAGCGATCGCAAACTAGGCAAACTAGGCGATACTCAAATTGACTTTGACTGTAACATCGTTGAAATCCCTATCGCCGCCATTTGCTAAATCTTCAAAGCCAAAGATGTTATTCCCTAATAGGCGAATATGGTCAACCTTATCAGAGTTAGCACCTAAGAAGGGGAAGTAAACTGCTGGATCGTTGTTAGTATTAGTATCCAAAATAGCATCAGGTCTGCCATCAACAATAATAAATGGTACGAAGACGGCACCTGGTCGAAATATGCCACTATAAGTTGCTGTACCTTGGTTATTAACTGTCAAGTCAATTCCTGCAACCCTTCCCCCAACAGCAGCTTTAGTATAACCCGCTTGTCCAGGTAAGATATCTGCTTTACCATCGCCGTTGGTGTCAATCCCACCATTCTCATCAATTGCTTGAAAGAAACCGACATAGTTGTTATAAGCAGCTTCTCGATGCAGTTCAAAGCTAGCTTTGACTTGTTGTGTCACACCCCGTAAATCAATTAATTCTCCCTGAGGCTGACTTTGCTGATTTGTACCTAAAGATAATGACTCATTCGTTGTCTGAATCTTGACGATCAAATCTTGGAAGCTAGTAGTGCTACTACCAGAACTATCTTGCCAAGCTAGAGAAAAACTATTAGATCCTAAGTCCGTAATTTTTTGGGTCGTAGCACCAGAAAACAGTATATCTGCAATCGGAGTGTTACCATTCTTCACTCCATCAATGGTACTGTTTTTCACTAAATAGAATCTCACATTCTCACCGGAATTAAATTCCAGCAAACTTTTGATGCTGTCGATATTAAATCCATTGGGACGATTGGCGATCGCAGAGAAAATTACTTTAGCACGAGCTAAAGCGGCTTCGGCATAACCTGCTGCACCAGGCGCAATACCCTTAATTCTGCCTTGATTATCATCAACAACAAATGCTCCCAGTTCATTGACATATTTAGAACTGTATCCTGTGAGAGTAATTTGCAGTCTAGCTTTATCACCATTACCTTTGATGGTGAAGACATCATTGTCAACACTGTACTCTAAAGGTTTATCGTTGTCAGTAATGCTAACGTCTACAGGGTTAACAATAATGCCATTATATTGGGTGTCACTACTTGTCACCGTATGTTTGATGATGTCGCTGTGATTCCCTTCTACCACAGCATCATCTACTGCTGTTACCGTCACTTCTTGTGCGACATTCCAGTTTTGGGCGGTAAAAGTCAGAGATTTAACACTGGTTGTGATTTGCTTGTTATCGCCGATAGCAATTGTAACATCAGCCTGCGGTTTGCTTTTAAGTACAATAGAATAGCGATCGCTTGCACCACCTTCGGTGACTTTAGTATTACCATCAGTCTGGGTAATAGTCACACCTGCACCAGCACTATCAACGGTAAAACCGAAGTCATCTGCTGTGAGAGTGTTGGCTTGGACATTTCTTAAAATGCCCAAATCTTTGAAAGCACCATTGATATTCGCTCTAATTACTGTATCCGGGCCTGGTTGCCCATTTACCAAAATCTGCTCTATTTTCAAGTCTTGAAATGTCTTGACTTCAAGAATTGTCGTAATCAAGACTTTATCTGCACCCTTGGTAAAATCTAAGACTTCTACAGGTACATCCGGAACACCTTGACTAGTCAGGTAAAACAGATCATTGCCAGTACCGCCTGTAAATTGGCTGCCTTTTTTACCAGCATATAGGGAATCATTACCATCGCCACCAAATAAGCGATCGCTAGCTAATCCCCCCGTCAAAACATCATCACCTGCACCACCTTCCAGGGTATTATTACCTGAACCAGTGGATGCATCTAATGTGTCATTCCCAATGCCACCTTGGAGTAGATTAATACTACCCTCAATTACAAAAAGTTGATCGTCTCCAAGCGCACCATCCAGTTTATTATTGTTACCCTCAACTACAAACAGCTGATCGTTGTCTTCTCCGCCGTCAAGGGTGTTCAATCCTTCAATACCGACAGCATATAAGCTATCTTCGCCAACACCACCTTTCAAAGTGTCGTTTTTGTTAGCATAAAGCTCATCGTTACCAGGCCCCCCATCAAGCAAATTATTTCCTTGACCATCGACGGCATCTAATATGTCATCTCCTTCAAGGCCAAATACCTGGTCATTAATATTGCCATATAACTCATCTGTATTGGCAGTACCGTTAATAATCATGATTATATTTTTACTTAGGTGTAAGTTTGGAAATCAGGTTTATTTTAACACCAATATTTAACTAATGTGGAGTCTCCCTTAAGCGCTAATATTCGCTTAAAAACAATACATTAGCATACTGAGAAATATGATTATATATCCTGCGATAACTTTATAAGTTACACTTTGTGTCGTCCAATGATGGCTTAAAAGTCGCTGTTTGTAAACATTTATGGGTGTGGGGAACCAATCTGTTCTAATTCACAAAATTTAATTATTAATTGAGACAAAAAGCTAGAAACTGATACTCCCATGTCTGGGTAATATTATTACAACTTTATTAAATTTTGCTGTAACAAATTTTTGACTATAAATGTAAAGTTATTTGAGTAAGGGTATGGAATGTAATTCCTGGCAATAAAGTCAAATCAGTATTTTCAACTTTTACCAAAGTATAATTACCCTGCGGTAACAGCGACAGGTTACGGAACTTTGTTAACCTAGATAAATGACTTGATAGCGAATTAGTAATATTGTTATGATGGGTACTGCTCACAACATCACACAGATGTTTAGCGTTGCTTGCGATCGCAGTAGTATTCGAGATTATCAAAGTGGAGAACAGCAAATACAGCAGGGAACAGCGAAGAAGAATTTACAAATGATTTAGGACTGCTATAGCAATCTTATTTGATTTAAAAACACCGAGAGACTCAGATCCCCGACTTCTTAAAGGATACAGCTGGCGAATAGGGGGTTTGACCCCCTAGAAAAGGTAGGTGCAGCA
>JAVRCF010000132.1:0-16088 GCA_034530935.1 Aulosira sp. DedQUE10 | reverse complement strand
AACGACGATTCTCAGTTTACCTCATTTGCCCTGTATCCAATTTAAATTGGTATTACGATATTTATACTGATATGTGGCAATATTTTTGTCGAGCAAACAGATTACATCATTAGGGCGGGCAATATGCCCACCCTACAAGAGTTTTGGTTACAAGGCTTTAGCTAAACTGCTCAATAATCCCGCCACCTAAGACTTTATCGCCTTCATACCATACAGCAGCTTGTCCGGGGGTGATGCTGAACTGGGGTTCATCAAACACTAAACGGACGCGGGAGTTTTCTAAAGGAATTACTGTGACTGGGGTGGGGCTGGAACGATAGCGAATTTGCACTTGGGCGTGAATAGGAGTGGATGGTTCGGCAATGGAAACCCAATTTACCCGATTAACGGTGCATTCTGGTTGGGTGGCTTTAGTGCGATCGCCTACAATCACTTTATTATTCACTGCATCTAATTCAATCACATACAGGGGTTCGGCTGCGGCAATTCCCAATCCTTTACGCTGCCCAATGGTGTAATGATGGATACCATCATGCTGTCCCAAAACTTTACCCGATGTATCAACAATCTCGCCTGTTTTTGGAGCCAGATATTTATCCAGAAATGCCCGCATGGAGCCGTTGCTTTCTACTAAGCACAAATCTTGGCTTTCTGGTTTGTCGGCGGTTGCAAGTTTGTAGTCAGCAGCGATGCGGCGGGTGTCGGCTTTTTGCATTTCACCTAGGGGAAATACGGTAGCCGCTAGTAAATCTTGCGACAAATCGTAGAGAAAATAAGACTGGTCTTTATTGCGGTCAACCGCCCTTAACAATTGATAACGCCCAGTAGCTTCGTCATAGTTAATTTGAGCATAATGACCCGTAGCGATGCGATCGCATCCCAATTGTTCACGAGCATACTGCACCATTGGCCCAAATTTCACAGTTTTATTGCACTCGGAGCAGGGCAGAGGTGTGATCCCAGCACTGTAACCAGACACCAGGTAATCGACAATATTTGTCTGAAAGACATCGCGAATATCAACAACTTGATGGGGAATACCCAATTGTTCACAGATACTAGCCGCGTCGATCATTCCTTCAGAGCAACATTGACCTTTGCCTTTCATCAGCCAAAGGGTCAAACCAACAACTTCATAGCCCTGATTGTGCAGGATTGCAGCAGCGGTGGAACTATCAACGCCACCGGAAAGACCAACGACAACTTTTTTCATATCTTTAAAATATTACTAGGCTAGTGGCTGCTCATAACGCTAATGCTAAACATCAAACGCAGGTTTTGCAGTATTAAAATCCATGCCATGCAGCCTGATTGTCTCAATTGTAGCATATATATCTTCAAAGCCTTGCTATATAAGCACTTCAGGATATATAAGTAGTAATAACCGAATTTTAGATTTTTGACTCCCAACGCCATCTAAATTACAAAATTTTTACACCCAAGGATGAAAATCTACTCTTCCTAGTCCCCAGCCCCCAGTCCCTATTTTCAACTCAGCGTTACCAATATCTGAGATTTTCTTGAGACCTATGCAATGCCACTCAGCCGGATAAACACATTCTAAGTTAACACTGATGTAGGTGCTACGACAGACAGCTCTATTAGTTCCCCAAGGAAATTATCGAGAACTCCTGTTACTACTATGTCCAAAAAAATACCAGATCAACTGATCGCAATTCCAATTGTGCCTTTTTTCCTGGGAGGATGCTTAGCGTTGCTCCCCGACTCAACTCCAGTACAAGCACAAACTCCCAAAGGAAACTTTTTACTGGCAGAACGAACGGTGGTTAACACTTTACCACCACCACCCAATTTCCAAACTATTCCTTATAATCAACCACGATTAACAACACAACCAACACCTTGGAATTCATATAATCAAAATTTTCAGCCCTCCCCCAGAGTGAGGGTTAATCAATATAATCAAAACTCCCGACCTTACCAAACAGTGCAAGCTAATTCCTACAATTGGAGTGCTGAGCGCTACATAGTATATGTTGATAGCAATGATTACCAGCAGTTGCAACGCATACGCCAATTGGATCGGAGTGCTTATATCCGGCATTTCAATGGACGTAGCGTCATCCAGTCAGGAGCCTTTAGCAGACAAGCTAATGCTCAACAACGAGTCAGAGAACTGGAGTTAAGCGGGATCAATGGGGCCAGAATTGTCAAATCTAATGGGCAGCAAATTGCTTCTTATGGCAGTAGTAGTGGCAATAATAATGGCAATAACAGGCGAGAAAAATCCAGTTATTACTATGTAACCATTCCCGCGAAAGCGCAAGATTTATCTGCTATTGCCAGTCGCATTCGCCAAAATTCCGGACGCTATGACATTGTAGTGGAAAGGCAACAACCTTTAGGGCCCCATGTAGCGGTAGGGCCCTTTGCTCAGCGTTCAGATGCTGAACGATGGAATGACTATCTGCGAGAGTTGGGATTTGGTAACGCCAGAGTTTATTACGGTAAGTAAAAAAGTTATACTTACCAATATCTCGCCTTGCACTAAAGTGCAAGGCTGATAGCCCAAGTCCATTTGTTTTACATCGAAGTGATCGCTGATTTAAAAAGCAGTTACTGGTTTTACCAGCGAGATTTGCAATAGTTTTCAATCTCTTCGTCTGTTATTAACTTGCTGGTTAAATTTCCACTCCGCACGAATAAACAGCGTTGCATTTTCGCACCCTTGGTTGTTACCTCAACGAACACTGGACGAGGTGAAGGTTTTACGGTAATGCGACATATCTCTCTGCGCTCAACTTCGTGGAAGGTAATATCGATTAATGTTGCTAAGTCTTTTCCTAGTTTCGGTAGTAATAAATCGTTGATGAGAAATAGCTGATATGCGTCGCGTTTATTTGGTTTGCTGAAGGTTTGATAATCTAAGTCGAGTCCGATGATTTCTTTGTCGTCGGTGACTCCTATTAATAATGTTCCACCTTTTTCGGTGTTGAGAAAAGATGCGACTGTTTTGAGAATTACTTGCTCCATTTCGGGATTTTTTTGGTTTTTATCCACATCCCAACGAGCGGTAGATTTGAATTCTAATGTGGAGCTTTCGTCTTGGGTGGTAATTAGTTCCACAATTTCCGCGTCACCTGTTAGGGGTGCAAAGTCCCGATATGCTGTTAATGCATCTTGTTTGACTTGTTCGGGAACGATGGGGAATGTGGTGAGGATGTATGCAAATTCTGCTTCGGTTAAACCGTAGAGGTGAGCTATGATTCCGTCGAGTTCTGCACGGAGTTTGGCTCTTTCGCTTTCGTCGGTGACACCGTTGGTGTGGGAACCGAGTCCAACTTCTTGTGCTAATTCGTCAAATTCTGGGGTGGTGCAGATGAGTTTGGCTGCACGTTGTACGATGTCGGAAAAAGTGCGATCGTTCTCTGTTAGACGTGGAACTCTAAGTGCATACATAAAATGCATATCACAATGTGCTGTAATTCTTCGGCGAATTTCTGAATCCACAACAAAAGAATTAAATATTGCAGTTAGAAATAAAGTTATGTCGTATGGTAATAAGGTTTTAGCTGTTTGAGCAGTGTCAGCACAAAATCGGTTAGGCGGAAGAACACAGGTAATTAAACTACGTTTGTCAGTATTTCTCGCTATACGCCTATGAACTAAACGATAATCTTGGTAAGCTAATTTTTGACCTTCATCTTTTTGCTTTCCGAGAATCTCTGCTCGTCCTTCATTAATATCAATCCAATATTTAGGAGATGAAAAATCAGTTTCAAACTGATGAAACATACCACCTTGTATCAAAGGAACAGCATTTTTTGTTTGGGAAATTTTGAATAAATGGCTATCATTAGTCATGTGAATTTCTTGAGAAAATTGAATATGCCATTTACTCTCAATTTGTTCGCTAAGAAAGGGGAACCTAGCCATTTTCTCAGCAATACGAATATCTACATCGTTTTTAAATTCCATCACCGAAAGAGAATCAGGTGATAGTTTCCGCACCATATCAATAGTAATTGGCAAACTATCATTACTTGGAAACCTTTGAAGTTCTTGCACATCATGACGCATAAAAGCAGATGGAAATTCTGTTGTTTTTCCACCCTTTACAAAGGTAAGTACAACAAATTTAAAACGACTATCAACTTCTTCAAAAATTGTTTTCCGATTTTCAAAGCAGAATAATCCAGTAATATTTGTTTGATTAAACAACATTTCTCGCAGTTGTTTAGCACCTAGATCAGTATAAATACCACTAGGAATTACAATTCCACACTCACCATTTGGACGCAAAAGGTTAAAGCACTGTTCGAGAAATAACTTGTAGAGATTAATATCCGTTCCTGCTTTCTTACCATTCACAACAGAAATCTGATTTTTGTACTGTTCAGATGAACGAAAATAAGCACTTACATGAGGATATTGACTTTGATATTCTAACCAAGCTGCTGCAACTTCGGGATTTTCTAAAAGTCTTTTCTGTTCTTTTTCAAAAACCTTAATATCCATCTTATTCTTCGTCACTAGTTCATTATGCTGTGCAAAGAATTCTTTTGCTTGGGGCTTGAATATTTCCCAAGGTGGATTAGTTATAATCGCATCAAACCCACCCCTTCCTAAAACCTTATCAAAATGATAACCCCAGTGAAAAGGCTTCAACGCAGCAATATCATCAGCATTTAAAACCCGCTTCTTTGGTTTACCAGTTAACTGAACTTCCTCATATTTAATACCTAAGCGCGTGCTAAACTCATCCAAAAGCAAAACATTTAATTTTTCTTGTGACTTATTATTGATATCATCAATAGATGCCCGCAGCAATAAAAGTCTTTTATCTTGATGTGTGCCATCATCTAAACCAGCAACTTTCTCCTTTCCAGGAATGAAAGCGTGTTTTTTATACAATTCAATTGATTTATTCTTCTCTTCTAAAATTGACTGATATGTATAATAAGAACTAGATTGGAATAAACTTAATTGTAAATCGGGATTTTCTTGTTTATATCCCCGTGCTTTCGCTTTTGCTGTTAGTTGAACTTTATCAAATACAGTTGCATCAACTTTCATCAATCCAATTAGGGAATTACCCGCCATAATATTAAAATCAATATTAGGCAATGGTTCTAATTGATTCACATCATGAGCAGAAGACACCAAAGCTAAAAATAAGCGAAGTTTGGCAATCTCTGTTGCTTCCTCCATGATGTCAACCCCATAGAGATTATCAGTAACAATCCGTTTTTTTAAGTAGTAAGATATAGACTGATGTTTGTCTCTGATATCTTGAATTTCTTGCTTTAATCTTGCATCTCCTATTACATCAATCATCCCAATTACTGCACCGTAAACCAGGATGAGTGTTTTCAACGCAGCCACAAGAAATGCACCCGAACCACAAGCAGGGTCAAGAATTGATAATTGTGGAAGAATATTATTAATTAATAAACGACAGATATTTGTATCTAATTTGAATATCAGTTCGTTGTAATCTTCAAAAGGTCTATACTTGTTGGACAAAGAATCATTAACGCGGTCTAAAATGAGTTTATGAATCGTTCTGTCACAAAGGTATTCAGTAATTTGTGGACGAGTATAATAAGCACCAAATGCTTTCTGGTTAATGTATTTTTCAAATATGTATCCTAAAACATTCGGCGATATTTCGTCGTCTTTTCCTTCTGGTGTATCGTCTAAGTTCCAAGAATATTTTGCAAATAACTCTAAAACTTTTTCAAATGCTATATCAGGAATTGAAATACTATTTTCTTGTTCAATGCGATGTTCGAGGAATAATCCACCATTGAGGTATTTAATAACCCCGACCAACTTTTCAACTGATGGGTCACGGTCTTCTTCTGGTGTAGCAAAACTGTCAAAAAATAAAACTCGCAGAAAACTACTATAAAAAAGATTATCACCTTTATACTTACTTTGTTTGAGCCGATTTTGTAAATAATTTAAATCTCCATTATCCAGAAAACTCTTACGCTGGAGGAAATAAACGAACATCATCCGATTGAAAATCACCGATGCATACCAACGTTTGTCAGCCTCGTTGTTGATTCCTTTGATATGCTGTAAAAACTGCTTATGTTCCTCTTGAAATTCTTTATAAAATTTCTTGGTTACAGGTTCTACATCAAATGCATCTTGAAGACGACGTGCAATTTCTACAACCGAAAGATTATCATCTTCGAGTTCGGTAATATCAATAACTAGAGAACCCAGCTTACTTAAAAATAAGTCTCCCGGTTGACCCTTGACGTACAAAGGGTCACGGATGTAACTTTTATTTCCTTCTCGCTTCACCCAATACCAAAGACTTCGAGTACGCTGACCATCAATAAATATCAACAGATTTTCAGCGATTAAATTAGTAACTTCTTTGTGAATTTCAGCCCGAACTTTTGCATCAGGAATAGCCCCATCTGCTGCTGTAACTTCAAAAATAGCAACACCAGAACTCTCAGCAATTCGCTGATATTGGTAAGTTGTTTTCTCAATTTCTAAGGTTACAGCTTTTTTCTGCGAAGAATCTGACCAACCCAATTGTTGAATAAATAAATCCTGAAATTGAAAATTATGTAATAATTCGCGTGTTTGCTGGAAATTCAGTGTCATGGTACACTACCCTGGTAGATAAAAATAGAATTTTGCGTAGCAAAAAACGAGCATAAAAAATATGCCCATAGACCAAAATCTTGGAGCCACGACCTTAATAAATAAGGATTTATTTATAAAAACGGAATAATACTGTTACTTTGATAACCTTTTTCGCTACAAAAAGGTTCAGTGTTAATATTGAGGAATAGCAATTTTTTGTATGACAATATACTGCATTTAATAGTAAATTTACTGACAAATTTAGCAGTATAAAAATATTTTTTTGATTAAATCTCAGTCTATAAACCCAATAAAAGCTTAAAGGCTTGTCTAGTAAGACTTTAGAGAACTATAGATAATTACTTAGAAAAAGCTAAAGATAGCTTAAGTAACACTGAAATAAAAGATAAAATCAATACGAGCTTATGCGTGTTTATTTAGGGTTCTATAAGGAATGCGATCACAAGATAATTATTTTGTAAGTATTTATGCAGCAAGCTGCTGCACAATTTTTTAACTAAAGCTCAAACAGCCAAAGACATCCTCTACAGATAATTGCCAATTTTCTAATACGCTGAGGACAGGTAAAATATCTTTTCCTTGTTTTATTTCTGGTAATTGATTGGGCTGAAAAACCATTATTGATTCATCATCAGAGTCAAGAAACCAACCTAGCTTTGCACCATTTTGGATAGAAAATGTGATTTTACGGATAACCCGGTTAGCAGATTGTTCTGGAGAAAGAATTTCAATAATCCAATCTGGAGGAATTTCAAATTTGTTGGCAACTCTTCCATTTTGACGTAAAGGAATACGTGACCACTCAAAAATAGCAACATCTGGGACTAACGACATCCCACCAAATGTGCAGCGTAACTCTGGAAATGCGTAAGCTAACTTTCGTGGTTTGCCAATCTCATTAATACTAGTCACCAAAAAGCTTTGTAAGGTACTGTGTTCTCCCTGGGGCATGGGTTTTTGGTAGATTTGACTATCAATATATTGGCTGGCTGGTTGAGTTTCCGGTAATTTCAAAAAATCTTCTAGGGAAAAATTTGAGGATAAGTGAGGTGATAATGTCATAATTAATTACCCAATCCCTATAATTATTGTACAATATGTTGCTATCTCTCAAACAATCCCAAAGAACAAATAATTTGAGGCTCCCGTTTCTCAATTTCTTCGCTGACAATACACAAGCGATCATCCATCCGCAAAGCCACTACTAACTCTGCTAATTGCTGACTACTAATACCGCTTTTTAATTGCCGATTTAAAGTATCAATCGCAGACTGTCTTAATGGGTAACGATAAATATCATCAATCGCTTTTAATAGTTCCTCAGTTACAAATAAAGTGCCCTTCATCTCCTGTGCATAACTTTTTAATCGTTCGTAACTACGGAATCTTGCACCCGATGGTCTACCCAATTGACCACCCATATTTTTTTCTTCCTCAGCCAGCAATTGGGCACCTTTTTTAACTAGCTCGTGATGCTGTTTATCTTTAGCTATTGCTGGTGTGGCTTCATCACAAGCTGCCATTTTTAACACAGCTAGTTGCGATTGAGTAACACTATCACCATTGCGATCAACGTAAATTAAAGCATCATTACCCTCAGTGGTTTTCATATACATTAATACTCCCTCTGGTTGCACTGGCTGAGGTGTATGCTCACGAGTAGAATAAAGCACATTCGGCATTTCTTCGATAGTTTTTTTCAACCCTGGATTATCATCTGTTGCTTTTTTCCAAATTTTAAATGCTTCCGATGTTAAGTCAACTTCTGTATCCTCATCTCCATCTAAAATACCCGATTTTTCATTATATAAATCCAAAATTACTTGTGCATCATCATCCTCAAAAAATGCCTCATCAGTTCCTACAACTTCGGCATTTTCTTGTAATCTTTGCTTGAGTCTTCCCCGCAAATTAATAATCCGTTCTACACCTTCAGCAGGAAGAAAAGAATAACAAAGAATTTTGTCAGCATTTTGTCCAATCCGATCAACCCGTCCAGCCCTCTGAATTAATCGAATAATTGCCCAAGGTAAATCCCAATTGACGATAATTGCACAATCTTGTAAATTATGACCTTCACTTAAAATATCTGTGGCGATTAATATACGTAATTCATCTGTTGATGATACCCTATCTCGCTGATTATTACTCACAGGACTAAATCTTCCCGTCAGTTCCGTAGGATATTGCGATCGCCCCGTTACTCCTGCTACCTTGGTAATCTTTTTTGCCTGTAGGTTATCTGTTATGTAGCGTACCGAATCTGCAAATTGTGTGAAAATTAATACCTTTTCACCAGGGTGAGTTTTTGTTAACAGATTGATTAAGGCTATCAATTTTTCATCGGCTTGAGAATTCCATTTCCCAATATTTTGTAATATATTAATTAGTGCTTTCGCATCGGCTAATAAATCTTTTTTTAGTTTTTTAATATCAAATAATGACGAACGCAACCACTTGAAGCGACGTTGATATCGGGTAGTATATTCCTGATAAATTGACTCTGCTTGTTGTCTAAAAACTTTTTCGGTTGACCCCATTTCTACTGGCGAGGAGAGAATTTCTTCTCCGGCTTTTTCTCCGTTCTCTGCTGGCGGAGAATCGAGTGAGGAGGTGAGGTCATCTTCTTCTATTTCCACATCAAATAAACTTGCTGTAACTGAATCAGCATCCTCATCATTATTCCTCGTATCTAATAATTCTGTATCTTGAGTACCAATAGGGATATCAAGCGCGTTTTCTAAAGCATATAAATAAATAAAATTCCGTAAAATGTGACGTTCAATGGATTGAATAAAAGCAGAACCACTACTTTCTAAGCGTTTAAATAAATTAGTGCGGGAAAAACCCATCAACCTGCGTCCCCCACGAAATAAACCACTAATTTGGCGCTGTTCTACATCTGTTGGTGGCTGTTTAGGTTTCGCAGCTACATAATTACCCAATCCATAACGGGGTAAATTTAATTGATTAATTACTGCAATTACTGCTTCTGAATAAAGGGAAGAATATGAGTCATTAGCAGTATCTAGAGTAAATTTAATAGTACGCGGTAAACGGTCGGGAAAATAAGAACGTCTACCATCGGGAAACTCTAAATATTTACGTATTACTTTTTGTTTATCCTTACTAAGGGAAGAAGAATTGGGGTCTGATTTGGCATAATTATCTTTAATAAACGAACGAGTTCGCCGCACCATATAGCGTTTCATCAATTCTCGCCAATCGTCGGTATGTTCGCTTTTTTCAAAAGCAGCCAGAGATTTAACAGAACATTGATGCTTTCTAATAAATTGCAATTCTCCTAACGAACCGCCACCCAATTCATTAATTAAAGCTTCCGGTCTAAAACCCAAATCCTGGTCTTCAGGAACAAATAATCTTAATTGAGCAGAAAGGTCAAGATAAGTTTTATTATATGGTGTTGCCGAAAGTAAAATACATTTGCTTTCATTGGCTGCAATATATTCGGCGATCGCCCGATATCTTTTACCTTCGCGATTGCGTAAATTATGACTTTCATCTATTAATACAACCCGATAGCGACGCAATTCTGGTAATAAATTTTGGACTTTACTAATCGGCATTACCTTAGCATAAAGCCGATAAGTATCCACATATTCTTGCCACATCAAAGTTAAGTTTTTTGGACAAATAATTAAGGTTTCCCAAAAACAATCTTCTTGTAATATTTTTGCTAAAGCTGTTCCCACTAATGTTTTACCTAGCCCCACCACATCCCCAACAATTACCCCACCACGGCGAGTTACATGACGCGCTGCTAGCTGTACGGCTGCTTTTTGGAAATCAAACAAATTATTAAATTCACGGGGAATTCGGAATTCGGAAATTCCCGCGATCGCTTCATGGGATAAATGATAAGCAATCTTCAAGTAAATATGATAAGGAGGAATTAATTCTCCCCTAGCCCAACTATTATCAATTATTTCCGCAAGCTCTTTAGAAATATCGATACAGCCGTAATCTTGCCAACGGTCTTCAAACCACTTTTGCAGTTTATTGGTTGCATCATGGTCTAAAATATCAACATTTAATTCCCCTTGTTTTCTCAAACCTGCTAAAGTCAAATTACTACTACCTAAAAACCCAACTATCGGACTATTGGGGTCATGGCGATGAACGAGGTATAACTTAGCGTGCAGAGGATGGGCTAAAAATAATTTAATAACTAATTTCTTCGTTTTTAATTGACGACTTAAGCGACGTAACCCCGCTTCATGATCATCTGTTGGCGCACCGATGGTAAGCTGTTGGCGAAACTCTGCCGCTATCTTTTTTTTGAGACGAATAATAGTACTATTATCGAGCCTACCTTGCCCAGCACCCAATGTAAATGCCGTATGCATTTCATCGCTGGGTAAACCTTGCATCCCTACCAACAACCGACAACAAGAAGTTTCTCCACCCACATACTGTTCGATTAAATCATCAAGCTTGCGCCAACCTCTGAGGTTAAAATAACCGACGCAAAAATCAGCCCGATAAGATACTTTGAGGGTATCCCGCAAAATCGGTAGCAGTTGTAAGTCAATGTTGTCAAAGATGCGTGGCATGATTTCATACTCTGTGGAAAATTTTCGGTGGGTTACTTATGTCTTTTGGTGCGATCTATTCGTGGATCTTGTATCACCAAACGAGGCAAAAGTAACCCTTCGACTACGCTCAGGTTACACCGAGCGTTCGCGTAGCGTCTCGCAGAGAAGCCGAGGTGTAAAAAGTTAAAAGCGCAAAGTTGAGCCAGTCGCGTGCGGGGGTTCCCCCCGTTGAGCGAACTGGCGTTGGCGGTTGCCTGTACCGTCCCGCCTAACTTTGTAAGAAGGCAAAAGAAAGAAAAAAAAATGGTTTGAGAGCAACTAAATTTATGATGTTGTTGGTAAATTTCCAAGGGGTGAAACACCTCATCCGTGAACCTCTAGTTTTGCGTTATCAACCCGCCTTGAACTAAAGTTCAGGCTAATAGCTCAAGTACGTTGAAACGCACTCTTCCTCAAAGAAAATATCAGACAGAGTTGAATTAATGGGTAAGACCCTTTATTAATTCGCCAACAACATTATTTATTGATGGGGATTATCTTTTTACTTTTTACGGTAATGCCTTTGAACAGGGAGATGAGATAATTGTATACTCCGTTTCCTATCAAGACTATCCTGGTCTTGACCACCAAGCGTGGTTACCCAGATAATACTGGCTTTGAGCAATTATCTCCTGATCAACTCTGGGGGTTTCACTTTGATTTGAATAAGAAGACGGCTAGGCAGCAGATGAGTGAAGAATCAGAATTGAGAAGTAATCTCAAACTTTGCAATTCATCACTCTGGATTTAAGACTCATGACTCATGTTCAGCACAGGAAAGAAGAAATTTCCCAAATCGTAGTTACCGCAGCGCAGATGCGGGATATTGAAGAGAGGATATTTGCGGCGAGAATGCCTGTAGTGGCATTGATGGAAAAAGTGGCGGGATTAATTTCTCGTCGTATTCAGGCGATGATTCCCCAAGGTTCACGTGTGGGGGTTTTAGTTGGCCCAGGACATAATGGCGGCGATGCTTTGGTAGTAGCGAGGGAATTACACTTTCAGGGATATAGAATTTGGATTTACAATCCTGTTACTAAACTCAAGGAATTAACCTCGCAGCATTTGCAATATGCCCAGAGTTTGGGGATACCTTGTTATCAAGCAATTGAGCAGTTACCAGATTGTGATGTATTAGTTGATGGCTTGTTTGGCTTTGGTTTAGAAAGAAAGCTTACCGATGCGATGTCTACGACGGGCTACGCCTACGCATCTGATATTGATCAGTTTAATACCTGGAAGCAGCCAATTTTTAGTATTGACTTACCTTCCGGCTTACACACTGATACTGGTGAGGTATTGGGAACCGCAATTCGCGCTACGCACACGTTTTGTTTGGGTTTGTGGAAGCTGGCTTTTTTACAGGATCAGGCTTTAGATTATATCGGCAATGCTGAGTTAATCGATTTTGATATTCCCTTAGCTGATGTGCAAGCTGTACTTAAAGATGCACCGAAAATTACTCGCATTACCACCGCTAAGGCGATCGCAAATCTACCTTTACCTCGTCCACCAGTTACCCACAAATACAAAGAAGGACATTTGCTGTTAATTTGTGGTTCTCATCGCTATGCTGGTGGCGCAATTTTAACGGCTTTGGGTGCCCGTGCTAGCGGTGTGGGGATGCTGTCAATTGCTGTGCCAGAGTATCTTAAACCGATTTTGGTGTCCCATTTGCCAGAAGCTTTAGTTATTGGCTGTCCAGAGACAGAGACAGGAGCGTTCACCGGAGGTGTTGGCGGAGCCATCGCACAGTTACAATTACCAGAAAAGACAGATTTAAGTTCCTTTGATGCGATCGCAATTGGCCCTGGTTTAACTACAGATAGCACTCCTATCGTGCAACAGGTAATAGAAAGCGATCGCCCTTTGCTGCTCGATGCTGATGGTTTAAATATTTTGGCACAAATGGGAACCATCCCCACCTTACAAAAACGCCAAGCCGCAACTATACTCACACCCCACGCTGGTGAATTTAAGCGGTTATTTCCCGATATCCCCGATGCTAACCAAGATAGAGTCAAAGCTGTACGACAAGCAGCCATGCAAAGTGAGGCAATAATTCTATTAAAAGGCGCTAGAACTGCGATCGCTAATTCCCAAGGTACAGTGTGGCTAAATCCCAAAAGTACCCCAGCATTAGCCCGTGGTGGTAGTGGCGATGTGTTAACTGGGCTACTTGGCGGACTTTTGGCACAAGCAGTAAAAAAACAAATCGCCCTTGAAGATATGGTTGTAACTGCTTCCTGGTGGCATTCCCAAGCCGGAATTTTAGCAGCCCAAGAGCGTACAGAATTGGGTGTAGATGCGTTTACTTTGACACAGTATTTGATGAAAGCGGTCAAGGGGAATGGGGATTAAAGACTGGGGAAGGTGGGGCCCCCTCTGGGGAAGGTAGGGTCCCCTCTGGGGATAAGGGGCGAAGGGGCAAGGGGGTAATGGGGATTGGGAATTAGGGTAGGGAGAGTAAATTTTGACTTTTCACCCCTGCTCCCTGCCCACTGCCCTTTTCCTCTTCCCCCTTTTCCCTTCCCTAAAAAAAATAGCTTTCCAAATCAGAAATTGAGAATCTTCACGATGAAGTCTATATTTCGGAGCAAAATTAAGCTGAATCTACATAAATTTTCTAATTATCGGTGAAGAGTAGTTATTGACAGTAACAACACTTTGCTGGCACTCAGATCTGTCAACCGTATTTTTTATACTAAAAGCATGACCGTAACCAGGAGTAACCTATGTTCAACAATACTACTAATCAAGTCGCCACAAATCCATCTACTGTAGGCAATACAAATCAAAATTATGGAGCATTTGACATTGCTGTCGGAGTTTCAGCCATTGTTTTTCCTATTATTTTAGTTCTCAGTATTAATGCTTATAGAAAATACCGTGTTGCTGCTCGTCGGGAAAAAATTGCCTATTTGGAGAAAGTTTGGCGTTTGAATAGCGCAAAGAAAAATGTTTGAAACAGGGAATCTGGAAAATGAAGTATTTATTTTTAATATGGGTGCTGATATTATCTTTAGTCGCTCCTAGCAATGCGATGTCTACGACGGGCTACGCCTACGCTCTCACGCAACAGCCATATACTTTAATATCTGGACTAGGAACGCACCATCATCCGGTATCTACCCAAAATATCCAAGCGCAACAGTTTTTTGATCAAGGGCTAAATTTAATTTACGCCTTCAACCATGAGGAGGCGGCACGTTCTTTTAAATATGCAGCAGAACTTGATCCGCAATTAGCAATGGCTTATTGGGGAATTGCGCTGGCTAATGGGCCTAATATTAACTTGGATGTAGACAGCGATCGCGAATTAGCCGCTTATGAAGCGATACAACAAGCTGTGGCACTGTCTAATCATGCATCACCACAGGAACAGGGTTACATTAATGCTTTAGCCAAGCGCTACTCTAATAATCCCCATGCATATTTGTACAAACTGGCGGTAGATTACAAAAACGCGATGGCGGATTTAGTCAAGGGTTATCCCCAAGATTTGGATGCAAAGACACTATACGCTGAAAGCTTGATGGATTTGCACCCTTGGCAACACTGGACTAAAGACGGCAAACCCCTAGAAGATACAGAAGAGATTGTAGCTGTTTTAGAATCGGTACTGCAAAGTGACCCCAACCATCCGGGAGCCAATCACTACTACATCCATGCAGTGGAAGCTTCATTAAATCCTGAACGCGCTCTAGAAAGTGCCAAACGGCTAGAAACCCTAGTACCCGCAGCCGGACACCTGGTACATATGCCTTCCCATATTTATTTCCGTGTGGGAGATTATAGCAAAGCCGTGCAGTCAAATGCGCTAGCGATCGCCCTTGATGAAATTTACATTGCCAAAAATCACGTCGAGGGCGTTTATCCTGCAATGTACTATAGTCACAACGTGCATTTCATGGCAGTAGCCGCTGCGATGGCAGGCAGATATCAGGATGCTCTGCAAGCAGCAGATAAATTAGTCACAATGGCTACGCCTTTTGTCTCTCAAGAACCAATGGTTGAGGGCTACCTTGGGACTAAACTATTGATTCAAGTACGCTTTAGTGACTGGGATGCCATTTTAAAATCAGCTGCTCCCGATGATAAATTCGTCACCACTAAAGCACTGTGGCATTTTGCCCGTGGGATGGCTAACGCCAGCACTGGTAAACTTGAGGATGCACAAAGCGATCGCACTGCCTTGTTAACGTCCCAAAAAACAATGCCCGCCACCGCAACTATTGGCATGAGTCCCGCCAGTAGTATTTTAGACATTGCCAGCAACCAGTTAAACGCGAAAATTGCCAAAGCTAAACAAGACTATGAATCTGCGATTAAATTACTAGAAACAGCCGTAGAGCAAGAAGATGCCCTCAATTACATGGAACCACCAGACTGGTACATTCCCACAAGGGAAGCATTAGGTGGTGTGTTATTGGCAAAGGGTGATTATGCCGCCGCAGAAAAAGTATTTCGTGCAGATTTGCAAAAATATCTCCTACATGGGCGTTCTTTATTTGGCTTGCAAGCAAGTTTGCAAGCACAAGGCCAAGAAAACGCCGCAAAACTTGTGCAAGCTCAATTCACCAAAGCTTGGCAGAATAACGATACTCAGCTATTGGTAGAGAACTTTTGAGAATGGCACATTGGTAATTGGTAATTGGTAATGGGCATTTATTATTTCTCCCTGCGGGAAGCCGCTACCGTCTACATCCCTGTTGTCTCCTAGTGAAAATTTTTTGTAGGGTGGGCACCAGTTAAGTAACTAAACAAAATTAATTAGAGGTTGTTTGAAAAGTGATTGGCTGTGATTTTAGGCACTTTCGATCCCCCCTAGCCCCCCTTAAAAAGCTTGTCATTACCAACATCTTTTAGAGTGACTGGGTGATAAAATGGGCAGCCCAA
>JAVRCF010000131.1:0-16240 GCA_034530935.1 Aulosira sp. DedQUE10 | reverse complement strand
GTGGAATAAGCGTTTGAGCTTAAGTTGACACCAATGAGCATTGCTGTGCCCCTACTTGTATGCAGAGATATGGTGATGGGATATTAGACGGAAGATTGTAGGGGTGATGCGTAGGCGTAGCCCGCCGCAGGCATCGCTATCTCAACAGTAAAGGCACTTAGCTTTATCTTGATAATTTATACAATATTTTGTCAAAATTTTACATTTGTGAATATAGTAATTACTCGGAGAAACACGAGACATTTTAAGTATTTGCGGAGTAAAATAGCGACTCAACTAGACCCAATTTTGAGTCTAGCTTGATCATTAAAAGAATGTTTATAGTTTTCAGTTATCAATATGCGTATATTTAGCGCCCTGTGTTTGGTCAGTCTTCAGCTAGGCGTTTTCTTCTCCACAGCGGTTGAAGTTTTTGCTCAGCCTGTACCATCTCTAGGGCAAGCATCAGAGCAACCCCCCTCCCTACCTTTCCCATCACCTGCTGACACTGTACCAGGGAATTTAAACAACGAAGTTTCTCCCCAACTCAACCGATACCTTTTAGGCCCAGGAGATGGAATTAATGTTGTAATTCAGCGCCCGCCTGGCCCCTATCGCCTAGGTTCAGGGGATGGAATTAGCGTTGTGGTGCAACGTTTTCCCGATTTGAGCTTCCAAGCAACAATTAACCCAGAAGGCAACATCATCGTACCGCTAATCAATACGGTGTCGCTACAAGGTTTAACCTTACAAGAAGCACAAGACAAAATCCGTTTGTTGCTCGATCGCTACGTAATCAATCCGGTAGTAGTTTTATCATTAGCGGGGCAGCGTCCAGATTTAAGTTTCCAAGCAGCAATTAATCCGGAAGGATACATTGTAGTACCGCAAGTAGGTACAGTATCCTTACAAGGCTTGAGTGTGGAAGAAGCACAAGAAAAAATTCGCTTGAGTTTAAGTCGCGTATTGATAGATCCGATTGTGGTAGTGTCATTGGCAGCACCACGACCAGTTCAAGTTACTATTAGCGGCGAAGTCTTTCGACCAGGAATTTATTCAATTGCATCGACCATACCCCGTGTCGCGGATGCTTTGCTGACATCTGGTGGTACTACGATGATTGCAGATTTACGGCAGGTACAATTGCGTAGGAGATTAATTGATGGTTCTGTGATTTCACAAACTATTGACCTGTATACAGCCTTACAAAATGGTAGTTCATTGCCTAATGTCCGCTTACAAGATGGCGATGCCTTAATTGTGCCACGTCGGGAAATTGGTAGTGATGATGGCTATGACCGCAATCTGATTGCTCGTTCTACCTTGGCTGTACCGCAAATCAGAATCAGGGTTTTAAATTATGCTGCGGGAGGCATTGCCAATCAAGTATTGCCTAATGGTAGTACATTTGTTGATGCGTTGGGAGGGATAAATCTTGATACTGCAAACCTCCGTGATATTGCCCTAGTACGCTTCGACCCAGAAAGAGGTCAAGCAGTTACCCAAAGATTAGATGCGAAAAAAGCACTAGGTGGTGATGTGTCTCAAAACGTGTCGCTTCAAGATAATGATGTTATTGTGGTTGGTCGAAACCTCATCGGTAAAATTACTAATGCCCTTACTACCATTACTCAACCATTTTTTAATGTTCAAAGCTTTATTCGCTTCTTTGATTTCTTCACTGGCGGCGGGTCGAAGTAGTTTGGGGACTGGGGAATGGGTAATGGGAATGAATAACTTTTGACCTTTGACCTTTGACCCTTGAAAGATGCCCTATGCCCCATGCCCCATGCCCAATAACAAATGCCTAAGTTGCTATGACCCCACCTATTGTTAAACGTTATCTTATTGCTTTTGAGAAGTATAAGTGGATTGGATTAGCCAGTTTTGCCTTAGTTGTAGCTGGATCAACGGTGGTGGCTATACAACCAGATCCACCAGTTAGTTACGTAGCAAATGCTTCGCTTACTTACAATCGTCCGCCAGTTTCATTCTCTACCACTGGTACTGAGATTCAGCAACAAGGACAGGAATTGAACGCACAAGTTTTGTTATCCAATGAACTTATCGAAGCTGTAGCAGCAAAAGTAAATGTCAAAGGCAAAACGATTGGTTCAAATGTTGAGCTTACTCTACCTAAAAAAAATGCTAGAAGTGGACAATTAGAGTCCACTATTTTAGAGCTTAAATATAAAGATAGTAACCCTAAGCGATCTGTAGAGGTATTGCAGGCATTGATGCAAGCAATGGTCAAGCTGAGTGGTGATATTAATACAGGGCGATTAAAGGCAATTATTCAAAAAATTGATGAACGTTTACCAGCAGCTAAGTCTGAACTACAAATAGCAGAGAAGAAGCTAGAACAGTACGATCGCAGAGAGCGACCAGCAATATTAGCATCGGAGAATGGGAGTTTGCTGACTGCGGTTAGTACTAGTCAAAATCAGCAACGTCAAATTCAATTTACTATTGCTGGTGTTGATGCCCAACTTCGCAGTTTGCAGAGCAAGTTGGGATTAAATGTCAACCAAGCTTATGTTTCTTCAGCTTTGAGTGCCGATCCAATTATTGCCAGCTTGCGATCGCAAATTTATCAAATTGAGTCACAAATTGCGGTTCTCCGGAAGGATTTGCGACCTGAACACCCAAATATGATTCAGTTACAGCGCCAGAAAGAAGCTGCTGAGGAATTACTGCAACAGCGTGCTGCTGAGGTAGTAGGGGGTGGGGGTACAGCAGCACCTCTAACTGGTAATGTGTTGAATATTCGCGCCCAAAGTAATTTAGATCCAGCACGGCAAGAACTGGCAAATCAGTTGGTGGCTTTGCAAACCCAAAGGGAGACGCTGCAACAACAATTAGGGCAACAAATTAAAGAAGAAGCGCGATTACGGCAGGTATATTCTCTCATACCCAATAAACAATTAGAGCGATCGCGTTTAGAACAAGAGGTGGCACTGAAAAAAGCTGTCTATGACAAAATGCAGACGAAGCTAGCTGATGCTAAGACCGCAGAAGCAGAAACCGTCACGAGTCTCAGTATTGCTAGGCAACCTATCGTCGTTGCTGATGCCGTCAAACCAAAGAGTGTGCCGATGACATTGGCTGTTGGTAGTTTGATGGGATTGGTAATTGGTGGTGGCGTAGTGTTCTTATTGGGTTCACTAGAAGGTGTTTTCAAAACCAGAGAAGATATCCGCGAAAGCCTCAAGCAACGGGAAGTTGCCTTGCTGGGAGAATTGCCATTAATGCCAGTTGATGATTTGACACCAGAAGCTATACCTGTCTTACTTTCCCCAGATTCTCCTTATTTAGAGTTCTATGAGAAATTCCGCAGTAATGTACGTCGTCTTGGTGGTAAAAATTTAAAGGTACTTTTAATTACTAGCGTTAGTAGAACTGAGGGTAAGACTACAAGTGCTTATAACTTAGGTATAGCTTCTGCTCGTGCTGGTAAAAGAACCTTAATTATTGAAACAGATTTGCGATCGCCTTCTGGCTGTTCATCTCTCAAAGTTACTCCTGACCCTGATGCTAATATTGAACCTCTGCGCTATTACGGCAGTTTAAGTGAATGTATCCGCTTAGTTCCTGATATCGAAAATTTATACATTCTTCCTAGTCCCGGCCCCGTGCGTCAATCTGCTGCAATTCTTGAATCTAGTGAAATGCGCCGACTCATGGAGGATGTGCGAGAGCGTTATGATTTAGTAATTTTAGATACTAATCCTCTAAGCTTATCTAATGACGCTTTGTTAATTCAACCCTACAGTGATGCGATGGTAATTGTAGCGCGACCAAACTATACCCAAGAAAATTTATTAGGTGAAGCGATCGATCAATTGGTTGAATCTGAATTAGGGCTGTTGGGAGCTATTATTAATGGTGCTGATATCAGCGTTCCTTGGTCTATCCCAGTTGAACCATCTCCAGCCGTTTCATCTCCAGAAGAATCAGACGCAGAAGTGTCGGTGGGTGCCAATAGCAACTGAAAAAATAATTAGAACTTACGCAAGTGTCACTCGATTTTGGATGCAAGGATTTACGATTTTAGATTAACCTCTTCTTTAAAGAAGAGGCTTGAACAACGATTTTTTTCTTTGTCTTGAAAAGTTTTGTGGATGTTACCTTTCCCCGAAGTTTGCTCAACTCTTGGAACCCCCGCACGCAACTTCTCTTCACAAACTTTTCGCTTTTTCTCCATGAATGGAGAGGCTTGAAACCCTTTATTTTAGATTTCAGATTTTCATTTTAATCCAAAATCTGAAATCTAAAATCTAAAATTGTTCGGTCAAATGTCCAAAACACTTTGACCCTTGACTTTTGACTGTTAACCCGAATAGATTGTGCCAGTCGCGTAAGTCCTGCTCATTTTAAAGACACTAATAGTCTTGCCTAAATAACCCCAATAAGGGAGCGAGAATTATCCCAAAAACAAAGCCACCAATATGTGCCCAGTAAGCAACTCCGCCTGTTTCCACACTCATGTTGACGGCTGTTTGCAGGCTAGCGAAACCAGAGATTATATTCTGGACAATGAACAGCCCTATCAGTATCACTGCTGGCACCCTAATTGTGGTGACGAAAAATCCTAAAAAGGCTAAGGTCATGACTCTAGTATGAGGGAAACGGATGATATACGCACCCAAAACCCCAGAGATAGCACCACTTGCGCCCAAAGAAGGAATCCCCGAATTCATGCCAATAAACCACTGGCATAAAGCAGCTAAAGCACCGCAAGTCAAATAAAAAATTAGATATTTCAGATGACCTAAGCGGTCTTCAATATTGTTACCAAAAACCCAAAGAAAAACCATATTCGAGATCAGATGCCACCAACCACCGTGTAAGAATTGCGATGTAAATAGCGTCGTCCACTCTGTGGCAAAGTTGGTGGTTAACTCTCGTGGTACTAATGCATATAGCTGAAAAAACTGCTCTAATCGTGCATTGGATAAATTCACTTCATGAAGAAAAACTAAAATGTTCATCCCAATCAACCCATAAGTGAAATATGGGGTGATGCGCGTTGGATTTTCGTCGTAGAGAGGAAACACAGGTGTTTTTCCTAATTATTAATTATCTGCAATATAGCTTGAGTGGCTGGTCTTTGCGAAATTTGTCATTTGTCATTCTTACAAAGTTCTGAGCGGAGGTTTCCTCCGCTCAGACTTGGCGCTTTGTCATTTGTCATTTGTCCCCCTCATCCCCCTTGTCTCCTTGTCCCCCTTCCCTCATCCCCAGTTCCTAGCCCCTGTTCGAGGTTTGTCACTAAACAAACCTAATAGAGGGCCAAGAATCGCGCCAAACAGGAAACCACCAGCATGGGCCCAGTAAGCAATACCACCGCTTTCCATGCCGATATTGGTGGGTGTTTCGAGACTAGCGACACCATAGAAAGCTTGTTGTACAAACCAGAACCCTAGAAAGAAATATGCTGGAACTCTGAAAGTGGGAAAGAAAAACCCTAAAGGTATGACACCGAGAATTTCGGTTTTGGGAAAGCGAAGAATGTATGCTCCCATCACACCTGCGATC
This sequence comes from Aulosira sp. DedQUE10, assembly GCA_034530935.1. GTDB lineage: Bacteria > Cyanobacteriota > Cyanobacteriia > Cyanobacteriales > Nostocaceae > Aulosira. Next base: position 10,723 of record JAVRCF010000131.1, on the reverse strand, counting down.
GCACCACTCGCCCCTAAAGAAGGAATACTAGAATTCTGTGCAAAGTACCACTGGCTCAATGATGCCAAAACGCCGCAAGATAAATAGAACAGCAGATATTTAAAATGACCTAACTTATCTTCCACATTGTTACCAAAAATCCAGAGAAACAACATATTACCAGCTAGGTGCAATAAACCGCCGTGCAAAAATTGTGAGGTAATTAAAGTAGCCCACTCTGGTACAGGTTGATGCACAGATATCCCCGCAAAACTTAAAGTCAGTTCTCGCGGGACTACCGCCGCTAAGTGTAAAAACCCGTCTAATGCTCGTGGGGGAAGATTGGCTTCATAAAGAAAAGCCAGGACATTGGCAGCAATTAGCCCAAATGTGACATAAGGTGTGATTTCTGTAGGATTATTATCTCTAATTGGAACCACTGGCGTTTATTCCTCATCTATAAGCAACTAGCTTCACAGTACTGAATTTTGCTAGTACTCGCTTCTACCTCATGGATGGATATGACTGAGAAATTTCAACTTCTGAAATTTCATTGACTTCCTAATAGGGATTGAAACCATAATCTCAACAACTCGCAATCGCCCCTAAGTGTTGAAATTTCATTGACTCCTTATTAACTACGTCACAACTCTACAAGATTTAACGCTTAGTGTTGATATCGTACAACTGACATAGAGTGCGAAGTTTTTGTTTGAGGCGATCGCGCAGACTCTCAGGTGATACAATCACGCAATCTTCCCAATACCGTGATACTTCTCGAATCAACCAGAAAGGGTTAGCTACTCGGCGTACCACCTGACGCACATCATTAATCATGTCATCCTCAATATCATCTTCTTTCGGTTGATAAGCTTTAGCTAGCCAACCATAAAAGTGTAATTGCACTTTCACATAATCAAGTTCACCCCGCCAATCTCCGCTTGTAGGTACAACAGACTTAATTCGCTCAAAGCTTAAGCAACGATTGTGCCAAAGTTCTGGTAATTCTGGGATATCGTTTTCTACGTCTGCTGTCTCTTCGCACCAAATCATGAGATAAAAGCGTTTTTCAAAAAACCTCACCTCAGCGTGACGAACTTTGTAATCTAATTCCTGACTTTGAGAGTTGGAATAGAGAAGGTAGAAAGGCTGTTTTGCTTTACTTAGTTCTTCTATTGTATTTCGCCATTCTTGGATAGGTTGACTAAGTTGCTTCATCAGCAATTGACGAAGAGGTGCTTCGAGATTGCCACGTTCTAGTAAAAGTGCAAGTACAATTTGTGCTTCTCCTATGTGGCCTGCATCATTCAAAGCTTTTATTGCCTGCTGTAAGGCATTAACTTGGTTAGAGTCAAGCGTGAAAGGCTTTCCGACCTCTACAGATTGTTGTGCGATCGCTACTATTAAGCCCGAAATACTGGGTTCTTTGCCCCAAGTGATATTGAGGTGGCGAGCGATCGCTTCTAGTTGTTCCTTAGTTCCTGGCGGAATTGACAGTGTAATCGTTTCTTTTTTTCTGGGCATTACCAAAATGTACTTGCACTTAAAAATATTTTGTGCCATACTCTTATTTGTAATTGTAAATCAGGTTTTTACTTTCAAGTGCATAGACACATTAGGAAATCATGTTTCTCAAATGAGATTGTAATGACATTATTTTGATGCTCTAGTAATGGAGTTATCAGAAAAGACATTAAAAAAGCCAGAGAGTAACTCTGGCTAACCAACCCTGATAGGGATTTGTTTGCAAAAATAAACTGACCCCTATGTAGATATGTCACTATTTTCAATCCCTGATAGGGATTATGAGGATATTTGGGGCCACAAATAAATATAACGCAATATGACCCTCAACTAGAGGTTGGGAAAAATAACATCAATGTTTATATGCCACTAGACGTTTAAAGTGCCTATACTGAGAGCAGGTAGATTTCGTTTAACCTGCAAGAGGTCATAGGTCATGAACTACTCAGTGGAATATATCGCTCACAAGATTGCTGAATGTTTGGTTCTGATTTACATAAAACAACGCGAAATCCTTGGATTGAAGAGGTAATCGCAGATTTGAAATGTCAACCAGTAACTAACGACGAAGGCGAAGTCATAAGTTATAACGACTTTGAGAGCTAAATCTAGGTAGAAGTTTGCATTATATGATTAAGCGCAATAGGCTTTTAAATAGCCCTCCGAAAACCTTAGAGGAGCGTTATTTCACTGAAATTCGCCCCCAGCTTTACGAAAATCATGCACATCATCATCAGTACGGTGTAAGAAAGGGTACAACTCTTGCAGAACACCTCGATTCTGCGTGTCAGTTCATTTTGACAGTCAGCCGAATAGCAGAAGTTCCAGAAGATAAAAGACCTTTGCTACTAGCTGCAACTGCTGTACATGACCTGAATAAATTAGATACTAAAGGACGCAATGTTAAAACCCTGGCTAGAAATCAGGAATTTTTACGAGAACAACTTGAAAAAGCTTGTGTACTTACCTTTGTCGTCTTAGAAGATGATTTGGAGTTAGTTAGAAAGCTAATTGAACGCCATTCAGGTCATAACGTCAGCGACGGAGCAAGATTTTTACCAGAAGACCCCAATATTGAACGTTGGGCGGCGATGCTTACAGCTGCGGACTTATTTGATTTAGGAATTCCAGATGCACAACGTTTTCGCAAACTGGAAAAAGAATTAACCGTTGCTTTTGGGCGAAGCTGTAATCTTTTTAGAATCCGCATTTCTGAAGATAAAGGCTATATTACAGCCCTATTACTGGGTGCTTGCGAAGAGGTTTTACAAAAGTATGGGTTAAATCCTTTAGCAATTTTTCCTGATGGCGAACTTTTTGAAGGAGAAGCTTTACCAAATATCGATTTGACAAAAGAAATAGCTGCTGTTTGGCAAACTAAAATTGACCAAGTTTTTGGGAATAATATCGAAAGACTTGTCAGAGCTACTAAAGATGGTATTAAAGTTACTCATCAAGCCATCCAACAAAATATTGAGGAAGTATTGGAAAATGTTGAGGCTCTTTTAGAAAGAAAAAAAGCTGGTTATAAATCAGACAAAATTGCTAAAGATGTAACTAAATGGGGTGAAGCGGCTGGTGCAGATGCACTAATAAAAGCGGCTGAACTTCAGTTATTACCTGTAAGTAATGCAGAAGAATTTGCTATATCTGAGGGGTTGAAAGCAGCTTATCTTAGTTACCGGGAAGCCGGATTAAGCCCTAAAGAAGTCTGGGATAAAATTGCTCATCATACGGGTATATCTGAACTTCAGCGCACTGCAATTGAGCCGTTTAATGGTCAATATGGGCGACCTTTATTTGCTGCTAAGGCTGCTGTTAAAGGTATTGAGGGTATAAAAGAAGCTCTACAAGAATCTTTTCAACTAAGGAAGGAAAGTACACAGATATCTGAAGAAACAGAAGTATCTGAAGAAATGATTGCAGCCGTTAGCAGAATGGTAAATTTACCTTTTGCTATTCGGTTAAATGGAGGCAATGATTTAAATGCTTATGTAGAAGCAAATCCTAGACAAAGATGCTCTTTAGGTTCTACTTCCACTGATATAGATGAGCTAATTTCAAATAATATGCCTCCTGGTACAAAAGTCCAAGCTTTTTCTAATCGCTTACCGGGTGGTATCAGTGCTGAACCGAAAAGACAAGCAGATTCAATTGTAGCTTTAGCCTATCAATTAATGGCAGTTGGGGCGAATTTTCCTGCTGTTAAAAAACAAGACCCGCTTTATCTACACTTAGCATTACCTAAAGGTTCTGCTCCAGAACTGTTGAGAATTTGGCGTGAACTTTTAAAACAACTTGCAGCAACAAATGCTGAGGGCGGTACTGTCACAGTTGATGAATTGAAATTATATAAAGATAATCAACTTGAATTTAAAGCTAACAAAGTAGTTGGTTTAGCATTGCCAAAACGTCCTGATTTTGTGCATACATCTGTCATTATTCCTCTAGTTTGGGGAGATGTAAATAATTCTTTAGCTTTACTGAAATCACTAAGACTTGCTTTAGAAATTTCCTTGTCTTTAGATATTGGCTTTCCTTTTACGTTGAGTAGCAATCTAGAGGTGGAGTTATCTAGTGAGGTTTACGGACGAATAGAGGGAATTCCTTCTGCACTGCAAACTTTATTAGGAAATGGACAATATGAGCAACGCCAAGATGCAGAAAAAATTCTTGAGCGACTACGTTGCATTGGCAAACTAGCAACATCTGTTGCAAGTATTCAGAAAGCCGATGATTGTTTCTATGATTTGGCTCGTGCTTGTGTTAGACCAATAGAGATTTATTTTGTTTTGTTGCGTTGGATTTTACGAGAACAAGATGAACCAAATTTGAGTGCTATTTGGAGTCGTATTTGTGAACCGTTAAATACTTTGTTGGAGAATATTATGCCGGATGAAAGTTCGCTTTTAACTAAATATCTCAAAGAAGCTGCTCAAATTGCAGCACAAGGAAACCTGAAGGGAAGTTCTTTTAAAAGAACTGCTCAAACAGAACCTTTTACAGCTTTTGTTGCTGCTATTCGTTCTCAGAAATCTCATTTGGATTTAGAAATAATTTTTGCTGCTTTAGTACAGCAATATTACACTCGTCTATACCGAATTAATCGTGAATACCGTGTAGGTGCAACAAAGTTGGAACAAGTTAAACGTTATTACGAGGTTTTACGAAAGCTATATGAGGAGGTTTATTCAGCACGTCCTGAAAAGTTTTTATCTGACCAAAAAACTTTAGAAGCTGCTTATTTATTTTTCCTTGAAGAGGCGCGTAAACAGCTTAAAAGCCAATCTGAAGATGATTCTGTCGAGACAACTGCAACTGTTTAAATATTTAGGAGTTTTTCATCATGTCTATTTCAAAACTTTCTTCAGTACTAGCAACAAGTTATGAGAACTTCCCAAAAGGACGTTTTATCACTTTAGTTGTTTTAAGAACAACCCATTCTGAAACTATCTTTCGCACAGAAGGTTCAGGTGAGCCAATGTGTAGCGAATTTGTCCAAGCTGGTTTGGAGGGTGAAAATCAAAAAGCTATAATTCAACGCCTGGTAATGACTAAGCGTAAACAAGTAGCACCAGAAAGACGCTACGGACGGGAACATTTAAGAGCGCATGAGCTTTTATACACTAACCCTAAAGATGGCTCTCTTTGTTCTTTAAATACTAATGCACCTTGCGAAATGTGTGCAGATTGTTTCCTCTACGGCTTCGCTGCTGGTGGTGGCGGCGCTCAAAAAAGCCGTATTTGGACTGAAGATGCTTTTAGTATTTTAGCTGCTAGTGATGTTGTAGGCGATCGCACCATAAATGCCATATACGAAAATGGCACAATGCGGTTAAAGAAAGATGAAGATACGAAAGCATCAACAGCTTTAAATACTAGCGAATACATCAAACCAGGTGTGCATTTTCTGGATGTCGTCACCCTAAAAGATGTAACTGCGGATGAACTGCGCTATATCGTTGGTAACATTCTTTTCACAAGTCGTTATGGTGCGGTTTCCAGTCGTGTTGGACGAATGGAAAACGAGATATTAGGTGTATTTGGCAGTATTACCGAACTTCCTAGTTCTCTAGAACTTGTACAAGCCATTTATGATGTCTTAGGTAAGCCTTTAGAACACCCTTTGAATATTAATCAATTAATTACTGCAAGCAAACAAGTAATTGCTAACTGGAAAAATAAAAGAGGGGTTTCTGTGCAGCTATCTGAAGAAGAATTAACAAATTTACTAACTGATGTAGAAACTAATTGGTCAGAAGCTGAACGTGATAATTTTCTCAAGCGTTTAACCCAATCTTATGAACCCTTCCGTCAGGTTGCAACTGAAAAGAAAAAGGCTAAGGGTAAAGGAAAAAATACACCAGTTGAAGTAGAGAGTTAAATTATGTCAACAATTCCTTTTCAGCAGGCAAAACTTGTTGAATTATACTGTCTTGAACCAGTCTTTTTTGCCTCTAGGGAGTTGTCTGATACCTATTACACTGAGGGGGTAATTGGGAATTATGCTCTTACCTATGCTTTAGGTAGGGTAAATTCCCCCTATCGCCTCCAAGGTCAGGCTACAGGACGACCAACCTACAAAGAAGATTTACAACCAATAGCACAGGATTTTTATATCTTACCAGCATCACCAGTAGGTAGAATTACATTCAGATTTGAACGTTTCAATGCTCTTTCTGATGCTTACTGGTATGCAATGACTAATAACCGTGTTGCTACTGCGCGGGAAGATTTACCATTACAACGCCAAGGTAAAAAACCAAGTTCATTTAGACCAAGTAATTTTCCGCAAACTGGAAGACTACGAATGATTGAACGCAGAAACAAATTTCAAACTTTGGTATTTGGAAATCACCTATTACCAACTTATATTCGCCTTGGTAAATTCATGAGTAAAGTCAAGGTGAATGTGCTTAATGAATTTCCTGTGACTTTACTACCAGAAGGGGAATATCAAAGTCAACATTATCTAAATGCTGCCGATTTACCACAGCAAATAGAGGCTTTAGCGTTCGATTTAATTTCTATTCCTCCTGCACCCATCATTAAAAATCTTCGTTTTCGAGGTGCTGCTTGGCAAGTTGGGGAAATGATTGTACCAGCAGGTTTACATTTTTGCGGTAGAGAAAGTAGCAATGAGTAATCAAAATTTAGTTATCAGATTAGAACCCCGCAATATTTCAGCTTGTGCATCACCAGATAAAATATCTTTCATAAAGAATGCACTTCAACACCAACTAGATGTATTTGAACAATCGCAAGATGCAGATATTATCCTTGATTTAGCACCAACTGGCACAGGTAAAACTAAAGCCGGATTAGCAGTATTAAAACATCAGCAGAATAACAGTGCTGTTTACATTGCTCCAACTAATGCTTTAATTGAACAGCAAACAGAAGCAGCAAAACAGTTTGTTCGTGATGCTAATTTACCTCATGTTGTGAAATCAGCCTCAGCTAAAGATATTAAAAGCTGGCCTGACGATAAAGTTGGCCACCGTTCAGGAGAAAAGCTATATAATGTTTTGCGAAATCCCGCTACAGTTTTCAATGATGTTGGGACGAATACACCAATTCTCTTGGTAACAAATCCTGATATTTTTTACTATGCAACTTTCTTTGCATATAACAATCTAGATAGAGGCAACATTGCTGCTGGTTTTTACACCAAATTTTCTACAGTCATTTTTGATGAATTTCACCTCTACGATGCTAAACAGCTAGTAGGAATGCTATTTTATCTTGCCTATTCTCATGTTTTTCGCTTTTTTGAAAATGGACGCAAGGTAGTTTTACTCACAGCAACACCAGAACGAGCTTGTGAATTAGCATTGCAGAATTTAAAACAAGCTGGTGTGAAAATAGCAAGAATTGATGGAGAAGCTGGTAATACTAATCTTTTACCGTCACAAACAGCAGTTAATCTAGAATTAAGACCAAAACCTGATAGTAAAGAAGAGTGGTTAGCAGAGTTAGCAGCAGAAGTTGTCCAACGTTTTCGAGAAAGACCTGATGAAAATGGTGCTGTAATTCTTGACTCTCTTGATAATATTAATCGTCTCTCAGATTTACTTCGACAACAAGGATTTGGTGATGATATCGGGCGCATTACAGGCCCTGCGCCAAAAAAAGATAGACAAAGGGCTATGCAATGTAAAATCATTTTGGCTACTAGCACAGTAGATGTAGGATTTAACTTTGAAAGACATCCTCAACCGAAACAGCAAAATTTAGATTGGTTAATTTTTTCAGCACGCGATCGCGCCGCATTTTGGCAGAGAATTGGTAGAGTAGGGCGTGTTTTGGGTAAATCTGAAACTAATATTGATTCAGAAGCCATTGCTTACTTACCTGCTAACGCCTGGGAAGAAGGCTTAACGTCTCTAGATAGTACTAGGGGACGTATAGCGCTAAAAGACTTACTTGATACACTTCCCTGTTTAGACAAGCCTTTTTTAACAGCTTACTGGCGTTCAGAAGCATCTCTAGAAATCGCACGTCCTTTGTTAGAATTTGAAGAAGCTTTGCAAAATCTTTCAGGTGCTGAATTAATACCTAAATTATTTGAGACTCTACAATCTGTATTAGGAGGAAATCGCACTTGGGAAGACTATCGTTATAGAATCAAAGTTTTACGAGGTGCTGAAAACATTGCTAAAGAGTCTTTAGAAAAATTAACAAAAGATTGGAAATATATCAAAGGCGGTCAGGCTTTCGTCAGAACCTATATTAAGGTAAAGTCCCCTGAAGAGTCGGATGATTTACAAGCTGGACGCACAACTTTAGAAGCATACGAGGATGTGTTTAAACAAGATTATGTACTGGCTGAACTAAAAGAATTTGCTGAGGTTTTTAGTACAAGCTATGCACCATTATTTAGCTTTCGTTATAGTCTCTTTGAAAATTTGCCAATTCGTGACCCGCATAATTTAGTCACAGATGAATCTGAAGAAACACAATTAGAACCTTTTCATCTATTACGTTATTACGAATTCGCTCAAAATGGTGACTTTATCGAAATAAAAAGTCGTGCTACCGAAACCTATAAACTTAGCTTTAGAATGCGTTATCTTGGTAGCCGACAAGAGTTTGTTAATACAGAGCTAAATAAGTTAACAGCTTTTAAAAATTGTCAAGTTGTCCGCAGTATTGGAGAAGCAGTACGACCAACGCCTGAATTACAGGCATTGTCAAAACACTTGTTACCAGGAGTAATTATTTGCCCCATAGCTAATGCTGCTGCTCTTTTCCAATTACGTAAACAAGGAATTATTTCCTATCCCATAAATATTGTTTGCGATGATGCTGAAAAACAATATGAGTTTTTAGCAGGATTGTCAGGAATATTAACAATGGCAATGAAGTTTAAACAGCTACGTCTCCCAGATGATGAGGTTTTGATTGTGTAATAAGTAATTAAATTCTCGCACCATTGGTGCGAGAATTTCTGGTAAATCAATTTCTACTTATTATTTTGTCTAAATACATTGTAAATACTACCAAACTCTAGTTTAGCTTCAGGATGATTTAACCCATGCTGTCAGTACACTTAGAACACCTGAAAATTGCTTAAACTTGGGTTGTAAACATATAGATAGTTTCAGAAAAGTCGAACTTGAAAAATACCAGAGTTTATCATCAAATTAACGCTTGCTTAGTTTACCTTTAACAAAGGAAAGAATGCCCCACAGCCTCGTCCTTAATCTCGTCCCTCAGTCTCCCATATACCCCGAATTTCTGACTGGTAGACATCTTCACGCCCTATTTCTTACCCTGATCAGTTCTGTCGATAAATCACTGGGAGAGTACTTGCACTCCGCTAACGCAGATAAAGCCTTTACTCTCTCACCTATGCAAATACAAGGCCAGTATAAGCAACATCATCACACCTTACAATTTGGTCATCAAAAACCTATTCCGGCTGGTACTCCTTGCTGGTGGCGTGTCTCTTTACTTGATGACACTTTATTTAGCAAATTAACCCCACTGTGGCTAAATTTAAACCCAGAACATCCTTGGCATTTAGGTTCTGCAAACTTGTACATTACTAAAATTCAAGGTACACCACAATCAACACAACCTTGGGCTGATGCTTGTACTTATGCACAAATTTACGAACAAGCATCAGATAAAGAGCGCAATCTGAGCTTCGCCTTTGCTACGCCTGTATCTTTCCGTCAAGGTAAATATGATACAGTTCTCCCTATCAAAGAATGTGTGTTTAATAGCTTACTGAGTCGTTGGAATAAGTACAGTGGAATGGAAATCTCTACTATTCCTATAGAATCAATTTATCCAAGTAATTTCGATATCAATACCGCAGTTATAAGCAACTATGAAAATAAGTTTATAGGTTGTGTGGGAGCAATTAGCTATCGGATGCTGGGAGATGTTGAACCATTAGTAATTAAGCAAATTAACGCTTTAGCTGATTTTGCATTGTATGCAGGGTTAGGGCGGAAAACAACGATGGGTATGGGAATGATACGTCGAGTATAAATTATTGTTTTGGATACCTCAAACTAAGTTATGAATGAAACTGATTACATTCCTATTGCTGCCTTAAATCAATATGCCTACTGTCCGCATCGCTGTTGGCGAATGTTTTGTGCAGGAGAATTTATTGATAACCAATACACAATTGAAGGTACAAGCTTACATGAACGAGTTCATACAGTTGGTGATGGACAACGTGAAGATACTTGGCAAATACGTGCAATTTGGTTGAAATCTGACAGGTATCAACTTATAGGCAAATCTGATTTAATTGAAGCCGAAAATGGCACATACTATCCAATAGAATACAAGCGTGGTCGCAAAGGTGAATGGGACAACGATGAAATGCAAGTCTGTGCTCAAGCGTTGTGTTTGGAAGAAATGACTGGTAAAAATATCAGTACAGGCTACATCTACTATGCACACTCACATCAACGTCAGTTAGTAGAAATTACGAATGAATTACGTCAAACTGCGATTTCTATAATTGAAGCTGTTCAAGAATTGCTATTTACAGGCATGATGCCAATACCTATCAAAACAAAACGCTGTGATGGTTGCAGTCTTTACGCGTCATGTTTGCCGCAAGCAACTGATAAAGTCAGGCGTTATCAAGAAAGCAATTGATTTTGAATTGAATCTTGATATTTATTCATTCAAATTTGGTAATACCAATTCTCTATGAAGTTGCACTTAATAAAGCGGAGGTGATGTAATCCCA
>JAVRCF010000130.1:0-16493 GCA_034530935.1 Aulosira sp. DedQUE10 | reverse complement strand
AATTCTCTCAAAGCCTCTTGACAAAAGACTTACAGCCTTAACTTGTCACTAATGCCCCTACGGCATTTTCTGCAATCTGGAATAAGTTTTTTCTCTCACTTTCACCCAATAATCCCCCTATATAGTGTCTAGACTCTCTTTTTTGAGCCTTATGAGTAAACACATCATCAAATCGCTGACACCATCTTTCAAAGCATGGAGGCATGGCTGCGGGGGTAGTTTCTTTCATGAGCTTTTCTTTAACGTGAAAGCTATGCTAGTTAAGCATTATACTCTTTTTACCTTTCCTGTTTTGTTTAAGTCCCGCTAGTCAACCGCGTGATAGGTAACGCCAACCTAAAATTTTCAGTACGAAGTTCTTTAGCTGTTTCAACCAATTTTTTAATTTTGGTAGCGTATGCTGAATGATGGCTTTTCTGTTTCATGGGGGTTTAGCAGTTTGCCGGATCTTGACAGGCTATTTTTTATATAGACTGGAAACTAGACTAAACTTTTAGACTTAGGTATTCCTGCCCTTCTTTAGTACAGGACGCAAAGAAGGAGTGTTTTATCTCATAAATCTACCCCATAAAGTGTCAATTAGCTCCGACTCAACTCAAGTTACTGTCGAAGATAAACAATGAATATTGAGCAGACTGTTTTAGAAGTTTCAGGAGTAGAAATTACCAAGGCTATCTTGGTAGATTTGCAAAAACTCTCCTCTTACTCTGGAGAACCAGTAGCAGCTGTCTATGCAGACAACCTACTGCGTACTATGCGGTTCATGCGCGATAAATTACCTTTTGACCCCTATACAGAAGTGGTAATGGCGCTCCATGATGCACTTGCATTTCAAAACCGATGGATTGACTACAAAGCCAGTCAATACAAGGGAGTTTATGACTTACTTACATCCCTAGTCAATCAAGAAACAATCAACAATTCCTCGATTGAGGACTCTATTTTAACTCTAGAAAACTTAGGCTTTGATACCCTACCTTTCGGGGTAAGCATTGACAATAGTCTAGATACAGATTCAGACGAGTCATAACAGAGAATGGAAGATCAATTTGTGACTCAACATTTTTTAGACACCTCAGTTCTCCGTTCTCTGTTACTAAGTACGCAAGCCTATAAACAGTATTTTGAATCTCAATTTACTGACCAACCGCTTTATATCTCTAACTACGTTCAGATGGAGATGAAGCGAAGTTATCTGATTAATCTGATTTCTTTCTACTTTGTACTGCGCTTAGAAACTATCAACAATATTGGAGATGCCATTGCTCTATGGAGCAATAGATTTAAGACTAGCGAACTCAAAGCTATTTTACAACTTATTCCCCAACTTTTTAGCACGCATCAACTTAACTTTAGCAGTCATCAAGATAAAGAAACAGCACTTTCTGTTTTAGCAATTTATATCAAACGTTTTGAACTTATACTCAGAAAAAAGTTTAACAATACCAACATTGATTCTACTGCCTGTGCCCGCGCTCTTGTACCACTTACCCTAGATTTGAAAAATCCAGCAGTTGGATTAAAGCAGTTTGCCGATGAATTTGGAGATGTAGAAACTTGTCGCAGCAAATGTCAAATAGACCAGTTTCTTTTAGTACAGTACCGTGACGAAATTGAGCAACTAGTCGAACAAGCCTCGCAACTACCCAAAAACTCAAATACTAGGGGTTTTATCAAGATTGCCCAGAACCTGAAAGAAATATTAGTTCAAGGAGCAGTAGCCTGTAATTGCAAGCGTTGTGAAAAGATTGGAGATGCTGTCATTGCTTTAAATGCACCCCGGAGTATGCAACTAGAACACACTGATAATTCTTTTGACTATTTATGTTCGACCATTAATCAGCCTCATTACAAGCATCTTTCAGAAAATCAGATAGTTACTAACATTAATCGTCAAACCTAGTTTCTTAAATTCCTATGAATCCCAGTACTCAATAGATGAACATATCGCTTTCTTTGATTTATGACTAATACCAATTCAGAAATTATCGCGATTTTAAAACAAGCATCTGAAGGTTTGTTATTTATGAGCGAATCCGAGTATCCAATCCTGGTATTTCTTTGGTCAGGTATGGCACGTTTAACACCAGAAAAAGTTGTCCAACAGACAGATTATTCCCCAGATACACCTATCAAAGTAATAGCAGTTGATGATTTCTTTAGAATGGCGACAAAAGAAGAAGATTGGCATAGCCCTAAAGAACAAGAAACTGTTAAAAAATTCCAGAATTTAGTGCAGGTAATTAAAGCCAATCTCAGTAACCCACAAGTTTATCGCCTCGGTAGCAAAGAAGTTAATGTTTATATTCTAGGAACCACGCCATCATCTGACTTAGCAGGACTTTCCACTAAAATTGTAGAAACTTGAGTTATTTACGGATCTACCTTACTTTCAATCACTGACTGAATATTTGGGGAAACTGAGGAGAGAAAATCATAGCCTGTGAGTTTTTCTAATTCGTCAACGGTGACTTTATAGGTTCTCCAGTCATTATTAATTTCTTGTTCATTCGGTATGTTAACTGCGATGACACGAGTATCAGCGGTAATACCATTAATAAGAGAACCTGGGCTATCTAATACAACAACAATCTTCCAAGTTGATTTAGGAATTGTCACCTTACCTTTAAGAGGTTCGCTTTGACTACCACTTGGCCCTGCGACAATATAAAGTTCTTTGCCAAGGCTTACCAGTTCTCGACAATAGTCTTCTAAATTGCCCCAAGTATTCCGGTTGTTGTCCGGCGTTTGAGGCATCATATTGGTCATCAGGAAAGTGGCAGAATTATCTTCTACCGTCAGAGAACGGTCTGCCGAAGGTACAATATGACCTCGGTCATAACCTGAACCAGAGTACATAGAAGGAGTGACTCGCACCCAACCAGAGGGCAACGTATTGTCTGGGCGGAAGTTATCCTGGCGCTCTGCGTTCCCTAGCCATGAAAAGTTAAGCTGCCAGCTTGCCCAATTCGCAGTTCCTTTGCTTTGGTTGTAGGAGAGTGCATATTGATTTTTTACCATGAGGTAATTATCAGGCGTAAGCTTTGTTGGCGTTGCACCACTGGCATTTCCCAGGAGTAAATGCACGCTTATTGATGGGGAAAGTTCAGTGTTAGGTGGGACTTGGGATTGGGCAGGCGAACACCCGACCATAAGCACTGAGAACGCTACACCCCAAAAAAGACTCCTGATCATAAATTCCTGTACCCTTAGAGATTTATTTCACTTCAGCTAATTGATTGTATTTCCAGAGTTCCACTTAGTTTTGCTTTTAGTAGTTACACGCCTGAGTAGGATGCTCTTTTCACCCCCGCCTTTGTATAGCAATGGAGAAATTTTGGTCGCTAAGGAAACTGATGGTACTGAAAGCTAGACATAGCAAGCACTTCAACAATCATTATCAATTCAGCCTACTCTGATATTTGAAGGGGTTAACTGTCCCACTTTTGACTGAAAATGGGACAGTGAATGCAAGAAAAGCTTGATTTTGTGTTGATGCAACTTGCTCACTGTCCGCGATCGCGGTGACACAATTACTGATTTTGAGGTCGGCAAGGATAATATTGTCTTGACTCAACTGCTCGATAGCCTAGTTACAGGAGGCTACAACGGCACTAACGCTATAGCCGACGGTTATGTAAAGGTTGTACAGGGTACTAAGGAGGCTCAGTAGCGTACAAAATTGCTATATTTTAAGTAAATTTACTACTTTCAATTGAGTATCATGCTTATATAATGTATAATATCTTACATTACATAAATATTTAAGTTTAAATTTTAAAAGCCCTATCACAATCCAAACCTTTTAGTAATAAAGCAGTCGGTAATTAGCAAGATTATTCTTGAACTTCAATTGTTGACTGGTTTTACACAAGAGCAGTATCCGAATTCTTTGGGTGTCACTTATCCCACGTTTAACCACTGGGAGAATGGTTGCGCTCAGCCATCGCTCATGGCTTTGAAGCTGATTAAGGAGATGTGGTAGTAACTAAGGGGATAGCTCTGTTGGCGAAGCATTTTATTAAAGCATTTTCCTTTGGACAACTGATTGAAATTATTTCTCCTGTAATGAGATGCCTGAGCGCTTGCTTCAGTTAGATGATGTACGAAACGCAAATAGTCCAGAAAAAGTCGCAGCAATATTTCAAAAGCTAGGTTATAACGCCACTTTCCAGATTTGGGATGTTACCGTCTTGGAACTGCCCTCTGGCAGCGCTCAAGCCATAAATCAAGTCTATTTAATTGCCAACCAGGGGCATGGGGAGTTACAGGTTTTTCTGTTTCAGCTACACGCTAATGAATGGTCTTCGCTTGGTGCTGTTACTCATCGAATGCAGGCGATCGCCAAAAGTCTCTGTAACGGCCGCACTTCCCATTTTTTATTGTTAGGCACAAAGGACTACAAGCAGTTAATGCTCGTTAGTCCTCATCAGGTGTTAGATGATCAGTATAATTTTGCGTTCAGTATTTACAAATGTCTGATTAATACTGCTGACCCTAGTTATCATGACCTGAATCGATTAGAAAAGATTGCTGCTTTGAAGCTTGACCCCCAAACACTCCACCGCATTCAGCACGAAGCACTTAGGTTCAGAGATTACCAGCCAGAGTACGAAACCCCAGATTCAGTTCGTTTGTATTTGCAAGAAATTGGTCGGATTAGCTTGTTAACAACTGCACAAGAAATTACTCTTGCTCGTAAAGTTGCTTCCTTAGAAGAGTTATACCGTCTCAAACACCAGTTGCAACAGCAATTGAAGCGAAATCCCCAAGATGAAGAGTTGGCATCAGCAGCTGGTATATCCCCACTAGCACTTCGCGAACGCACAGCTAATGGTCGATGTGCCAAAAACAAGCTAATAGAGGCAAACCTGCGATTAGTAGTTTCAATTGCCAAGAAGTACACAAATCTAGGAGTTGACTTTTTAGATTTAATTCAAGAAGGAAATTTGGGATTAATTCGAGCGGTTGAGAAATTTGATTACACAAAAGGTTGTAGATTGTCAACCTATGCAACTTGGTGGATTAGACAGGGAGTAAAACGAGCGATTGATAAGCAATCCCGCACCATTCGCCTACCAGTTCACTTATGGGAGAAATTATACTCAATTAAAAATACAACAAAGCAACTTTATCAAGAAATGGGTCGTGTTCCCAAACAAAAAGAAATTGCCGAACGCTTGGGAATGACGACTCAAAATTTCCAATTTATTGTTAAATCTGCTTTGCCAATAATTTCCTTAGATATGCCAATTGGTGCAGAACAAGACACCACATTAGCAGACTTGATGGAATTTGATGGAGACACTCCAGAAGAACAATTAATTAAAACTCTTTTGCGAGAAGAATTAGAAAGTCTCCTAGCAATAATCCAACCTCGTCATCGCCAAATTTTAGAGATGCGACATGGTTTGGATGATGGATGCGAGAAAACTTTGGAGGAAATAGGTCAGCATTTTAATCTAACGCGCGAAAGAATTCGTCAAATTATTAATAAAACACTAGAGAAAATCCGCCTTTGTCAACCCAAAATAGTTTTACATCAGCAACTTCCTCCAAAAATAGTAGCTCCTACTTCTAAAAAAGAAACTTTGATTTCTACGAATGCCTCAACCAACAGAGCGAATTTAGAAAAAACAAACCTGAATCCTCCCTCTGCTCAACCAATTAATCACATAATCACCGAATTTAGAGAAACTAACTTGAGTCAAAAGATGATAACTATGAAGAAATATAATTTAGAAGATTTACTAGGACAAGTTGCTGCTCTAGAACAGTTATTTTCCCAGCTTGGTGTCAGATTATCGCAGGGGGTTAGAGAACTGCAAGCCCCTGGTATCCCTTTACCCGAAAAGTTGATTTTAGAAATAGAGGAAAGCCGAAGAACTTTTGAAGAATTGCATTACAGAGTACTGGAATTAGCCGCATTCTCTAGAGTTTTACCTATCCCTAACCCTGAGAAAATTATTTCCTGCAAAGACCTTGAATCTTTGCTACAAGCTGTTTCAGAGGTGGAGAATAAAAAGGCAAAGGGCGAGAAAATCCGCTCATCTGCTTTGACAGTTTTGCAGCGCGTTTTGGCAATATCCCATAAAGTAGAGAGTGATTTTCAACCTTTGCAAGAATGTCAGGATAAAGCCCGCGAACTCTACCAAGCTATTTTGGAATCACAAGAGTCAAACTTACATCCAGACATCGAAAGCTTAATTGATGGCAATCATTTATTCTCGAAACTGCTGGCATTGATTACAGTTCGAGAATCCCCCGACTATCAACGTTTGGCAGAATTACAAGCTGCTGTAACTCAATCGTTGGGAATGCCTCTGGCTTTAGCAGCATTGACAGGAGGACTTATAGTCCGAGAAGAATCTATACAAGACTTACCCTCAGTTTTAAGTAATGAGGTAAAAGGGGAAGAGTTTGGTCATGAATCTCATCAAGAAGAAATATCAGCTTCAGACCAAAAAAGTATAAAACAGTCGAATATGGCACAGGCAAAGCTAGAAATTACATCACCTAACAAGAAAGTTATAGTAGACCCTCGACCAGCAAAAAAATTAACCATCATTCCCAAAATAACAGCTAAACAGGAAATTGAAGGTTCGGCGTTACCCAAACTCGAATCTAACAAAAATGCCTTTGAAGAGGAGGTGGAGGAAGAATTACAACTTCAAGATGAGTTAACCCTAAAAGATATAGAGCAACAAAATACTGTATCTACTAGTGGTGATACTAGCGAAGAGACACTAGTCCTTCATAACAAAATTTGGCAACTACTTGAGGAAAAAACACTTAGCCTTGCCTATCATTTAGCACGTTGTCTAGAAACCCAATACCCTGATTTACAACCATATTTTTCGTCAGAAATCATTCGGGGAGTGATTTTAGGTCGCCATGTGCGTTATGACGCAGGATTAGGGAAAATTGCTAACATTCTCAAAAGTGATTTTACGAACCTTAGCAACGACTGTTTTGTTGATGGAGACAATGAGTGGAACCAAGCTGTTAGTTTGCTTTTAGCTACCGCTGCACTGCGTCCAGCTTTGCTGGCACCGAATACTAATGCTTCGCAAATTCTCTACTCACTTCGGTTGGGAGAAGGTCTTAATCAACTGTATGAATATTGCCAAATTATTGCCAACTACGGAAACCTTGGTTTGGCTTTAGACATAACAGCTATCAAGACAGTCAGAAGTCAGACTGTGTGGGAAGCTGATATGGTTTCTTTGCGTCAGCAAGTTGAGGTTTGGTGGTCTCAAGCTCAAGTTTTAAACATATCCTATGACACAGCTAAGGCAGTTTGGATTGAGTGGTTTAAGCCCAATCAACTAATTTATTCTCTGCTATTTCCTGTTAGGCACAATGATTTGAGCAAGTTGGATATGGCTAAACAATATGTCGAGCAATTGTCCAATGAAACTCAGATTAACGAAGAAGTTAGGCGGACACAGCGCGAAATCGGTCTTTTTCGGAGCAGTAGTGATGCTATTACAGGTAGGACTCTAAGTTGGATTCGCCAACAGGTTCGTAAAGCAGTTGATTTCGTGCGTCAATGGATTGAGCTTCAAGAATCGGGCGCGGAAAAAAGCAATAATTATGCTCATAATCAAGCTCAAAAATTGCAACAAGAACTTGCAAATCTTCACCAAGCTGTGTTAGAAGAACTAGATATTTTATCTATTAAAAATTCCTCATTTTCATTAAAAGCAGGAATTTACTGCTGTTCTACAGCAGTAGAAAATATTCGCAATATTTTTGAACCAAATGCTTTATTACCAACATCAGAGCCAGAGTTAAAGTATCTTCTCCATGCCGAATTGCTTAAAATCCCTTCACTACCAATGGACTCTGATTGGCAGCCAGAAATAAAAAGCTCAGAATTTTTGGTGAAAGAAATTATTAATCTGATCAAAAAAAGCTCTGCTAGCTGGGAAATAGCTTTTCAGTCACGGATTCAAAATAAAGACCACGAAGCCACAGAGCGAATTATTGAATTCCTTCGAGTGTATTCAGAAACATCAATTGAGATTGATAAACTTGAACACCAACGAAATATTGAGATTAAGCATTGTCGTGAAGAATTAAAGCAAGCTATCAATGATACTAGAAAAGTACTGGAAGATAATGTTGCTTTAGGTTTACTTCGTGAAACTGAGCGATTAGATTATGCAGCCCAGATTGAAAGAATAGAAACTGTTTTAGAAACAATCTTGCGTTTTTATGATAATATTTTGCATTTGCAAACTCTAAGTGATGCAATTAATGCCAAACGGCAGGAAAAAATTGATGATACTAGAGAAAAATTGCAAAATTTGATTCAAGAACTAGGGCAAGAAAATCCTGCTTATGCTCGAATTAGCGGTGTATTGGATAAAGGTGATGTCCTGACTGCTAATGAATATATAGTTATGGTGCAGCAGGGGCAGCAAATACCAGAAGCAGAACATCGGAGAGAGGCTTTTAAAGACTTCTTTAAGGAGAATTTCAATTCTATAGAAAGCGTACTAGAGACTATTGACCGTGACTCGAAATCAATCAAGCGACGTGAACTACTAAACGCAATTTCCCAGCGTAATAATGTTGGACCTATCCAGATGCGACAAGTACCAGGCGCTCAGGCAAAACAAGCATCGCAAATGTTTGATACTTGGTTAGCGGTAAAAGGAAGGAAGCAAGGAATCACTGATAAAGATGTTAGTCAAATTCTGAGCAGTCTAGGTTTTAACACAGTGAATATAAATATTAAAAAAGCAGGTAATTATACTTGGGTTGACATTAACACAGAACCAATTCAAGACAAAAAACGTTGTCCTTTACCAGCTTTTGGTTCAGAAGCAAAAGGGCGCTATCGCATTCTTTGTGTATGGGATAGACCACCAGAAGAAGAAATTCTCAATGCTATTGGGGATACTTCTCATGGTTCTCCGGCTTTCGTGTTCCATTTTGGACGGATGACGGAAAAAAGACGCAGAGACCTCGCCTACTTGTGTCGGGAGCGCCGCCGTAACTTTATTGTCATAGATGATACTCTCTTGCTGTATCTCTGCGGAGAAAGAGGCGCACGCCTACCAATATTGTTTGAGTGTACCTTGCCCTTCAGCTTCTTGGAACCATATACAACCACTTCAGGGTTTGTTCCCCCAGAAATGTTTTATGGACGGAAAGTAGAGCGAGACTCAATTATGAAGGATACAGGTTCTTGTTTCATTTACGGTGGACGACAGTTAGGTAAAACAGTTTTACTGCGTTCCGTAGAACGTGATTTTCATTTACCAAATCAAGGACAAATTGCACTTTGGCTTGACCTCAAATCTGAAGCAATTGGTTACGACAGAGATATTGATGAAATTTGGAATTTACTGGCAAGCGAGTTTAAACGTTTAGGAGTAATTCCCGATACTAAATCTAGCCGTATAAAACCAGATGAATTGTTGAAAAAAATCCAAATTTGGCTAGAACAGGACGAAACACGTCGTATTCTGCTATTACTAGATGAATCAGATAAGTTTCTGGAAGCTGATGGTAAAAAACGCACAGAAGGTAATAACGAGAAGGGAGACTTTATTCGTTCTGCCCGTCTCAAAGGATTAATGGACAGAACAAATCGCCGTTTCAAGGTAGTATTTGCTGGCTTACATAACGTACAGCGTACTACCAAATTGGAAAACCATCCTTTGGCTCACTTGGGAGAACCAATTTGCATTGGTCCATTATTAAATAATGGCGAAATGCGGGAAGCAAGGGCTTTAATTGAACGTCCATTTGCTAGCGTTGGTTATTGCTTTGAATCTCCTGATTTAGTAACACGTATTCTGTCGCAGACTAATTATTATCCCAGCCTCATACAACTTTATTGTCAACAATTGCTCAAGCACGTTACTAACCCTGATGTTGCCAACTTCGATACTAAAGACAGTCCACCTTACGTAATTAGTTCGCAACAAGTTGATGATGCTTACAATAATCAAGACCTGCGTAAAGCCATTCGGGATAGATTTGTATGGACTTTGCAATTGGATCAGCGATACGAAGTGATTGCTTATACTATTGGCTATGGCTCTATTAACAGTAAAAATGGCATGGTGGATGGGTTTAGTGTCCCTTGGATTAGAAATGAAGTGCTGACATGGTGGTATGAAGGCTTTCAAGGTTTGTCATCAGATGAAATTCAAGTTTTGCTCGAAGAAATGGTCGGATTAGGGGTTTTACGTCTTAGCAGTACAGGTGGCTTCACGCTGAGAAGTCCCAACGTACTATTGCTGATGGGAACCGCAGACGAAATTGAAGCAACACTTTTACAACACCGGGAAGTACCCCTAGAATATGAGCCTTTTACTTTTCGTTCAGTTATTGGTATCAAGGACAAATTTCGGCGCAGTCCTTTAACAGCCCAACAGGAATCAAAACTTCTATCTTCCGAAAATGGAGTTTCTATTATATCTGGAACTGTAGCAGCAGGACTTGAGGATTTAAAGCTTTATCTAGAATCGGTTCTGAGTAAAAATAAGGAATATTCATATCACTCATAATAGACGCAAGTGCTGTAACTAATTTGACTTTAAAACCTTGGCATGATGTTGCACTGCGGCAATGGCTACAAGATTGTAATTATCCGAGTGATAAAGAATCCCGTGATAAAGTTACCGCCGTGACGGGAAATTGGCCAGGACTTATTTACAGCTTTTATCGCAATTCTAAATCTGATGTACACAACTGGGAGCTTCATCTAGAAGGATTAAAAGAATCATTCAATAACTGGCAAGAGGCACGAGATTTTATAAACTTGCAGTTAGGAATTGACAGCTACGAACAGAAGAAGGTATTACGAGATTTAGCTCAACTATGCCAAATGTCTCCTGATGACATAGTTTCTATTGATGATTTAATTGATTGCATTAATCATATCAATGCATCTGTAATCAACAAGATCCTCCAATGGGCAGACCTACTAAATCTGGCAATTCCTGTACGTAAGAAAAAAGACCCCAAGGAATACTGGCGTATTGAACCAGTAGTTGGTCGTATCCTCGAAGCTATGGAAGATTAATATCCAGAAGTTGCAATTAATTTGCTTGGTGTGGACAATCCTTTAAATATTTATGTGGAGGATTGTCCTGTATTTATGGTTTATCTTGTTAAAAGATAAAGGTTTGTAAATCATGGAACTCCCAGATTATATAGACAATAGTCGAGATAATAAACTTGAAGATGTTTTGAAAGCGCTCATTTTGAAGAAAAGCCAAACAAACCTAGACATTGCTACTGGATTTTTCCGGATTGAGGCATGGGTACGGTTAGAACAAGCTTTCTACACCATAACTAACTTACGCCTGCTAATTGGTCGCGATCCTACGATTCGACCCGCAGAAAGCGATCGCATTGACCTGTCACAATACTTTCGCCGCGATGTTCGCAAGCAGCTAGAGTCTGAGAAATACAAGCTTAAATATAAGCAGCAGATTGAACGTTTGATTGAATACTTACAGCAAGACCATATCCATGTCAGACTTTATGGAGCGATTGGTGAAGGTGTGCAGTTTCTCCACGCAAAAGCCTACATTTTTGATAATTACAGCATTATCGGTTCTAGTAACTTCACTCCTGCTGGATTGAGTGGTAATACAGAGTTAAATGTATTAAATAAAATAACAGTAATCGCCCAAGACCTTCGCAGCCAGTGGTTTGAAAAATTCTGGAATGACAAAAGTGTTGACCAAGGCTATAAAGCTAAACTAATTGATGCTTTGAACGCCTCAAAATTTGGTAGTAAACCTTACACACCCTATCAAGTGTTTTTAAAAGCACTTTATGAACTTTTCAAAGAAGATTCCTTACCAGAGAGTAGCGTTCGCACGAGCCTAGAACTAGCTAGTTTCCAACAGGAAGGGTTCGAGCGGGCTGTCAGATTACTGGAGCGTCACCAGGGTTGCATAGTGGCAGATGCCGTAGGTTTAGGTAAGACTTACATAGGTTTGCGGGTGCTTGACCACTACCTGATCAAAGACAGACGGCCTGGTTATGTGCCTCGCGCACTAGTGGTATGTCCAGCTCAGTTGCGGGATTTGGTATGGCGAAAAAAGCTGGATGAGTACGGAATTAAAGCTGACATAGTTTCCCAGGAGGAAATTAGCCGTCAAAACTTTGACATCCGCCGCTACAACAAGCATGACATCATTCTTGTAGATGAATCGCATAACTTTCGTAATAGTGCAACAAACCGATACCGAAATTTACAAAAGCTCATTGGCAGTGGTAAACGAAGTAAGCGAGTGTTGCTATTAACTGCAACGCCAATCAATACTACTATTTATGACCTTTACCATCAAATTTTATTGCTGCCACGTAGTACAGAAACATATTATCGAAAACATGGAATTCCCCATCTAAAAACTCACTTTTAAGCCTTGGCAAAGGGTGAAGAAGAGATTACTGAACTTTTATTCCAAACAATGGTGAGACGCTCTCGCCAAGATGTAATTAAGCGACAGTTAGCTGGTGAAGAAATTTACATTGCTGGTCAAAAAATTCGCTTTCCAAAACGCAAATTACAGCAGTTTACCTATAATTTTGAGGCAAGCTTTCAAGGGCTTTATGCCGGGATTGCCAATCAAATTGACGAGTTACAGCTAGCTCCTTATAACATCAAAGGCTTTAAGAAGCAGAAAAACAAGCAAGAAGAAGATGATGTAAAGCGCAATGATGCTCTTGTTGCCCTAATGAAATCACTTTATCTGAAGCGGTTAGAAAGTTCGCTGATTGCTTTTGAAAGCAGCATTCGCAATCAGAGGAATTTTCAAGAAAGGTTTTTTAGCTTGCTACAACAAGGCAAACTGCTAGACAGCCAGAATTTTCGCAAAATTTTAGCGGCGGAGACAGATGAAGAGGAGAGCAGTTCAGTAGAAGATTTAATCGAGTCTTTGAATGAAATTGACCCCAAAGACTACCAGACTGAAAAGTTACAATCACAGATTAAATCAGATTTGGGTATTCTCAATGGTATTCTCAATACACTTTTTAAAATTAGTAAAAATGTAGAATTAGGAATGGATTATGACCGCAAGCTAACAGCATTGAAACAAGTATTATCAACAGAACTTAAGGGACATAAAGTTTTGCTTTTCAGCTATTTCAAAGA
Source organism: Aulosira sp. DedQUE10 (assembly GCA_034530935.1). Classification (GTDB taxonomy): domain Bacteria; phylum Cyanobacteriota; class Cyanobacteriia; order Cyanobacteriales; family Nostocaceae; genus Aulosira. Next base: position 3,358 of record JAVRCF010000130.1, on the reverse strand, counting down.
TACAACTGACTATTTATATAACCAGTTAATTTCAGATGGAGATTGGTTAAAGGCTATGGGAATAGATGCTCGAAAGCCTACAATTGATAAAATTACTGGTGAAACTCCTGGCAAACAAAGGGAAGAAAAAGTTAAACGCTTTGCACCCAAGGCTAATTGTCAAAGTGAGGAGGAACAGCAAAATCTTCAAAGTCAAGAAATTGACATTCTTATCTGTACCGACGTTTTATCTGAAGGTCAAAATTTACAAGATGCTGGTGTTTTAGTTAATTATGATCTGCATTGGAACCCAGTGCGGATGATTCAGCGTGCTGGTCGAATTGACCGTTTGGGTACTAACTATGAGGAACTGTTTATTTATAACTGCTTTCCAGAACAAGGTTTAGAGGCTTTACTGGGATTGGTAGCAAGATTACAAGCCCGGATTGCCATGATTGGTGAGAATGTGGGATTGGATGCCAGCGTTTTAGGAGAACTCATTTCAGAAAAATCATTGGAAGAATTATATCGACTCAAGAAAGCAATTACTAATGCGGATAAAGAAGCAATCCTAGAGGAACTTGAGCAAGCAGCTGATTTGGTGTCCTTGGATGAAATGCGTTTGCCTCTATTAGAATTCTTCCAGCTAGAAGGTGAGGAAGCGGCTGAAGAAATCCCACTGGGAATTCACAGTACACGCTATTTCCATATACCTGAAGCAGAAAATGGAGGGATATTTCTAGCATTTCGTGCCAAAGATATACACTTCTGGCACTTTTATCCCCGTATTAACGGTATCATCTACCTCAATCCAGACCGACTAATTGCTGACAAACGCAAAATATTTAACTGGCTTAAGTGTAAAGCTAATGATTTTCCTCCTCCTGATCAACTACTACCAGTGAAGTTTGATGACTCTATCTTCAATATTTTGGATGGGGCTGTCAGTAACTTAATGACATTTTTTAGAAAGGAGGAAACTAGCAGTATATTAAAGCCTAAGCTTACTAAGCTTTTACAAAAAATTCATCAAGCTTTGATTCAATTTAGTCCAACAAATGACGAGCCAGCATACCAAGAAGCTAAGAAACGGGTATTAAAGGTAATTACCAAAGGTAATCTTCGTGTTTATGAGCGTGACATGAAAGTAATTTGGGAAAATTTTGCTCAGAAAAAAGACTTAAATTCTTTGGTTTTTGAACTAGATGAGTTCTTTGTTGAACAAGACCAATATTACGAAATTGAGGAAGAGACAGAATTTAATCCATCGTTAGTGATTCAGGAAGAAGATATTCAGCTTATTTGTTATCAGTGGTTTCAACCAACTTAGCGATCGCATCTGTCCAGCAACTGTTCGTGGTATAGACACAGTGCAGTGCTTGTTTTTTTCAGTTGTTTGTTACTTTATGTAAACCAATTTTACGATACTGTTACAAACAGTCAACAGCACTTGACAATGAATAGTAAATACTATCCATAAAAGAAGCTTATCAAGGATACTTGAAGTTTACTTGATGGGATGGTAGAGTCCATTGTCACTCCTGCGCCACGCAATAGAACTAGGATCTCTTGACCTAGACCACCTTTCAAAATCTTCGGGAGTTTGGGTACTTTGTTCAAGCTCCAAAGAAGCCTTATCGAGACCTAATCTTTTAGTCTGCGAACCGACACTGTATCACTTTCCATACCATCTACTTCACCCAGGACGTGATGTAGCCCCTGAATCACTAAATCTGTGGCGGTAGTGTTGCGTTTTTTGACTGCGGCTCTTTTTGCCTCGACCAAAGGCTTGGGCAGTTTGAAGTTGATTGATTCGCGTTCAACTTTCGCCATTTCTACACTTGGTTATACACGTCGGGTGTAGACAGTTTACCGCTTTGTGATGACTTTTCTTCACCCAGAACTGGAACAAGCTGATCGGGCGTAGAGGTCGTTTACTTCCCTTCACTTGGGAGTACGTGATCGCCTGGTGGGGTAATAGGGGGCTGAATTATCGCGCCACCACCCATCAATATTTCTTCTACAAGGGCGGGAATCCCATCATCCACAAGGGTGCTGCTGGGTGCAGTTTGCTCTAATTAATCGTAACTAGGAATAATGAAGGCTAATTTATGTAAATTTATCAATAGTATATGCTGTTTTTTTCTATGAAGCATTGCAGCCACGATAATTTAATGGACATCAACCAACAAAAAGAACAATTTAGCATTACCTATGTTAGAGCTATTGCTGCCGTTGCAGGTTATTCTTTATATAGACCAGAAGTTGATAACGACAGCGTAGATCTAGGTATAGTCAGCAGAGGTGGTACAGGTAAAATTCTTTCCCCTAGACTAGAACTACAGCTAAAATCTACAGCCAGAGATATTCTTGATGACAATTATATTCAGAAATGTTGAATGTCGATACAAAACTTTACATATTTAGTTAAAGTAGCCCTAAAAAGCCTAAAATAGTCAACATAACATCATCTCCTCAAACCAATGAACATAACTGATTTTTTGACACATACAAGATTGTAAATAACGGAATTTATCTAATAGTGTATATCCCCACTGTTTGGGAATAGATATAAGCTGTAAAATCAAATATGCTATTAAACTGATGTAAATTTGTATAGTGATACCATTGACGTTCTTGGTAATTAATTTGTCAAGTTTTAAGTGCATCTTTAAAAACTTCCACAACAATTCAACGCCCCAACGTAACCGATAAATATCCCTAATTTCATCATCAGTAACTGCTGCATCTCCCGATGCTGGTAAATTTGTCACCAAGCGAAACTCAGTTTTCGTATCTAAATCACCCTTACGGGTTCGCCACTTCCTACAACGGGGGGAACCCCCGCAACGGAGTAGCTCACAAAAGCTAATAACTCTATAGGCTTGAGCATCATCAGATGCACCAACTTTAATTAATCCAGTTGAGTCAGAAAATTCTAGCTTCCAATTATTTTTAATCCGCAAAACGAAATATTTATTTTCTTGCACCAAGTCTTGAATAAATTTCAACCCAGCAAAACCCCTATCCATTACCCTAACAGCATTTGTAGGTAAATTAGACATCATTTTCGAGCCAAAATTATAATCATGATCATGCCCAAAATTGATGAAGTTATCTTCTGGGGTACCTGTAGCTAGATTTAAGGAACTAAAAAGTTTAACGCTCTGGATGTCCTAAAACCCACAACAATTTACTTGTTAAAGTAATAATTGTTGAATCAATAGGACAAATTGCATATTTATCATGTAATTTTTTCTCTTGTTTATGATGGACGAATTCATTTAATTTATGATAAATTTCTTGGAAGGGTTTTTGTGGACGGTGCATTGGTGACAAGTTAAGGAAAAGGGGAAATTGTCAAGGGCAATGTTTGCAA
>JAVRCF010000129.1:0-16614 GCA_034530935.1 Aulosira sp. DedQUE10 | reverse complement strand
ACGCCGATAAACGCCGATAATTTTGTACTTCACTAGACTAGGAAACGCTATATCGCATTTGCCAGTCCCATCTCCCTCGAAAAAAATCGCTCTCTTATTACCAAGGCCCCACAATCCTAAAGCAAAAGTTATATATTGTAGTGCTTTGTAGTTGCCAAACAATACTAAATTGCTGATTGAAAATTCATAAATCAGTCTTTTGATATAAGATATATTTGTTTTTATATGTTGTACGCAAGTAACTTGTACAGAATTTTGTCTGTAGATTTACTTTCTTACACAAAAACTCAAAGCATATCAACTGATTAAGCAAAATTTTATATAAAACATCCTCCTTTAGTATTAAATTTGTGCATTTTATCAAGTGTTGGACATTAGGAAGAAAAGTAAAAAAGTGGGGTTTAAAAAGTAGGAAAAGTGGGTTAAGTAAGATAAGTAGGATCTTTTCTACAAACTGTTGACAAGGTTTTAAATAAATTGCTACTTTGTGAATACATCAAAGGCACAAACGCCTACGCACTTTCTGGAGAAAATTATGGCTAACGTTAATGGTTTGACACAACTAAACAATCAAGAAGCTATTGTTGAGGAAATTAATGAAGAAGAATTAGATGAAGTAGTGGGTGGGTTCTTGTTAGGCGCGGTAGGAAGAGTACTCGGCACCACAATCGTAAGAGTGACCGATGCTGTCGATGAGACTATATTAAGTCTTTTTAGCATTGGTGGAGCTCCTTAGTAATTGCTCTGCTGAATCCGATAAAGTAAAGTGTAAGAAATGTAATTTCTAAAGATATGAGGTGAATTTGAGCGAACCAACATCCTAAAACGACTCAAGGTGCTTCTTGAAAAGTAAATAAAGGTGGGAAGACAACTATCATAAAAATATTAGCCTGCAAAGGTTGTAATTTTTATAAAAGTTTGTTGAACCAAGAAAATGCTACAAATTTGTCTTCGTTGTCGCTCAACTAATACTAGTGTAATCCCAATTACACTCTCCTCATTATCTGTTTAGTACAGGAGCCAGAAGTCAGATTATTCTGACTCCTGACTCTTCTCATGTGACTTTTGTGTTTACAAAGAACTGATTTGTGCCAGAAGTTTGAATTGAGATTGAAGCTTTGAGGTTTTAGCGGTTCAATGTCGTACTAAAGATGCGTGATGCAGCCAACATCAGCAGTAGTTTAGCAAGCTGCAAACGAATATTTTTACAGGTTTTATTGATAACTCGCTTTTGTCGGATTACAAAGAATAGCCGACGATCTTCTTTCATGAAGAATCGTAGAATGAAGCTTGTATTTTGTAGAAGTGTTAATAATAAAAATTAGAAAAATAGAAAATAGAAAAGCCAGAAAAACTAAGTTAATTAGGAAAGATTGTATCATTTTTATAAACTGTTGACAAGCTATTAAATAACCTGTTATTGGTGAATATATCTCAGATACAAATTGTCTACATATTTCTGGAGAAAATTATGGCTACTGTCAATCAAGTGAGTTTCAAATCCATCTGTAATCAAAAAGTTACTGTCGAGGAACTGATAGATGGTGAATTAAAGGGAATAGTGGGTGGAGTTGTTTCTTCGTATACGTCAAATGTAACTGCGACTTCAACTGATGGAACTAATTCTAGCGTTGTAGACTCTACTCAGGAAATTGTGAGTAGGAAGAAGAACGAAAGAATACGCATAACAAAAAAAACGATAACTATAAATGGACTAGTGCAAACAACAGAATCACAACAGACTTCACCTATTTAGCATTCACGCCAACTCAAGTTAAATTTACGGTTTGTGTATCTAATTGAAAGTACATATCCCCAACTTCTAAAGAAGTTGGGGATATTATTTTTTTGAATAATTTATTATGTTGCCTGTTGCCTAACCCGCATGGCTTGTAAGACTTATAGCAACTTTTAAAAAACTTTATTTGTAAATTTATCCTCTACTTTACACATCGATTTTTAATATTTAAATAGTTATATAACCATTTTAATATTCCTACTTATCCTATCTTTCCTATTTTGAATTTATGCTGATATTTTATAATTATTAAAAAACTAATCTTTAAAAAAGTCTTTCTTAACTTCATCATTTCTTTATAATACTTTTATGCAGGAAGTTGTACTATTTAAACATAGTGAAATTACAAAAATAACCAACAAAAACGCCGTTAAATACATTAGATTAGTGCTATTTAACGACAAGATTAATAATACGAATCCGCAGATGCCCATTACTTTAAGCATCTAATGATTTTTATTATTCGGTTAAGTAAAAGAAAGATTTCACTGTCCCAAAACCATTTTGTACAAGGAAGGAAATTTTATGTCAGTTGTAACACTTGAACAACAAACACTCGTAGTGATGACCGAGTTAGCTGATGAAGAAATCGGTGGACTTGTTGGAGGATACGGAAGTCCAGTTTTCAAGCCCAAGACTGAGACTAAGACTGAAGCCAAAGGTAAAAACGTCATAGTAACCAATCAAGTTGCTAACGTATTTGCAAATGGTAGAGGAGATGCTGTTTCTTCTCAAAATTCATATAGCGAGATCAATAACAGCAAAAACAAGGTCAGAATTTTTGGCTATCACTAAGTTATCTTTCTAGTACGCTCTACCTTAAGTTATTACCTCAACAAAGGAAGGAAATTTTATGTCAGTTGTAACACTTGAACAACAAACACTCGTAGTGATGACCGAGTTAGCTGATGAAGAAATCGGTGGACTTGTTGGAGGATACGGAAGTCCAGTTTTCAAGCCCAAGACTGAGACTAAGACTGAAGCCAAAGGTAAAAACGTCATAGTAACCAATCAAGTTGCTAACGTATTTGCAAATGGTAGAGGAGATGCTGTTTCTTCTCAAAATTCATATAGCGAGATCAATAACAGCAAAAACAAGGTCAGAATTTTTGGCTATCACTAAGTTATCTTTCTAGTACGCTCTACCTTAAGTTATTACCTCAACAAAGGAAGGAAATTTTATGTCAGTTGTAACACTTGAACAACAAACACTCGTAGTGATGACCGAGTTAGCTGATGAAGAAATCGGTGGACTTGTTGGAGGATACGGAAGTCCAGTTTTCAAGCCCAAGACTGAGACTAAGACTGAAGCCAAAGGTAAAAACGTCATAGTAACCAATCAAGTTGCTAACGTATTTGCAAATGGTAGAGGAGATGCTGTTTCTTCTCAAAATTCATATAGCGAGATCAATAACAGCAAAAACAAGGTCAGAATTTTTGGCTATCACTAAGTTATCTTTCTAGTACGCTCTACCTTAAGTTATTACCTCAACAAAGGAAGGAAATTTTATGTCAGTTGTAACACTTGAACAACAAACACTCGTAGTGATGACCGAGTTAGCTGATGAAGAAATCAGTGAAATTGTTGGAGGAGGATACGAAAGTCCAAGTTTCAAGAGCAAGACTAGGGTTTTGGTTAAAGTCAAAGGTGACAACGTAATAGTAACCACTCAAGTTGCTAACGCATATGCAACTGATGGAGGAAAGGCTGTTGTTTCTCAACATTCACATGGACAGATTAATAACAGCAAAAACAATGTAATAACTTGGGGTGGTTAACCTTACTAGGTTATCTCTCTAGTACGCTTTGCCTTGAGTTATCACCTCAACAAAAGTCACTTTAACGGTTTGTATTGCCAAAAATTTCTCTATCATGATTTGTATCATCGCTACAAATCAAAACATCACTAAGCTAATAAGCATGAAACTTACACATTATGTTCGTTAAGATACTTAATAAACCAGTAGTCCTTTGCCAATTGCTACTAACAACTGACAAAGGACTAGAGACGACCTTTACGAATAAGTGTACAGACATCTTATAACATAGTGGCCTGACTATTTCTGGCATCACAACTTACAACAACGCTATGTGAACATTGGCGGATATAAGCTGGATAATGTGAAAGGTCAAAGGTAAGCGACCGAATGTTATTATCCCTTACGTCTTACCTATCCGTCAATGTTTTCATATCAAGATTACAGAATCGTTACTTTAACGGAAGTTCCTGTAATTTTTGGTTAAGTGACTGAAACAGTTTCGCTAGACCAGACTCATTTTGTAGACGGAAGGATTTGTTATGTCTAACATCACTTTTGAGCAAGAAGAGCTTGCAGTTCTTACAGAGTTGGATGACGAAAAAATGGTTGCCCTCGTAGGAGGAGGAAAGCGTTGGGAAATACCAAAATGGGAAATACCAAAATGGGAAATACCAAAATGGAAAATACCAGCCCCACCACATCCCCCATCAGAAAAACCATGCGATCTTGTTTCAATAGACTTGAGTATTCACATTAAGGTGTAATCAATTGCACATTTTTCGTTAAGACTATCATTAACTCAGTGTTCAGATGTCAGTTAATATTAACACCTGAGATCTGACACAAAGGACAAATGATATGGCAATCCTAAATGATACGTAAGAATAAATCCAGGCTGGAATGCTTGTAAAACAAAGATTTTATTTTCTCACTAATGATTTGGGATTGCTATAGAAAGCGACGCTTACGGTTCAGTAGACCTTTCACGAGTTCTGTAAACTCTGTTTTATACAAGGCGTAAGGGTGTGATAGTGTAGAAAGAATTGATTATTTAAGTTTCAAATTTAAGTAAAAGTGTTTTCTCTAAACCTTTACACCCTTTTCTAAATGCTGTGAAAAGTTGGAATTCTCCTGAAGTTCTGAGCGAAAAATTCTTCGCTCAGATTTTATTTCATGTTTATAAAAAATCAAATATTTACAGTTTTCTAATTTCTAAATTTATCGAAATATCATCAGATGATATAATTCAAATAACTTTTATTTCTGATTATTAATAGTGTCAAATAAGGAAGGGATTGTGTTGCGTATTTTCTATTTAGGCTGCAACTCCCAGTTATTACAGCAGTGGTATTGTACTCACTCAAAACTGTTTTTTGTTTTCATTCCCATAGAGGTTGGGACGGTGTTCGGTGGTTAGGCAAAAAAGCGACCTGTTCCGCAAAGAAGCTTTAGAGCGTGCTTCTTCGCCGGAAGAACTAGATCAAATCATGCAGGTAGTCAGCCCGAAAAAGTGGCTACCTCTAGTTGCTGTTGGTTCCTTGGTGGCAACGGGGCTGACTTGGAGTTTTTTAGGTCGAATCCCAATTACAGTGACGGGTACTGGCATAATAGTTTATCCCAGTACAATTACCTCATTCCAGTCACCGATCGCTGGCAGATTGCGAACAATCAACGTCCGGGTTGGCGACTTTGTCAATAGAGGAGATGTGTTGGCGACGCTAGACCAAAGAGAACTGATGAAACAGCTACAACTAGTACGCTCTAAATCAGAGCAACTACAAACAGAAGATCGCGCTGCTAGCTTAGTGCAACTACAGCGGCAAAACGCAGACAAAGAAGCCATTAAACAGCAACGCCAATCTTTGCAGCAAAACCTCCAGGCGGTACAGAAGCTAACGCCGATTTTAAGAGAGAAAGGGCTAAATTCGATTCAACGCGATCGCGCCAATCAAACCCAAAGCTTACAAGCACTGCGGGATTTGTTACCTACATTCAAACAGAGATTGAACAACCGCCAGCAGCTATTAAAAGAGGGAGCAATTTCTGGCGATACAGTCCTCCAGTCACAGCAAGACTACTTAAATGCTGTGACACAAATTAATGAAGCCGAATCGCAACTCAAGCAACTAGATGTCAAGGAAGCAGATGCCCAACGACAATATCTAGAGAATTTGAACTCAATTAAAGATTTGCAAGCTCAGTTAAAGCAACTAGATAGCAAAGAAGCGACTGCGGCGCAACAAGACTTAGAAACTGTAACCAACCGCAGAAAAGAAATTCAGGAAGTCCAGAGGAATATTATTCAATTAGCACTGCAACTATCAAACAACAGCTTAGTCAAGAGCAGTTTTTCCGGACGAGTTTTAGAAATCTCGGCAACTCCAGGACAGGTTGTTTTACAGGGTACACCCATAGGAGCGATCGCTGCACAACGGCGATCGGCTCAATCTGTGAGTGTAGCATTTTTTCCCGTTGGCGATGGCAAGCAAATTCAACCGGGGATGAAGTTACAAGTTACCCCTAGTACAGTGCAACGCGAACGCTTTGGTGGCATAATCGGTGCTGTCACAGAAGTCTCAGCCTTTCCTGTGACTAAAGAAGGTGCATTAAGTGTAGTCGGCAATTCCGAATTTGTGGCAGCTTTGATGTCACAAGGGCCACAGATGTTAATTACTGCGCGACTGCAACCAGACAATTCGACCTTCAGCGGCTACAAATGGTCTTCTTCCCTAGGGCCACAGATGAAAGTCACTACTGGAACTACCACCTCAGTACAAGTCATTGTGGAAGAACGTGCCCCGATTACTTTTGTCCTGCCGATTTTGAGATCCTGGAGTGGCATTTCGTGATGTGGGGATGAGGGAGACAAATCAATTCAAAATTCAAAATGACGCTCGCGGACTCGCTAACGCTGCGCTAACAAAATTCAAAATGAAGAATCCATTCTTCTGCCTCTTGTAGACGCGATTAATCGCGTCTTTACAGATAACACCGATTTTAAAGGAGAAAGATTTAGACTTCATTCAACGCGATGCCAAAGGCGGGCTACGCCTACGCGCCAACCAAAAGTAACTTTTATATCAATAAATTCAGCCAAAGTCCAAGTTTTAAAAAATATTTTTATGTTCTGGCGAAATCTGCAAAATATATTAGGGCAATCGCGTAAAAACAAGCGGTGTCACACTCCTACTCTGCTGCAAATGGAGGTAGTAGAATGTGGGGCTGCTGCTTTGGGAATTATTCTAGGTTATTACAATCGCATTGTCCCACTAACAGAACTGAGGCAAGCGTGCGGTGTCTCGCGGGATGGAGTTAGTGCCTTAAGTATTTTGAAGGCTGCCAGAAATTATCGACTCAGTGCTAAAAGCTTTAAAACAAACTTAGCTGGTTTGTTGCAGTTAAAATTTCCCTACATTGTATTTTGGAACTTTAACCATTTTTTAGTAGTAGAGGGAATCGGTAAACAGCGAGTTTATCTCAATGACCCTGCTACTGGACGGCGCATAGTCTCTTTGGAAGAATTTAGCGGTGCATACACGGGTGTGGTACTAGTTCTAGAGCCTGGTGCAGAGTTTCAACGCGGAGGACGCAAGCCCAGCACAATCTTAGCTTTGTGGTCACGGCTGCGAGGCTCTCTTGGTGCATTACTTTACTGCGTGCTGGCAGGATTTTTGTTAGTAATTCCTGGACTGGCGCTACCTGCATTTTCTCAGGTATTTGTAGACAACGTATTGATTGAGCGGCGGTATGAGTGGTTGCGTCCGCTAATTTTAGGCATGATCTTCACAGCCGGACTCAGTGGATTTTTGACGCTGCTACAGTTGCAGTTTTTGCGTCAAATGAAAATTAAGTTGTCCGTGGGCATGAAGAGTCGGTATCTGTGGCACATTTTACGCCTACCCGTCAGTTTTTACGATCAGCGGTATGCTGGGGAAATCAGTAGCCGGATGCAACTCAACGACAGTATTGCCGATATGCTTTCGGGTGAGTTAGCAACTACAGTAATTGCAACAGTATCAGTATTTCTATATGTAGTAGTGATGCTGCAATATGATGTTGTACTAACTTTAATTGCGATCGCCTTTGTCATTATCAACCTTGCCGCCTTGCAGTGGGTGAGAGGGCGGCGCGTAGATGCCAATATCAAACTTATCCAAGAAGAGGGAAAAGTTCGCGGCGTAGAAATTTCTGGTCTTCAGAGTATGGAGACGCTGAAAGCATCTGGCTTAGAGTCAGATTTCTTCTCCCGCTGGGGGGGACACTATGCCAAAGCCATCAACACCCAGCAAGAATTAGAAGAAACAAACCAGACAATAAGTGTTTTACCATCTTTTCTGTCAGCGATCGCTTCCATGCTGCTTTTAGCTGTAGGTGGTTTGCGAGTCATGGATGGAGCCTTGAGCATCGGCATGTTAATAGCCTTTCTCGGCATGATGCAAAGATTTTTCGCTCCAGTAAGTAATCTCATCAGCCTGGGAAGCGAACTCCAAGAGATGGAAGGTAATCTAACTCGCCTCGATGATGTCTTGTGTAACCCCATCGATCCGCAGTTAGAACAGGGGAGCGCTTCTCTGCGAGACGCTGCGTCTCGCAGAGAAGCGCAAGCAGGGGAAGAAAATACTTTTTTATCTCTCTTGTCTCCCTCATCTCCCTATCCTCTACCCAAACTCCAGGGTTATGTTGAATTACGCAATGTGACATTTGGCTATAGTCAAATTGCCCCGCCGCTGATTGAAAATTTTAATCTTTCGCTCAAGCCAGGGCAGCGAGTTGCTTTGGTGGGTGGGAGTGGTTCTGGTAAGTCTACTGTTGCCAAACTTTTATGTGGGCTGTACGAACCGTGGCAGGGAGAAATTCGATTCGACGGCGAACCAAGAGAGCAAATTTATCGCCAGGTACTAGCCAATTCTATTTCTGTCGTAGAGCAAGAGATTTTGTTATTTGCTGGCAGCGTCAGAGATAACTTGACGCTTTGGGATACTACCATACCTGAGAGTCATCTCGTCCGAGCTTGTCAAGACGCAGCGCTTCACGATGTAATCCTTTCACTGCCTGGAGGCTATCATGCTGACCTTTTAGAAGGTGCTACCAATTTGAGTGGTGGTCAGCGACAGCGGCTAGAAATTGCGCGTGCTCTGGTGAATAATCCCAGTATCCTGATCATGGATGAAGCCACCAGCGCTCTAGATGCCGAAACAGAAAAGAACGTCGCTCGTAATCTGCGGTTACGCGGTTGCACTTGCATCATCGTGGCGCATCGACTCTCAACCATCCGAGATTGTGATGAAATTATTGTCCTCGATCGCGGCAAGATAGTCCAACGGGGAAGCCATAAACAATTGCAGCAAGTTGAAGGGCCGTATTTACAATTAATTCGCAGTGAAGAAGCAGGAGAAGAGGCAGAAGGCAAAAGGCAGAAGGCAGAAGTTTTACCTCCCCCTGCTCCCTCATCTCCCCATCTCCCCATCCCCTCATCCCCTTCATCCCTCTTGTCCTTCTCAAATCTCAAAGGACAACACTATCGTTTTGAATGCAATGAATCGCTATTGCTAGATGACCCTGAGACAATTTGGCTAGTGAAATCTGGTTACTTGGCTTTATTTGCGATCGCAGTTAATGATGGTACTCCAGAAGGCACCCGTCGCTATTTATTTAGTAGCACTGCTGGACAGGCGATGTTTGCTATTGCACCAAGTAAGATAGGCAAGCAGCAAGAGATTTTAGCAGTGTCACTGGAAGAGACAGAAATTCTCAAAGTATCAAGAGCAGACTTTAACCAGTTGTTTGCTGACGCTAATCAAGAAGTAGTAACTCTGATAGAACGCTGGATTTCTCAATTAGGTTCGGTACTTGCTGGTATTACTACGCCAACAACACCAACATCGCTTCCAGAAATCGGCCATTTCTCCTTAGTCAAATACCAAATCTGCCAGCCGCATCAAATATCATGGGTGCAAATTCTGCAAGGACGTGCTAGATGGATGGGATTTGACGATTTGCCGTTAACTCCTGGCTCCGGAATGTTGCCTTTAGCTGCAAATATGTGGTTGCAAGCTGATAACACTGTAGAGTTGAAAAGTGTTAATACCGCAGACATCGCAGATATCAATTCTTTATTAAGTGGTTTGTCCCAACTACAAACCTACTTACTCGACTGTATTAATCTGCTGCAATGGCAGGAAATGGATGCAGAATTACTGAGATTTCAAGCCAGGGAACGTCTTGAAAGCCAAGTGATGCAAGAGACGTTAGCAGAATTAGCATCTGTATTGCCACAGCCAAAGTTAGACAGGCTAAATAATATAGGATTCAGTAGTAATCTGGATGCAAATGACCCAGACCAAGCCTTACTAATTGCTGCTGGTGCTGTGGGACGAGCATTAGGAATTAAGATTTGTCCGCCAGCTGCCTCAGAAGATTTATCACGAGTGCAAGATCCTGTGGAAGCGATCGCCCGGGCTTCGCGTATCCGCGTGCGGCGAATTCAGTTGCGGGACAACTGGTGGCAAAAGGATTGCGGGGCGATGTTGGCATTTATTCTTGTGGATAAATTGCCAGTGGCACTATTACCAGTGTCTGATACAAGTTACGAACTCTACATTCCCGGAGAACAAACGCCTATCCCTGTCGATGTCCACATAGCAGCAGCCCTAGCTAAGACTGCCTACGTATTCTATCGACCTTTACCCGATAAAAAGCTGAAAACTTTTGATTTACTTCAGTTTGCCCTCCAAGGACATCACAAAGAACTAATTGTAGTTTTAGTAATGGGAATGACCACCAGCCTGTTAGGAATGCTGACACCTCAAGCTACAGCTATCCTGATCGACAAAGCTATCCCAGATGCTAATCGAGGTTTGTTGAGCCAAATTGCTGTTGCTTTGGTGGCTGCGGCCTTTGGCGGAATGCTGTTTCAACTAGCCCTTGGGTTTGCCACGATTAGGCTGGAAACTTTTGCCGATTCCTCCACCCAAGCGGCAGTGTGGGATCGATTGTTAAATTTGAAGGCTTCCTTTTTTCGCTCTTTCTCAGTTGGTGACTTGGATTCTAGAGTTACGGCTATTACTCAAATTCGCCAGCGACTGGGTAACACAGTCTTAACAACAATCTTCTCCAGTTTATTCTCCCTACTGAATCTGGGTTTGTTATTTTACTACAATGTTTACTTAGCTCTCATAGCTTGTGCAGTGGCACTGGTAAATATTGCTGTCACTATCATCTCTGGTGTTCTTATTGTCCGTAAAGTTCGCCCATTATTAGAGCTACAAGGAGAAATCTTTGGCGTGATGGTGCAGTTAATTAATGGAGTTGCCAAACTCCGAGTCGCCAAAGCTGAAGCCCGCGCCTTTGCCTACTGGGGTAAACAGTATACGCATCAACTGAAATTAATGTTAAGTACCCAAGGCATTGAAGACAGCCTGGCGGTGATTAATCAAGTATTACCTGTGATCACCACTGCCGCCCTCTTCTGGTTTGCTGTTAGCTTAATTGGGCAGTCCCAAACTCCTGGAGGAGGTGGTTTATCCACTGGCACTTTCTTAGCATTCAACGTTGCTTTTGGCACGTTTATTAATGGAGCCACTAGCTTAAGCAGCACAGTTGTGGAAGTTTTGCAAGTCTTACCCTTGTGGCAACGGGCCCAACCTATTTTGCAAGCTGAATCGGAAACTAGTTCCGCTCAAGCAGATCCGGGTAGGTTATCGGGTAAATTAGTTGTAGATCGGGTGACTTTCCGCTATCGCGACGATGGGCCCTTGACGCTGGATGATGTCAACATTATTGCTGAACCGGGAGAATTTATCGCTATTGTTGGGCCTTCTGGCAGCGGGAAATCAACTTTATTGAGGTTACTTTTGGGGTTTGAATTCCCGAAATCTGGCACGATTTACTACGACGGACAAGACTTAGCTTCTTTGGATGTCCATGCTGTACGCCGTCAATTGGGTGTGGTATTGCAAAATAGTCGGTTGATGTCAGCCTCTATTTTCGAGAATATTGCCAGTGGTGCTTTGGTGACGATGGACGAAGCTTGGGAAGCAGCTCAAATGGCGGGTTTTGCAGATGATGTTGCGGCGATGCCGATGCAGATGCATACAATCGTCAGTGAGGGAGGTAGCAATCTTTCTGGCGGACAACGACAACGGCTGTTGATTGCTAGGGCGTTGGTGTTGAAACCCCGGATTTTGCTATTCGATGAGGCGACTAGTGCTTTAGATAACAGAACCCAGGCAATTGTCAGTGAAAGTTTACAACAGTTAAAGGTAACTAGGGTTGCGATCGCCCATCGCCTCAGTACTATTCAAAACGCTGACCGAATTTACGTACTTGCAAATGGTAAAGTAATGCAGCAGGGTAGTTTTGTTGAACTAGGAAATCAATCAGGGCTATTTGCACAACTCATGATGCAACAGTTGCTTTAACTGAGTATTGGGAAGATAAGTAAGGGACTTCCAAGTAAAAAAATATCCCAATCATAAATTCACCAATCGTATAACTCGTAGAGGCGGGGTGACCGAACAATTTTAGATTTTGGATTTTGGATTAAAATCAAAATCTGAAATCTTTTAAAGGGTTTCAAGCCTCTCCATTCATGGAGATAAAGCGAAAAGTTTGTGAACAGAAGTTGCGTGCGGAGAGTGCTGTTGTGGGGACGGAGACCGTCCACAAAACTTCGGAGGGTTCCAAGAGTTGAGCAAACTTCGAGGGAGGGGAGAAAGGGGAGGGGTGAAATGCTTGTGGAATAAGCGTTTAAGCTTAAGTTGACACCAATGGGGGAGACCCCACCCCTACAATTTGGAATAATTTATTTTTTGGTATTCCCTAACCCTGTTTTGTCACTCTCGAAAAACGATAATCGAAGCCAAATTCTGAGACTTGTATTGAATCTAGGTTTGAGGCTTTATTTTCTAACAGAAACTAAAATTTATAGACAAAAAGTGGAAATTAAAGCTCTGTACCCGTTTGGGTGATTGGATTCTCCCACTCTGATAAAAGAGAGCTAAAGTCGGTGCTAATGTTTCAAGGTGTGTTGTGGCGTAGCGCAACGCACTATCAGCAATTCAAGGTGCGTTGCTATAAGGCATAACACACCCTTGTATATTGAATTTTTCTCGCCGAGTTACTTAGTAGGTGTAGCGAACTGCAAACATCCAGCGACTGAAGGGGTGATAAAGAAGCTATAAAGTAGACCAGATAAGGAGAATTTTTGCAGCATCAACAGATTTATTTTCAAAGCCCTGTGACATCAATTTGACTCTAGGCGATTTTCAATCGAGCAATTGAATTCATCTCATTGATCTAGCTTAGTCGTCAAGTCCATTTTTTACAAAATCGTTTATTTCTTCTTATCTTCTTTGATTTGTCAAGTTTTCTGTATACCAAATTTGATGAGCTTACCCGGCTTCTTCATCAAAAATTTATAGAAAATTTATGTATGATTACGATATATTTTATAGTATCGTTTGGGAAGTCAATAATAAGGGTAAAAGGTTGTTTTAAAAGTCCTTAGTGATTTATTAAACTGCCTCTATTTTGAAAACCAGAGTTTTTTCGGAATCAGGTTTTCTTGTCAAATCCTATACTCTTCCCTGTTCCCTATTTCTTTCTAAAAAACTCCAGTTTTCGAGTTGAACGACGTGGTATATTACCACGAAGTGCAAAAATTTACAAAAATATATAGGGATTCTAAGTTTCATAATTGTGGATGAACTTCTGAAATTTGTAGAACAAATTCTGCAAGGAAGCCAGCCTCTCGGATACGTTCAACGGTTTGTACTTCACCAATCGTTCTTGGGCAAAACCTACGGTGAGATGGCTAAAGATTCGGGCTATGGTAGCGACTACATCAAAGAAATAGGTTCTCAGTTGTGGCAAGATTTATCTGAAGCCCTAGGGCAAAGAGTGACAAAAAAGAACTTACATTTAGTATTCAAGAAAGCTCAGCAATACAGTAGAGAGCGAAAAGGAAATCTACCTCAACAAAAATTCTCAATCGTTGCTTCAGCAGAGAAGCTTTCACTAGATTTAACCTCAGGCGGCAAAATGGATTTTCCTAGTGGTCCTTTGCTTCCAAATTCTCCTTTTTATATCCCTCGTCCTCCGCTAGAAGAACTAATTTGTACTGAAATCATGCAACCGGGTTGCTTACTGAGAATTAAAGCACCCAGGAAGATGGGCAAAAGTTCTCTGCTGCACCAGATGATTGCTCACGCTAAGCAGCAAAATTATCACAGTGTTTATCTAGATATTCAAGAAGCTGATGAAGAGGTTTTTGCTTCGCTAGATAAATTTTTGCGTTGGTTTTGTTTCATCGTCAGTAAGCAGTTAAATCTGTTTCCTAGTCTGGATGATTTTTGGGATGCAGATATGGGTAGCAAGGTGAGCTGTAAAATCTACTTTGAAGCTTATCTATTGCAATACATTGAGAGTTGTCCAGTAGTCTTGGCTTTAAATGAAGTCAATCGCATTTTTGAACATCCCAACATTGCTCAAGACTTCTTGCCGATGCTGCGATGTTGGCACGAACAGTCCAAGCAGGATCAAATATGGCAAAAACTGCGGATTGTGATAGTTCACACTACAGAAATTTACATCCCGCTTAATCTCAATCAGTCTCCGTTTAATGTTGGGTTAACTGTTACACTACCACCGTTTACCTTAAAACAAGTGCAAACTTTAGCATTGCGTTACAGACTCGATTGGGCAGAAAACGAAGAAAATGTGAAACTTCTAGCCTCCCTACAAGTAATGGTTGGTGGGCATCCCTATTTAGTAAACCTGGCACTGTATCATCTGCGTCAGGGCAAAATGGCCCTGGAAGAATTATTACAAACAGCATCCACACCAGCAGGAATCTACAGCCAGCATCTTCGAGAACTATTAACTCTACTGCAAAAAGAACCGCAATTAATGTCTGCTATGCAGCAAGTAGTGGCAGTTGATGAAAGAGTAGAACTAGATGCGATCGCTGCCTATAAACTAGAAAGTATGGGTTTAGTGCAACTAGAAGGCAATCAAGCACATGTCAGCTGTGAGTTGTATCGTCTTTATTTTTATCAACAACTCATCAGGAAAAATTCTACTAAGCTTTTCGTTAGCCTGCTACCAGGAAATAACTGAATCAATATCAAGCAGATTAGCCATCAACTAGTCCTAATAAAAAATTTAAAAAAATAAATTTCTCTGAACACATGAATAATTATCGATACCAAGTTGGAGGCACGCTAAATATTGATGCACCTAGCTACGTTGACAGACGGGCAGATATAGAAATCTACCAAGCTTTGAAACAAGGGGAGTTTTGCTATGTTCTAAGTTGCAGGCAAATGGGTAAATCCTCACTTTTAGTCAAAACTAAGTACCACTTACAACAAGAAGGCTATAAATGTGCCACTATCGATCTGACAAATATTGGTTGTGAAAACATTACTCCACAACAGTGGTATAAAGGGCTTATAGGTGACTTATGGTTGGGTTTTAAATTAGTAAATAAGGTTAATTTAAAATCCTGGTGGCAAGAACAAAATGATATTTCTTTATTACAAAGACTCAGTCGATTTATTTCAGATATACTGTTAGCTCAGTTTCCTAACGAGCAATTATTTATTTTTATTGATGAAATTGATATTATTAAGAATCTAGATTTTGCCGTTGATGATTTTTTTAGTTTAATTCGCTTTTGTTATAACCAAAGAGCAATTAATCCAGAATATAACCGCATTAGTTTTGCGATTTTTGGTGTTGCTGCACCAAACGATTTAATTTTAGATAAAAAGTATAATACACCATTTAACATCGGTAAAGCTATAGAACTAGAAGGCTTTACATTTGATGAATCTCAACCCCTACTTAAAGGTTTAGAAACTACAGGAAATAACCCTAATGATATTCTTAAAAAAGTTTTATACTGGACAAATGGTCAGCCTTTTCTTACTCAAAAATTGTGCAATCTGTTAGCCAATTATCTACAAAACGATATAGATACTAAGCTAAAATTTATTCCTAGAAATGAAAGTTATTTAGTAGAAAATATCGTGCGCTTCTACATTATTGATAAATGGCAATCACAGGATGAACCAGAACATTTACGCACAATTCGCGATCGCATCCTCAGAAACGAAAAATTTGCTGGTAGATTGTTAGGTATTTATCGGCAATTATTACAAGGAATTGAGGTACCCACCAACGATAGCCGAGAACAAGTAGAACTGTTATTATCTGGTTTGGTGTGTAGAAAAGAGGGTTATTTAACTGTCAGAAGCCCAATTTACCAAGAAATTTTTAACCTCGAATGGGTCGAAAAACAATTAGCTAACTTGCGTCCTTATTCCCAATACTTTGATAGTTGGTTAGCTTCCAATCAAGAGGATACATCTCGTCTATTGCGCGGACAAGCTTTGATTGATGCTAAAAACTGGGCAAATGGAAAAAGCTTGAGTAACTCAGATTATCTATTTTTAGCTGCTAGTGAACAATTAGATCATAAAGAAATACAACAGTCTCTAGAGGCAGAACGTGCTAAAGAAATTGAAGCCCGACTTAATGAACAACAAAAAAGACAGGCGCAACAAAAAAAATATACTAAACTAGTCACATTCCTGTTGGTAGGGATGACAATTAAATTTGTCATTTCTTTAGCGTGGGGGTTTTCACTAGTACGTCAAATTCAGTCCTTAGAAACTCAAGTGAAATGTACTCAGATAAATAATCACGGAACAGCAAAGCTAGTCAAATCTGGCTTGCCTGGATGTTAATTATTGGTTGGTACTGATACTAACGGGCACCTAGGATTGTTTGAAAATCTGATACAACCAAGGGGAACAGCACCTGTACTGCATATTTACCGCCAGATGGAAGAAATGTTTTATGTTCTAGAGGGAGAAGTTGAAATTATAGTTGGTAATCAAACAGTACGGGGACTACCAGGAGCTTTTGTATTGGTTCCGCCTGGAACTCCTCATACATTTAGTAACCAAGGAACACAACGTGCAAAGTTATTAATTAGGGGTTGCTGAAAAAGAAAAAGAAGCTGACAATATATAGATTATCTGACTAAA
>JAVRCF010000128.1:0-16978 GCA_034530935.1 Aulosira sp. DedQUE10 | reverse complement strand
TTCTACGATGCAGAGTCTACTTTTACTCTTTACCCCGATTTTCTGAGCGGATACTCATAAACTTTCATCATGGCAGTTTGTGCCGCATCTTCCCAAGATGTAGAACTGCCTCTAGTATATTTTCGGGCAATCTTGGCGATTAGTTCTTGATGCGCTGCATCAATCATTAGATGTGTAACTGTTTCTGCCACTGGTTTTGACTGCATAAGCATATTAGCTCAACTTACATAAAAGGGAGCAGATAAAAGAGGACAGC
The DNA here is from genome assembly GCA_034530935.1 of Aulosira sp. DedQUE10. Taxonomy (GTDB): domain Bacteria; phylum Cyanobacteriota; class Cyanobacteriia; order Cyanobacteriales; family Nostocaceae; genus Aulosira. The sequence continues at coordinate 16,722 of JAVRCF010000128.1, read as the reverse complement.
GATTCTTTACAGGAGTCGGTGGGCGATCGCAGATTAGTTAGAGAGACTAATTTAGAGTATCTATGTTCCCCCTTTTTTAAGTAATTTTACTGCTATTGAATAGCTGCTATATTTCTAAATCTTTATATATATATGTTTGACAGCCAGCTTTTATGCACCCACGCTTCACCTTTGCAAAAAGGCCTAGAAAACACTTACCAGAATTACCACAACAAATTTTTAGTAAATTTCGGAATAATCTGTTTTTCTCACTTGTTGTTGAAAGTGAGGGCAAAAGAAACTACCTCTGGTAATTGCAAAAAATTAAAAGTGAGGAAATATTAATGAGTAAACATTTCAAAATCAAAAGCGTAATTCTCGGTTTACTCTTAGCAGCAACAACTATTCCGATATCTTCAACTTCTGCTCAAACATCTACTAGTTGTAGCAGCTATATCCAGAGGATGTTTCTGGGGTTTCCAGGTGATCAAGATGGTGCTGGGCATTGGTTTAATGTTAAAGGTACAAGAATTACAGCCCGTGGACAAGGTGGATTTTCTTCCTTTGCAATGGCAGAAAATTATTCTACAAGAGATGGTATTTCTACAAGCGCTTCTGGTAACAAAGAAGGTTTTACAATTCGTAAACTCAATACAGGGGCAAGTGTAATTCAAGGAAAATTTCAAGATGTTTTTCCGGGACGTAAAGACGGAAAGTCCGATTTGACGACTTTAAACATTCATCGTGATGGGCGCGTCCAAATCGTACTCAATGCTTGGGGTAACAGCAGTGGAAATCTTAACAATTTAGCTTGTTATCCAGGACATCAAGGCAGTACTTTCGTCTTAACTGGTAATGCTCGTACTGCTTCACATGGCTTTGATTTTTGGACATTTGTGATTACTCCTGATTGGTTAATCTAGTTTCTCGTGATAGCTGAGTAATCATCCCGATTGAGTAATGATTTGAAAGAGACTTTATCTCAAAATAAATATATCACACAATATTTATTTGCTGTTAGTCTCTACAAGATTATCCTTTTTAAGTATTTTGCAAAAAGGATGTTTTGATAACGGAAAAATTTTCTTTTGAAAAAATCGACAAATTTTGGAATATTTTCCCTTTCTAATTTGTTGATTAAAATGAAAGCAAAAATAATCTAACTTATCCCATCAGGAACTATGAAAAAGATACTATTTGCAACTTCTTTGTTTTCCCTACTGACACTTGGTGCTGCACCCGTATTTGGACAAGTAGTCACAAGTGGTACAGGTACAGTAACAGGTTCACGCTTTGTCTCACCTGGAATTAGTAACACTGCTGGAATGACATCTTTTCGGTTTGGTTTCACAAATAGCGACCATCATATTAAGGGAATTACAGCCTTAAAAAGTACTTCAGGCGTAAATGTTAATTTCCAAGATAATGATGGCAATGACCCTTATAAATTTGCTTTGCGGTACAACAGCTTAGGCTCTAATGTCAGAACTGCATCATTTAAAAATAATGAATATTGTCCTGGAGGTACTTGTACAGCCAAACTGCCGTTAAGCTGTGACGATCAACATATTTTTGTGCTCACTGGATTTTCTTTTAAATATGAGGAAGATGACCACCAAATTAAAAAAATTGCTGTCAGGAGAATTGCTGATGAATTAGAGGTGACATTTGGAGATGATGCTAAGAGAACTCCTTATAGCTGGAGCGCTCAATATGCTATTATTCCTCGCGCTAATGTCAGAGCAGCAACACGTGTAAGTGGTAATAATCCCAACGGAAAAATTTCCTTTACTCGTCAAGCTGGAACAGCATTTATTCAAGGTTTTAGCTTTGAGTTTACCAATGATAAGCACCATCTTAAAGATTTTGCAGTTGATTTACAAACTAATCAGGCATCTTTTCAAGATAAAAACCTTGATGACCCAGTTAGATGGTCTGTAGAGTATGCAATTCTACGCTAGGCTATTCTTCCAAGCCAAACATTAGAACAAGTAGGCATTTAGCCTCAAGGAGTAAAGTATGAAATCTTCAAACTTTAGTTTTTGTAAATATCTCTTTCTCGTGTTATTTGGTATCGTTTCTACTAGTGCGATCGCAATTCCATCTGTACTTGCAGAACCCGGACAAATTCAACTTGATACGACTCAAGTTGATACTACTCGAATCAAACCAGAAATCTTACATGATACTGCCATTCTTCGCCCTGAACAAAAAATTTGCGGTTCCCGTTCTCCAAGTGAATGTCAAGAATGGCTAAAAAAAATTAGAGCAGTTCAGGATTTCAGAATAATTCCTCAACCGCAACCAGACCCATTGCCTCAATCGATTATTGTCCCCTCTAATCCATCCCGTCCTCGATAGTTAAATCAAGTCACGAGGTTGGTTAAAGGTAAATCAAAATATCCAATAAGCGGTATAACCAGTTATATAATTTAACTACTTATAACCGCTTTATTTTGGATATTTCTCGAGAATCTATCTCAATTATTAAATAGATTTTATGGTGTTAGAAAATATTTAAGTTATAAAATGTCTAAAAAGAAGCTTAATCAGCCTCAAAATAAATCTTACTCTACTACTAGAGTTTTAGGTGAATTATCCTGTGACCTAAATCAACCTTCTTATACCTGGTCTAATGACTACCCTCTTTGGTTTACTAGCTTTGTAAATCCTTTTGAAGTTGAAGGCTTTGAGTTAGATTACTTTCCTTTAGTAGAAGATTTTGAGATTAGGTTGGAGGAGATAGCTGATAAAACTGGGAATTCTACCTTTTACCAAGTATGGTTTTTTAGTCAGACATTGGGTTATCTGGCACGCTTTTGGGGTTTGAGTAGGGCAAATTATTTAGCTAAGAATGAGGTGGATGATTTCTCAATTCCATTGGGTAGCTTAGATACGCCATACCAAAATTGTGCCCAAGGGTGGGAGCTAATTATAGGCGAACAAAATGATTTTGTATACCTTATGGAAGGTAACTTTAATAACTATTACGAGAGATGGTTTAAAGTATCTAAGACTAAATACTCTGAGCAATGGCAACTAGCTATCAAAGTCTGGAAAAAGCTGCTTAGTGAAAAAGCATGAGTTTGTCAAGAAAAATCGCAGTTAAACCAGTTAAGGATTAATTTCTTTGACAGACCATCCCTGCTGGTCATCATGATAATATAACCAGCGATTTTGTGGTTCGCCGCGTAACACTAGATGATCTACCTGAACAGGGTCGAGTAGCAGTAAGCAAAAATTTGGTAATGGCTGGCTGGGATCGGGTGGAGGCGGCGAAAAGGCAGCTTGTTCATCTTTATTTCTCGCTTGACCAGAATGGGGCCAAGCAAATTGTAACCGCGCTGCATCATTCAAATCTTGCCAGGTGCTAATGCGTGCTGGCGCTAGATCGTGCTGAGAATCATCACCTGTTATCAAGGTTAAAGTGCCAGTAATGCGGAATTGCTCTCGTGTATTAGGGAAGTACCAGCAAGCTTCGGCCCAAGGTTGTTGCTGTATCTGCTCGATTTTTTCAGTACGGGAATCAGTAATAAATTTTAGCTGGTTGCTAGCTGCCAAAAAACCACGAAATACCAAAGTTCGATTAGCCGGAAGACCATTCACTCGTACCGTGGCCAGTTGCAAGTAACGGGCATAAATCAGACTGCTGTTGTGATCAAGGGCACGAGCGATCGCACTTCGCCAAGGAGCAAGAGACATGATGCTGCAAAATGGAAACAATATTATACATTATGAGTTGATGTTGCACTTTGTACTGCTGTGAAGTAAGCGCAAGTTGTGCTTTTTGACAATCTTTCATCCTAAATTTACTTGGTCTATAGTCTTAATCTGTCAGCACGCAACAAGACTGGATTTATGGTTCGAGAGCTTGAAAGAAAACGTCAGAGTGCAAAGTTTCCGGAAACTGCCCCCGCAGCTAATCCTGTGTTTTTTAGAACCTATAGCCGCCGCAGTCCGGCTCTTTTGAGGGAAAGTTGGGATGAAGTATGCGATCGCACCCTAATGGGCTTAGTCGAACTGGGGAAACTCAGCCATGAAGAAGCCGCAATTCTAGACAAAATGCAGCGTAACATGAAAGCCTTACCCAGTGGGCGCTGGTTATGGGTTGGTGGTACAGATTGGATAGCCAAACCAAAAAACTTTTCTGGGGCTTACAATTGCACCTCCACCAACCTACAGGACTGGAGCGCCTTTGGGTTGATGATGGATTTAGCGATGATGGGTTGTGGTACTGGAGCCATCATAGAACCAAGATATATTAACCAACTGCCCTCAATCCGCAATCGCCTAAATATCACTGTACAGGGCGAAATTGGTAATACGCCTAAACAACAGCGTCGTGAGTATACAGAAATCTCTATACAGGGTAATCAAGTCACTATCTCCGTTGGCGATAGCCGTGAAGGTTGGGTGAAATCTTATCAAACTCTGTTAGAACTCTCGACAGATGAGAGATTTAGTGGTGAAGTTCAAGTATTCGTTGATATTAGTGATGTTCGTCAAGCTGGAGAAACTCTCAATGGCTTTGGAGGAGTTGCTAATCCGGTTAAATTGCCCATACTTTACCAAAATTGTGCATCTATCCTCAATAAAGCTTTAGGAAGGCAATTAAATTCCGTTGAATGCTGCCTATTAATCGATCAAAGCGCTGTAACAATTGTTGCAGGAAACATAAGAAGAAGTGCGGGTATGCGTCAGTTCAGGGCTGACGATCAATTAGGAGCTACTGCCAAAGATAACTTATGGCAGCAAGATGCAGAAGGTAACTGGCGAATTGATCCAGAACGCGATGCTTTACGTATGGCAAACCATACCCGAGTTTTTCATCGCAAGCCGACTTTAGAAGAATCTATTGATGCTGTTCGCAAACAGTATTACAGCGGTGAAGGAGCAATTCAATGGGCTGGGGAAGCAGTAGCTAGAGCTAATATTGATTTGCTAACAACATCAGCCTTGAAAATTGATTTTTTGAAGGCTTACGAACAAGGAACAGCAAAACAGTGGCTGCAAGAACGTTATGCACATCTTGATGCTGATGAGCTAGAACATCGATTAGCTCGGTTCGGACTAAATCCGTGTGGTAAGTAATTTTGCCTCACGTAAAAAACCCTGCAAATACGGGGAAAGCTGAGATGCTAATCCCGTGGTAATCAATGGATCTAAAAAGCCGTTGACACCGTACAGCGTAGAGAGTGAAACTAGATTGCAATGAAAATTGTTTTCTAGAATATAATATCTCCAAGAGTGTGGGGGTACGTGTGACTAGCACTTTCTATGGCTACTCAGGTTTTTACGGTGAGCATTGTCTTAGGTCTAGTCTTGAATACATTTACGCAAGATACTTAGACTTTATGAACATTGGTTGGACATATGAACACAAAACCTATACACTCTCCAACGGAGTTAGGTATAAACCTGATTTTCTGCTGGAGACAGGAGAATATGTTGAAATCAAAGGTGCTTTCAACTTTCAATATGACCTGCCAAAAGTTCAGCTTTTTGAGTCTGAGTACAATGTAAAAGTTAGCATTCTACAAGAAAAAGACTTAAGACAACTCATCAAGCCAACTCCTTTTATATTTGAACACTTAAAACAGGAATGGAAATCTCTTGCTAAAGTCAGAGGTATGAATAGCTTTGGGAATAAAAACCCAATGTATGGTGTTAATCAAACTCAAGAAACCAGAGCGAAAATTCGTGCCAAGGCAAAAGCCAGATTTGCAGATCCTGAATTTAAGAAGAAGTTTCTCAATAGTCCAAAGCGGAAAGCTTATCACCAGTCTCGAAAAGGGCAAAAAACAGGACTAATAGCCCCTAGATATACTTTAATTTGTGAGTTATGCCAAAAAAACTTTGAGGTGATCAGGCATAAAATATCTCATCGGCGTTTTTGCTCAAAGCATTGCTCAGTTCAAGCACAGCATGGCAAAACGTCAGTCACAAATTCAGGTATCCAAGCCTTAGCCTATGCTTTTGCATTAGACAATTCTGAGAAACTGTATTCTTTAAAACTCAACAAGCTGAAGCAAGTATTTCAGCCTTTGTGGGATTTAATTCAAAAGGAGTACAACATTTTGGATATCAGGACTATCTGCCAAATTGTTGTAGGAAAACCCTGTAGTCGTAAGGAATTTCTGTATAATTTGCGGTCATACGTACAAAATGTACGCGGAGCTACAGGGAATATAGAACCTGTAGAACTAGAGGATAAAAAGCCTCTAGGTTAACAACAATGGAAATTATTGGCAGCAACTTTCACTGTAATTTGTCAGAAGTTCACCTGAATCAACTTGACCCAAATAACTACCAAGAACAAGAGGAGGCTTTTACGGCTGGGGCGCTTTCTGTAGCCGCACTTTTAAATCATCAATTCCTCGAACCTCGTTACCAAAAAAGCCGCGAATTAGACCCAATTGTAGGGGTTTCTTTCACGGGCTTATTTGATTTCTTTGTCCATGCTTTTGGTGTTGATTGGTTGCGTTGGTGGGAAGCAGGAAGACCTGCTACTGCTCAAGGATTGGCATTTAAGCGCCAAGAAGAGAAATACCTGAGCTTCTGGAAGGATATTGTACATCGGGTTGTTTGGGATTACTGCGATCGCCATAATCTCAAACGCCCCAATCGCTGTACAACCGTCCAACCTAGTGGCACTAAGGCACTATTAACAGGTGCTAGTTCCGGCTGGCATCCTCCCAAAGCCCAAAGATTTATTCGCCGGATCACTTTTCGGAAAAATGACCCAGTAGCCTTAGCTTGTATTGACTATGGCTATAACGTTATTCCCTCTCAATCTGACAAAGATGAAAAGGGTAATTTACTTAACGATCCCTTTGATACTCGTGTTAGCGAATGGCTAGTAGAAATCCCTGTTGCTGTACCTTGGGCTGATTTACCAGGAGCGGATCAAATTGATGTTTCTAAGTTTTGTGCCTTAGCTCAATTAGATTTTGTTCTCCAAGTTCAGCGACATTATGTAACTCATAATACCTCTGCAACTTTAGAGTTACGTTCTGATGAAGTGGAAGTTCTTGGTCAGCGCATTTACGAAGCTATCCAGAATGATGAAGGCTATATTTCCGCAGCGCTTTTAGCTCGTTTTGACGATTTGCAATCTTTTCCACGTTTGCCTTTTGAACCAATAGATAAACTCACCTACGAACGTTTAACTCAAGAAGTGAAAGCACGACGTATCACAGATGATTTCTGTGCGGTACTAAGTCGCTATGACTTAGGTGAATTGGCTGAGGCTGGCCCATCTGGTTGTGACTCTGATAAATGTATGTTTCCCGAACAGCAACCAACCTCATAACGCCAAATAATTAGCAACTGAGGATAGATAAAATTTATCTCATGCGAGCAAAAGCAGTGGTTTGCAATTCAAACCACTGCTTTTTCATATAGCTGTCCTAAATTATCAGCCAAAACTTAGATCCCTGACTTCTCAAACTCGACTTTAGCCATTTACACGTTTACTAGACTTCAGCAGCATTAGGGTTTGACGGAATTGTCAGGGGGTAAAACCGGATTACGGATTTTGGGTACTCCGGTTTTCATCAGAATTCTTGACCTAAAAGGGTTTTGTGGATTTCATCCCTAAATTGCTATGATCCGCACTGCGATCGCTATTGGAGACAATGAGTATCAGAAATCTCAATTGGCTAAAGTCGAGTCAAAGACTTCGGGGATCTGGGTAGTAGGCAATTTGATGATTGCAAGCGCATTTATGAAAATTTAAGCAATTTTTTTGTATTATATACTACCAATAACTTGATATTGGTTTCCAGGTTACGATCAATAAAGAAGTAATAATTTTCTCAGGCATAGCGAGGAGACTCTTAATGTTTATTGATGAATTGTCACCCATTTTCAAAGAATTTACCCAACACCCAGTCTCTTTTTTGGGCGGGCTTTTCTCTGGTGTGTTTCGCCTTAACCTTGCGGATGATCCTGTTAAAAGCTGGTTAGATAAGCAAACTGGCTCAACGAGTTATACTCCGGCTGGGACTGATGCTCACAATGGTAAAGCGACTGGCCCTCAGCAGATTGCCATAGACTAAACATCCGCATCATAAAAATCCAGCTTCAAAAGTAAGGCTAAAGATTAGGGGCTAGTATTCCAGCACTTTGATTCACCTATCATCATCAAAGTGCTGGACTACTGGTCTGTCCCATTAATTCTGAGGTTTGAATAAATTCGTAGTCAGGACTTTAGTCCTGGATTTCAAGCCTTGAAGTGCTTACCCTTCGGGTTCGGCAGTTGCTACAAGTCGGGGAACCCGCCCAACGCACTGCCTCACTACGAACTCATCAAAATCAATGACATAGACTCAAGGTGCCGTACCCTCAGCAATAACACACCCTACAGACAATTTATATTTCTTCACATACATGGAATTTTTCTTGCCAGCTTACTTAGCTACAATATTGAATCGCCAAAGATTTGAATATATTTGCTTAAATATATTATCTCAGGTGTAACAGCCAAAAGATATTGATTTCTTTAGTTTATCTAAAAACACACATAGGTTATCAAATTACCTTTCTAAGATAGAGGCAGAGACCAGACAAGTTGCCATAAGTGGCATCGGCCGAACGAACACAAAATCCTAGGGAGAACAACACAATGGCTCAAGCGCCTGAATCTTTAGATTTATCTAAGAACTTTGGTGGAGATAAGGGTTTAGATCGTGATTGTACAACGTTATCCCGTCACGTCCTACAGCAATGTCAAAGTTTTGCAGCAGAGGCGCAGGATTTGAGTGCGCTGATGAATCGCATCGGTCTAGCAGGCAAACTAATTGCTCGTCACATGAGCCGTGCTGGGTTAATGGAAGGTGTTTTGGGATTTACTGGGGAAGTCAATGTGCAGGGGGAGTCCGTCAAAAAGATGGATGTTTATGCCAATGACGTATTTATAGCGGTTTTCAAGCAAAGCGGCTTAGTCTGTCGCCTAGCTTCTGAAGAAATGGAGAAACCCTACTACATCCCAGAAAACTGTCCCATTGGTCGCTATACCTTGCTCTATGACCCAATTGATGGCTCATCGAATACCGATATCAATCTCAGTTTGGGTTCGATTTTTTCGATTCGTCAACAGGAAGGCGACGATACCGATGGTAAGGCAGTAGACCTGCTCAGCAATGGACGCAACCAGATAGCTGCTGGATACATCTTATATGGCCCCAGCACCATGCTGGTCTATACTATAGGTAAAGGGGTTCACTCATTTACCCTTGATCCCAGCTTAGGTGAGTTTATTCTTACAGAAGAAAATATCCGAATTCCGAATCATGGTTCCGTGTATAGCGTGAACGAAGGGAATTTCTGGCAATGGGAAGAATCTTATCGGGAATACATCCGCTATGTCCATCGCACAGAAGGCTACACTGCTCGCTATAGTGGGGCAATGGTGAGCGATATTCATAGAGTTTTGGTTCAAGGGGGAGTGTTTCTCTATCCTGGGACAATTCAAAAACCAGAAGGTAAATTGCGCTTGCTTTATGAAACTGCTCCCCTAGCTTTTGTTATTGAACAAGCAGGCGGCCGTGCGACTACCGGATTGGTAGATATCTTGGACGTAGTACCCAAAAAACTGCATCAGCGCACACCTCTAATTATTGGTAGCAGAGAAGACGTAGCTAAGGTGGAGTCTTTTATTCAAAACGGTCACTAATACTGCTGTCGAATCAGTCAAAAAGCTTACATTATAAGCTTTTTAGATATTTTCAATCGTAGCTTTATTTCCGCCGTACTGAACGCATAGGAGTCAAAAAAGTATACAAAGATGCCCAGAACATCCGCCACTAAGTAAATAAAAGTTAACTATGGCGATTGGAAATGCAAAATAGCGCTTTTAGAAAGTGAAGTAAAGATTATCTCAGGTGGTTGATGCAATAAGTGATTGGCAACGCCAGAATTCAAAAGTCACCATCAACCTTTGATGGGTTTTGCCAAATTCACTTAGAAACATCATTAACAGGAGTGAAAGAAACTAGAGCTATGGCAACCAATCATTTATTGGAGATTAAACAATACGGTCAAAGTATCTGGATGGATAATTTGAGCCGTGACATTATTCAATCAGGCGAACTCAAAAGCCTAGTTGAGAATCAAGGGATTTGTGGAATTACCTCCAACCCAGCGATTTTTGAAAAAGCAATAGCAGGTAATGTGATTTATGATGCCGATATAGAAGCAGGAGTTCGCTCTGGCTTACCAACATACAAAATTTATGAATCCCTAGCGTTTGCAGATATCCGCAATGCTTGTGATATTTTGCGCCCTGTATATGAAGCCTCGAATAGACTGGATGGTTATGTGAGTATAGAAGTACCACCAACCATCGCCCATGATACTGAAGCCACAATCAACGAAGCCCGCCGCTATTTCCAAGAAATTGGGCGGGAAAATTTGATGATTAAAATTCCTGGGACAAAAGCTGGTTTACCAGCAGTGGAACAGGTAATAGCTGAAGGTATGAATGTCAATATCACATTGCTATTCTCAGTAGACAGCTATATCAACACCGCTTGGGCTTATATTCGGGGCTTAGAAAAACGGGCCGCCGCAGGTGAAGACATCAGCAAAATAGCGTCAGTAGCTAGTTTCTTCCTTAGCCGGATTGATAATAACATTGACGCTAAGATTGATGCTAAGTTGAAAAAAGGCGTTGATGATCTTGCTATAGAGGCAAAATTGAAAGCTGTGAGAGGGAAAATAGCGATCGCTAATGCTAAGATTGCGTATCAAGAATACAACAAGATTATTGAAAGCGATCGCTGGCAAGCCTTAGCCGCAAAAGCAGCTAAAGTACAGCGCTTACTTTGGGCCAGCACTAGCACCAAAGACCCCAACTATAGCGACGTGATGTATGTCGATGAGTTGATTGGCCCTGATACTGTCAATACCCTACCACCAGCAACAATTGCCGCTTGTGCAGATCACTGCGATGTCGCTAGTCGCGTGGAAACAGGCGTAGAAGAAGCTTACAACCTGATAGAAAGCCTCAAAGATCCCGACATCAATATCGATATCGATACCGTGATGGACGAACTTTTGGTTGAAGGAATTGACAAATTTGTCAAACCTTTCCAGTCCTTAATGAACTCTTTAGAAGAGAAAGTCAAGCTATTGTCACCAGTGTAGGGGCTAGAGATTAGGGACTAGGGGCTAGGGAAAAATAATCAATCCCCTTCCCCTTTTTCCTTTTCCCCTTCCCCCTTCCTACATCCCAAATCTCAAACCCCAAATTCCAAATTCCTATGGTCAGTCTCTTAGAAAATCCCCTGCGCGTTGGTCTGCAACAGCAAGGGATGCCCGAACCCCAGATTATAGTTATTTTTGGCGCTTCTGGTGACCTTACCTGGCGCAAACTAGTACCTGCACTTTACAAATTGCGGCGGGAACGGCGCATTCCCCCTGAAACCACGATTGTTGGTGTGGCGCGTCGAGCCTGGAGCCACGAGTACTTCCGCGAGCAAATGCAGAAAGGTATGGAAGAGGCTCATAGTAGTGTCGAGCTAGGGGAACTGTGGCAAGACTTCTCTCAAGGTCTGTTCTACTGTCCTGGAGATATAGATAACCCGGAAAGCTACCAAAAACTCAAAGACTTATTGAGCGAATTAGATGGGAAACGGGGGACACGGGGAAACCGGATGTTCTACCTTTCTGTGGCTCCTAACTTCTTTCCCGAAGCCATTAAGCAACTAGGGGGAGCGGGAATGCTAGACGACCCCTATAAACACCGTCTAGTAATTGAAAAACCCTTTGGTAGAGACTTAGCTAGTGCCCAAAGTCTTAATAAAGTGGTGCAGAAATTCTGCAAAGAAAACCAAGTTTATCGCATTGACCACTACTTAGGAAAAGAAACAGTTCAGAATTTACTGGTATTTCGCTTTGCCAATGCGATTTTTGAACCTTTGTGGAATCGTCAGTTTGTTGACCACGTGCAAATTACCGTGGCAGAAACCGTAGGAGTTGAAGACCGCGCTGGGTACTATGAACAAGCCGGTGCGTTGCGGGATATGTTGCAAAACCACCTCATGCAACTGTATTGCTTAACCGCAATGGAAGCACCGAACTCAATGGATGCTGATAGTATCCGTACTGAAAAAGTAAAAGTGCTGCAAGCTACTCGTTTAGCAGAAGTGAATAATTTGTCACGTTCCGCAGTGCGTGGTCAATACAGCGCTGGGTGGATGAAAGGGCAACCTGTACCTGGGTATCATGAAGAACCAGGAGTAGCTCCCAACTCCAGCACACCCACCTATGTGGCAATGAAGTTTATAGTCGATAACTGGCGCTGGCAAGGCGTACCTTTCTACCTGCGTACTGGCAAGCGGATGCCGAAAAAAGTTAGTGAGATTGCTATCCACTTCCGGGAAGTTCCGTCTCGGATGTTCCAATCTGCGGCACAACAAAGGAATGCCAATATTTTGGCAATGCGGATTCAACCGAACGAAGGAATTTCCCTGCGTTTTGATGTCAAAATGCCTGGGGCAGAATTCCGCACTCGTTCCGTTGACATGGACTTTAGCTATGGTTCCTTTGGTATCCAAGCAACTTCCGATGCCTACGATCGCCTATTTCTTGATTGTATGATGGGCGACCAAACATTATTTACCAGGGCAGATGAAGTAGAAGCAGCTTGGCAGGTAGTGACACCAGCCCTTTCTGTTTGGGATGCACCCGCAGATCCAACAACCATTCCCCGGTACGAAGCAGGTACTTGGGAACCAGCAGAAGCCGAATTCTTGATTAATCAAGATGGTCGTCGCTGGCGCAGACTCTAAAAATTAGTCATTAGTCATTAGTCATTAGTCATTAGTAAAAACATAAATGACAAATGACCAAGGACAAATGACCAAGGACAAATGACAAATGACAAACCCCAAAACTGACTATGACTTCTCAAGCTCCTACGATTTTTTCACTGCAAGCACCAAAGGATATTTCGCTGACAGAAATAGAAGCGGAACTGCATCAAATTTGGCAAAGTTACGGCATTGCCGGCGATGATGGTGCGCTACCGGCGGCGACTCGTGCTACGACTTTTACTTTAGTGGTTTACGAACCCGAAGAAAGCCAGTACCTTTTGGCTACTTTAGGGTTTTACAATGGGCCAATTGACGGAATTTTAGGGCCTCAAACAAAAGCGGCACTGCGGGAAGTGCAGCGAAAATTTGAACTCCCAGAAACCGGAACTGCAACCCCAGAAACTATTGCTATATTGCGCGAACAATTCGCCAAAGGTCAGCGAAATGGATCTATAGGCGAAAGTTCTGCTCCGATTTCTTCTAGTTCAGACACAGCCAGCCCCAGGATTGCTGATGAGATTGCTATCCGTAACCCGTGCCGGATTATTGCACTATGTCCGATTGTGGGTGAGGATGAAGGGGTGAAAGCGCAGGTTTCTGCCTATTGCCCGATTCAAAAGCAATCTTCAAGTACACTTATTTGCTGTGAATACATAACTTTATCTGGAACTGCCAGTGCCTTGGAACGGATAGGCGGAATGATTCCAGCATTGTTGATTGGTGGCTTACCGAAGTTTCTTTGGTGGAAAGCAACACCAGACCCCAACAATTCTTTATTCAAGAAGCTGGCAGCGATCTGCAATAATGTCATCGTCGATTCTTGCAATTTCAACGAGCCAGAAAGTGATTTGTCGAGTCTGCAAGAGTTGGTAGAAACAGGTGTACCTTTAGCTGATTTGAACTGGCGACGCTTGGCAGCATGGCAGGAATTAACAGCACAAGCTTACGACTCGCCACATCGTTGCGCTGCGCTGAAGGAAATTGACAAAGTTAACATTGACTACGAAAAAGGCAATCCTACACAAGCATTACTGTTTTTGGGTTGGCTGGCTAGTCGTTTGCAATGGTTGCCAATTTCCTATCAAAAGGAAAGCGGAGATTATGAGATCGGCAAAATTCGCTTTGTTACCAACGACCAACAGCAGGTGGAAGCTGAATTAGCAGGCGTTCCAGTTGCTGATGTGGGCGAAGTGGCGGGTGATTTAATTGCCCTACGCTTAAGTTCTACTAATCCGCAAGCTGACTGTGGTACATTGATTTGTTCGGAAACTGGTGGTTGTATGCGGATGGAAACACACGGTGGGGCCCAATCTGCCGGTCTGTTTCAACAAGTTACTTCACTTTCGGAACAAAAGGCAGAAGCGTTGCTGAGTCAGCAAGTGCAGCGTTGGGGACATGAGGCACTTTTTGAAGAAAGCCTAGGAATCACAGCGAAATTGTTGAAGTTAGTCGAGAAAAGTTAATTTCATCTAGCATCAAGGGAATTTCCCTAAGCGCAGAAAATAGTTTAATCACCTCCAGATTTTAGGATTTTTTTACCTTGACTCTGGAGGTGTTTTTGTGTGAGTTGGGTAGGAAATAAATGCGATGTATACTAATACCGATTCAAACAATGTTTGCGACAGATAAATCATTCGGAGGGCACAGCACTGCTGTGCCCCTACCCATCTGTCGCATTCTTTTTTCAAATTGGTATAAGGGCTACGTTTACGCTTTTTTGAGTAACATTCAGGCATTTTATTGTCGTAAAATTAAATTTAGGCAGTAGCAAGAATTGGTAGTATGACTCAATTAAGGCCAAAACAACCCGCACGTCGAGGTCGAATTTTTCCAGAACGGACTTTATCGCCAGAGGAACTTGCTAGACGTAAAGCTGAAAGGGAGGTATTTCATCAGCGTTGTCGAGCAATTTTTGAGCGTATACGTCCCAATTTGATTGAAAAACACTATGGTTGGTATATTGCTGTGGAGCCAAATAGCGGTGATTACTTCATTGATGAAAATATAGAATTAGCTAGCCAAAAAACACGCGAAAAGTATCCAAATGCTGTACATTGTACCTTTTGCCTGAATGAAACTGGAGCCACTGGCACAATATGATTCAGGGTACATTTGGTAGTAAAGGACAGCTATTTTTTGAAATTGATTTAATTACTAATGATGGGTTAAATTTGCCTGTAGAAGCTATGTTAGATACTGGTTTCACAGGCTTTTTGGCTATTAATAAACAAGATTTAGATGCTCTGGATTGGCAATTTATTCGTGAACAAGAACTGCAAACAGCACAGGGTGAAAATCTTTTTGAAATCTATGCGGGCAAGATATTATTGGATGAGCAAGAGTATGAAATTCCTGTTTGTAGCGGCGACGAAATTACAGAAGTATTATTAGGTTCTGAGTGGTTGAAGATTCTGCCGTTAGTGGTGAATTATCAGGTTGGGATATTGACGCTGGGCTAAAAGCGATGTCTACGACGGGCTACGCCTACGAATTTTTGAGTAACATTCAGGCATTTTATTGCAGTAAAATTAAATTTAGGTAGTAGTAAGAGTTAGTATTATGACGCAATTAACACCAAAACAACCCGCACGTCGAGGTCGAATTTTTCCAGAACGGACTTTATCGCCAGAGGAACTTGCTAGACGTAAAGCTGAAGATGAAGCATTTGATCAGCGTTGTTGGGTAATTTTTGAGCGTGTACGTCCCGATTTGATTCAGGAACACTATGGCTGGTATGTTGGTGTGGAGCCGGATAGTGGTGATTATTTCATTGATGCAGATAGGATGCAAGCTCACAAAAAAGTCCTTGAAAAATACCCTAATACCGACCATTTTGTATATTGCCTAAATGAGACAGGAACTACTGGCAGAATATGATTGAGGGAATTTTTGGTACTGGGGGGCAGCTATTTTTTGAAATTGATTTGATTACTAATGATGGGCTAAATCTGCCTGTGGATGCTATGTTAGATACTGGTTTTACAGGCTTTTTAGCTATTAATAAACAAGACGTAAATGATCTAGATTGGGTTTACACCGGTAAGGAACGTTTGCGAACTGCACAGGGAGAGACGAGATTTTTGATTTATTCAGGTAAGGTACTTTTGGATGGACAGGAGTATGAACTTCCTGTTTATGCAGGAGAGGAAATTACAGAAGTATTATTAGGTTCTGAGTGGTTG
This sequence comes from Aulosira sp. DedQUE10, assembly GCA_034530935.1. GTDB lineage: Bacteria > Cyanobacteriota > Cyanobacteriia > Cyanobacteriales > Nostocaceae > Aulosira. The sequence goes on along the minus strand of JAVRCF010000128.1, from coordinate 743 downwards.
AAGATTCTGCCATTGGTAGCGAATTATCAGCTTGGGATATTGACGCTGGGATAACAGCGATGTCTACAACGGGCTACGCGATGGCACTTTTGATAAACATTCAGGCATTTAATTGCCGTAAAATTAAATTTAGGCAGTAGCAAGAATTGGTACTATGACGCAATTAACACCAAAACAACCCGCACGTCGAGGTCGAATTTTTCCAGAACGGACTTTATCGCCAGAGGAACTTGCTAGACGTAAAGCTGAAGATGAAGCATTTGATCAGCGTTGTTGGGTAATTTTTGAGCGTGTACGTCCCGATTTGATTCAGGAACACTATGGCTGGTATGTTGGTGTGGAGCCGGATAGTGGTGATTATTTCATTGATGCAGATAGGATGCAAGCTCACAAAAAAGTCCTTGAAAAATACCCTAATACCGACCATTTTGTATATTGCCTAAATGAGACAGGAACTACTGGCAGAATATGATTGAGGGAATTTTTGGTACTGGGGGGCAGCTATTTTTTGAAATTGATTTGATTACTAATGATGGGCTAAATCTGCCTGTGGATGCTATGTTAGATACTGGTTTTACAGGCTTTTTAGCTATTAATAAACAAGACGTAAATGATCTAGATTGGGTTTACAGTGGTGAGGAACGTTTGCGAACTGCACAGGGAGAAACAAGATTTTTGATTTATTCAGGTAATACCAATTCTCCATGAAGATGCACTAAATTATTAGAACCAGAAACTTTCGC
>JAVRCF010000127.1:0-17069 GCA_034530935.1 Aulosira sp. DedQUE10 | reverse complement strand
CTAGTTAGTCTTCATCTCTATTTTTCTTTCCCGAAGGTAACAAAAGAGGGATAACCCTCTTTTATCACTTTCGGGAGAGAATAATCTGGGATGCTTACAGAATAAGACTTTTACCAAAAACCTTGATTTTAGGCATTATGTTAGAAAATAAACGTTCAAATGCCCGTTCTGTGTGCGGTTAAAAATTTGGCTCTTATTTTTCTTTTCCCAGAGTAACAAAAGAGGGATAAGGCGGGTACTAACGGCAAAACCATCTGCCGACTTGATAACTATCCGCGCTACTGCTGGAAACCTCAAAAGCGAACTGATGATGTTATCTCACTTAGCAAAGGAAACAAACAACCAGCAAATTTTGGATACTGTCAATAATGCGATCGCACTCGTAGATCAGACTATCGCAGCTGCATTTAACCTAGACGTTCTAGATAAATCACCCTCAAGCCAAGATAAATAAGGCATTACAGGTTCTATATCCCCCACTTTCAACTCCTTCAATTTGATTCCCGTCATCTATAAAAAACCCAATTTTCTCGACACGCTCAAGTATGTCTTGGGGAAAGATGATGCTGCGATTGTCGATACTAATATGATGGGAACAAACCCAGATGAATTTAACCAGCAGTTTCTCAGTACCAAATACACCAAAAAAGCAGTTAAACGGCAGTGTGCCCACCTCATTATCTCAATCGCACACCGCCCCAACTATCATGAGCATTTATCTGACAGTCAGTACAGCTATGTAACAAGGGAATATCTCAAGGATATGGGATACTTACCCAAAGAAGAATCGTCAGTAGCAGCTACGAGTCAGTTCGTTGCAGTACGCCACCACGATCGCGACCACGAACACCTGCATATAATCGCCTCCCGAATTCGGTTAGATGGCAGTTTAGTTAATGATTCCTATGATTATTTCAACTCCCAAGTCTCAACTAGACGCATCGCGGCGGAACTAGGGTTAGAGGTGACACCGACAACGAATGAAGCCGTCGCCTCTAAGTTACAGCAAAAGTACGCGATAACTGCACTCACCAGCCCCAGCCGCTCAAAAAGTATTAGAGCAGTCAATAGTAAGCACAAAACCCCAACAAGTAAGGAAATTATTCGCCAAGCAATAGGCGAAGCCATCAAGGATAGTCCCACTGTTTCCACGTTCATCCAACGCTTGGAGGAAAACAACATTGGGGTATTGCCTAAAATGCGGGGAGAGGAACTACTAGGCTTTACCTACATCCATAATGATGTAAAAATTGCTGGTTATCAAGTATACAAACCCTATAGTTGGAACAAACTGCGGTCTGAATATGGAATAACATACGACCAAGAGAAAGATAAAGAAGTAATTCAACAAGCTAAAGCCAGAGCAATTAACCGCATAAATATTAATATTACAAGTAATAATGATTACTTGTATACTGACAAACCTACTAGCAACAGTACAAGTGATGCTAATGGCGATACCGATAGTAACTCCAAAACACTTGGGAGTACAAATGCACTAAACAATAATTATCCAGATCAAATTTCGATAATACAACCAAAATTAGAAGATAAACCCACGTCGGAAGCAAATAAGGTTAAGAAAAAAGTACAGCCGTATCTGAAGGAACAGCGCCCACAACGGGATATTTCAGAAGAAAACGGTCTATCCACTGCTCAACAAATCCTGCAAGAGCAATCTTCCCTTACTCCCCCTTTTCCTAACCTTCTCCCTTCTAACCTCAAACATCTGCCTTCTACAATCACTGACTATATGCTTGTTACCAATAATTTCCGTATCAAAGGACGGGAATTGAGTGCGAGTTTAGATACCAATATTCTGATTGTTTACCGTCATGGGGATAATACTCCTGTGATGCAAACCTGCTATAGTCAAGGAAACTGGTACGAAGAGATACCAACTCGACTAACAACCAACGAAATCGAGCAGATTAAAAGCTTGCGTATCTTTACCCAACAAGCATTAATGAATAAATCGCGATCGCAGAGAGGCATTGAGCAATAGTAAATCTGTTGTTAGAGAGAATTTAATCTACAGTGCCTCTCTTACTGTAGACAAACACAAAATTATTAAGAAGATTTATTCTAAATGTATAAACTGCAATAGCTTCCTTGCTTAAGCGCGGCTACTCTATATGATTAAAATCATTCTTTTTACACAGACACTCTAATGTGCTGCTAAATAGCGGATACAACCAAATTAGCGGATTGTTTTGTCATCGCTAATGGTGTGATCTGAGATAGGTGAACTTCCTTTTATTCGGGCAGACGCATTCTTTGAAAGTTGCTCTTTGAGCAAAATAATTTCTTTTTTTCGCTTTTTTTCTATGTTTCTATTGGGTAGTGCGGTAAGTAAATATAAAGAAGCTAAAGGGCTATACAAGAGAGAGATAAAAAACCATAGCAAGCCTGAATAGCCAATCTCTCTAGCACGTATACCAATAAATATACAAACAACAATAGTCTTAACAAGAGCCTTAACAAGTTCTCTAGTGATAATTTCATCCATATTCAAAATCTTAAATAATTAGTCACCAGAAAAACTATTTACAACAGCAAGGTATTCTTCTAATTTAATAGCGAAGGAAATATTATTTTTTTTGTGATGTTCATTCATCATTCTAAATCCAATCTTACATTTTTTACCATTTGGTAATCGATATGTAATTTGATGATAACCATTTATCCTCTGAGATTTTCTGTATTTTAATATAGTCGAATATGGAACTGTTCTAGTCGTTTGAATAAAAAGTAGTTTGTAAGCATTTTGTATAAAAGGTATAGTAAATTTTGGTTGACTCCCTTCAAATACTAATGCTATATCATACATAAAGACTGAGCCTTCACCAGAAAAAAAATTGTTATCATAATTCAGTTGGAATCGCATATTTATCTTTCTCCTTCAAGAATGCATTCACACTTTTCTTTCATATCAGAAAATTCAAAGCTGTAATTTGATACAGAAAGGTAGCCATTACATACTTCTATGCACTTCTCATATAAGCCGACTTCAAAATAACCATTGGCTAAAAATAGTGTACCAGCAAAATTGTACGGATCTACATTAAGAACAAGTTTTGATTCAACAATTGCTTCCTCAAATCGCTCATCCAAAAAAAGTAATTCAATATATTTTTGATGGACATTCATATTTCCCCAATGTATGTCTAGAAAGTTTTTGATAAGATTAATTATCTTTTCTCTACTTTGTGAAACTTCCCGCAGCCTTATATGAAGAAGTAAATCTTCCTTTAAGCGCCTTATTTTTACGAAATGATGCGTACTAGCAAGCATAAATGGAAGACTTACAAGTAATGGAATTAGGGTATAGAGAGAAGCATTTTCCATCTGATTAATTTCAAAAACAATATTAAATATTTCTTCCACAATAGAAGATACTAAGACACCAAAAATTATGACAATTACACCACTTATAGTGTGAAAAATTTTACGCTTTTCTTGCCCTATGAAAAAAAGGAATAACCCGCTAATCGAAATAATATCCCCTACTATAAAGTCAGGCAGAGTAGCTAAAAAGATAAATATCCAGAATTTCACCCAGTTTGTTTGAGTTTCTTTTAGGTTTTTCTGTTCCCACGTGTAAATATGAGCTTTTGAATTAGTTTCATCAGTTTTTTTATGTGAAATTTTATTTTTAGTCGATAATTCAAATAGTCTTCTTAACTCATCTAAAAGCTCGCTTGCAGAAGCTGTACGGTTAATCAATTGTTTTTCTAAGAGATAAAAAATAATATTCTCTAGGTCTGGCTCTATTTTTCCTAGTGTTTCACTAGGCGCTTGTGGAATACTAAATAGTATCTGATGAGAAAGTTCCTCTTCCACTTTAGCTTCAAATGGCTTAATACCTGTAAGAAGCGTATAAGCACAAACACCTAAAGCCCACAAATCTGATTGTTCACAAGGACGACCTCTCAGTTGTTCTGGTGCCATATAATAATATGTACCACCAATGCTCTTAACAGTTTGGATTCCTTCAGCCATCCGACTGATACCAAAGTCTACTAATACAAATCTTTGGTTTTGATTGTCACCTGTAACTAAAATATTACTTAGTTTTATATCTCGGTGAATTATATTATGGGCATGAGCATTGCTCAGTCCATCTGCCATTTGAGTAAGAAAAGTTATAACTTCTGAAACTGTAAGTCTTCCTCGCTGTTCTAAATAAGATTGAAGATTAATACCATGAATATATTCTGTAACTATAACAAGCTTTCCTGCATGAATAAAGTAATCCTTTAGTCTTATAATATTTGGATGATTTAGTTGAGACAGTAATTCTGGTTCAATTAAAAGTAAGTCAAGATTTCCAGTATCCTCTATAATTTTTATCGCCAGAGCTTCATTGGTGTTTGTTTCGTGATAACCTTGGTAAACCACGCCATGTCCACCACGACCGATCTCATTTACTAAAATATATTGATTAATCCGACTATCAATAATTTGATTACTTTCTATTGTCGAGTTATTCATAAGAAACCTCTGTAATTAAATCTCCTATTGATGCTTCAATTAAAAGACCATCTTGGATGGTATTATGGGAATCAATTCTAATTAGATTTCCTACCTTGCTTCCACTAATCCTGGTCTGAATGATAACTTCTAAAGTTAGTACATCAGCAATCAACAGCCTATCACGTGTTTGTAACCGGAAAGGCTCATTTTCCCTCAAAAATTTACCATTGAGCTTAGTATGTCCTCCACTTTTATTAATTACAAAATATTCAGTGTCAATTCTTTTGATTTCTAAATGCTTTCGACTAATTCTGAGACTCTTTTTGTCTGCTCCTGGTACTCTGATAACTACATCGTTGCCTATATCAGCAGAAGTACCAGGTTTTCGACGTTGGCGACCTATTGAAATATTTTCTAAGCCATACGGTGCTTGATATGCATAAGGAGTTCCTAAAACCCGGAGATACAATAAATTTGACGTATTTCTTGATTGAAAACTTTCTCCATTATTTTTATTAAATTGTGCTATTGCTATAGCTCCACCGCCTAATTCTACTTGAGACAGTATCATTTTTTTCAAGTCAATAATTTCTTTGTAAACTGGCATTTCTCTTGATATAGATTTTAACAAGCTATTAACAATTACAAGTGCTTGTGCTAAATCGCCTGATTGAGCAAACTTTCTTGCTTGTTCTAAAGTAGATTTCGCCTCAAATATTTTTTTTGTTCTTTCCTTCTGAAAAATTTCATACTGTTCTTTGAGTTGGTTTCTATAACGCTGAATTTTCCAACCACGAACTGAACGAGATAAATAAACAGTAAATAAAAAAAATAAAACTGAATGCCAGTACAAAAATTCTTTTTTCTGCCATTCAAATATGGATATGGATGAATCAAAATCTAATTCATTAGGAGACCAATAATCTATTTTTAAATAAAAAGAACCTAATGACTCAAATGCTATTATGGTTATCCAAGGTGCATTAGGGGCTTTTTGGTTTTTAAGTTGAATAAGTTTTCTTTGAAGAAAATCCTCTGGCTGAAAAATAGTATCATCACGTATTTCTTTTCCAGTCAATCCTGACTTATCAATAAAGGTTTTTGTTATATCAATATTACTTGATAATGTGGGTGTGGAAACAATATATACAACTGATTCTTGAGGTGGCCAAATAGAAGACCTGCTACGCCAATGTGATTTTTTAACCCCAAACACAAAGAATTCTTCTAGCCATGACCTACTTTCTTTTCTGTTAAGTGATAGGACACACTCATTTATCCATTGCGAACTAATTCTAGCTTTATCAGGTTTAAATAAAATTAAATTAAAAACAACTCCAACCAAGAAAACAAATAAACCTAAAAAAATATTTATTTTCCGCAAGTTAGGAGGTGTTTCATAACCTGTTGGCTTAACTATTTCCCTTTCATTTTTTTTATCATCAGTATTATTATCTACAATTGTGTCTTCATTAGCTTCCTTTCGTACTACACTCGGTATAGTTACCTTGACTTTGAAGAAATCAAGAGATAACTCCATGTTATGTTTTAATAACGTTTCTTCATTACGAACACTGACAAAGTAAAAACCATCTGTCTTTCTCTCAATACTCCCCAACGAATGCTCATCTCTTAAATTAGGAAATCTCACAACCTCCTTTGGATTGGTGCCAACAAGTACTTTTCCTTTTGGAATAACTATATATCTTGCTATTTCTTCACCATTAGCATCATGTTGAATAAGCACTGCTGGAGATAAAACATCATCTTTGTTATGTTGAAATAGAAATGATAATGAAGAACCTAACTTTACTTTTGCACCCCAAGCAAGTCGGGTACGGTTCTCAATCTTGACCTCATTAAAATACGTACCATTGGCTGACTTCAAGTCTTCAAGCCAATATTCATTTTTCTCTAAATTATAATAAATGCCCACATGTAAATTGCTTATTTGATGGGAAACATCATTAATAACAAAATCACATGTAGATGCACGTCCAATAGTAACTTGCTTGCTAAAGACGCAATAAACCTGATGGTTACTCCCATTTAAATTTAAAATAATCCTATTCTTTTCTAGAACTATAAACTTGTTTTCGAGTTCAACAAGCTCTTGCTCTGCATCTTTAATCTGTTCTTCTAATCTTAATTTACTGAGAATATCAGTTTCAATAATATGAGCCTTCTTCAATCGTTGGATTTTTTCACGTAAAATTTCATACTGTTTTTGCTCTTCAAAATATGTATCCATTAGTTTCCTGCCCTCCTTTGAGACTCATCTGAATTGCCATTCAATTTGATTTAACTGTGATTCAACTCTGTCAACTTCTTTCTGTGTCTCTTCTATTTGCACATCCAGTTTCAGCTTCACAGCAGTGTCAGTCTCAATATTACGAGCTTGACGCAAACGACTGAGCTTTCTACTTAACAGCTCGTATTCCTCTTGCAATTCATCCCGTTTCCGTTCTAATCGAAAGCGCTGACTAGCTGTCAAAGCACCTGAAGACTGAAAATATATAGGTTGCTGGCTGAGGTTTGGATTCTTTTTCAGCACAGGTGTTAGATTTTCGGCAATACCTGCAATCTGAATTGCACTGCGACCTAGTTCAAAGGCAAACTCAACTGTTTCTCCTGCTCCCAGTGCATCGTAAAAGGCAACAGCAAAGGTTATAGCTGCTGTATCACCAATCTCTTTAGTCATACCAATTACGTAGGCGATATGCTTACTGATTGCTTCTGCTTGCACCTCTGAGTAGCAGGCATTCAGTAACACGTACTCAACTCCCTTGCTTGCAAAAATTTTAAACAGACTCTCCAAGGCATCGGTTGACACTAACTGCGCTTTTCCAGCATCATCTTCCAATACAATCCCGTTCTCGCCAATCCCACGTCCTGAGAAATGGACAATTTGTGGTTGGATATCGAGCATATAGCGGTGGAAATCCCGCGCTCTTACAGCCCACTTTGATACCAATTTAAACTGCTCTCGGTAACGCGAGAGCCGTAATCCCTCCTCAATCTCTCTCACCTCTTCCCCCAGACGCAGTTCTGAGGAATTTTTGGGGTTTGCTGCCAAAACTAGAATTTTTTTAACTAAGGGACTTCCACTCATAAGGTAACGGGAATTGTCTTGCAAAAACTGGTAAAACTTTGATAGAAGTCTTGAAGACAGATTCTCGGTATGATTGAGAACCCGTATTGATGAACTTTAAACACCCATTTCAAATTGCTAGCTCATAAATTTAGTAGCAATAGCGTAGTATACAAACTTAGTGTGCTATTTTTGGGATTTTTTAGGTTTATTTATGATGTTGCTGTATAAATAGTAGTAAATTGGGCTGGTTTGGTTACTCTATCCATATCAATAGCAAACATCCAGAAAGTTACTACTGATTAAGCGTTAAGCAAGAAGTAATCAAGAAGTTTGTATATTTTTTTCATACTTAAATTTTGAGATCACGCCGAAAATTTATGTCTTCAGGAGCCATAATCTAAGTAATAACTACATTAGTATGTATCAAAAATTACATTAATTTTGTAAATAGAAATTAGAAAATTGTTTAATAAATTACCGATATAGAGAAAGTAAAATCAAGCTCTAAGGGTATTTTAGTGCCAAAAAGTAAAAATTTATATTTAAATTTATAAGTTTAATTGTTTATATATGACAATTCAAGCTAAACATTTTGACACTAGGTTAAATCAGTGGATTCATACAGATGGTAATACGGTTAATCCAGATTCACTGTTAAAAGAAGAACTTAATAATACCCTAATAGAACATTTATTTCCTGGGGTTGACTTTTCGTTCGGGCATATGGACGAAAAGTCTACTGTGGAACAATTAATTAATCATCCTGAAAGTCACAAATTATTATTATCATCAAAAACACGGTTGTTATATGGGCCGGAAGAATGTCTAGATAGAATTAAACAATTATGCCCTGATAACAAAGATAGAGGTGCTTACGGATCTATTTTTCTCGGTTCGTGTAAAAATAGCGTCAATAAAAAGTTAAATATTCTAATTGTTGATGACAGTAATGGTGAAAATGGTGGCGTTATTAGTAACGATCAGGCGTATCGGCTAACAGGAGACTGTTACGGGCAAATATCCACAGACTTATATCACGAATTAACCAAGCATCAAAAAGGTGATAAATATCGAGTAATTCAGCACCGCTTCGGCTGGACTGACCAAGATGGAGACGATAACAAATACCGCTTTGGCAAAGGTACTTTACGACCTGCAAACCTTGACCAAATCCTCAATTATTCAGATCCCAACAACTTAACTAAAATTGACTTAATTCTTCCCTTATCTGCATTCAAGGGAACTGATAAAGACAACCCTAATGGGCCAAGCAAGCCCCAAATTCAACCTGGACTGTACAGGCAAAATATCTGGCTAGGTGAAAAATCACAATCTGAACTCGGTAAAACAGCTATCTCGCAGTTACTCGCTTCATTCCCTAACGGGCTGAAAGACTTTACCGAACAGCTAGAACTTGAAGCCAAAAAGCTTAAGGAAGTACAGGACGACCCCCGCCAACTTGCACAACTTTACTGCAAAAAGTACGAGAAACGGAAAGCCTTTCTTGAAGAACAAGCAACCACACTAGAAGAACAAGCGGCAGAAGATCCAACAGTAGCAGAAGAATTAGAAACTTTGCGCGAGCGCATTGCTACTGACTCGTTTATTTACAAACTCATCAAAGCTGACCTGCAAGGAGAAAGTCAACTTCTTGAAACTGAGAAAGTACAGCGCGAACTCGCCCGGTTCGTCCAAAACGAGTGGAAAGAAATCGCCATCGGCAAGACGTTAACGTTTGAGCGAGCAATGGTCATTCCCTCCAAAGACCTGCAAAATGGGGAAATTTCCATACCGCATTATCAAGGCGGGGAAGAAGTTCTCAACTTCCGCTCCCCTTTCCTCAACTCAAATGGTCTGTGCGTCTCAAGTAACAAAGTTGTAGAAGATATTCTTGGGCCTGATAGTCAACCTCTAGCAGGTGCGATCGCTGTCTCGGACGAAACAAGCGATCGTATTTATAACCGTTTAAACGAGCAAATTAAATGTGTCCTACTCGAAGCCCGAAGTAAAAATCTCCAATTAGAAGGTATTGAAAATTACTTAGATCAAAATATCAGCAAGCTCGAAACTAAAGACAAAATCGAGTTTACCAACAAATTCAATGAGTATATTTCAGAACTAAAGTCAGCTGGTTACGAGCTAGAAATTCTTCCTCAAGAGTCCGAACAAGAGCGTCAGGCACGCGACTACGATGGTGATTGTATTGGCTTTGAGCGGGCAAGCAGGTATCCAAACCTCACCGCCGAGGCAAGGGAGCGCAACCTGCCTGAAAACGCTTACGATCCAACTGTTAAACTCAAAAAACAATCTTTTTACCAGGAAGATGGCAGTCAGCCGGAATTTGAGGAAATCGCCATCCACATGAGCGATGGCATTAGTGTCGGTGTTATCAACAATCACCTTACCTCAATCGAGGCGTTAGAGTCAGAAATTACTATCCTAAAAAATTTTGGTAGCGAAAAAGACCAACTTGAGTACGTACAGCAGGTAGCCAAACACTACGAAGATTTATTTAAAACAGAAGCCTGGGCAAAATCCAAGGGTATTGAAGGGAAGGAGGTTCCGACCAAGTATCGCAGTTACATGGAAGAGTTTATCAAAACTGTTCGGCAAGAACCCCTAAACCAGATTAATGCACTAGTGGCGATGAACACTAACACCCATATCTACCGCGAAATGATTACCGAGGCAGCATTTCAAAATCAAATTGCAGTTGACCTCTTCAAAAGTGCCAAAAAACCCGAAATGGAAATTATCCGCAACAACAGTCGGATTCTCCACCGGGAAGTTAACTATATTAAGGATAAGAAGAAAGATGTCTATATTGACAATACAATTCAACCGACGGGGTACTCGCCTGTTGAATTACTAATTGCTCAAACCAACCAGTATTTTGAAAAAGCTCGTCTCGAATCGCGTGAAATCGCCCAATTTCAAGCTTTATTTAAAGGTGTCAAGTTTTCTAACGAACAGCGATTAAGAGCTACTCTTGTCAAAAAAGAATTCGACAAATCCTTTAACCAAGCGAGTCAGCTATCTAGACAAAGAGAAACTGAAAAAGGGCCGTCTGCAAATATTACGCTTGCTAACGGCAATCAAGTAAGTGTAACTAACCTTTTACAGTATGACAACGAATTTATCTGGAAAGCGAATAAAATTACAATCAAGCTATCAGAAATATCTGATGACAAGCGCAACAGTAACCCCTCGCATAAATATGTAGTTTTTGCCCAAATTAACGATGAAACTGAGAACAACAAACCCAAGTTTAGGGCATTAGGAACACTTGCTAAAAAGCAAGAAAACAAACCCGAAGAAATAGGAATTACACTTGGACAGGAAGTAACGTCTAACAAAATAGCCTTCCAAGCTGAACTAAGCGAAGGTCAAATTAAACTTCTTTACCAAAAAGCCTACCAGATAGCAGAAGAATTTTACAATTCAATTCCAGAAGAACAAAAGCTAGCAATGGCATCTGCTACCTGGGCAGTATCAACTACTCGTGAAAGCAGTAATGATAAAAGTAGCGATTACCAAAAGAAAGTTTCTAATTTCGCCTTTGCGTCGTTCCCTCAAGAGATTATTAATCAGCTAGATACACTCAAGTTTAATGAGTTTAGTATCACTGGGTTCGACCGGAGTAGTGAATTATTTTATGAAAATAAACCTCAAAATATTCGATTTAATCTAGCTGAAGATGGAAAAAATGTCATTGAACTCCAGAATCAGGAAGGTAATTATAAAACATTTGGAAATATAGAACAAAGTAACGCCCGACTACCAATTGGTACTACTGCTATTGCCAGCGTTGAAAAAGGTGAAGTATATACCACCTCTGTTACAACCAAAGTACCCGGACTACCAGAACTTACCTTCAAAGTAGGTGAAGTTAATAAGTTTGGAAATTCCCAGAGGTTCAATAATGAACCTGTAATGTTAACAATTGAAAAGGTTGATCTTATTCGTGAAGACTATAGTATTTATCTTCAAAATGGTAATAAACCTGAGAAACTAGGCAACCTTGATAAGGAATCAATCAAGGAGGGTATTGCTGAAGGTTGGCTAGCAGAAAAACCTGGTAATGGGCAACAGTTACAGCTTAAAATTCAAACCATCATCACTGGACAAAATGCCTATGCAATAGCAGAGACATTTAAGGGAAATTTTTTACGAATTAATATTACTAATCCAAAGTACAAAAAACAGGAGATTAGCAACCAAGCATTTAAAGAAACTTTAGTTAGAGCATTTGATAAAAAGCACGTTTATATTGCTAAAATTGACGACCAATCACTCGGTATTATTGGTCAGCATAGTGAACGCCTTGAAACCGAGTTAAATAGAGAGAATATACAAAGACAGTGGCAAAGGAAAGAAAGTAGCACTGTACAAAAACTAATTGATACGGGTATTATTCGCTTAAACCAACAACGAACTAGTATCCCTGTACAGATTACCAGTAATGAAAGTACCTGTAAAATAACTATTAATCCAGAAACAGTAGAGTATCCCGACAAATGGGTTAAGCGCAGTCAGCTTATCAGTAATGAGAAGCCTGTCAGAAACGAACAGCAAGAAAAACGTAACCAAATAATCGGTAAAATTAACGAACGTCCGACAATCATATTCCAAGATAAAGAACAAAAATTAGTAGGTATTCTAGGATTAGCAGTTGATGAAAATATAGCCGAAAAAATCAAAAAATATCTAGAAAAAGTAGGAGTATCATACGAACACCTTGCCATATCACAAGCTCGGTTAGAAGCCAAAAAAGGTATGACTGTATTCGTACTCGATGAAAGTACCATTAGTGACGAACTAAAACAAACCTTTATTGACCGGGCTGGTGGTAATATCAAGAGTGCAGATACATCATCACAACCCACTCCAATCATTCCAGAACAAACTGTATATTTTTATAACCCAAACCAACAATATACTTCTCCAGATGGATCGCAGATAGAAACTAAAGAAGCTCTCGGATTAGTTGTTCCCGCACAAGACGCGATCGCTGTAGCTACTTGGCTAGAATCAAAATCTACTGAAAATTATTATTTTATTGAGAGTAACACAGCTACATTTATTTTTAATAAAAATAAAATTAGTGAAAAAATAAACGAAGAATTAAATAGTTTACTTGGAGAACCGATTAATATCGGTGAAGTTGATGGATTTGACCGTTACGAACAGCTTAGTGCGGAGTTAAATCAAAAAGTTGCAACTGAAGGTAGTCTTTTACAATTAAACCAAATTCCAGAAGATAGTGAGTATAAAAAAACTCTACAAGCACTACCTAACCGTCCCAGAGAGCTTAATCAAGAAGATTCTCCAGTACCAATTATTCCTGCAAAAGCTGTACCAGAAAAGAATATAACTAACATTCAATCAAATACTAACGCTACAGTTGCAGGTATTTCACAGGTTTACAAAAACGCAGTTGAAATACAAGTATTAACAGGCACACAATCAGAAACTAAAAACCAAGCAATATTACTACCCAACTCGCGCCAAGCGGATCAAACTAAAGCTATCGAAATATTGGGTAAGGTAAGCGAGGAAAAAGTAGAACAATTGCGATCGCACCTTGAAACCCACCTCAAACCTATACTTCAAAACGATAAATCCAACTACGCACTACTAAGACAAGTCGCATGGGTCGGTGCAAAATGGGATTTGAAGGATAAAAACTTCAAGCCAGGGGTACAGGATGACAAGTTAATGGAACTTGTCAAACAAGTATATCCTGATGCGGATATTGTGCTGGTCACTTACTCCGAGAACCCCGGCGCTGGCATCAACTACCACCGCGATGACTCCTATGCCGCAACGGAAGCCCGCAGCATTAATATCGGAAATTCTGATTGGGGATATCGCGCTGCTAAGGAACGAATGGCATGGACTAGGGAAGAGAATCAGAACGCACCATACCAAGAGTTTAAACTTGAGTCGGGTACTGTAACCCGCTTTAACTGCAAGAATGAACACGCTGCCCTCAATACTGAAGCAGGCAGATGGTCTATCAACATCTGGTCAATTAAAAATGACTGGGGCAGAGAAAACAGCGTTCGCCAAAAATTTGAAAACTTCCTCGCCTCAAACCAACCTCCTCTTGCAGTAGTCCAAAGCAACAGTGACCTTACCATCAAAACTAACGAGTGGACACCTGGGGAAGAAATTAAAGTAGAACGTAGCTATACAAGCCTCAGAGAAGTCACTCAAAATACTGCCTCACACTCTTCAAACCAAACAACTGTAGAAGAAATTATCGCCATCGGGAATTCCACTGCGGCACGCGCTGCTAACCCTCAGATTCCAGACAACCCGACTATATCTGGAAAACCAGTACCAATGGTTTATACGCTGCATCTGCACGGTGAACCTTCCAAAGTGCCAGCTGATACAACTATTGATGCCATACGCGGACACGGTAGGATACACACCACCAGAGGTGTAGATTACCAAAAAACTTATGGTGTCAAAGAAGGAGATATTGCGATCGCTCAAGGTAAAAACGGTGAGCAAGTTGCTTTTCGGGTGGGTAAGCAATACAAAATTACCCCCGAAATGATTCAAGACCCAAGTTACCAGCAAGCTTGGACGAAATGGGAAAAACATTCATTTAAAGAACTTACCCAAACCCAGGCGAGTAAGAGTCAGGTATATGGCTTATTCATGGAGCCGCTAGGGGATTATGTCAATGGCAAAATTGTTCCATTCCCAGCCATCCAAAAACAAACTGTCACTCCAGTAAATATTAGCCCTGACTCCAAATATGGGCTTGGAGTAGCACTCAGCCTTGCCACTGCACTCGCAAAAGAACAAGGCAAGCTGCAAAACGATTACCAAGTTTCAGTCAATAATAATCCAGAAGCCCCTGCTGGACAGTATGGAGTAGAAACCCATGTCCAAAAACCTGAAGGAGTAGCATACGCATCCGCCGAACACGCATTTAATCACCAAAAGCAGTTGTATCCATCAGCTGATGAATACAAGTTAATGGTAGAAGTGCTTCAGGCTAAACTCGAACAACACCCCCGGCTAAAAGAGGCGATCGCCAAACGCGGAGGAACTGAGTGGCTGGAAAACTGTACGGCAGTTGCTACAACGGGGGGAACCCCCACAACGCACTGCCTCACCAGTATAACTAACGCCCAGGATAAACAGTGGGAGGGTAAGGGTAAAGAATCTGCATTTATTCAAGCCCTCAGCGAAGCATACAGCAATATAACTGAAAAGTCACAACAAACTACAGTACAAACCCAGCAGGAAAAGTCCGAACAGACTGATCGTCCGCTAACAAATCCACTGTCCAAACTCGAACCCATAAACGCCGCCGTCGCTGAACACATGAAAAAAGATATCGCGATGGCCCAAATAGCTACCCAGTTTATCGGTAAATCAGCTGCGTCCCCCAGTATACCTTCAAGCACTCGTAATTACGAGCAAGCATGGAGGGAACGCGCCAACACAGGAAATTACTCAAAAGAAGACATCATTATGGTATCCGGGTCTGGCCCGTGGCGCGGAGTGACAAGCGAGCAAATTACCCAAACATTTGAAAATCACTATAAACCCTTACTTAATAGGGCAATAGAAGCGAAAAGCTCTTTCATAGTCGGAAATGCACAAGGAAGTGACCAATTAGTTCAAAATTATCTTCAAGAAAAAGGGTACAAAGTAGAACAAACTTCCCAAGGATACGCTGTATTTAATCATGTAGAAAATACCAAAATTAGTAGCAGTACTACTTCTTACAATACACAAGTATCACATAACCCATTTATTGCTAAAGACAAGAATATTTTCTCTCCACAACAAAGCCAACAACCAAATATTGACCAAATAGTCGCATCACCTTATCAACCCAGAATACAGCAGGTTGGAGCGATGGATAGCATTATCGAGCGGATGAGAGCTAATACAGTGCAAAATCTTCAAGACTGGTATATTGCAGCTGAACAACTCGGTAAATCAGACACATATCTCAATAGAATTCAGGAGGTAACTAATTTATACATCCAAGAAAATATCAGTCTTGAAAATGCTTCTAAGGCAATGGAACAAAACATTAAAGAGCTAGAAAAAGTTAATGAAATGACCAGTCTTGCCCAACGTGTAGTTAAAACAATTGGACTAGAAGATATGAATGGCATTATGTCAGTACAAACAGAAAAATATCAGATTGCTACTCAGACTCAAAACCAAACTTATTTAGTTAAAGATAAAAAGGACAACATCTTATTATATGTCAAAGAAGGAAAAACCCAAGTAAGTAACATCAGTGATGAAATATTACAGGATTTTCAAGTTATGAATTCTCGCATCAATAATGCGCTCAAAGATGTCAAAAAAGATTTAGTGGAGATGTAAGTTTAGTATGAAAGAACTAATTGAACTTCCAGTAGAAGGTTTAACTCCAGCAATGCAAGCTAGTCTCCTCAGAGAATTGATTGCACAGCTTAATATACCTGATGAGAAATTTGAAGAATCTGCAAAACAGCCTCCAACTGCTGAGGAACGAAAAGAGGCTATATTAAAGTTAAATTCAGAAATCAATAGAGTCAGTGAAATAGTGCAAGAGGAACTGAAGGTAAACTCCACAGAAATTGAACCCATTAATTTTGTTAATCAAGTTAGTCAAGAGTCATCTCCACAAGCCGAAGCAAGCCAATCCACAGAAAAAACGATTGAACCAAAAGTTATAAAAAACTCCACAAATAAAAATGACAACAATAATGGCAACCCATTAGAAGAGAGTCAAGAATCTCAAGTACAATTTTTTAGCGCCGATTCCCAAATTCAACAGTTTGTTATTCCTGTAATTTTAGACCGCTTAAATATATTTGGGAAACCAGACCAAGATACACAAAGTGTCGTTTACAAAAGTGAAGTATATACTGCAAGTCTTAAATCTGAAGAAGATTCGCAAACTCTTAGCCTTGATAGAAATTCGCTTGATTCAGAAGAAAGTCAAGAAGCACTCTTGGCATATCGTGACAATAACTCAGAAGATTACTCTATCACGATAAATAACCTTACTCAAGATGAATTTGAACGTTTTAAGGCTCTATTCGATGAGCAAGAAGCACGCCGCAAACAAAGTCAAGAAAAATTCAAAAATCAGGATTATACTAAAGAGCTAGATTAAATTAAATCAACCCAAAGCATATACCGTATGAAAAAGCTATAAACCCCAAAACTAGCTTTTTATTAAAACTCAGGGGAGTTTTGGGACAAATAACAACCGCAACAGAAAAATAGTAAAAAGATGCAGTAAAGTCAAAAAAGCTCGTCGGGTTAACAGGTAATTTGCCTAACCCGACCAAACATAGCATTCCTATTAAAGACCAAACAACAATATTTTCTATCCATCCTAAAAGTTTGTCACTATTCATAATAAATTATTTATTTCTCCATAAATTCGCTGAGAACTGTTAAAAGTAAGACTTATATCAATTTACATTGAAGCTGCATAGAAAAGAGCTTCGAGAATGAAATC